>NZ_CP031733.1:1832284-2443046 GCF_003086355.1 Streptococcus chenjunshii | reverse complement strand
TGATAGGTTCCTCTTGCGTGTCATTCTCCTTTCATTCTATCACAAAACGAGAAAGTTTTCCACAAGTCACTAAAAAAGATTCACAGTGTTAATGAAAGTTATCCACAGTATGTGGATAACAACATAGAGATAGATAAGCTAGCTTTTCAAACGGTCTTTATACTGTGGACAGTTCTGTATCATTTTTATCAGCTATTCACATCCTAAGACAGATTGTCGATAATCCTGTTGAATTCTTCCTCCGATTGGAAATAAATTTTTAAAAAACCTGAGTCTTTCTTTCCTACAGAAAGAGATACTTTTGTTCCTAGTAATTGAGATAATTCTTTTTCTTTATGTTTGATAAAGAGATTTTTAGCAACAGGCTTTTGTTTTTTAGAAGATTTGATTGCATTTTCAATTTGTCTGACACTTAATTTGTTTTTGATAATTTTTTCAAACCATTCTTTTTGCGATTCAGTGTTTTCAACTGTTAATAAAACTCTGGCATGCCCTTGAGACAGCTCTCCCTTTTCCACTGCCTGCAGCAACTGATCAGGAAGATTTAACAGGCGAAGCATGTTAGTAATATATGGGCGCGATTTACCCATTAAATCTGCTAATTCATCATGAGTCATCCCATTTTTTTCAATTAACTGCTGATAAGCTTTAGCTTCTTCGATTGGGTTGAGATCGGAACGCTGCAAATTTTCGATAATAGCTTGCTGCATACTCTCATTATCAGAAACATTTTTTATAATTACCGGAACTTTTGTCAAATTTGCCAATTTAGCCGCCTTTAAGCGCCGTTCACCTGCGATCAGTTCATACCCAAAAATTTTAGACTGCCGAACAAGAAGCGGCTGAATTAGACCATTAGATTTAATAGAAGCAGAAAGCTCCAGCAGTTCCTTTTCATTGAAAGTAATTCTTGGTTGATAAGGGTTAGGGCTAATATTGTTAATATCAACCCATTCTAATTTTTCAGTCATAGCACTCCTTCGGATTAAGTTTAATCAATCTCTGTTTAAATAAAGTATATTGGCCCCGCTGAAGCTCTTCTAGGCTTATCAGCAATTCAATGGCCGAATTAAGTTTTTTCTGGTGATTTCTTCTAGGAAAGTTAATAAAAAAGTCAATTTTAATTTCCTAGCAGCAGGTAAATACAGAAAAACAGGGTGGAAAAAAGTCACATATAAAATGACTTTTCCCCACCCAAAAACAATATTCTTTTTAGAACATGTGCTGTATCATCGCAAAATAGTTGTTTTTTAGTTATTTTATGACAAATCCTGAGTGGTTTTTGTCAGATCGATAGTTACTGTTTTCTTATCGTTTCCACGGTAGAAAGTTACTTTAATAGAATCACCGATTTCATGATCATAAAGAATACTTTGAAGATCACTTGTGGAAGTAACTTCTTTGTCATCGATTTCAGTAATAACATCGTACTGCTCTAATTTACCACTGGCTGGCATACCTGATTGTACAGAACCGACAACAATTCCGTTTGTTACACTGTCAGGAATATTCAGTTTATTAATCACGCTGGTTGATAAGTCGCTTAAATTAGCCATAGAAATACCTAAAGCGGGACGGACAACTTCGCCATTTTCTTCAAGCTGATTAATAATTTTGACGACGTCATTAGACGGAATCGCGAATCCCATCCCTTCAACAGATTCACTGCCCGATGTTGAAGAAATTTTACTTGAATTAATTCCAATAACTTGTCCTTCAATATTAATAAGGGCTCCGCCGGAGTTACCTGGATTAATTGCTGCATCTGTTTGAATAGCGTTCATTGAAACTGTTTCACCGTTATCATTTGTAAGAGTCACTGTACGGCTGAGACTGGAAACAATCCCTTGGGTAACAGAATTAGCATAATCAGTGCCTAAGGGACTACCGATAGCAATAGCAATTTCTCCAACATTAATCTTTGAAGAATCAGCAAAATCTGCTACAGTAGATACATTTTCGGAAGAGATTTGGACAACTGCTAAGTCAGAATAAGTATCTGCTCCAACCAATTTTCCAACGACTTTGGTTCCATCAGCTAAAAGAATTTCAATTTGTTCCGCGCCGTCGATAACGTGGTTGTTGGTAACGACATAGGCTGAATCACCGTCTTTTTTATAAATAACCCCTGATCCTTCGCTGTAGACTTGCAAATCAGAGTCGCCGTCTTCTGCTGACGAACTGTTGTCTCCGCCAAATATGTCATTATACATATCTGAAGAAGCTGACTGCTTCTGGTAGTTAACAACGGATACGACAGCATTTTGAATAGTTTTAACTGCCTCTGTTGTATCCGTTGTATTGTTATAAGTTACATTGCTTGTTTTTGTGGTATTTACTGGATGGTTATTAAAATAATTTGTAATAGTTGTTCCTAAAATTCCGCCGATAATTCCAGCTATTATAACGAGTAATGGAAACAACCAGAACTTTAATTTTTTCACTTTTGTATCCTCCGCCTTTCTGATATGGACTTAAAAAATATCAAAACTGGCTTAATTATACCTTAAAAGGGAGAAAAAATAAAGTATCCACAGCTTGTGGAAAACTTTTTAAAAATATTAATTTTTAGTGATAACATAAACGAAATAGAATATTATTATAAAAAGATTCGGTGTGGATAAGGTGTGAAAAGTGCTGCAATGTGCTAAAATAGGCTTATGAAAGTAAAACTGATTGCTGTCGGCAAACTTAAAGAAAATTACCTTAGAGAGGGAGTTTCTGAGTATATAAAGCGTTTGAATGCTTTTGCGAAGATTGAAATAATAGAGCTTGCTGATGAACAAACGCCCAATAAAGCCAGTCAAGCTGAAAAACAGAAAATTTTAGACAAGGAAGCTAAAAGAATTCTTGCAAAACTAGGCAGCCGAGACTACGTTGTTGCTTTAGCTATAGAAGGAAAGCAGCTTTCTTCAGAAGCCTTCAGCCAGCTTTTTGAAACCTTTGCTTTAAAGGGGTATTCTGATATTTCATTTGTTATCGGCGGAAGTTTAGGCTTGGCTCCCGTTGTTAAGAGCAGAGCTGATTTATTAATAAGTTTTGGTTTGCTTACTTTACCGCATCAGCTGATGCGATTGGTATTGGCAGAACAAATTTATCGTGCTTTCATGATTCAGCAGGGAAGGCCTTATCATAAATAATAAGAAAAGTTTCACGTGAAACTTTTCTTATTGAAAGTATGATTTTTACTATGAAAAATAAAGTGAGACAAAAATCAGTAAACTGTCATAAAATGATGATCCCGACTTTGTCGTCCCGCCTCCGCACGGTTAATTAGAGAGTCTGCTATCCTTTGCACAGCAAGGAATAAGAACTTCCAATCAACCACTGCGCCAAACTCATCTGTTTTAAAAAAAAAAAAAAACGAGGCAGGACTTTTGTCTGCCTCAACTTTGATCCCAGCAGGATTCGAACCTGCGACCGTTCGCTTAGAAGGCGAATGCTCTATCCAGCTGAGCTATGAGACCTTCAACTTGATTATTTTATCAAAAATTCGGCTCTTATGTCAACAAAAAGATAAGAGCCTAGCTAATTCATTTTAGAAGGCAGGCCCATTTTAGAACTTTCAGAAATTTAGCCTTTGCTAAATTTCAAGTTGAAGTTAGCCACTGAATACAATTTCTCTAGGTGTCTTGTAGTTTAATATTCGTTTGGGATAATTGTTTATCCACCATTCAATCTGAGTGGCCAGTTTTCTGGTCGCTCTTGTTTTTCCCTTGGGTAGGAAACGTCGAATAAGACGGTTGTGATTCTCATTAGAGCCTCTTTCCCAAGAGCAATAAGGGTGAGCATAGTAGATCTTCTCTTCACTAAAAATCTCGCTTAGTCTAGCAAATTCTGCCCCATTATCAGCTGTGATTGACGTGATCTGATATTCCTGTAAAATGCTCGACAAGGCTTCGTTAACGGCTTGTGCTGTCTTACTGGGCAAGTAACGAATGATTTCATACCTGGTTTTTCGATCTGTTAATGTCAGAAAGCAAGGCGCTTTAGCCCGTGTCTGAACAACCGTATCAATCTCATAATGCCCAGCCTCCAGTCGTTGAGTGATCGCTTCAGGCCGCTCCTCAATCGACTTTCCAACAGGCATGAAATTAGGACTGGCTGTTTTCTTAGGGGATTTGCCTTTTCTTGGATACAGCCTATCTGCCTTAGTCAGCCCCAGGTACCCCTTGTCCATCCAGTAGTATATGGTGGATTGTGGGACGTTGACTTTACGTTTTGAAATCATCTCAGGTGACCACTTCAGCTTGATGTAGTGGACAATGGTTTCCTTGACTTTCTTCGTGAGACTAACAGCTTTACGGCTATTTTTTCGATTAATCTCATACACTTCCTGAGCTCTATCCGCCCTATAAAGCTTCTCAAACTTCCCCTTACGCACCTGTTGGAGGACCAGTCCACGTTTCATCTCGTTGTTTATCGTTTGAGGAGCTTTGCCTAAGAGACCTGCAATCTCACGATTAGATTTCCCTTCTTGCTTCCAGCGTTCAATCAAGCGGCGATCAGCTATTGTCAAGTGCTTGCCTGTTGGTGTATAATGGTCTTGCATCTCTATGTCCTTTACTTGTGTTTTCGTCAACTACAAGTGTAACATAGAGGTGTTTTTTTGCATCTAAGTGGCTAACTTCATTTTAGAACTTTCAAAATTTAGCCTTTCAGTTTAAAAAAGAAAAAATTTATAAAAAGTGTAGACAAATCATTTTATTTTGATATAATAGTAAGAGTGTTGAGGAAAAACCGACACTTAGTTTCATGGTCCGTTGGTCAAGGGGTTAAGACACCGCCTTTTCACGGCGGTAACACGGGTTCGAATCCCGTACGGACTATAAAAATGCTGCACAGCGTTTTTTCTTTATCCGGCATAGCTCAGTTGGTAGTAGCGCATGACTGTTAATCATGATGTCGTAGGTTCGAGTCCTACTGCCGGAGTGATAAGACAAGCCAAGTAGTAAATACTGGTTTTTATGTAAAAGAGTTAGGTTAAAAATTCGCCTAACTCTTTTTATGTTTTCGATTTAGAAAAGTATACAGTATAAATCCAGTCAAACCTACAGCAGAGAGCAGTACACCTTCTTTAAACCCATTTGGTACAAATGTCAGGGTTACTGTTCCTTGGCCTTCCGGAACAGTAACTTTCATAAATCCACCTTGAGCTTTTGAAATTTTTAAAGCTTTGCCGTTTTGTTCAGCTGTCCATCCTTTATCGTAAGGAATGGTAAAAAGCAGAGAGCTTTTTTGGTCTGTTGAATAATCTGCCGTAACCTTGTTCGCACTTGTTGTAACTCTAGTGTCTTTACTGTTGATGATATTCATTGCCTCTTGATAGTAGCTGAGGTTTAGAGCGTAAAAATTAGGGTGGTCAAAAGAAATCTGGCTGTTCTGCGGGAAAGTAAAACTGATATCTACCGTTTGCTCATTCATGAAAGCTCCAATGTCAAAAAAACTGTATGTATTGTCAGTTGTATATTCATTAGTTGTATCGTTGACTCTGATAACAACAGTGTCACTATTATCATCAGCAAAGTTTATATTGGGCATGCTGACATAGAGTTGACTTTGTTGGGGGACAGTAACTCTGTAAGTAATTGTTGTTACTTGATTTTCGCCTGAAACGGTTATTCTGTTTCCGAGAGTATTTCCTTCACTGACCATCTGTGCAGGAAGCCTGCTGAAATAGCGGTAAGAAAGTCCAGTAAGCTGGTTCAGAAGCTTAGTTTGATTATCTAAAGTGTTAACAGTGAAATTTACATTTTGATAAGGTTCTTGTGTTAAAATAGCTAACTGACTTGCAAATGAATTTTTATATAGATTTATTCCATCCTTTTCGGTTACTAGTGTAAATCCAAATTTATTAAGGGCATTTTTAGAGAGATTATACTTAATACCTAAGAGGCTATCCATAATTAACGTATTATTTTGATAACGGAGGTTAAGATTGGTTCCATCAGATTTGTAACCTAATCTATCTAAAGTTGAACTGGAAGCTCGGTTGCGGATAGAAGAAAACTGTGAAATGCCATTATAATTAAATTTCATGCTGTCGTTGCCAGTTTGTGGAAGGAGTCTTTCCATACGAAAGAAAGTTTTATTATGGCTTTCCGTATAGTTGACAAGACTGTCAATACCTGTCATATCTTTCTGGTAGCCCTCACGAGACGGAAATACCCACTCATTTCCCAAAGCTGTAATTTGATAGTAAGTATTTAAAGAGATTTCAAATACTGTAAACAGCAGTGTAAAGCAGAGCATTAAAAGTTGGGGAAGCTGCTTTTTTGAAAAGCTGAGTAAGATAATAGCGTACGATAAAAGAAAAATCAGGGTTAGAATATAATGGATAGGCTGTAAAAACTCATACCTTTTATTGAAAAAAAGAGTTGCTACAAAGCCAATAGTCAAGAAACAAAGAGGGAAAAGATACTGTCTAAAAGAAATTTCAGGAAGCCTCGAAAGGCTTTCTGCTGCCAATATGATGATTAAAAATGATAGCAGCCACGCATAGCGGTGTAGGAACATATTAGGTGCATGCATTCCCTGCCATAATAAATCCAGAGGTTCTAAATAAAAGCTGGCAATGAAAAAGAAAATCAAAACTGCATAAGCTATTCTCACAGATTTTTTAATAGATTTTATTGTAAAAAATAAAAGAGCGAATATCAATGGGAAAAGACCAACATAGATCATGGGGACAGCACCAAACTTAGTAGTATCATATGAACCGATAAAGTTTTTAGCAAAAAAGTCCAAATACCAAGAGTTATCTGTCAACCATCTTGTCAGCTTACTGTATTCTTCACCATGTGTTGACAAGTCTAAATAGCTAGGTAAAAGCATTATTGAACTTGACAGAGCTGACAATATTGACACAACTGTAAAGTCTATGATTTTTCTTAACACCAGTTTACCTTTGAAGTTCCAAAACAGCTGAACTAAAAAATAAAGTGTTAGAAATATTGCTACCATGTATCCAAAATAGTAATTTTGAATAAATAGGACAGTTAAGCTTATGTAATAAAGAAGAAATTTTCTTTTTTGCAGCAAAAGATTTAATCCTAAAACAATGAGAGGCAGCAGCATAAAGACATCGAGCCACATATTAATCTCAGCTTGACTGACAGCAAAACTCATCAGAGCATAAGAAGTTGATAAAATTAAAGTAAATAGTTTCTTATTTTTAGGATACAGTCTTACTAGACTAAAATAAGTGCTCAAGCCAATTAAACCAAATTTGATTAAGGTAAATAAGTAAATGGCATCAGCCATATTATCCAGTTTAAAAAAGTAAACAAAAGGTGATAAAAAGCTTCCTAAGTAATAGCTCATTAGGGCGTAAAAGTTAAGCCCCAAACCGCTGGTGAATGTATAAAAAATGCTATCTTTTCCATGCAAAATATTTCGCAGATTCTGAGCAAAAATAACATATTGGTGAAAACCATCGCTGGCTAGAATGGTTGTATCACTTCCCCAAAAAATATTTTGACTAAGAAGAGCAAAAAATATGATAGTAAACGGAAGTAAGAAGCTTGCTGAATAATAAAGAACAGTACTGTATTTTTTTAAAATTGTCATAATATCCTTTCCTTACCATACTTATTGTTTCAGAAGAAAAGATTCTCTTTGAAATTTAAAACTAGGCTGTAACTGTTATTTTTGACATGTTTTACACTTAAAATCAGGCACATTCACAACTTATTTACAGTTCTGTAAAGGTTTGTCAAGTTACCTGTCAAGAATAGTTTGATACAAGATTTGCTAAAAGCTTACAGCTTTTTCAGGTTGGTAAAAGTTGTAAACCAAACTGTCAAACAGTTTGGTTTTGATTTTCATTAAATAAGATATTATTTATCCAAAATATTAAGACATAATTTTTTGAAACGACAAAAAGAGAAACGTCTGTTATTGCCAAAGCTCTTTTATTTTGTTTTGTACCTCAGTATTTTCTAAAAATTCATCATAACTTTCATCAATACGGTCAATGCTTCCATTTTTAGCAATCACTACAATATGGTTAGCTAAGGTTTGGATGAATTCGTGATCGTGACTGGTAAAGATCATGGATTCTTTAAAATCTTTAAGACCGTCATTAAGACTTGAAATGGATTCTAGGTCCAAATGGTTTGTAGGATCGTCAAGAACAAGAACATTAGCTTTGAGCAGCATTAATTTTGCCAGCATCACACGTACTTTTTCACCTCCTGAGAGAACATTGACAGATTTGTTTACCTCATCTCCAGAAAAAAGCATACGTCCCAAAAATCCGCGAAGAAAAGTATTATCATTCTCTTCTTTGCTGGCAAACTGACGAAGCCATTCAAGAATAGATATGTCAGAAGAAAAGTCTTTTGAATTATCCTTGGGTAAATACGAACGGCTCGTTGTAATTCCCCACTTTACAGTGCCTTCATAATCAATGTCTCCCATTAAAGCTCGCAGGAGTGCTGTAGTCTGTAAGTCATTTTGGCCAATCAATGCTGTTTTGTCACCTGGCCGCAGAATAAAACTGATATTATCAATAACTTTCTCACCATCAATTTTGACAGAAAGATTTTCGACAGTCAGTAAATCGTTACCTATTTCCCGTTCAGACTGAAAACTGATAAACGGATATTTACGGCTCGAAGGAATAATTTCTTCAAGCTCGATTTTATCAAGCATTTTTTTGCGCGATGTGGCTTGCTTAGATTTTGAAGCATTGGCAGAAAAACGGGCAATAAAATCCTGCAGCTCTTTAATTTTCTCCTCTGCTTTTGCATTACGATCAGCCTGTAAGCGAGCGGCCAGTTCTGAAGATTCTTTCCAAAAATCATAATTTCCGACAAAGATTTGGATTTTACCAAAATCAAGGTCAGCCATATGTGTACACACTTTATTGAGGAAATGGCGGTCATGTGATACAACAATAACTGTATTTTCAAAATCAATCAGGAAATCCTCTAACCATGTGATAGACTGAATATCGAGACCGTTTGTAGGTTCATCAAGAAGGAGTACATCGGGCTTGCCAAAAAGAGCCTTTGCAAGCAGTACTTTCACTTTATCACTGTTTGAGAGCTCACTCATGGTTTGGTAGTGTAAGTCCTCTTTTATATTAAGATTCTGCAGGAGTTGAGCAGCTTCATTTTCAGCTTCCCACCCGCCGGACTCTGCGAACTGTTCTTCTAATTCAGCAGCACGAACACCGTCTTCTTCAGAAAAATCGCTTTTCAGGTAGATAGCATCTTTTTCCTTCATAATCTTGTAAAGTTGTTCATTGCCCATAATCACAACATCAATGACGCGTTCTTCTTCATAATCAAAATGATTTTGCCGCAGTACGGATAATCGTTCATCTGGTCCCAATGCCACTTGGCCAGTTGTTGGTTCAATGTCTCCGGCCAAAATTTTTAAAAAAGTTGATTTTCCGGCTCCATTAGCACCGATTAAACCATAAGTATTTCCTGCTGTAAAATTAATATTAACTTCGTCAAATAATTTTCTATCACTGAATCGCAGTGACACATTTGAAACTGTTAGCAATTTTCCACCTCATTTTATTATCTTATATTCTTTTCATTCTACATAAAAAAAGCTGCTTTTTCAAGATTTATCCGCCTTTATTATATATAGCCGGCAGTATTCATGCAAATAATACTGCAATCAACAACTTCGGTAGGTTGTGGTATAATATTACTATCATAAGTTTAGGAGCGAAGAATGGCAAAACCTATTATTCTCACGGGAGACCGTCCGACAGGAAAACTGCATTTGGGTCATTATGCCGGCAGTCTTAAAAACCGTGTAATGTTACAAAATGAAAATAAATATGAAATGTTTGTTTTTTTAGCTGACCAGCAAGCTTTAACAGACCATGCCAAGGATACGGAACAGATACGTGATTCTATCGCAAACGTTGCTTTAGATTATTTATCTGTGGGTCTTGATCCTGCTAAATCAACAATTTTTATTCAAAGTCAAATTCCCGAGCTGGCTGAATTAACGATGTATTATATGAACTTAGTTTCTTTAGCTCGCTTAGAGCGTAATCCGACAGTTAAAACAGAAATAGCACAAAAAGGTTTTGGCGAGAGTATTCCGACAGGTTTTTTAGTCTATCCAATATCTCAGGCTGCTGATATAACAGCTTTTAAAGCTAATTACGTTCCTGTTGGCAATGACCAGAAACCGATGATCGAACAGACACGTGAAATTGTCCGCAGCTTTAACCATACTTACCAAACTGATGTTTTAGTTGAGCCTGAGGGTATTTTCCCTGTAAACGAGGCTGCCGGCCGTTTACCAGGGCTTGATGGCAATGCGAAAATGTCCAAATCACTCGGTAATGGAATCTATCTCAGCGACGATGCTGATGTTCTTAAGAAAAAAGTAATGAGTATGTATACTGATCCTCAGCATATACATGTTGAAGATCCCGGCCAGATTGAAGGAAATATGGTCTTTCATTATTTGGATATTTTTGCTCCGGAAGAAAGTAAGGCAGAGGTAGAGGCAATGAAGGAGCATTATCAAAGAGGCGGACTGGGTGATGTAAAAACAAAGCGTTATTTACTTGAGGTTTTAGAAGCCGAACTGTCACCCATTCGTCAGCGCCGTCTAGATTATGCTAACGATATAGGAGAGGTCTTTAATATGTTGAAAAAAGGCAGTGAAAAGGCTCGAGCTGTCGCAGGCCAAACTCTAGATGAAGTAAAGGCAGCGATGGGGATTAATTATTTTTAAAGTGATTTAACTGTTTAGATAGCTGTATCTGAGCAGTTTTTATGTATAGTAAGATGCAGTTTTGATAATTAAAATGATTGCTGCAGAGCCTGCCGGTTAAATCTGTTTTTTTGTATCAATACTTTTCTAAAATCTTCTTGAGATATCTTGAAAAAGAGTTGACAAATGATTTGATCGTGATATGATAGTAGCAATAAAAATAGGCTGTTGTTCTAGTCTAAATTATAATAAGAAAAGAGGATTTTAAATGTCAAATTGGGACGCTAAATTTTTAAAAAAAGGGTATACGTTTGATGATGTGCTGCTTATTCCGGCTGAGAGCCATGTTCTCCCAAATGAGGTCAATCTGCAGACAAAACTTGCAGACAATCTGACATTAAATATCCCTATTATAACAGCTGCTATGGATACAGTCACTGACAGTAAAATGGCTATCGCAATTGCCCGAGCCGGCGGTCTTGGAGTCATTCATAAAAACATGTCTGTTGAACAGCAGGCTGAGGAAGTCCGCAAAGTCAAACGGTCTGAAAATGGAGTTATTATTGATCCTTTCTTTTTAACTCCAAATCATACTGTCGCTGAAGCAGAAGAATTGATGCAGCGCTACCGTATCAGCGGTGTTCCAATTGTTGAAACTCTTGACAATCGTAAACTAGTCGGGATTATTACTAATCGTGATATGCGTTTTATTTCTGATTATGCGCAGCTTATTTCGGAGCATATGACTAGTGAGGCTCTTGTTACTGCACCTGTAGGTACTGATCTTGAAACGGCGGAGCGTATCCTTCATGAACATCGTATCGAGAAACTGCCTTTAATTGATGAGAACGGCCGTTTATCAGGTTTAATTACTATAAAGGATATTGAAAAGGTTATTGAATTTCCCCATGCTGCAAAAGATGAATTTGGCCGCTTATTAGTTGCCGGAGCAGTTGGTGTGACTTCAGATACTTTTACAAGGGCAGAAGCTTTATTTGAGGCAGGTGCAGATGCTATAGTGATTGATACTGCCCATGGCCATTCAGCAGGGGTACTTCGTAAAATTGCAGAAATCCGTGCTGCTTTTCCTGATAAAACTTTAATTGCAGGGAATATTGCTACCGCAGCAGGAGCACGCGCTCTTTACGATGCGGGTGTTGACGTTGTTAAAGTTGGAATTGGGCCTGGTTCCATTTGTACAACACGTGTCGTTGCAGGTGTCGGTGTTCCTCAGATCACAGCTGTCTATGATGCAGCAGCTGTTGCGCGTGAATACGGAAAAACGATTATCGCTGATGGCGGTATCAAGTATTCAGGTGATATCGTGAAAGCGTTGGCGGCAGGCGGAAATGCGGTAATGCTTGGTTCTATGTTTGCAGGTACTGATGAAGCACCAGGAGAGACTGAAATTTTCCAAGGCCGTAAATTTAAAACATATCGTGGTATGGGGTCTATTGCAGCCATGAAAAAAGGCTCAAGTGACCGTTATTTCCAAGGTTCAGTTAATGAAGCTAATAAGCTGGTTCCAGAGGGAATTGAGGGCCGTGTTGCTTATAAAGGTGCGGCTGCAGACATTGTATTTCAAATGCTCGGTGGCATTCGTTCCGGTATGGGCTATGTCGGCGCAGCAGATATTAAAGCTTTGCACGAAAATGCTCAGTTTATGGAAATGTCGGGTGCTGGCCTGATTGAAAGCCATCCACATGATGTCCAAATTACTAATGAAGCTCCTAATTATTCAGTTCATTAATAAGGGAACAGTATCTTTACAGATATAAAATGTTGTTCGAATAAAAAATATTTATGAAGACTTTAGTGTCTGCAGTCAGCAGAATAAAGTCTTTTTTCTTGAAGAATAATAAAATTCAGCTTTTTTTAATATTAAAAAGATGATACGATAGAGAGGAACAATCCAGTTTATACTCGCTGAAAAGTAAAAAGTTAGATTGTGGCTTATAAATATATATGTGACAACGAGGTGTCATTATAATGTAAACCATAAGAAGCCTTGTTTAGTATAAAAGGTATCCTTTATTGACAGTTATCTTTACAAAAATTAACAAAAAATTGACAGTTCTTTGAAGCACTGTCAAGCTCAAAGGAGTACGATGGAAGGAATTTTGTATGCTTTGGTCCCTATGGTTGCTTGGGGAAGCATCGGGTTTATCAGTAATAAAATTGGAGGAACACCTAATCAGCAAACGTTTGGTATGACTATTGGAGCTTTGTTTTTTGCTCTAGGCGTTTGGCTGATTGTAAAGCCGCAGTTAAGCTTAATTTTGTGGGTTTTTGGAATCATAGGAGGTATCTTATGGGCTATAGGACAAAGCGGTCAGTTTCATGCAATGCAGTATATGGGCGTTTCTGTAGCAAATCCTTTATCGAGTGGGGCACAGCTAGTTGTCGGCAGTTTAATTGGAGCCTTAATTTTTAATGAGTGGACACAACCAATACAGTTTGTACTAGGCATTGTTGCTCTTATCCTATTGCTTATTGGATTTTATTTCTCAAGCAGGCGTGATTCTGATAATCCGCTCCTTAAGCAAAGCCAACATAGGCTGAGTGATTTTTATAAAGGGTTCAGAGCTTTATTCTATTCAACTATTGGTTATTTATCTTATACTATTCTTTTTAATAATATTATGTCTTTCTCTGCTCTTTCTGTTATTCTTCCTATGGCTGTTGGAATGCTATTGGGATCACTTATTTTAATGAAATTTCAAGTAGCCTTGACGGAGTCTGTTTTCAAAAATAGTTTTGTTGGGATTCTTTGGGGAATAGGAAATATTTTTATGCTCTTTGCTGCTGCTAAGGCAGGCCTTGCAATAGCCTTTAGTTTTTCTCAGCTTGGTATCATTATTTCAATTGCAGGTGGCATCCTTTTTTTAGGAGAAGTAAAGACCAAAAAAGAATTAGGCTGGCTTTTTATTGGACTTCTCTGCTTTATCATTGGTGCAGTATTACTTGGTATTGTAAAATCATATTGAAACTTTACAATAGAAGCAAGGAAATTTACTGTGATGTAAATTGAATAAACGGTATAACATGCTGAAAATGGCAATGCTGTAAAATACAGTGTAAAATAAGTTGACGAAATCTTTACAAATAATTAAAGGAGCTTAAACAGTCTGCTTAAGCTCCTTTATGTTATTTTAGGATTTTCTTCTTTGATCTGCCCTTGATCAATCATAAAAATTTTTAAATTATCTGGTAAGTTTGTCAAATGCTCCAAACTGGTTGTTGTGATAAATGTTTGTACATTCTCTTTAATTCCTTGAAGTAATTTTGTTTGACGCTGGCTGTCCAATTCACTCATAACATCATCAAGCAGCAGTATAGGATAATCTCCGGTAACAGCTTTTATAAGTTCTATCTCTGCCAATTTGAGCGATAAAATGAGACTTCGGTGCTGTCCCTGACTCCCAAAGTCAGCATTTATATCATTGATAAAAAATTCAAGATCATCGCGGTGCGGACCAACACTGGTATTTTTTTTGATCATATCACGCGCTTGTTTTTTCTGTAACTGTTTAATAAATTCTTTGTAAGTTTCTGAATAATCAGTATAGGGAACAGAGGATGAATAATGAATGTGCAAACGCTCTAAATCATTGGAAATGATCTGGTGATGCTTGTCAGCTTCCTTTTCCAAATCCCTGATAAAGGCAGAACGATGGCCGATTACACGGCTGCCGTAATCGGCCAGTTGTTCGTTCAAAACAGCTAGAAAATCACTGTCAATTTTTTCAGCTGTTTTAAGATAAGTGTTTCTTTGTTTAAGGACATGATTGTAATGTGACAAATCAGACAGATACACCGGTTTTATTTGTCCTAAATCGATATCCATAAATTTACGCCGAAGACGGGGAGCGCCCTTAACCAGTTGCAAATCTTCTGGGGCAAACAAAACAACAGTCATTGTTCCAACATAATCAGAAAGTTTAGCCTGTTTAAGATGATTGACCTTGGTTACCCGTCCTCGGTCAGATAAACTGATTTCAAGGGGAATCTTAGCATCAGAGCGTTGAATATAGCCTGAAATAAGAGCTTCTCTTTTGTTAAAACGAATAAGTTCTTTATCAAAACGTGTTCGATGACTGCGGGTAAGTGATAAAAAATAGATAGCCTCTAAGAAATTTGTTTTGCCTTGGGCGTTTTTTCCTATAAAAATATTCAGTCCGGAAGAAAATTGTGCCTTAATCTCCCGATAGTTTCGATAATTCTTGAGTTTTAATTCTTTAATCCACATGCTTAAATTCCTGGAAAACGGACAGGTTTATCTTTATCAGCAGCCGTTTTTTTACGGCTGGTATTTTTTGTGTTCTTCTGCTGACCCTTTTTATTGTTTTGGTTAAGCTTTTTAACCAAGGCTGCCACTCGTTCTTTTTCTGCTAAATCTTTGGCATAGTCATCTTTTTCTGCTTCACTGGGTTCGGTAATTGTCATTACAATATTCTTTTGAGGAATTGTAATGACATCGCCTATGCGGATTTTTTTACCGCGGCGTTTTTCAGTCTGTCCGTTAAAAAGAACCTGTGTTTCAGCTAAAAAAGTTTTGACAGCACCTCCGCTTGAAATAATTCCTGTTTGTTTTAAAAGCGCTTGTAATGTGATGTAATCTGTAAAAAGTTTATATTCCATAGCTGACCTTTCTATTTTCTGATTCAAGTAATTATAGCATAAAAATGATATAATTTTAGCTGATAAGTCTTTTATTGAGGAAATAATATGAAAATAGCTCAAGGTGTTTATTTGCATCTTATTAAAAATCAAAAGTTTAAGTCTAACCATATCACTTTTCGTTTTTCTAGTAAATTGGAAAGCGAAACAGCAGCACGGCGTGTCTTAGTTGCACAAATGCTGGCAGCTGCAAACGCAGTGTATCCAACAGTTCAGCAATTTAGAGAAAAATTGGCCAGTTTATACGGGGCCAGTTTATCAACTAAAGTGTCAGTTAAAGGTCTTGTTCATATTGTTGATATTGACTTAAGCTTTGTTAAAGATGTTTACAGTTTGACAAAACGTTCTCTTTTAGAGGAAATGCTGGATTTTTTAGGGACCAGCCTTTTTGCCCCTCTTGTTTCTGTTGCTCAGTATCAAAGCAAAGTTTTTGATGTTGAAAAAAAGAATTTAATTCATTATTTGAAAGCAGATGAGGAAGATCCTCTTTACAGCAGCTTCATAGGTTTAAAAAAAATTTTTTTTGATCATCCCGATTTGCAAATTTCTCATTACAGCCAGCCCGATTTATTAGCTGAAGAAACTGCATTTACAGCTTATCAAGAGTTTCAAAAAATGCTCAAAGAAGATATATTGGATATCTTTATTTTAGGCGAGTTCGAAGAGTACCGCATGATTCAGCTAATCAATAAGTTTCCTTTAGAAAGCAGACAAAAAGATTTAATTTTCAGTTATCAGCAAACTTATCGCAACATAACTCAAGAAGAAATTGGGAAGCGTTCAGTTAAACAGTCCGTTTTGCAGTTAGGTTACCATCTTCCTATTCAGTATAATGAGCTCAGTTATTTTTCTGTTCTTGTTTTAGAAGGTATTTTAGGTGGTTTTGATCATTCAAAATTATTCACAGAAGTCCGAGAAAAAGCAGGATTAGCTTATAATATAGGCAGTCAGCTGGATATTTACACAGGTTTACTTAATATTTACGCTGGGATTGACAAAGTCAATCGTGATCAGACACTGAAAATTATTAATAAACAATTTTCTGATTTAAGAATGGGGCGTTTTTCAAGCTCTATAATTCGAAAGACTAAGCTGATGTTGACAGAAAGTGTCAAATTGTCAGAAGATGATGCTAAAACAATAATTGAAAGAAGTTACAACCGGCATCACTTAAATTTAACTAATTGTATAGAGGATATAGTTAATAATATTGCAAATGTTTCTAAGGAAGATATTGTAAACACTGCAAGCCAAGTTAGATTGCAGGCAGTTTACTTTTTAGAGGGAGAATAAGGGTGACACAGTTAAGAAAATGGACTTACACTGACAGTAACGAACAGCTTTATACAGCAAAGTTGACAAATGGTTTACAAATCTTTCTTATCCCTAAAAAAGGTTTTAAAGAATGCAGCTGTACCCTAGTCAGTTATTTTGGATCGCTTGACACTAAATTTACAGTTGGAGGAAAAAAAGCTAATTATCCTGAAGGAATTGCCCATTTTTTAGAACATAAATTATTTGAAGATGATTTGGGAAAGGACGTAGCTCTGACATTTTCAAATTTTGGTGCCTATAGCAATGCTTTTACAACATTTGATAAGACTTGTTTTTATTTTTCAACATCGAGTTTTTTGGAAGAGAATTTGCGTTTACTGCAAAAATTTGTTATGTCAACTTCCTTTACAGACATGTCAATACAAAAGGAGAAAGATATTATCCTTCAGGAAATGGCTATGTATCAAGATGATGCAGATTATAGGCTTTATCAAGGGATCTTGCAAAATCTTTATCCTCATACTGCTCTTGCTGCTGATATTGTTGGAACTGAAACAAGCCTCAAACTTATTTCAAAAAAGCATTTAAAAGAGGTTCATTCCTTTTTTTACCATCCCCGCAATATGGCTTTGATTGTTACAGGTGATTTTAAACCTTACAGTGTTTTTAAGCAGATTCAAAAAAACCAGGAAAGAACAGCAGTAAGCCAGCCTCCTATAATTTTTAAAGCTCAGCTTCCTTATTATCCAGTAAAGAAAACGGATTCTGCAGCAATGAATATTGCTGAACCTAAGTTAGCGGTAGGTTATAGAGGAGCAAAACCAAAGCTTCCTTATTCTTTTTTACAGCAGAAAATAGCCTTAAAATTATTTTTTGCTATGCTGTTTGGCTGGACGTCCTCCACTTATCAAAATTGGTATGAAGAAGGACATATAGATGATTCTTTTATAATTGAAGTTGAGATTCATTCAGAATTTCAGTTTGTTTTGTTGACGCTCGATACAAAAGAACCTATTGCTATGTCCAACAGAATCAGAAAAAAAATGAAACAGATTAGACAAGAAGCAAACTTTTCAGAAACTCATTTGGAGCTTGTTAAAAGTGAACTGTATGGTGAATTCTTTAAAAGTTTGGATTCACCCTCTGCTTTGTCAGAATATTTTGCGGCTTATTTACCCTTGCAGTCGTTGAAAGAAAATTATTTTGAGCTTCCAAATATTTTAAACAAGCTGGATTTAAAAACAGTATTGGCTGTTGGTGAGCATTTTTTGGCAGAATCGCAGGAAGCAGATTTTACAATATTTCCAAAATGATCGTATACTAAATAAAAATTTGGTATAATAAAAGTTAATTATGTAGTTAATTTAGAGGGGCAGTATGAGTGATAAAACGATTGGAGAAACTTTAAGAGACGCGCGTGTCAGGCAGGGCCTTACTTTGGAAGATATTGAAAGGAAAACGGATATTCCTTCCCATCATTTGCTGGCCTTAGAACTGGATCAGTTTAATTTGATACCAGATGATAAGATTTTAAAATATATTCAAAGGTATGGGGAGACTGTCAATCTGCATCCAATTGCTTTGAAACAGTATTACCGTGAGCAAATTCAGGATTCTGAATCAAAAGCTGCTGTACCAGTAGAGACTGAAGATTCAGAAACTGCTGTTGTTTCTGAAGAAGTGATTTTCCAAGAGGCGGTTGAAAATAATGATGATGAGATAGAACCATCTTTTGACAAAGAGCTGACATCAGAACCTGAAAAACAAGAGACTTTTGCCAATAGAAGCCGCCGCCATGATGACAGCTACAAGGCACCGTCTCGCTGGCCTATTGTTCTGTTGAGTTTAGTGGCACTCCTGATACTAATCTTTGTCGGTTATACCGTATGGCACCAGCTCAGGGGCAACCAACAAACTTCACAGGCGTCTAAATATTGGTCAGTCAGCAGTTCATCCAGCCAAGACGAAACTTCGGTATCAACTGACAGTACAGCCAGTTTAAGTGTAGAAGGGAGCGGAAACGCTCTGACTGCTAATTTGATTAATGCAAGCACTCCTGTAGAAATTGTTGTTTCATTATCTGGTGCAGAAAGCACTTGGTTCCATGTCAGCAACTCAGGAATGAATGAGGACGGCATAACGCTTAATTCGGCTACACCTTCTTACACAGTGACACTGCCTGCTTCTACAACTACTACAACCATTGCCCTGAGCACTATTCAGGGAGTGACAGTTACTGTTGACGGGCAGTCTCTTGATACTTCCGAGCTGACAGGCTCAGATTTAAGCTATATCACATTAAATATTCAGTAAGGTGAAGAGATGAAAAAAGAGAATATTCCCAATCTGCTTACTATTGGACGTATTTTTATGATTCCAGTATTTATCGTAATCCTCTGTGTTTCCCATAGTTTGACAGGTCATTTTATAGCAGCTTTGATTTTTGCTCTAGCGAGTATCACAGATTATCTTGACGGCTATTTGGCTCGTAAATGGCATGTCGTTACTAATTTTGGTAAATTCGCGGATCCTCTGGCGGATAAAATGCTGGTTATGAGCGCTTTTATCATGCTGATTGAGTTAAACTTGCTGCCGGCTTGGATCGCTGCTGTGATTGTCTGCCGTGAGCTTGCAGTGACCGGTTTGCGTTTGCTGCTGGTAGAAAACGGCGGAACGGTGCTTGCTGCAGCTATGCCTGGGAAAATCAAGACTTTTTCCCAAATGTTTTCAATTATCTTTTTGCTCTGCCACTGGACTTTGTTGGGGACTATAACTCTTTATATTGCTTTAATTTTCACCATTTATTCGGGTTATGATTATTTTAAAGGGGCAAGTTTTCTTTTTAAAGATACCTTTCAGTAACAATGACAAATAATATTATTGAAGTTAACAATCTTTATTTTAAATATAACGATGAACAAAAAGACTACACCTTAACAGATTTATCGTTTCACGTGAAACATCAAGAATGGCTGTCTATTATTGGACACAATGGGTCTGGGAAATCAACCGCTGTTCGTTTGTTAACCGGCCTTTTAGAAGCTGAATCTGGCCGGATTTTTGTGGACGGTGAGCAGCTAAGTCAAGAAAATGTTTGGGATATCCGGCATAAAATCGGTATGGTTTTTCAGAATCCTGACAATCAGTTTGTAGGGGCAACAGTTGAGGATGATGTAGCTTTTGGTCTTGAAAATAAAGGTGTTGCACACGATGTGATGGAAAAACGTGTTAAGCAAGCTCTTGACTTGGTTGATATGACAGATTACATGTCACGTGAACCTGCTCGTCTTTCCGGAGGGCAGAAGCAGCGTGTTGCTATTGCGGGGGCTGTTGCCATGCAGCCGAAGATTATTATTTTGGATGAAGCAACCAGTATGCTTGATCCAGAAGGTCGAACAGAATTAATTAAGACGATCAAATCTATCCGAAAACAATATGATATGACTGTTATTTCTATTACCCATGATTTAGATGAGGTAGCACTCAGTGACCGTGTTTTAGTCATGAAGAACGGTCAGATTGAGTCGGCTTCAACTCCAAGAGAACTATTTGCACGCGGCGAAGAGCTTCTGAGCCTCGGTTTGGATGTACCTTTTACCTCAAATGTAATAAAGGCTTTAGAATCAGAATCATATACTTTTGAAGATACATATTTGACAGAAAAGGAATTAGAAAATAGGCTATGGGAATTGTTCTCAAAAATGTGAGTTATACTTATCAGGCAGGGACCCCTTTTGAAGGGCGCGCCCTTTTTGATATTAATCTTGAGATTAAAGATGGTTCCTACACTGCATTTATTGGCCATACAGGAGCCGGTAAATCAACTGTTATGCAGCTGCTTAATGGCTTAGCCACTCCAACTGAAGGTTCGGTTACAATTAATGAGATGACTATCACACCTGATTCTAAAAACAAGGACATTAAAGCTGTTCGGCAAAAAGTTGGCTTGGTTTTTCAATTTCCTGAAAGTCAGTTGTTTGCGGAAACTGTTCTTAAAGATGCAGCTTTTGGCCCTCAGAATTTTGGTGTTTCTTCCGAAGAAGCTGAAAATTTAGCAAAAGAAAAACTGGCTCTAGTTGGCATTTCAGAAGATTTATTTGATAAAAATCCTTTTGAATTATCGGGCGGTCAGATGCGCCGGGTCGCAATTGCTGGTATTTTAGCTATGGAGCCTGAAATCTTAGTTTTAGATGAGCCGACAGCAGGCCTTGATCCCAGAGGCCGTAAAGAACTGATGCACCTTTTTAAAATACTGCACCAATCAGGAATGACTATTGTTTTAGTCACTCATTTGATGGATGATGTTGCTGACTATGCTGATTATGTTTATGTCCTTGAAGCAGGAAAAATTGCTTTGTCCGGCAGGCCTAAAGAAGTCTTTCAGCAGGTTGATTTACTTGAAAGCAAGCAATTAGGTGTGCCCAAAATAACTAAATTTGCTCAGTCTTTAGTACATCGGGGCTTGTATATGGAAACTCTGCCTATTACGATTAAGGAATTTAAAGAGGTACTTAAGCATGGATAAATTGATTATCGGCCGCTATATCCCCGGAAATTCGGTCATACATCGCTTAGATCCTAGAAGTAAGCTCTTAGCAATGATAATTTATGTTGTTATTGTTTTTTGGGCCAACAATTTTGTGACGAATCTTTTGATTTTTACTTTTACTTTGATAATGGTTTTGCTATCACAAGTAAAATTGAGTTTTTTTCTAAAAGGCATACAGCCTATGGTTGGGATTATCCTCTTTACAACTTTTTTCCAAATGTTTTTTACTCAGGGAGGGGCAATTCTTTTTCAATTTTGGTTTCTGAAAATAACTGCTTACGGTTTGAGTCAAGCTGCCCTGATCTTTATGAGATTTGTTCTAATTATCATTTTTTCAACCCTTATAACGCTGACAACAACTCCTCTCAGTCTTGCTGATGCAGTGGAATCACTGTTGCAGCCTTTGGTTAAGTTTAAAGTCCCTGCCCATGAAATCGGCTTAATGCTGTCTTTGAGTTTACGTTTTGTTCCGACATTAATGGATGATACGACACGCATTATGAATGCTCAGAGAGCCAGAGGTGTGGATTTTGGTGAAGGAAATATTTTTCAAAAAGTAAAATCCATTATCCCTATTTTAATCCCTCTTTTTGCTTCTAGTTTTAAACGGGCCGATGCTCTAGCTGTTGCTATGGAAGCGCGTGGTTATCAGGGCGGAGAAGGAAGAAGCAAATATCGTCTTTTACATTGGCAGCTAAAAGACAGTCTGGCTCTGCTTATTTTGTTATTTTTAGGGATCTTGTTGTTTGTTCTTAAAGCAAAGTAGACTTTTATCTGTCTGATTTTTAGAAAACGTCTGTTGAAGACGTTTTCTTTATTTTTTGTCAATCTGATTGTAATAATTTTAATTGAATCCCAAAAAGAAAGTAACATTAAAAAGATAAGATATAGTAAACTTCAATAGGAAAGGGAATTAAAATGATACAAGCAAAAACAATTTTAAACAATAAAGGAAAAACAATGAAATTAGGATTGACAGGAATAATGGCTTTAACCTCTTTGGTTTTACCAATTATTGTCAAAGCTGATTCATATACTGTTCAGTCAGGTGATACCTTATCAGCTATTGCCGCAGCGCATAACACAACAGTAACTGATTTAGCTGAAAAAAATGGGATTTCAGATGCTAATTCTATTACAGTAGGCCAGACTTTATCAATTGATAATTCAGAAAACAGCGGAGCTGCGGAAGAAGAGACAGCTGCACCGGCTGAAGAGTCAGGATTGAACACCGAGGATGCTGCTGCTAAAGAAGAAATCGCCCAGCATGAATCAGGCGGTGATTATACAGCACAAAACGGTCAGTATTATGGTCGCTATCAGCTGAGTGTTTCGTATTTAAATGGCGATTTGTCTGCTGAAAATCAGGAGCGGGTAGCCGATAATTATGTTAATGAACGTTATGGTTCTTGGACAGCTGCACTGGCTTTCTGGCATGCTAATGGCTGGTATTAATTTTTAATTGTTCATTATCTGTAAAAGAATAAAGCCAACCGTTTTTCGGTAGTAAAACGGCTTTATTCTTTTTTTGTTTTCTTAAAAAAATATAATTGTAATATTTTTAATACAAATACAATTAACAGGTAATAATTAAATTATATGATGTAATCTGGAAAAATGAAAGAGGTGCACATGTATATGTACAGTAGGCTTGAAGAAGCAAAACGTCAGAAAAAAAGGTATCTTATTTTGGGAGCCTTGCTTATTTTGGGGAGCGCTGCAGGAACAGCTTTTGCCTTTACAAAAACAGAGGCTTCTTATACAACTGCTACACGTCAGAATGCTGCAGCAGTAAGCAGTGAAGCTCTTGTTGCAGCAAGTTCCTCAGCGACAGAAGAAGAACGCCAGGATGCTGCTGAGACTTCAGAAGATCATCAGGATATAGATCCTGTCGACATGGAAGAAGAAGCTGTTTCTGAGTTGGAACTGGGGTCAGAAGCTTATACAGCTGAAACAGCAGATGCAGTTTCTGCGGATACAGCTGCCGCTCCAGTATCGGGGCTAACGAATGGCAATACCGCTGGTGCAGTTGGCAGTGAGGCTGCAGCACAAATGGCAGCAGCTACAGGTGTTCCTCAGTCTACATGGGAATATATCATTGCCCGTGAGTCAAATGGCGATTATACTGTGACAAATACTTCAGGCGCTTCGGGGCTCTTTCAAACGATGCCAGGATGGGGTTCAACTGCAACAGTTCAGGATCAGATTAATTCGGCCATCAACGCTTATAATGCTCAAGGTCTATCAGCTTGGGGCTACTAAACAAAAGCACTTGCATCAGAAAGAAGCAAGTGCTTTTTTAATATCTGCAGGCGTATGGCAAACTTTATCAGCACCATTTTCCAGTAAATCAGCCTCTGTTCCTATTCCCCAAGTAACACCTAAGGTTTTTATACCGACAGATTTTCCGCCTATGATATCAAATTTGGTGTCCCCTATAATAAGTGCATCTTCTTTACTGATGTTTTCAAGGGATAAACAAGTGCTGATAACATCAGCTTTTTTAAAACGGTGGGGGACAGCACCATAAACTGCCCTAAAAAAATCAGATAAGCCTAATTCGTTTAACATGAGCAGGGCCATCGCTTCATTTTTGCTGGTTGTCACATAGAGTTGATATCCTGCAGTCTTGAGTTCCCTTAAAGCTTCGCTGATTCCCTGAAAGATAAAAACATCATAGACACCCTTCTTTTTGTAGTACAGTCGAAAATTAGCTATTGCTTTTTGAACAGTTTCTTTTGAATTGAGCAGAGCTGAAAAAGTTGTTTCAAGCGGCGGACCTATAAAAGTTGACAGTTCTTTGTCACTAGGAACCGCAAGTTTTAATTCTTTAAATGTGTGGCGAAAACTGGCTTTTATCCCTGAACTTGAATCAACTAAAGTTCCGTCTAAATCGAATAAAATAAATTTCATCATGCACTCCTGTCAAGGTGTTGTAAATCTGATGTCAAGTTAAAATGAAGAAAACTGATGCTGAATTGCCATCAATTCTGTTCGTTCTGGAAATTTTAAACTCTATACCAGTATAACAAAAATAGTTGAATATTATTTAAGCTGCTCATTTAGTTTTTTATAAAAAATAATGTTTGAAGCATCTATATTTCATGATATAATAGTTAGGCACTTCTTAAGTGCTTTCAAAATCGACCTTCAAATCGACTTTTGGACAACTAGACCCTTCAAGTCTATGTTAAAAATGTAGGGCTGAAAATTTGAGTATTCAAATTTTCTTGTTTTTATGCCCTTTATATCTTATTTGATGGGAGGAATTATCTATGGCTGATAATTCAAAGACACGTGTTGTTGTCGGTATGAGCGGAGGTGTTGATTCGTCTGTAACTGCCTTGTTGCTGAAAGAGCAAGGATACGATGTAGTTGGCGTCTTCATGAAAAACTGGGATGATACGGATGAATTTGGTGTTTGCACGGCAACTGAAGATTATAAAGATGTCGCCGCAGTAGCTGATCAAATCGGTATTCCTTACTATTCTGTCAACTTTGAAAAAGAATATTGGGACAGAGTGTTTGAGTATTTTTTAGCTGAATACCGTGCCGGACGTACCCCCAATCCAGATGTCATGTGCAATAAAGAAATAAAATTTAAAGCTTTTCTGGACTATGCAATGACTTTAGGAGCAGATTATGTAGCGACCGGACATTATGCACAAATATTTCGTGATGAAGACGGACAGATTCATATGCTGCGCGGTGCTGATAATAATAAGGATCAGACTTATTTCTTAAGTCAGCTGTCACAGGAACAGTTACAAAAAGTCATGTTTCCTTTGGGACGGTTACAAAAATCCGAGGTACGTCAGATTGCAGAGCAGGCAGGTCTCGCAACAGCTAAAAAGAAAGATTCTACAGGGATTTGTTTTATTGGTGAGAAAAACTTTAAAGAATTTCTTAGTCAGTATTTACCTGCACAAAAAGGCCGAATGCTAACTGTTGACGGACGTGATATGGGAGAACATGCGGGACTTATGTATTATACAATCGGTCAGCGTGGTGGTCTTGGTATTGGCGGTCAGCGCGGCGGAGATAATGCACCATGGTTTGTTGTTGGAAAAGATCTTTCGAAAAATATTCTGTATGTGGGCCAAGGTTTTTATCATGATTCTTTGATGTCAACTTCGCTTGACGCTTCCATGATTCATTTTACACATGAGATGCCTAAAGAATTTACATTAGAATGTACAGCTAAGTTTCGTTACCGTCAACCTGACAGTAAAGTTACTGTCAAGGTATTAGGTGATAAGGCAGAAGTTATCTTTGATGAGCCACAGCGTGCAATAACACCAGGCCAAGCAGTTGTTTTTTATAATGATCAAGAATGTTTAGGCGGCGGGATAATTGACGTAGTTTACAAAGAAAATCAAGTGTGTCAATATGTGTAGTTGATAAAGGTGTAAAAATTGTGTAAACCTAGTCCTTTTTATGGGGTGTCTGTTTTAAAATATATGATAAAACAAAGGCTGATAGTGCTCATTTTGAATAAAAAATGAATATTCAAGCCAATTTTACTACACTGTTTTTAACAATAATCATGATGGTCAAAGCTCATGAGAATTGTGCGTTTTTAACGTACAGTTTTCGAGGGTTTTGGCTTTTATGCATTTGCAATAAGAAGCCCCTTTTGGAAAGACTAAAAATTTTAAGAAAAAAATTCCTTACTTAATTCTAAAAGTATAAAATAGTAGCTGATTGCAGTATTTCCAATAATAATTATGAATGGGATTAGGGATGGACTGCTCAATTTTTTACTTTAATTTATTCAAATATCAAAACTATAGGTGAAATATAGGAGAGACAATGGCAAATTTTACTGAGAATTATGATGTGATTGTTATTGGTGCCGGTCATGCCGGTGTTGAAGCCAGTTTGGCAGCCAGCCGTATGGGCTGTAAGACTTTGCTTGCGACCATTAATCTTGAAATGCTGGCCTTTATGCCCTGCAATCCGTCTATAGGCGGTTCGGCCAAGGGAATTGTTGTTCGTGAAATTGATGCGCTTGGCGGTGAAATGGGCAAGAATATTGATAAAACATACATCCAGATGAAAATGCTCAATACAGGGAAAGGACCTGCTGTTCGGGCATTACGCGCTCAAGCTGATAAAGCACTGTACGCCAGAACTATGAAGCATACAGTAGAGCAGCAGGAAAATCTGACCTTGCGGCAGACGATGGTTGAAGAAATTTTAGTTGAAGACGGCAAGGTAGTTGGTGTACGAACAGCAACCAACCAGCATTTTTCTGCTAAAACTGTTATTGTCACAACAGGAACCGCTTTACGTGGAGAAATTATTTTAGGAGATTTGAAATATTCTTCCGGACCCAACAACAGCCTGCCTTCTATCGGTCTGGCCGATAATTTGCAGGAATTGGGACTTGAAATCGGACGTTTTAAAACTGGGACCCCTCCTCGTATTAAAGCTTCATCGATTAATTATGATAAAACTGATATTCAGCCAGGCGATAAGAAAGCTAACCATTTTTCTTTTTTATCGGCTGATACTGATTATCTACAGGAACAGGTTCCTTGCTGGCTGACTTACACAAATCAGACGAGCCATGATATTATTCAAAAAAACTTGCATCGTGCACCGATGTTTTCGGGTGTTGTCAAAGGTGTAGGTCCGCGTTACTGCCCGTCCATTGAAGATAAAATTGTCCGCTTCGCAGATAAAGAACGTCATCAGCTTTTCTTAGAGCCAGAAGGCCGTGAGACAGAAGAAGTTTATATTCAAGGTTTGTCAACCAGCCTGCCGGAAGATGTCCAAAAGGATTTGGTGCATTCAATTAAGGGACTGGAAAATGCAGAAATGATGCGGACTGGTTATGCTATTGAATATGATGTTGTTTTGCCTCATCAGCTGCGTGCAACACTTGAGACTAAAAAAATCTCTGGCCTGTTTACAGCTGGACAGACTAATGGGACATCTGGCTATGAAGAAGCTGCCGGACAAGGACTTGTAGCAGGTATAAATGCGGCTCTAAAGGTTCAAGGCAAGCCTGAATTTATTTTGAAACGAAGTGATGCTTATATTGGAGTTATGATTGATGATTTGGTCACTAAGGGAACAGCAGAGCCCTACCGGCTTTTGACTTCTCGTGCTGAATACCGCCTTATTTTACGACATGATAATGCTGATATGCGCTTAACTGAATTTGGACGTGAGATAGGCTTAGTTGACAATGAACGCTACCATGTTTATCAATTGCGTAAACAACAGTTTGACAAAGAGTTGACAAGATTGTCAACCTCCAAAATCAAACCGACCCCTGAAGTTAACCAACGTATTGAAAAATTAGGTTTCAAAGCTTTGACAGATGCCTTGACAGCTAGAGAGTTTATGCGACGTCCAGGAATTGATTACAGTCTTATTGTCAGTTTTATTGGTGCTGCTGACGAACATTTAGATGATAAAGTGATTGAACTGCTGGAAACAGAAATTAAGTATGAGGGCTACATTAATAAAGCTCTTGATCAAGTGGCTAAAATGAAACGCTTAGAAGCAAAACCCATTCCTAAAAACATTGATTGGGACGC
This sequence comes from Streptococcus chenjunshii, assembly GCF_003086355.1. Lineage (NCBI taxonomy): Bacteria > Bacillati > Bacillota > Bacilli > Lactobacillales > Streptococcaceae > Streptococcus > Streptococcus chenjunshii. The sequence goes on along the minus strand of NZ_CP031733.1, from coordinate 2,415,296 downwards.
CATTGATTCTATTGCAACAGAAGCACGACAAAAGTTTAAGAAAATTAATCCAGAAACAATTGGTCAGGCCAGCCGAATTTCGGGTGTAAATCCATCAGATATCAGTATTTTAATGGTCTATCTTGAAGGCAAACAAAAAGCAGCTCGTAAATCTTAAATACTGGTGTAAATAAACAGCTAACTCTATTTTTTAGACGTGTTTTATGCTATAATAGACCAGTTAAGAGGTTTAAAATGAGAAGATTTCGTTTTGCAACTATTCATCTGATTATGATTGGTTTGATACTCTTTGGTATTTTGGCAATCTGTGTTAGGGTTTTTCAGAGTCAAACAGCTATTTTAACAGCCATTTTTTTGACTTTGCTGTTTGTTGTTGCTTTGCTTTATTATCAGAAAGAGACTTATGAAATTTCTGAACTGGAGCAGATAGAGCTGCTGAATGATCAGACTGAAGTCAATTTAAAAAACTTGCTGGAGCAGATGCCAGTAGGCATTATTCAATTTGATTTATCCAGCAATGAAATTGTCTGGTTTAATCCTTATGCCGAGCTTATATTCACTAATGAAAACGGTGAATTTGAGTATCGCTTTGTCAAAGAGGTCATTGCTAACAAGCGCAATGGTTCTGCCAGTCAGTCATTTGAAAAAAGCGGCAATAAATATTCTATTTATTTGGATGAATCAACTGGTATTTTTTATTTCTTTGATGCTTCTATGGGCAACAGGCAGCTAGGAGATGTCAGTTTACTGCGTCCTGTTATAGGTATTATTTCAGTTGATAACTATGATGATGTGACAGACGATTTATCAGATGCAGATGTTTCGCAAATCAATAGTTTTATTGCAAACTTTATTTCTGATTTCACGCAGGCAAAGAAGATTTTTTACCGCCGTGTTGACATGGATCGTTTTTATTTCTTTACTGATTACTCTGTACTAAGCGATCTTATGGCAGTAAAATTTTCTGTTCTGGATGCTTTTCGCAAAGAGGCACAGGAAAGAAAGCTTCCGTTGACCTTAAGTATGGGGATATCCTATGGTGACAGTGAGCATGATAAAATTGGCCAAGTCGCTTTACAAAACCTAAATATCGCTCTTGTCAGAGGCGGAGATCAAATTGTTGTCCGCGAGAATGACGATCAAAAACAGCCTATGTATTTTGGCGGTGGCTCAGTTTCAACAGTTAAACGTTCTCGGACAAGAACACGTGCAATGATGACAGCAATCTCTGACCGGCTCAAAACGGTCGACAGTGTCTTTGTTGTTGGGCATAAACATCTTGATATGGATGCTTTGGGCTCTGCTGTCGGGATGCAGTTTTTTGCCAGCAATATTACGGATAATGCTTACACAGTTTATAATCCTTCCGATATGAATCCAGATATTGCCAGAGCGGTAGCAAGACTGCAAACCGATGAACAAATGCATTTGGTTACAGTCGAGCAGGCTTTGGACATGCTGACTCCCCGTTCCTTACTGATTATGGTTGATCATTCAAAGGTGTCTCTGACCTTATCAAGAGAACTGTATATGCAGTTTAGGGATATTATCGTTGTTGACCATCACCGGCGTGATGAAGATTTTCCCGATAATGCCGTCCTTTCCTTTGTGGAAAGCGGAGCAAGCAGTGCCAGTGAATTGGTAACGGAACTGATTCAGTTTCAGAATGCCCGTAAGCGGCTGAATAAAATTCAGGCTAGTATTTTGATGGCTGGGATTATGCTGGATACTAAGAATTTTTCAACACGTGTAACCAGCCGTACTTTCGATGTTGCCAGCTATTTACGGACATTGGGAAGCGATAGTGCGGAAATCCAAAATATTGCTGCAATTGATTTTGATGAATATCGGCTGATTAATGAGCTTGTCCTGAAAGGCGAAAAAGTTGGAGAACATATTTTGTTGGCTAGCGGCTCTGAACATGCTGTTTACACCAATGTTATAGCCAGTAAAGCTGCTGATATGCTGCTTTCTATGGCTGGAATAGAAGCGACTTTTGTCGTGACACGTAATAGTGCTCAAGTGACTTCTATATCGGCTCGCAGCAGGAATCAGATTAATGTTCAGCGTATTATGGAAAGTCTTGGCGGCGGTCATTTTAATTTAGCAGCTTGTCAGCTACCGGATTTGACGGTTAGTCAAGCAAGGGAAGAATTGCTTGGCGTTATTGAGAGTGAGTTAATAGAAAAGGAGGCAGCAGAAGAATGAAAGTTATCTTTTTAGCAGATGTCAAGGGAAAAGGTAAGAAAGGTGAAGTTAAAGAAGTTCCTACAGGTTATGCCCAGAATTTTCTTATAAAGAAGAATTTAGCTAAAGAAGCGACGAAACAGGCTGTCAGCGAATTGAAGGGAAAGCAAAGATCCGAAGCTAAGGTTCAGGCAGAGCATCTGGCAGAAGCAAAAGCTATTCAGGAAAAACTTAATCTGGAGGAAATTCGTGTTCAATTTTTGGAGAAAGTTGGTCCGGACGGTCGTACTTTTGGCTCTGTCACAGCGAAAAAAATTGCTGAGGAGCTGGAAAAACAGTTTGGAATTAAAGTAGATAAACGCCATATTGAATTAGACCATCCTATCCGTGTGTTGGGACTGATTGAAGTTCCTGTAAAGCTGCATAAAGATGTCAAGGCTGACATTAAATTAAACATAAAAGAAGTTTGAGAGTAAAGCTATCTGAATGATTTGATGGTTGGTAAAACTTATAAGCATTTTAGACAGGGAGGTGACAGCTTTGGCAGAAGTACCAGAGCTGAGAGTTCAGCCGCAGGACATTTTAGCAGAACAATCGGTTTTAGGTTCCATTTTTATTTCTCCAGAAAAGCTAATTGCCATCAGAGAATTTGTTGAACCAGATGATTTTTACAAATACTCTCATAAAATTATTTTTCGGGCGATGATCACCTTGAATGACCGCAATGAAGCCATTGATGCGACAACTGTCAGAACAATTTTAGATGATCAGGGGGATTTGCAGAATATCGGCGGCCTTTCTTATATTGTAGAACTTGTTAACAGTGTTCCAACAAGTGCTAATGCAGAGTATTATGCCAAAATAGTGGCTGAAAAGGCTATGCTGCGGAACATAATTTCGAAGCTGACAGACACTGTTAACCTCGCTTATGAGGGGGCGAGAGAGTCTGAGGATATTATTGCAGACGCCGAAAAGGCCCTAGTAGAAATCAATGAGCATACCCATCGCAGCGGTTTTCGCAAAATTTCAGATGTTTTAAAAGTTAATTATGAAAATCTCGAAATGCGTTCCCAGCAAACAACAGATGTCACTGGTTTGCCAACAGGTTTTCGTGACTTGGACCGAATTACGACAGGTTTGCACGCTGATCAGCTAATTATCCTTGCTGCCCGCCCGGCTGTCGGCAAAACTGCCTTTGTTTTAAATATTGCCCAAAATGTTGGGACAAAGCAAAATCGTCCGGTTGCTATTTTTTCACTGGAAATGGGTGCGGAGAGTTTGGTAGACCGTATGCTGGCAGCTGAAGGTATGGTTGATTCCCATGCTTTAAGAACAGGTCAGTTAACTGATCAGGATTGGAATAATGTGACAATTGCTCAAGGCGCTTTAGCTGAAGCTCCTATTTATATTGACGATACCCCTGGAATTAAGGTGACTGAGATTCGCGCTCGTGCTCGAAAATTATCCCAAGAACTCGAAGGCGGTCTCGGGCTGATTGTTATTGATTATCTGCAGCTAATTACAGGGACTCGTCCTGATAACCGTCAGCAGGAAGTTTCAGAAATCTCACGCCAATTAAAAATTTTGGCCAAGGAGCTGAAAGTTCCTGTGATTGCTCTCAGTCAGCTATCACGGGGGGTTGAGCAGCGTCAGGACAAGCGTCCTGTTTTATCGGATATTCGTGAATCTGGTTCCATTGAACAGGATGCAGATATCGTTGCTTTTCTTTATCGTGATGACTATTATCGCAAGGAAGGGGAAAGTCCTGAAGATATGATAGAAGATAACACGATTGAAGTTATCCTTGAGAAAAACCGCAGTGGTGCTCGCGGAACTGTAAAACTCATATTTCAAAAAGAGTATAATAAATTTTCCAGTATAGCCCAGTTTGAAGAGAGATGACCGCATTATTATTAAGTAAAATGCGATACAGATAATATAAAAGGGAACGGTTTATTTCCCTGAATAAGGAGAAAAATTTAATGAGTGATGCATTTGCTGATGTTGCAAAAATGAAAAAAATTAAAGAAGAAATCAAAAATCACGAAGGACAGTTAGTTGAGCTGACGCTTGAAAACGGACGCAAACGTGAAAAAAATAAAATCGGCCGGCTGATTGAAGTCTATTCTTCTTTATTCATTGTTGAATATAAGGATGAAGCAACTGTTCCCGGTGAGATAGAAAACACTTATGTTGAATCTTACACATATTCTGATATCTTGACTGAAAAAACCTTAATTCGTTATTTTGATTAGCAAAGGCTGTGAAAGTAAAGCTAACTATAGGGATTTTCTGATTTGATCAGAGCATCTGGCTTTAGACAGCACTTTGTCAAAAGAAGAAAAAGAGCAGCAGAATTTAGCAATAAGGGCCTGCTTTAGCAAAAAAAAAACAGACTGTCTGATAGAATTTTCCTAATGTAGGGCTTTACAAGCATTTTTTTCTGTGCTATACTGTACTTTGTGTGAAATAGCAGCAGAGAAAATATGAAGCTCGTCAACAGTTGCTCTGTGAAAGCGGCTCAGTCTTATATTTGACTGACTGTCAATGACTGAATACAATTAGAGTAGCCTTTTGCTGTTGAGGCGAAGGGTAACTGCACGAATCAGGATTTTCTTTTAGAATGTTATTTCCTGCAAAACTATTTTTTGAGGAGGACATTACTATGTCACGTTATACAGGACCATCTTGGAAAAAATCACGCCGTTACGGCTTATCTCTTACAGGTACAGGGAAAGAATTAGCCCGCCGCAATTATGTACCAGGGCAACACGGTCCTAATAACCGCAGTAAATTATCTGAATATGGTCTGCAGTTAGCAGAGAAGCAAAAACTTCGCTTTTCTTACGGATTAGGTGAAAAGCAGTTCCGTAATTTGTTTGTTCAGGCAACTAAAATTAAAGAAGGAACCGTTGGTTTTAATTTCATGGTTCTGCTCGAACGCCGTCTCGATAATATTGTTTATCGCCTAGGCCTTGCAAGAACACGGCGTCAAGCACGTCAGTTTGTTAACCATGGGCATATTCTTGTTGATGGCAAGCGCGTGGATATTCCTAGCTACCGTGTTGAAGTAGGACAAGTTATTTCAGTACGTGAAAAGTCTGCTAAAGTCCCAGCTATTATAGATGCCGTTGAAAGCACTTTGGGACGTCCGTCTTTTGTCACTTTTGATGCTGAAAAACTTGAAGGTTCTTTGACACGTTTGCCTGAGCGCGATGAAATCAATCCAGAAATCAATGAAGCCCTTATTGTTGAATACTACAACAAACAATTGTAATCAGCAATAGTAAAATTAAAGAAGAGCCTTATCTGGCTCTTCTTTTTTTGTTTTTGAATAAAATAAATATTTTCCAGTTGATCATTGCTTTACTGTAGAATATCAACTAGGTTAGTGTTTTTGGGGGAAGACAGTCGTTTGAAAATCACAACTTGACAAATATGTCAAGCTGTGTAAACTATACAAACCGCAATTAAACTGATCTGCTTGTTCTTAAAAATATGCTTTATTGTCTGCATTGTATTTGACACTGCTGTAAAGAACTTCTAGTAAAACTTTTGCATTGATGTTCTAACGGCAAATGACCGAACAGTAGACCAATTGTCGTCTAAAGACAATAAATTGACAAATGATTTACAGTTTATATAAATCCGTAAAGAACCTTGATCAGGCTTTGAACAGCCAGAAATTCTCTGTTTAACTGGAAGACAGAAAATAGGTTCTTGACATAAAGTTGACGATCTTTACATATTCAGTCAAGCATTTGTCAACTTCATTGCTTGTTGTTTTCAATTGGTTTTCTACTTTTATGTTAAAAAAAGCAGTAAAATAGATTTTACTTTAGAATAAATCGCAAGCTAATATCCTTTTACTAGCATTTTAATGAAAAAGAAGTCAATATTCTTGACAGTTTTATGGTAACTTTATATACTTAATTAGGTTTATTATCAATAACTAAAGGAAGGTAATATGTCACTTATAACCATTTTATTAGCTACAGCTGTAGCTTTGGAACATTTTTATATTATGTATTTGGAAACAATTGCTACCCAGTCAGCAACAACCAGCCGCGTTTTTGGATTGACTGAAGACGAGCTTTCGCGGCAATCTGTTTCTCTTCTTTTGAAAAATCAAGGTATTTATAATGGCTTACTGGGACTCAGCCTTTTGTACGCTCTCTTCATTTCGGTTAATCTTGAAATGGTGACAGTTTTTGTACTTTTTGTGATTGGAGCTGCTGTTTACGGAGCCTTAAGTTCTAGTAAAAAAATACTCTTGACTCAAGGCGGGCCAGCTTTATTAGCACTTCTCAGTATTTTTATTTTTCACTGATGTAAAATCTTTGAACTAACGGTTTATGAACCGTGTCAATTTTCTTCATAATAAAAAAACGGGCATGTTCAAAAGAATCTGCTCGTTTTTTAAGTCAGCTGCTGCCAAGTTAGTTCATATTAGTTATAGCACTTTTACCAGGATCAGCATGGGCAATTCGGCTGGCTGCAGCAGCAGCTAAAGCGCCGACAATGTCGTCTAAGAAAGTGTGGCAGCGATTTTTGTTTTTTCTATCCAGCGTTTTAATAATGCCTGGCTTAAGTTTATCAATATAACCGTAATTAGTAAAACCGATTGAACCATATACATTAACAATAGAAAGGGCCATAATTTCATCTATACCGTAAAGTCCTTCATCTTCCATCAGAATGTCGTTTAAGGGCTGAGAGAGTTTTCCTTCTTCAGCGAGTTTATCCATTTCGATACCGGTAATAATCGTGTTTTGCACTTCTCGTTTGTTTAAAACTGTATAAACACTGTCTACACACTCTTCGATAGTTAAGTCTTTAATGTAGGGATTCTGTAAAAAAAGGACAAGCTCCGCAATATCTTTAATACTCACTTCCCGTTCTTCTAAAAGCTCCAGTGCCCTGTTTTTAAGTTCTTTATCGGATTTCATGACTAACCTCCCTTATATTATTGCTGTGGCTTCCCAAAGTACAGCTCATTATTATTCCAAAACTATTTTACCAAAATTTAATCGCTAAGGTTATTCTTTTGTCTGCTGGCGTTGTAACAGATTAGTTGCAGTCAGCCATGTTCAGCCGAACTGTCCTCCTGTTTTAAATTCATCTTGCTCAAGTGAGTCTTTTCGTTTTTTGTTTGCAAAGGCCATTTGGCAGATGGGTTGTGATATAATGTAATACAAAAAAGGAGAAATTATGATACGTACAGTTGGTTTAGTCAGTTTGTCAAGCGGTATTCTTGGAGAAGAATCTGTTGAGCATGAATTGGCCTTGGGGCTAAAGCGCCTAGAGCGTCTGGGTCTGCAAGTCAAAATTCTCCCTCATGCCCTGAAAGGCATGGATTATTTGAAAAAGCATCCGGAAAAGAGAGCAGAAGACTTAATCAGCGCTTTTACAGATGACAGTATTGATATGATTTTATGTGCGATTGGAGGCGATGATACCTACCGTTTACTGCCTTACTTGTTTTCAGATAAACAGTTAGCAAAGGCGGTAAAACAAAAACCCTTTTTAGGGTTTTCAGATACCACAATCAATCATCTCATGCTGCATAAATTAGGGATAAAAACCTTTTACGGCCAGTCTTTTTTAGCGGATATCTGTGAATTGGCCGATGACATGCTGCCTTACTCTTTCCATTATTTTAAGGAGTTAGTCGAAACAGCAACCATATCAGAAGTTCGATCCAGCGAGAAATGGTATGAAGAGCGTTTAGACTACAGTGAAAAAGCTTTGGGCACAGAAAGAATAGCTCATAAAAATCAGGGTTTTGAGCTGCTGCAGGGTGCTGCTAAATTTAAGGGGGAGATATTAGGCGGCTGTTTAGAGTCACTTTATGACATGTTTGATGGTTCACGCTATCCTGATACAGTTGACTTGTGCCGGCAGTACCAGCTGTTTCCTTCTCTTTCTGACTGGAAAGGAAAAATTTTACTGCTTGAAACAAGTGAGGAACAGCCGAGCCCTATAATGTATCAAAAAATGCTGGAAACTTTAAAAGCTACTGGTATATTTACAGTAATCAGCGGTCTCATTATTGGAAAACCGTTAAATGAACTGTACTATGAAGAGTATAAACAGATTTTGCTTGATACAGTCGCTGACAGTAAACTTCCTATTCTTTATAATGTCAATGTTGGCCATGCTACACCCAGATGCATTATTCCTTTTGGCGTGATGGCAGAAGTTGATGCTGACGAAAATGTTATTCGTTTTGGATAAAATCGGCAGCAGATAAAAGACATCTGAAATGCTTTTTGTCAATCGTATATGGGTTCAGCAAATGCCAGTTAAAACAGGATATGCCGCTGGGAAGACAAAGGAGGCAAAAATGCAAGAAACATCGCTTTTTGATCAAGAAATGACTATGGCTGCTCCTTTAGCCAGCCGAGTGCGCCCGACAAGTTTAGAAGATTTTGTCGGTCAGAAACATCTGATAGGGGAAAAGAAATTTTTGCGTGAAATGATTGATAAAGATCAGGTGTCTTCTATGATTTTTTGGGGTCCGCCTGGGGTCGGCAAAACAACCCTTGCAGAAATTATTGCTAAAAAAACAAAATCACGGTTTATCACCTTTAGTGCAGTTATGCATGGCATCAAGGAGATCCGCAAGATTATGAATGAGGCGGAAGAGCATCGTCTGCTGGGGGAGAGGACCATTGTTTTTATTGATGAAATTCATCGTTTTAATAAGGCACAGCAGGATGCTTTTCTCCCTTATGTTGAAAAAGGGAGTATTATTTTGATTGGTGCCACAACCGAAAATCCTTCTTTTGAGGTTAATTCTGCTTTGCTGTCACGAACACGCGTTTTTATCCTTAAACAGCTGGAAGCAGCCGATATTAGTGAGCTGCTGGAAAAGGTGCTAAAATCTCCTCAGGCTTTTCCAGATTTGAATATTGAAATAGCACCTCAGCTCTTAAAGCAAATTGCAGTTTATTCTAACGGTGATGCCAGAACGGCTCTTAATACCTTAGAGATGCTGGTTATTAATAGCGATAGGTCGGGGAACCGCGTTGTCATATCAGGTGATTTGCTTGAGGAGCTGCTGGATAAAAAAACGGCCTATTACGACAAAGATGGCGAAGAACATTATAATATTATTTCTGCCTTGCATAAATCCATGCGTAACAGTGATGCAGACTCTGCTATTTATTGGCTGGGCCGAATGATTGACGGCGGTGAGGATCCTGTTTATATTGCGCGCCGCTTAATACGCTTCGCCAGCGAAGACATCGGTCTAGCTGACAACAGTGCTTTAAATTTAGCTGTCAATACTTTTCAGGCCTGCCGATATATCGGTTTGCCAGAATGTGATGTCCATCTGACCCAGTGCGTGATTTACCTGTCTTTGGCTCCAAAATCCAATGCTGTCTACAAAGCTCGAATGGCAGTTAAAAAGGATATTAAAGCAACTATTGACGAACCGGTGCCCTTGCATTTACGAAATGCCAGCACCAGTTTGATGAAAGAAGCAGGTTATGGAAAAGGTTATCAATTAGCACATTTTTATGAGGATAAACTGACCACTATGCCGACACGTCCTGAAAGCATTGAAGATCATGTTTACTATAAACCTACCCAAGAGGGCAGGGAAGCAAAAATTAAACAGCGCTTAGACTATATTAAAGAATGGAAGAAGAAGCACGATACACGATTCAGCAATAACGAATAATGGCAGTTTTTTGCCTATTGAAATGTTATAATAATGGCAGCATAAAAACACATTGCAGTTGGTAGTCTGCAAGCGTTAAAAAACGTCAGTAACCTTAGGGAGAATGATCAGTTGGTATGAGCATCTTTCTGGACGTCAGCATCTTTCTGAAACAGGCAGCGGGAAGAAGAATCCTAAACGCCTGCAGAGAGAAATAAGCAGGGCAAGAAATAAGCCTGCTGTCTCAACAAAGGCTCAGACTGCTATGCAGGAAATGCATGAAAATCTGAAGAAAGAAAGCAGAATACGCAGCAGACAGCAGCGTGAGGCAGAAAAGAGACGCAAATATCAGTTAAAACAGCAAAAGAGGAAGGGACACTAAAGCAACGTTTTCAGAGTATCATTCTTAGTACTCTGTACTCAGTAAACTTTTGACAGTTTCTTCTAAAATCTGAGGCACAAGGCTTCAGATTTTTTATGTATGACGGGTAAACGTGTTGTTTCTGACTGTTTGTATCTGATAACCGATTTATTTTGAACTGGATTAGAAGAGGGTGCAAGTTTTACTTGACATCTGCAGACAGCTATTATAAAATATGAATGAACAGATAAAAATATTCATTCATTTATTTTTAAAAGGGAGTTCAAAATGCCGGAAAATAAGAAACAAAAATTGAAGTCAGCAGCTTATGATATTTTTTCCAAAAAAGGTTATAAAGCAACAGGGATTTCTGAAATTGCCAAGCAGGCTGGGGTTGCTGTCGGGTCTTTTTATAATTATTATGATTCTAAGGAAGCTATTTTTCTGGCTGTTTATACTGAGGAAAATAATCGTATTCGCCAGAAACTTATGCGGGAGATTGACTGGGAGGGCGATGCAGTTCATCTGGTTAGCCAGCTGTTTGAAAAGTTACGCAGTCTGATTTCGTTTAATAAAATATTGTCAGAGTGGTATAATCCAGCCATTTCATCTTATCTGCATGCTCATTATTCCTCGGAGAAAAACAAAGACAGCGATCCTTTTCATCTGTTTTTACTTGAAACATTCAGTGCAAGAATGAGCGCAGAGGGGTTCTCGTCAGATAAAATCCAAGAAATATTACAGGTTTATCAGCTTTTCTACTACATGGATACGCATATCACAGAAGTTGATTTTCCAAATATCAGCAGAACAATTGAGTTTTTGGCAACTTATTTTGTTAAAGGACTTTTTGAATAGAGGGTGTCAGCCCTTTATTTTCAAGAAAAAATGAATGAATAATAAAAAATATTCACTCAATACAAAGGAGGTTTTTATATGAATAAACAAGGAAAAAAGAAAATGAGCGGCTTAACAATGATAGGAATTTCTTGTGCAGTCATAGGAATTTTAGTTGTCATTTGGGGGGCAACATTATTTCCCATTGATTTAACCTTCCCCGATTTCATGAGCTTTACAGCTGGAGGGATTGTCTTGCTTGCTGTCGGTCTTTGTATGATTTCTTATCTGCCGTCTATTTGTAAAATGTCAGGCATCTGGCTGGCAGCAGTAATGCTTATACTTTATCTTTGCAGTTTTACAGAAGTTGATTTCGTTGTTAAAATAATTGGCTTTATCCCTATCCTTGCTCTTGCTGTTTGGCTGTCTTTTAAATTGTGGGATTAGCAGATATTTTTAAGGAGAAAAACATGAAAGGACGTTCTAAAATGATAACTATTGTCGTATCTATTCTTTCAGTAGGATTTGTTGGCTGCCTAATTACTTGGGGCGTTATTGCTTTTCTTGGACGAAGTCAATCGTTATCAGTCAAATCCATTGAGAATCCCAGCGGAGATATTTATCTTATTCACCTAACAAAACCTGAGGATATGGCTTGGGAAGCTGGTTCCTTTGCTAAGTTTGAATTACCTGAAGTTAACGAAAGTGGACAAAAAACTCGCTGGCTGACAATCGCTTCTAATAGTGATGAAAGCGAAATTCTTATTTTAACGCACAACAGCGGCAGCCTTTATAAGACAACTTTAACCAGTCTGCCAGTTGGTGCAAAAGTTGAGATGAGCTGGCAAGATTCACATTTGCCAGTTGGAGACGGGCAAGAACCGCTGGTTTGCTTCGCATCTGATGTTGGTATCTCAGCTTTGCGACCGATTGCCGGACAATGGGCCGGTCGGCGCACGATTACCTTGAACCATCTGGATAAGGGCGTTACTGTTTTTGATGAAGAACTAGCAGCATTAGCCAGACAAGTCTCCCAATTTAGCTATGAAACCAGTGCTAGCTTTTCTCAAAGTAAAGATGAGTTAGGAAAGGCTGCAGAGAAATATGGCAGTAAGGCTATCTACCTCTTAGCTGGTCAGCCTGATGATGTTGAAGCGATGAAGGCGTTTCTTCTTGAAGATAAGGGGATTAACATTAAACAGATTAAGGTGGACTCGTTTAAAGGTTTAAAATAATGGCTGGGGAAAAGTTTTTAAGTCAAGCTTTAGTATTTTCTATTCCCCTTTACACTTTCGATTTCACCTATTCCAAAGCAGTTTTTACTAGATTGTCACTCCCTTGTTAACTTTGATGCTCAGTATCATATTGACTGTGATGGTGGAAAAATTAGTCTAATGATTGATAGCGGCTTTCACATTTTTATTGGATAATTACTTTTATCTGGAAGGTGTTTGTGGAGCTGGCTGGGGGGATTTAGCGGGCAATGCTGGAAACAGTAGGGGGGAATGCTACTTATTGTTTTATCTGTCCCAAACTCGCACGTATTGCAACACGAGTGCTTTTGCTGTTTTTAAAAGATAAGGTTATTTGTGTCCTGTTGCCCAAGAGATTCCTGAACCTATATTTACAAATAAGATATAAAAGCAGCTAACTTTATGCAGCGCCACGAAGAATGGATTTTTATCTGTTCTAAGGGGTGCTGTATTATTTTATTGAGAAAGCTGTCGCTTTTCTCGGCTGTCTCAGTTAAAATTTTGAGGACTGTGTATTGACAAAATACCACAAGAAGACTATAATCTATTTAGAAAATTTTCGAAATAACTTGAGAATTGAACACGGCCTAAAATCCTAGTGAAAAAGATGAAGTCCGTCGCGATGCAAGTTATCGCTCGTCTTTCCCTATTTTCATACGGATTTCTTAACGGCCTTTGTATCTTGATAAGGAGGGGAGAGATGCGCTTTGCAACAACGTTCAAAGCTTTGTCAAATCCTATCAGACGAGACATTTTGGAGCTTTTGAAAGCGGGCAGACTGTCGGCAGGGGACATATCCAGTCACTTTGATCTGGCAGGTGCCACAATCTCCCATCACCTCAGTATTTTGAAAAAAGCTGACTTGGTGCAAGAGACGAAAGAAAAGAACTTTATCTATTATGAGTTAAACACATCTGTTTTAGAAGATGTGATGGCCTGGTTAATTGATTTAAAGGGGGGCAGCAATGATGAAAATCAATAAAGAAAAAGTAATTCTGACATCCTTTGTTATTCTGTTGCCGGTATTGGTGGGTATTGTTTACTGGCCGCAGCTGCCTGATACTATAGCGACTCATTTTGATTTTAACGGCAATGCCAACGGTTTTACCAGCAAAACAATCACTGTCTTTGGTCTGCCTCTTTTTCTTCTAGGGCTCCATCTTCTTTGCCTTTATCTCACATCTTATGATCCCAAATCTAGAAATATCAGTCCTAAAATAGCTTCGCTCATTTACTGGATTGTTCCTTTGGTATCTCTTTGGGTGATGGCTGCGATTTACAGTCCTTTTTTTGGCTTGCTGCTCAATCCAATGCTTTTATCAGGCTTGCTGCTGGGCTGTTTAGCTATGGGTTTCGGTAATTATATGCCTAAAATGAGGCAAAATTATTCTATCGGCATCAGACTGCCGTGGACCTTAGATGATGAGGAAAATTGGAATAAAACACATCGATTGGCTGGAAAAATCTGGGTGATCTGCGGTTTTATGATTTTTGTGGAAGGTTTTATACAGATTCTTTTCCCTTATGTACTGGCAGTGCTGCTGGCTGTCATGGTTTTAGTTCCGGCTGTCTATTCCTTTAGACTGAACCGTTTGAAGAAAGGGGGCAGCAATGAATAAAACGAAAGCATTTCATATCTATTTATTTTCAGCTTTTGTACCGGCCTGGATCTTGCAAATATGTGCAGGATTCTTTTATCAAAGCAGCGGCGCTAATTTGTTTTATACTGTTCTTTTGCTCCTTGCTATGTACAGCCCTTTTTTGGGGGTGCTGACGGCTAAGATGCCTTTAAAAGATATGGGCTGGCAGATTCATTTAAAGGACAAAAAATGGCTGTTTTTCTTAACAGCCTGGTTTTTACCGGTTATCTTAGCAGTCTTAGGGGCAGCAATCTACTTTCTCATCAAACCGCAGGCCTTCGACAGCAATGCTTCATACCTTATGTCCCAGTACACCGGTGAGCAGTCGGCAGATTTAAAAGCTCAAGGTCTGACGCCGCAGGTTCTGGCTTATCTGTCGGTTATATCTGCAATGACCTATGCACCATTTATTAATATGTTATTTGCACTAGGTGAAGAAGTGGGCTGGCGCGGTTTCATGCATACTTATCTGAAAGAAAAATACGGGCCTAAAAAGGGGATCATTTATTCAGGACTGATTTGGGGAGTGTGGCATTGGCCGATAATGCTTTTTGGCTATGAATACGGAACAGATTACTGGGGCTATCCTGTTCTGGGCGGTCTTTTATTTCTGGTTTTTACTGTTTGTTTTGGGATTCTGCTTGACTGGATTTTTGTCAGGACTGGAAGTATTTGGGGACCTTCTCTTATGCACGGTTCAGCCAATGCGGCTGTATTTGGCCTGTACTTTTTGAACGCTGCTTTCAAGGATGATTTAATTTTCGGCCCGCTGCCGATAGGATTACTGGGAGGCATTCCGCTGTTGCTTTTTAGCCTGTATCTCTACTACAACATCTATTTTAAAACGAATAGATGAATCGGCTTAAAAGTGGATATAAAAGAGATTGGAAAAACGTGATTTCGAACAAATCACGTTTTTCCTTATTGTATGACTTTTAGTCCGTCTCGCTCCGCGAAACAAATAAAACACCACCCGTTAATCATAATTTCCATCAACTCACAGTTGGATAGGGTGGCTGTTTTATTATGCAGAAAAAGATAAGCCCTCCTTCCCATCATAAAGACTATAACAGTATTTAAATTGAAAGGTAATAGACTGAAGGCTAAATTTATAGGAGTATTGAAGCTGGGACTTTTGCCCAGTCTCAATTAGTACGTTCTTCTCATTGTAGTTCCAATGTAAAATCTATTAGATTTTAACCATACTCGTCCTAACTCAACAATGGAAGTATCATCTAAATGGACTAATTGTTCTTGAAAAAGCAAAGGGCTGCCTAATTTAATTTTAAAGTGCTTAGATTGAATTTGATTTGATTCTACTGCAGCAAAACGTGTTTCACTATAAGCAACACGTTTTTTTGTTTGACGCTCAATAATATTAAATAAGCCATTGTTAATGAAATCTTCAGACATGATATTGGGTGCAAGCAGTAAGTTTATATAATTTTGAATTAGCATAACGACTTCATCATCAATTGTACGTATTCTTTCTAAGAAAAATACAGCTGATCCAGGTTTAAGTTTCATTAAACGGATGATTTCATCATTGGCTACTTGTATTTCTTTATTTAATATAGTTGTTTCAAAAGAAATATTTTGAGATTTCATATGTTCATAGAAAGAATGCAAACCTTCTGTTAAAGGAATAGCAAAATTCTCGCTTGAGGCAAAAGTCCCCAACCCTTGTTTTTGAACGAGAACTCCTTCATCAACAAGCTCTAAGATAGCTTTTCTGATTGTACCCCTACTTACTCCTAAATCTTTCATCAAAGAATTTTCGGACGGGATTTTTGTTCCTTTCTTCCAGTTGTTATTTTGAATGTTTTTACGTATTGAATCTTTTATTTGCTCATATAAAGGAACAAGGGACTCTCGATTAAGCTTCATATTAAACCTCACATAGATATAACTAATTTATTATAATTTTATCTCCAACTTGTGGTAGTGGAGCAGTGCTTGCTCTTAGATGAATAGTCCCAGGTAATTCAGCATTAATGGCATTATCGAATTTTACTGTAACATGTCCTAAATTATTTAAATTATCAAGGACATCATCACCTACTGAAGTAATCAGATAACTCTTATCACCAAAATGCATGGACATACCTGGTTCAATAGAACCTGTTATTTGATTTACTTTAATCTTAAAACAAAAATCCATTAATTCAGGAGGAACATGCTCTCCAAATAATATTAACATATTCTCGCTTAAAAAGGAAAAAGCATCATTTCCAATGGACAAAATTTCTGTTTCATAAATATTCATAAAAACCTCCTTTAAAATATTGACAAATGAAAACGGTTGATTTATACTATAGATAAGTTGTACATACTCATATATTAACATCTATAGTTGTATATGTCAAATTGGTTGCTTATAAAGGAAGGAGAAAAAAATGGATTTTTTGATTTCGCTAGCTGATCACTTTACAGGACTTTTTCAGGCTGCTGCTGATCAATTTGTAAGTTTTATTACTAATTTAATCCCCTTAGTGGCAGTAATGATTTTGACTGTTAATGCACTGATTCAATTTATTGGTAAGGATAGAGTACAGAGATTCATGAGAAAGTTAACAAAGTATACAATTCTGCGGTATACTGTTCTGCCATTTTTAGCTTGCTTTTTCTTTGCCAATCCCATGTGCTATACTTTTGGGACATTTTTAGAAGAGGAATACAAGCCAGGATTTTATGATGCAACAGTTTCAATGCTGCATCCTATCACTGGTCTATTTCCCCATGCAAATGCTTCTGAATTATTTGTCTGGCTAGGTATTTCATCAGGATATGAATCGCTAGGAAATACAAGTGAATTAGCGTTAAGATTTTTGATGAGTGGTTTTGTTGTTATTTTAATGCGAGGGATTGTTACTGAAAAGTTAGCAATTTTCTTTAAAAAACGTCAAAAAGCATAATTGTTTGGAGGAAAAGTTATGACTAATGCAGTTAAAGTTAGTAAAGGTGAAGGCGGTTGGGGCGGTCCTTTAATTGTCGCCCCAACAGGCAACAGAAAATATGTTTTATGTGTTACAACAGGAGGTATTAATCCAGTTGCGAAAAAAATTGGTGAGTTAAGCGGAGCTGAAGTTGTTGACCAATTTTCTACTCCGGCTGATACAGATGAGGTTTTTTGTGCCGTTATTGATTGTGCCGGAGTTGCTAGATGCGGAACTTATCCTAAATTAGGTATTCCTACTATCAATGTAAAACGCGGCGGGCCATCCGGCCCTTTAGCACAGTATATTAAAGAAGAGATTTTTGTATCAGGTGTTAAAGAGGAAAATATTGAACTTGCAGATGATGAGCCAATTACTGTTTCTGCACAAAATAGTTCGAATTCAGATAAAACTTCTGAAAGAAAAAGTATCACAAAGGAAGCTAGAGAAAAGTATGCCGCATCAGAAATAGGACAAAAAAATAAAAACAGCGTGATGGATATTGTCAATAAAATTGGTGTAGGTGTAGGTAATGCTATTAACATTATTTATTCTGCAGCGCGTGAGACAGTAGACAACATGCTAAAAAATATTATTCCATTTATGCTTTTTGTCTCAGTATTAATTGGGATAATTAATTATACGGGTTTTGCTCAAATTATCGCTAACGTACTCACGCCATTAGCTGGAAGTTTATGGGGATTGTTACTGTTAGCCTTAATATGCAGTATCCCATTTTTGTCTCCGCTTATTGTTCCAGGGGCTATTCTTGCTCAAGTCATGAGTGTATTAGTTGGTAACCAAATTGGTGCTGGAGTTATTCCCCCTCAATACGCACTGCCGGC
The DNA here is from genome assembly GCF_003086355.1 of Streptococcus chenjunshii. Lineage (NCBI taxonomy): Bacteria > Bacillati > Bacillota > Bacilli > Lactobacillales > Streptococcaceae > Streptococcus > Streptococcus chenjunshii. Next base: position 2,397,568 of record NZ_CP031733.1, on the reverse strand, counting down.
AATGTATGCTGTTAATGCTCAGGTTGGTGCTGATTTTGTACCTGTTGGTTTGACATTGATGGAAGCCGAACCGGAAACTATTGAAGCAGGAGTGCCTGCATTTCTATTTAGTAAACTAATAACTGGTCCTTTTGCAGTCATAATTGGATATTTATTTTCATTTGGTTTATAAAAGGAGTTTGTCATGTTAAGTAACCCTTTTATTGCATTACTCTTTCTTTTATTGTTATGGAGTCTAAATGCCTTATCTTCATATTATTATTTTAAAAAAGTCAATAACGAAATTGTTACTTTGAAAAAAATGTATAAAGGAAAAGAGAGGTTCATGGGGGCCGTAGTTAAAAAAGTTAATATTTTTAGAAAAGTAATGATGATTATAGTCACTGACTATAATGGAACAATAACAGAATGTAAATATTTGTATGGATATACTAATTTCTCAAAATTCAAAAAGAAAGATGATATTGTTGGGAAAAACATTGATCAAATCATTAATAGTAGTAATGAAGATAAATTTATTAAAGCAATTCAAGGTTGCGCTGAAAAAATAAAGGAACAGAAAATAAAAACAATAGCATGATCTATGAAGAAGTTTCAGAAACTTCTTCATAGATTATACTTTGGTATTGAGAGGTGAGCAGATGACACAAAAAGTTAGAAGTCCTTTTTTTACAGTTAGTCCTAAAGCGTATTTATATGGCGAAGAGTTATTAAATCTCGCAAAATTAGTTGATAAAATTGTAAAAGACAGCAGTGCAACATTTTTCTTTGTTGCGCCAGCGATTGATTTGCCAACAATTGTTAAAAACACTAAAAATCTTATTGTTACAGCACAGACAGCTGATGGGTTTGGTCCAGGAAGAGGAATGGGCAGAACATTATTAGAAAGTTTAAAATACTATGGTGTTGGAGCAACATTTATGAATCACATGGAGTGTCCAATGGAGTTCAGAGAATTAGTTTTATCGGTTAAACGAGCTAAAGAATTAGGTATAATAACTATTGTTTGTGCTGATACTGAAAAAGAAGCCGAAATTCTTGCTCATATGCATCCAGATATTATTTTATGTGAACCATATAATTTAATCAGTACAGGACAAACCAGTGATGAATCTTATATAGCAAAAACCATAGATGCGATTAAAAAAGTTGATGAAGATATATTAATCATGGAAGGAGCTGGGATTACTTGTGGTGATGATGTCCGAAGATTGATTTCATTAGGTGTTGACGGTACTGGAATTTCCAGTGTTCTCACAAAAAATGAAGATAGAGAAAGTTTATTAAAAGAAATTTTTAGTGGCTTAGAATGATGTGAGGAAAATAATATGAATTTAATTAATGGTTTCAAATTGATGGAATATGCAAAAGGAAAAGGGATTGTACTGCCGTGTTTTAATACAACTAATTATGAGTTAACATATGGGATCATAAAAGGTTTACAAAATTCCGGGCGTGGAGGGTATATTCAAATTTCGTCGAATAATTTGGAGCTTTCAAGTCCTCAAATTATTGTTGATATGGTCAGGTTTGCAATGAAAGATCTAAATGTAGATGTCCCTATTGTACTGCATCTGGATCATGGTAAATCTTTTGATGATGTTAAAGCGTGTATTGATGCCGGTTTTACTTCAATTATGATTGATGCTTCACATTTACCACTTGAAGAAAATATTGAAGAAGTAAAGAAAGTTACAGAATACTGCCATTACTTTAATATCCCAGTTGAAGCGGAGTTAGGCGCGATAGGTGGAAAAGAAGAGGCTGAGGCTTTGAATAAAGAAGGGAAAACTAATTCAGAAGATGTAGGCTTATTTTTAGAGCAAACTAACTGTGATCTATTAGCGGTATCCGTTGGCAATGTTCACGGCTTAGCCAAAGAACCAAATATTGATTTTGAGCTGCTCAAAGAAATAGCCTCAGTGAGTACGGTTCCATTAGTATTACACGGCGGTTCAGGAATTCCTTTTGATGACGTTAGAAAAGCTCGTGGAAGCAACTTAATTAAAGTAAACTATGGTTCTGACTTGAGAAAAGTTTTCATATCAACTTTTGGAAAAGCCTACGAAAAAAATCATAATGCATTTGATGTAAAGTCATTATCTAAATTAGCTATAAAAGCTGTTTCGGAAAGTGTTGTAACGATTTCAAATAATATTAATCAAAAATAATTTTGGTGATTTTATGACTGTAAAATTAGTTTTAGGGCTTGACATAGGGACTTCATCGGTAAAATTTTTAGTGAGCGATTCGTCTTTAAATACAGTGTATGCTAATTCAATAGCATATGATCTAGTATACCCTAGCGAGGGGTATGTAGAGATGGATCCAAAAGTGTGGAAAAAAATTATACTTGATGAGTTGGAAAAAATATTTAATTCAGATTTTGCTGATAATATTAAAGTTATCTGCACGACTGCTCAGATGCATAGTACTGTATTTCTTGATTCAGATGGTGATACTTTTAGGAATGCTATATTATGGAATGACAGACGAACAATTAATCAAATTCCCGAAATAAGGGATGTTCTGATTAATACTCTTGGGATGACAAAAAATGCTAATATAATTTCTACTGGCAGTCCCTTAGCTAATCTAATATGGCTAAAGAAATATAAGACAGAAGAATACAAAAAAATTGCTAAGATGTGTATGGTTAAAGACTACATTAACTATATACTTACTGGTGAGGCTGTAACAGATTATTGTGATGCTTCAACATCATGTTTAATGGATTTAGCAACAAAAAAATGGTCTGATAAGATAATAAAACATTATGGTTTCCCAAATAGGATATTTCCAGAAATAAAAAATTCAGATAAAAGGGTTTCATTTTTAGGTGCCTCATTAAAAAAAAGATTTCACTTACACAATGATGTAGCTGTGGTGGTAGGTACAGGAGATAATGCTGCTACTATGGCCTTTATAAATGAATTTAGTAAGTCAAATTTAACTATTTCCTTAGGGACTTCTGGTGTAGTATTAAGCGAAATAAAAAACCTGTCAAATGTTGGAAAAAATATATTATTTGGCAGCGAGAACGGTTTAAAAATTATTAGCCAGACTTCTCTATCTACTTGCGGAGAAATAATTGAATGGTGGAAAAATGAAATTACTCGCAATAATGAATATTTAAGACTATCTGACATTTCAGAAAAAGACATTGTTAGCAATAAAGTTATATTTATACCATATTTTGCTGGCGAAAAGTACATTTTAAAGAATCGAAATATCTTAGGTTCTTTTCAAGAATTAGATTTAACAGCTTCATCAAAAAAAATGGGATTATCAATTTTTGAAGGGATTGCATTTGCTTTAAAACTTCTGTATGAAGAGCAAAATATCCCCTTGGCAGGATCAATTAATGTTGTTGGTGGCGGAGCAAGAAATGATTTATGGTTATTAATATTGGCAAATGTATTTAACAGGGTTATCAATACGTTTAATTTAAATGTGATGTCAGTTCATGGTTCAATAATTATTGGTTATAAATATTTACAAACTCCAGTTAGCAGCGATTATCTGACCATGATCCCACTTAAACCCCAAAGTAAGTATGTAAGCTACTATCAAAAAAAATATAAAAAGTTTAAAAAATATGTGCACTTAATAAATTGTTCCAATGGATAAAGTATATAAAAGTATTATGTGTTTCATATAATCCCAGATGTTGTTTTACGAGACATCATGTTGACTGAGGCAAGTCCTCCGTGATATGCAATAATCTTAATGATTAAAGAGAGGCTGACTGAGGTGGAAGCTGAAATCTTTGACATCAACGAGGCCGACAGTTTTATCGCTTTTATAGAGCTGAATGAGGAAATCAGCCATTTCTTTAGCAGAGTGATACTGCTTGAAATGTTCATCATAATTGTAGCTGCTGGAATCAGTGGCCACTTTCCCGAATTCTGTTTTGGTTGCAGCAGGAGCAAGTACCTTTGCCTGCAATTTATGATGGCGGTTCTTCATTTCTAATGCCAGTCCTTCCGTAAATGCACTGACATAAAATTTTGTTGCACAGTAAGTAACAGCATTATCGACCAACATATAGCCTCCTCGGGAAGAAATATTGATCAGCTGACTGTTGTCAATATCTTGGTAATCCCTGACATAAAGGCTGGATAATAGGGTTAAAGCTTCAATATTCAGATGAATCATTGCAGAAATTTTCTCTAGATTTTGATGAGCAACGCTGTCATAATTTCCAAATCCAGCATTGTTAATCCAAACAGTGACATGGAAGCTTTTTAAGCTGTTGTACAGCTGATAGGCATTGTCTGGAATCGATAAATCAAGGCTTTTTACAAGAATGTCCAAATCAGGGTATTGCTGCAGCACTTCTTTTCTCAGGTCTTCTAATTGTTTTTGGCGTCTTGCGACTAAGATTAAATGAAAGCCAAGACCGGCGAAAGCTTTTGCGGCTTCCAAACCGATGCCGGAGCTGGCTCCAGTGATACAGACATATTGTTTTAAAGTGGCTGACATTTTCCAATTCCTCCTTTTTACGTTATACTAATGATAGCACCTAGAGTTAACTCTAGATCAAGTCAAAAGGAGAAAAAATGCGTTATTCAATTGGCAAAATGTCAGAACTGACAAAACTTAGTATACATACACTGCGATATTATGAAAAAGAAGGTCTGGTCAGCCCAAAACGTGATGAAGGGAACAGACGCTATTATGATGAGAAAGATTATAGATGGTTACAGTTTATTCAACGCTTGAAAAAAGTTGGGATGCCTATTAAGGAAATTAAAAGATATTCTGATTTACGCTTAGAAGGCGACCGTACCTATGCTGACAGATTAGAGCTGTTAAAGTCTCATTTAGGCGTTTTAGATAGCAATATGGATAGCTTGCTGAAAAATAGAGAAAAACTGGTGGAGAAGATTGCGTTTTATGAAAGGGAGATTGATAGGCTGAAATCCATCAAATAAAGTCTCACTATAAGCAGCATAAAAAGCCTGGAAATGTTATTTCACAGGCTTTTTGAGTTGGTTTGAGTTTTTTTGACTTTTGTAAAATGCAGTTACTTCTTTAACAAATGTTTTCGGTTTAAAAGAATGGATGACATGATTAGCAGAAATTTTTTTATAAATAGTTTGCGGTGCCAATTCTGTAAGATGTTTGATATCATCATCATCTAATGCACCGATCAAGCCGTAACGCTTATCTCTCTTCCATTCTCCGTGTAAGAAAAGGATAGGGCAGGCAGTCTGTTTTAGGGCTTCTGCATGGCTGATGCCATCGTAGAAGCGGCCATCGACAAAGGCTCTGGCAAAATCTGGATCAAACATGGATAACGATTTAATCAGTAATCTTAAACTATCTGGGAAGGCAACTTCTACCGGCATATTGGGATGAGCATCCTGAAAACGTCTGATTTTTTTGGAAAGCCAGCTGACAAACCAGTCTGGGATTCTTTTTATCCGTTTGTCAGAGGCCGGTATTTCCATACCTTTAAAGTAGTCTGCCAAGTCTCTGTTTTCAATAGTGCCGATCTGTTCAACAAGATGTTTCAAGCCGTTATAGACAAATCGGTCCTTTTCTTTAAAACGCGGCATTTCCGCCGAAAAGACAGGAGCATCCTCCAGGACAATAGCGGCTACCCAATCAGGAATATTGGCTGCACACCACAATGCTAATATTCCGCCAGAAGAATTACCGCTGATGATTACAGGTTCTTGAATCACATTTTCAATGAAAGTTTTTAAATCGGCTCCCACAATTTTCCACGAATAATGTCCCGGTGTCCATGTTGATTTTCCGTGTCCTCTGATATCCACAGCATAGACATGAAAATGCCGAGACAGCGGGATCAAGACTTTTTTGTAGCTCTCCCACATTCCCATTTGAGCAGGAAGAAGCAGCAAACTCGGTCCCTTGTTCGGTCCGACGATATAGTTCAGTGAAACTGTCCCTGTGTCATAGGTGTTTTCAGTAAAGCCTGCTTGAATTAGTTTTTTATCTGTGAGCTGTCCTGATAAGTAGGTGTATGGGTTTTGATAAGAATAAGTCATTTATTTTCCTCCAGATTATAGCTGATATCTGTCGCTGTAGTTCACAGACAGCTGCTTTTTCATCTGTTCTTAGCCTTTAAAGTTGTTAAGGAGTGCTTGGAGATCTTGATTGGCTTCTGGTGTGGTGCCTTTAAGCTGGCCGAGCATATCCATCAGTGCAGAAGACTTGTCCGCTATTTCTTGGTTGGTTCGGTTGATATTGGCCACAATCTCAGCTAGAGGTGCCACTTCTTCCTCTTCAAAGGTATCCACATAACGGGGGATGTTGAGATTGAAGTCATTTTCTTTAATCTCTTCAAAGCTGGCCAGATGAGCAAACTTATCTATATTTTGGCGATTTTTGTAAGCCTCTAAAACCTTCTCGATATGAGCATCTGTCATCAGGTTTTGATTTTTTCCCTTGTCAAATTCCTTGGAGGCATCGATGAAGAAGACATCACGGTTGGTGCGATTTTTCTTGAGAATAATGACTGTAGTTGGAATGCTGGTGTTGAAAAAGATATTTGACGGCAGGCCAATCACCGTATCAATGGCCCCTTCTTCCAAGAGGTGCTTCCTAATTTTCCCTTCAGCATTGCCTCGGAAAAGAACACCATGCGGTAGGACGATGGCCATGACACCCCCGTCTTGTTTCAGATGATAATAACCGTGCAGCAAAAAGGCAAAATCTGCCTTGGATTTAGGCGCTAAAGCTCCAAAAGCTGAAAAACGGGGATCCTGCAAGAAACCACTGTCTGCTGGCCACTTAGCTGAGTAGGGCGGATTCATCAGAACGCCATCAAAGTTGGTCGGCTCTGTCGTTGGCCAGTCATCATCCAAAGTATCAGCATTGTGGAGATACTGGTTTTCGATCGGCACCCCATGCAGAATCATATTCATACGCGCCAGATTGTAGGTGGAGGTATTGAGCTCCTGACCATAATAAGAAACGGTATTCGGCTCATGGCTGTATTTCTTGGCATTGAGCAGGAGCGAACCCGATCCCATGGTGGCGTCGTAAAGGGTAAAACCTTTCTTGCCTTCGCGTCCTAAAAGGGCGATTCTGGTCATGAGTTTGGCGACGGGCTGAGGGGTGTAAAACTCCCCTGCCTTCTTACCTGAGTCTGTCGCAAACTGGCCGATTAAGTATTCATAGGCATCCCCCAGCATATCACCAGCATGCGCAGCTACATCAAGGACAGCCAAAGCTTTCATGACCGAAGCGATAGTTTGATTTTGTTTCTGCGGTGTTGCGCCTAGCTTTTTCGAGTAAAGGTCAATATCTTCAAAGAGATTTTCAAAGAGCTCATCGTCCTGCTCGATATTGCGGAAGCCTTGTGCCAAATCTTCCAGCTGGAAGCTTCCGTCATTGATACGGTTGACCAGAGCTGTGAAGGTTAGCTGGGGTTCAATCGCGTAGCTGAGCTCATTTTTGACGACCTCAATCAAGTCTTCGTGCATATCGACATCATCATAATACTTGCTGTAGATGGCAAGCGCCTCCTGCAGATCATCAGTTTCTTCGTCCATGGTCTCTGCTACAAAGAGAAGGAGCTTGTCCGACAAGTACTTATAAAAAACCATCCCAAGCAGGTAGGACTTGTAATCGTTGGCATCCATTTTGGAGCGGAGAATATCCGCTGAGTTCCACAGCGCTTGATAGAGCGCTGCAGAGGTTTGTGTTTCTTCCATGTGTATGTCTTTCTAATTCTTGTAATTATTGTTGATTTAAAAATCATTAACCACCGCTCACAAAATAAGCGGATTTTGAGCGGATTTTTCACTATTTTTTACCTATATTTTCCTTTTCTTGTTTTATTGAAAATGGCAGATCTGTTCAGCTGGTCAAGTTAATAAGATGATTAATATCCTATGACTTCATTGGAAACTAGCTCAATTGTTTCGTCAGAAATCCTATCAATTTCCAACAAGTAAATCTTATTTTGTCTAGGATTGAAAATTCCCAGTTTATCTATCATCTGAAATTCACCATGAACCGAATTTATCCCCATAAGATAGTAGACGAGTAGCTGAAGCGTTTGTTCCTTCTTGATAGCAGACTTAGATACCTTAAAATCCCACAAAGTATCTTCAGTTAAAAAGTCCCCATCACCACTATCAATAGTGTCGGTATAGCCCCCTTCAAAAGTGAAGCCATCTTTTTTAACTGGTCCAAATTCTTCAAGAAATGCCAGACTCCTCTCAACCATAATCCGAATATTGTCAATAGTTGCCTTATCTGGACTAATCTCCTCAACAGGCTTGTACCTTGCGCTACCTGCTCTATAGACGACATCAAAACCAGATAATCGACAAGCATTAATAATCGAGGAATCATCAAGACCTGTAATTTCATCCAAAAGTTTAGCAGCTATCTCTTGCTTTCGAATTAACATAGCACCAATCAAAGAAACCCTAAAAGCCTCTTCTTTGGCAGCACCATTCATCAATCTTGTCAGATAATCAACACAGATTCCGATAAGGACTGCATGAAGATTTTCAACCTCATTTAGTTCTTTACTATCTGTTAACTCTCGAACAGCAAACATTTTTGAAGGTAGATAACCACCTCTAGGCTGCTTGATTGCACTAATTCTTTGCGTAACCGATACCATATATTTATCCCCAATTTCGTTATCAGAATTCATTTACCTATACTTAGATGTCACCTGTCTTTTTATTAAGTATCTCTCTAATCTCAATGGCGTTCTTATCGTTAGGTGAAACTTCCTCGAAGAGTTTCTCATAAAAGTCCTTAATATCCTTATCTTCAAGAATATATCGAACTTGACTGTTAATCTTCGCTATAGAAAAAAGATCCTCAATTTCATCAGGCTGCCAGTTCGTAAACTTAGATAATTTTCTGATCACACTATGGGTATTTTTAAAATTACCGCTGCTTTCTAATGCATCAATTAAATCTGCCTTCTCTTGTTCATCTTGGGGTCTAACATGTGTTATAGCTTCTTTTTTATTAGCAAACATTTTAGAATAAAGTTTTTCATTATATACTGTTTTATCAATGATTAATTTAACAAGTTCATCAAGTTCACTGTTTTCAGAGTAGTCAGCTGAAGCAAAATAACTAATACGATTATCTTTTATCATCTTATAAACCTTATTCTTTGCTTTTCTTTCGTCATTCTCGTCAGGATTGTAAACTCCAATTGAATAGCCTCCATGAGAGTTTACTAACTTCATACAAGGAATATCAGTATCACTGTCTCCAAAATAAATCATGTTTCTAAAGGGTATTCGAATCTCATCTGGAGCAAATGAATCGTTAACTGCTTCATCATTTACATCTAACACCCCCTTAGAAATTCGAAATAAGAATTGAGTTTTATTAGTATAATTCACGACCTGAGCTGGCCAAACTGCAACTCCATCATCATCGAAATAGAATGATGTAGCATAAATTTCTTTAAAGCTTTTTGCAATCGAGGTTCCTTCAATCATTTCTTTCAAACCTGAAGAAATAATATAGTGTTCAATAATTATTCCTCTGTCTTCACCATATTTTCGAATTCTCTCAAACCAGTTATCAACACCAGAAAATAACTCAACTTTTGAACCATATTCAACTAATTTTTCCTTAGTAAATAAAAGTTGCCCACGAGCCTTTTTTTTCATTGTATACATGTAAGCAAGATTTTTATCCATGTCATTATCCGTTGCTAAACCATTGGACTCTCTCCAAAAATCACCTACCATATCTTGTCCGTCAGATTGAACAGTCTGAATATATCCTTGTGCCTGCATATCATCTGGTGATAAAGTTTTATCAAAATCGTAACATAAGGCAATAACTGGCTTGTTTCCCTTAGTTTCGCGTTGAAATTCTGTAACTACCATTTTAAGGTCTCCTCTCTATCTTATACAAACATATCCTGCAAGAGCTTTTTCTTCAAAGTTTCAAGCTCAGTAATTTTGGCTTGGTAAGATGAAATTAAATCGTCAAGGTTAGCGAAGAAAGCGCCGATGGCATGTTGTTCGTTAAGAGTCGGTACTTTTAGTTTATGATTCTTTACAATATCGCTATTTAAGTTTACTTGACTTCCAGATTGACCATATTTATTCCAACCATCTTTGAACATTTCCAACCATTGAAACATGAATTCTTTATCAAAAATTGGATTAAGAAAAATTAGGAAGCCATCGTGTACACCAGTCTGCACATAATTGATCACTGGTTTTCCGACAGATGCTGCTATACTCAATAATAAATGCGGTTCTTTGAGTACTCTAGTTTTCTCTTGACCTAATTCTGAAATTCGTTGCTCAAGATCGTAAATTCTTCCATTTTGATTTGTAACATCAGAAATACGCAACCAGCCAACCTCTGATGATCCATCAAACCATTTTGGATCTTGGATAGGTCTAGGAGAAGCACCACGAACGATTTCAGCTAATTCTCCTAACTTCTTCTCCTCCCACTCGCCATCAAACCCATCTAAGCGGATTTCAGGCGTGGTCTGTCCTGCCTTTGGAAACATCTTGGTCAACATGGTCGCCTTAAAGGCTTGATAGTTGGCCAAATTATCCTTATAGGCAGATAACAGCTCGTCAAGCGTTTGGAAGAGAGTACCGATAGCGGATTGTTCGGGGAGGGAAGGGAGAGAAACTTTGAATACTTCCGTAAAGTTTTTTATAACATGAGGGATATTTGGGGTGCGATATTGCTCATAAATCTTTTTCTGATATTTCACAAGGTAATTAAAAATAAAATAAGAATCATTTTCATCTTTTACTTTGTAACCTTTTAATGTTGAGCCTAGTGCTCCCTCAAAACCAGTAAAGACTTTACCAGCATTTGAGCCATCCCACATAATTAATATATCTTTAGAATCTGTATCAGCCTCAGCATTAGACAGAAATGGAGTATTTCCGTTTAAAGTATTTGCATCGAGATACATAACAACTCCTTCATTAAGTTGTTCTTGTCTTGCTTTACCTTTAAATTGTTTTTCAATAGTATCGTTTAGTTCAATACCAGTTTCCCAATTATTGTCAAACCCTTTAAATCTGATTTTGGGGATGTTTTGGTTTGTCATATGTAAGTTCTCTTTCCGTACATTTGTCAATTTTTAACTATTTCTAAAGCTATAAATTCTATAGTAATTATCATTATGTGAATCTACCCTAAATGATTTAAAAAAACCTTTATCTTGTAAAAAATCTAGAATATGTTTATTGTACTCTAAAGCGAGAATTTTGGGGTTATTATGCTCTCTAACTTCTTGAATAACTTGATTATACTCTTCAAATAAATTTAGAAAATGCAGATCTTCAAATAATTTCTCTACATTATTATGTGGGATATTTCTACTATAAAGTAAGCGTCTATCTTCTAAGTTAATATTACGATCTTGCATTAAAGATAGAAGCAGATTTTTTTCGACAGAATAAAATTTGTCTAAAATTGCTTTTATATTTTCTGTTCCTTTTTGTATAATAACATCCTGAGCAATCTTATCGAATGCTTGATATTCTTTCAAGATCATTGGCAAATCTTCATCATCAAATTTATTTTTTAGAATATATGCTATCAATTCTGAACTGTAATTCTTATCTTTAACACTAATAGTTGCATTAAAGCTATCGACTAGTACTTGGGCTTTTTCAAAAGGAATTTTTTGTCCCAAGATTTCTAAAATTTCATCTTCATTGTAGCAATCATCTATATTTTCAATATAGCCATCTAGATATTTTAGAATATATTTAATAACACTTTCGGGATAGTTATCTCTTAAATCTGAAAGAACAGTTACTTCAAACTCTTTTGAGATAGTACCACTCTCTATCAAAATATAAATCTTATCATCATCAAGATCTTCTGGTAGAGAGTTGTAAAACCAGCCGAGTGAAGACAAGACAACTCGATAATGTTTATTCTCTATAGCGTTACACTTTACCGTTTTTTCAAAGAATTTTTCCTGATTTTCATTAGATAGTTCTTTAAAAGCATTATTATCAAATTTAAGCTTCTCTTTAGAATTTACAAAATTTATCAAGATTTCATTCCATTCTTCATGTTCAATGAAGTAGTCTAAAATATTTTTAGTATTAAAGATTGCTTTATTGAGTTCAATTGCTTTGTCCCCAATTAATATGTTATTAATTTTCGATAATTCTAAAATGTTATCACTAACACAAGTCAGATACTCTACTTTAATCTCATCTGAAACATTTGCATGATTAAGAATAGCATAGATATATTTTACATCATCTCTAATCACACCGTCAGACTGTTCAACAATAATTTTAAGGTAATCTTCCAAATTTTCGTTAACATAATCCAGTAGGTAACTAAATTTATTATCAGAATTGATAATAGTAAAATTTCGGTATTTAATATCATTTTCATTCAAAGAAGAATCCAAATATAATAATAATTTCGTGATATTGATAGCATTCAATTGATAAAGGTTATTATTATAAACTTTATCATTAAGATCTCCATACTCTGAACCAAAATTAAATTTATTTATTTTTACATTCAAATGTTCTAAATTCAATATTAAATCTATATAATCATCAACTTCTCCAGTTTGTTTAAATTCATACCAAATAAAATTCCAAGAATCGGAAACGAATTGCGATAGCTGCTTTTTTTGTAGCGGTGACAATTTTCGACTTAATAATAAGAAATCATTAAATAGCATACACTGAGTCATAGCAAAGCCACCAGTATGCAGAAAATCCTTAGAAGATAGCAGTGACTCAACTAAGTCAGGATTATAATTTAAAATATAACTGACAACAGTTTTCTGTCTATCCAACGACGACTTACCAAAAAAAGATATAAGAAATTTTAGTCTATTCTCAATAAAGTACGGTATTAGTCTTTCCTCATTACCTTCTGAGATGACATATTCAAATAAATCATAATTCAAAATCTCATCACGATTAAAATCCTCTGAATCTATTCTATTGTTATAAATTTCCGTAATATTTGTTAGATGGTAGTCCCAAGGAAGTCGATTATCTTCTCCCTGAACAGCCATAATAAACTCTTTATCTTCCCTATTCATGCTATTAGGATAGAAATAAGTGATATAATCTGGATAAGTTTCATCAATAAAGCTGTTTCTAATTAAAAATGTAATCATGGAAAATTGAGAATTATTTTTGATATACTTAAATTCTTCTTCACTAGCGATATTATCTATATTATCTCTTGTAATTAAATTAGCCAACTTTTGGCGCTGAATTTCTTGTTTTTTCTTTTGAAGAGCGTTTATTTCATTTTTTAATAATTCGATTGAACCCTTATTTTTAATATTTTCTAGTCGAGACTCAAAGTTATCTCGTTCCGAATCAGGGATTTTAAAAATTGTTTCCTTCGTCTCCTTATTTGAATAATATCCATTACCAACAGAAGAGTAATTTTTATAGGACTCTATTTCAGCGTCCTCTTTTAGCAATTCAGCGATAAAATCAAGACGACTATTAAATTGATATTCAAATTTATTATTAACCTTTAAAAAGGGACGATTAGTAGGAATTTTTAAAATTGAAGAATATAATTCTAACTCATTATTTAATACTTCACTTTCTGCATTTAGAATCTTCTGTTTAATCTCTGAAATTTGTTCATTTATATCATGTAACTGTCCTTTTTTGAAATTATCCTTCTCTTGGAAAAGTTTATAAATAAATCCGGAGTTACCTTGAAGTTCAGAGAAATCTTTTGGAAAAATATTTTTATAAACTACCATTGCAAATAGTTTTTCATTCGATAGTTTGAGCTTATTTTTAACTTCTTCTCCTGTTAGATTGTTTTTATACAAGACATACTCATTACAAATATTAGTCACTAGACGCAAATCATCGATATAAATTGAAATTTTTTGTAAAAAACTTCCTTTAAAATCTTTTTCACAGCCTAAGTCAGCTAAAATCTCACTGAATTTTTCTCTTGAATTTGATGATGTTATCGTTGGAATAATTGGAATGATAAAATCAAAAAATTTAGTCCGCTCTTTAGAAATGAACATATCATCTTTGACAAGGTACATAAAGAGAAGCTTATTTCCCTCACCTCTAGCTTTTCTTTTACTATTTACCAGAGTATTAATTTCTTTAAGTTTTGAAAAAATCAGATTAGTCTCAAACCGATCTATATCCTCGAAAACAATAATATTATGTTGGCAGTTATCAAATAAGTAAAGAACATCATCTAGATACTGATCAAAATAAGAAGCTTCAGAGTCCTGTAAGATTTCTATTTCCCCCGAAACATTAGTCCCTTTAAAAGATATAACTTTGAATAACTTACGATATAGCTGAAGCCTGAGTAATTCATAAATTAGAATTAAACTATCAATTATCAAAACTATAATGATTATCAATTTGACTTGGCTAAACCACAAAAAATCAGGAGAAATCTCACCTACAGTTTTTGTAAGGTTTTTAAAATTCCATAAGACTGATATTGCCAGTAAAAAAATGGATACAATAAAAGACCATCCAAAAATTTGACTTGTTTTAGGGTGTTGCTTGGATTTAAAGATAGTGAGAGGAATTTTATCGGCATCAATCTGATGAAGTAATTGATTGACTATTTTTCCTTCTAAAACATTATCGTTTTCCCCTTTATTCGTATTCTGCTTAATTTGTTGTTTATCTTCAATTTCATCTTCAGAAGTAAAGTGAGCTAAAGAGATATGCAGAAAGGTCTTGTTTTTCTTATTGTATTTTTTTTTATAAGTCTCAATGAAACTACTTTTACCTGAACCATAATTGCCGGATATAGCGACATTTAATACATCAGGATCTTCTATAGAAAAATCAACTGCATCAATATGCGATTGGTCGATATCAGCATCATTTATTGGGGTTAATTTTTTAAATATTTGGCTCATGATTCCCCTTTATTTACAAATTAGTATACTTAACTTACTATCTGAACTCATCTAATCCATTTTACATAGATTATCGGTACCGTATATTACTAGTAGAACACGGCCTAAAAGCCCGAGGTTTAGACAAAACACCTTGTGTACAGATACACATCGCTGTCTTTCTGAAATCCTAATCGCTTTTTACACCCTTTGTATCTCAAAATCGAACTGGCCTACGACTCTGTATAAAAAGATAATATCTCCTAGATGCCTGCTGCATCAGCATCAACTTTCCTATTTTTCTTTGAGTCGCTTAACGGCCTTTGTATCTTGAGTTACCTTCTCCCTCTCAGTGGTTCGATGACTTCTTCGATGAGTTTGGTGTAGTCTTTTTTGATTTGGATTTTGTATTTGAGGGGGTTGAGAGCTTCTGCCACCTCCGTTTTGTACTCTTTGTAGCGCTGGCTGCTGCTGAGTTCGCTTTCTCCCAGCTGCTTATCGGATCCTTTGCGGTAGTGCTTGACCAGATAGAGAAGCTGATCGTAGCCCATATACCATTTCTTAGCCAGTTTGCGGACCTCATTGTCAATAACTGATTCAATCATCTGGTCTAGGATATTGGCAATGGATTTGCCGCGGTAACTTTCAGGGTCCATCTGGATTTCCAACCAAAGGTTGGCAATGATTTGGGCCAGCCCTGAATTGGTCTTGGAGAGATTAGCGATATAGCTGTCCACAGTTTCAATATCCTTAGCACTCAGCTCTTTGCTTTCCCCGTCTGATTGAGGAATGAAGGCTTGTATCAGAGAAATAATGTACTCGTAGTTGATATCATCGACATGGACAGATTCTAATTCATACATAACATCAATCGGTTCCTCCCCGTCGTCACCGTCTTCTCTGCGGCGCCTGATTTCATCAATAACATTTTGGTAAGTGCCAGTGTAACGTTCGATGAGCTCTTGATTCAGACCTGTTTCCTCAAAGACTTGCTCTTGATTATACTCTGAATAAACTTGGATGGAAGCAAAGTATTTGTCAAATTCCTGGTAAGCTTTAGCAAATTTCTTGAGCAGCTCAGTACTGGCGTTGGCGAGATCGATGCCTAAACCGGGTTCATCCGAGATATGAGTTTGGAGATTGGCTAATTTTTCATCAAAATTAGCACGCTCTTCCGGCCATTCAGGAGCCAAGACATCATTTTCGCCGCCGTTGGAATACAGGCGTAGCGCATTATCTACAGCATCCTTGAAAAGATGAGGCGTCTGGAAGGTGATGATTTGCCCGTACTTTTTGGGGGCATCAAAGATACGGTTGGTTCGGCTAAAGGCCTGTATTAAATCTTGGGGCTGCATGGGTTTGCGGTCGATGAAAATGGTTGAGAGGCAAGGCGCATCAAAACCTGTTAAGAGGCGGTTGACCACGATAACCAGATCCAGCTGTTCCTCACGAAAGAGGTACTTATCTTTCTTCCGGGCTAAGCGGTCATTGACATCACTGTTGAAGGCCCTAAGATCAGATATAGTATAGTGGGTCCCAAAGTTTTGGTTATAATCATCAATGGCAAGCTTCATCTTGTCTTGGTTGAGGGTCGAATCCTCATTATTTTCCGTCACAGAGTAGGTAATGGTAACCTTGGGAAAATCAGGCAGGACCTGCTTCACACGCTCTGAAATAGTGATAGATGTTTCTCCCTTTTTCACGCGCTTGATGAGGTCATAATATTTCTGTGCCATAGCAATAGATTTGACTGTCAAAATCGCAGCATAAGTTTTTCCGACACCATTTTGAAAGCCCAGTTGACCTCGGGATTGATTGATGATAGCGTCCAAGACTGCCAGCATGTGATCTTCAGATTCATAGACCTCATCAGGAATATCTTCTTCTGGCATATCGGTAATCAAGGTGTTTTTATAGTCAATACGAAAGCCTAGAACTGCTTTATCATGAATGGCTTCTTTGACCGTGTATTCATGCAGCCGTAAACCGTATTGCTGCTGCGTTGTTTGGGCCAAATCACCGACTTGCCTGCGTTTGTTTTCTACAAAAATCGGTGTTCCTGTAAAGCCATACCAAAGACTGTTGACAAAGAATCTGGAAATATTTTTTTGAGCCAGAGGGGTGATGGCGCGATGGCATTCATCGACAACAAAAGCAACATGAAGCTGTTTGATTTTACTGGCTTCACGTCTGTATTTGCCTTCTTCTATTTTGCGCATCATAGTGTTTATTTTTTGAATGGTTGTCACCACAACACGCCTATCATCAGCAGATAAGCGTGTTACCAACTGCTGGGTATTGTCCGTTTCATCAATGTCAACGATATCATTAGCAGCATAGGAGAGAAAACTTGATGTTGTCTGCTGATCAAGATCTCGCCTGTCCACCACAAAAATAGTCTTTTGAATGGATGGGATTTGCAAAAGATTGCGGGCTACTTTGTAGGAGGTCAGAGTTTTGCCCGAACCTGTTGTGTGCCAGACATAGCCTGATTGTTGGTGTTTGCTGGCTGTTTGAATAGCTTCAATAGCATGAATCTGATAAGGCCGCAGCAGAATCAAGGCTTTCTTAGCATCGTCAATAATTGAATATTGCATGACCATCTGATGGGCACGCGGGATGGTCAGGACCTGATCGGCAAAAGCGAAAAGGTCAATGACTGGTTGATTATCTTTGTCCACCCACTTGGTCAGGAATTGATCATTGAGCTTGTTTTCCTTAGCCGCAGCAATATAGCGGGTTTCAGTTATGTTTGATGCTACGAACATTTGCAGGCTGGCATAGATGCCGCGGAATTTTTCTTCCCGATCGTACTTAACGATTTGGCGAAAGGCATCCATAAAGGGATGTTGACGATTTTTGAGTTCAATCTGAATCATAGGCAGACCATTGATGAGGAGCGTCACATCTAAACGCCTGTCTTGGTCGGCCGGAGAGATTTTAGGCCGTTCCACCTGATTGACAATCTCATATGATGAAGTCCCGCCTGCAATATTATCGCGCCAAATGACTGAAAGGCGTATCGTACCAAGGCTGACATCTTCACGTTGAACTTGAACCTTGGCGATACCGTTTTCACCTGCCAGCCATTTGGCGGCTTCATAATAATTGACAAAGTTAAGCTGGTTTTTAATCTGAGCTTTTTCCTGTTCGGTCAGAGGAACGTCATCTAAAACAGAAACATTATTTTGCGCTAGTTTGGCAAAAAAATTGTCCCAAAGCATTGCTTCTGTTTTCAAATCATCCCTATAAGTCCATGGACTTTCACCTGATGAGAGCTGAGCAATCAATTGTTTTTCAAATTTAGTTTCGCCTGTGTATTGCATCTTTGGCCAGCTTCCTAATCTAAATCTATCGTTTCTATTTTTCATTATAGCATATGTTGAATGCCACAATTCACAATTTCGGGTAAAAAAGTGATAAAAATGATTTAAAAGCTGCGATAGCGAGCAGAACTTAGGACTAGGGAAATCGAGTGTGTCTGTTTTTTATGATTAAGAAGCCAAAAGATACTATGAAAGGTGCGGCTGAAAAGCTTGAAAGATTGATAAAAAATATGGGATTATAATAGCCGCGCTTTCCAAAAAAGAATAGTTATTATGATACAATGACTTTGATTGTATCAAGGGAGGTAAAACAATGAGAACATATGCAGATAAAGATGAACTTAAGGAAGAAATACTAAACTCATATCAAAATGAAAGTTCTAAAATGAAGTTAGCCACTTAGATGCAAAAAAACACCTCTATGTTACACTTGTAGTTGACGAAAACACAAGTAAAGGACATAGAGATGCAAGACCATTATACACCAACAGGCAAGCACTTGACAATAGCTGATCGCCGCTTGATTGAACGCTGGAAGCAAGAAGGGAAATCTAATCGTGAGATTGCAGGTCTCTTAGGCAAAGCTCCTCAAACGATAAACAACGAGATGAAACGTGGACTGGTCCTCCAACAGGTGCGTAAGGGGAAGTTTGAGAAGCTTTATAGGGCGGATAGAGCTCAGGAAGTGTATGAGATTAATCGAAAAAATAGCCGTAAAGCTGTTAGTCTCACGAAGAAAGTCAAGGAAACCATTGTCCACTACATCAAGCTGAAGTGGTCACCTGAGATGATTTCAAAACGTAAAGTCAACGTCCCACAATCCACCATATACTACTGGATGGACAAGGGGTACCTGGGGCTGACTAAGGCAGATAGGCTGTATCCAAGAAAAGGCAAATCCCCTAAGAAAACAGCCAGTCCTAATTTCATGCCTGTTGGAAAGTCGATTGAGGAGCGGCCTGAAGCGATCACTCAACGACTGGAGGCTGGGCATTATGAGATTGATACGGTTGTTCAGACACGGGCTAAAGCGCCTTGCTTTCTGACATTAACAGATCGAAAAACCAGGTATGAAATCATTCGTTACTTGCCCAGTAAGACAGCACAAGCCGTTAACGAAGCCTTGTCGAGCATTTTACAGGAATATCAGATCACGTCAATCACAGCTGATAATGGGGCAGAATTTGCTAGACTAAGCGAGATTTTTAGTGAAGAGAAGATCTACTATGCTCACCCTTATTGCTCTTGGGAAAGAGGCTCTAATGAGAATCACAACCGTCTTATTCGACGTTTCCTACCCAAGGGAAAAACAAGAGCGACCAGAAAACTGGCCACTCAGATTGAATGGTGGATAAACAATTATCCCAAACGAATATTAAACTACAAGACACCTAGAGAAATTGTATTCAGTGGCTAACTTCAACTTGAAATTTAGCAAACTCATATCAAAAGTATATTGCTGAATTCGATGACATTCCCGAAGATTTGAAGGATTTAAGAATCGAAGAGGTTGACAGGACACCGGCGGAGAATCTAGCCTATCAGGTTGGATGGACTACTCTAGTATTAAAATGGGAATCAGATGAACTTAAAGGTTTAGAAGTTAAAACACCTACTGAAACATTTAAGTGGAATCAACTTGGGAAGCTTTATCAGTATTTTACTGATACCTATGCTGGTTTAACAATTAAAGAACTCACAGTTCTGCTTAACAGCAATGTGTATGCTATATGTGACATGATTGATTCAATGGGTGGAGACGTTTTATTTAAACCTCATATGCGCAAATGGGCTGATGGGGCAACCAAGAATGCGGTCTGGGAAGTTTATAAGTTTATTCACATTAATACTGTAGCCCCTTTTGGGACATTCAGAACTAAAATTCGTAAGTGGAAGAAAATTGTAAAGTAATTCCTTTTCAAGCAACATAAAAAAAACCTTTGAAACATTGGTTTCAAAGGCTTTTCTTTTAATGTCTTATTTCACTTCAGTAAAAATCACGTGTTTGCGCAATTTTGGAGAGTATTTTTTCAACTGGAGACGGTCCGGAGTGTTACGCTTGTTTTTTGAAGTTAGGTACAGGCGTTCGCCGGATTCTTTGTGTTCAAGTGTAATATTGACGCGCATACTGTTTCCTTTCTATTATTCAGCTGTTTTAGCTTTAGCGATTTGACGTCCTTTGTAGTAACCCTTAAGGGAAACACGGTGTGAACGGGAGTAATCTCCGGTTGTTTCGTCAAATTTTACAGTTGGAGCTGTCAATTTGTAGTGTGTACGGCGTTTGTTTTTTTTCGCTTTTGAAGTGCGACGTGCAGGTACTGCCATTGTTTCATTCCTTTCAAGATTAAGATCATAAGAGCAGGGACCTTATATAGTGGAAAGACAGCCGCCCCGTTTACTCCAAGGCAAGCTGGTCTCTTTTTTAAACCCGCTCAGTAAAATAGATATTTTGATTTTCATCAACTTTAATATAATAGCACATCTTTTTTGTAAAGTAAAGTTACTTGACAGATTTTTTAGAAAAATAACTCTGCTATTTTCCAAAAACATGGTAAAATAGAGAGGATTACAAGTGAAGGAATTTTAATTATGCAATTACAGAAACCGAAAGGGACGCAGGATATTTTGCCTGCTGACAGCGCTAAATGGCAGTATGTGGAGAAAACTGCGCGTGAAACCTTTGAAAAATATCATTATGGTGAAATTCGAACACCTATGTTTGAGCATTATGAGGTGATTTCCCGTTCTGTCGGTGATACCACGGATATTGTGACCAAGGAAATGTACGATTTCTACGATAAGGGCGGCCGCCATATTACGCTTCGTCCGGAAGGGACGGCACCGGTGGTGCGTTCTTATGTGGAAAATAAGCTCTTTGCACCGGAGGTTCAAAAGCCTGTCAAGATGTACTATATCGGTCCCATGTTCCGCTATGAACGTCCGCAGGCCGGCCGTTTGCGTGAGTTTCATCAAATCGGTGTAGAGGCTTTCGGTTCTAAAAACCCTGCGACTGACGCAGAGACTATTGCCATGGCTTATCATTTTTTTCAGGAACTTGGTATAAAAGATGTGATTTTGCATCTCAATACTCTTGGCAATGCCAGCAGCCGGGCCGCTTACCGTCAGGCTTTGATTGATTATCTTCTGCCGATGCGGGAAAATTTGTCCAAGGACAGTCAGCGCCGCTTAGAAGAAAATCCGCTGCGCGTACTGGATTCTAAAGAAAAAGAGGATCAGGCTGCCGTTGAGCATGCCCCTTCCATTCTGGATTATCTGGATGAGGAGTCTCAGGCACACTTTGACGCTGTACGTGAGATGCTTGAAATTCTTGGAATTTCTTATGTGATTGATACTAATATGGTGCGCGGTCTGGATTATTACAATCATACTATTTTTGAATTTATGACCAAGGTTGGCAAGTCTGAGCTGACGATTTGTGCGGGCGGCCGCTATGATGGCCTGGTGGACTATTTTGGCGGTCCTGCCACTTCTGGATTTGGTTTTGGTCTCGGTCTGGAGCGCCTGCTTCTCGTCCTTGACAAGCAGGGGATCGAGCTGCCTCTGGAGGATGGTTTGGATGTTTACATTGCTGTTCTGGGAGAGGGCGCCAACAGCAAAGCACTGGAGCTGGTGCAGGCTCTTCGCAGACAGGGCTTTTCTGCTGAGCGTGACTATCTTGGGCGCAAAATTAAGGCACAATTTAAGTCAGCAGATACTTTTAAGGCAAAGACTCTCATCACTCTTGGTGAAACTGAAGTCGAAACAGGGCGAGTAACTGTCAGGAACAACAGCAGCCGTCAGGAGACTGAAGTTAGTCTTGATAAACTCATGTCAGACTTCACAAGTGTTTTTGCCGGCTTGAGATAGGAGCTTTTCTGTGAAATATATTTTCGGGCGGTTTGATACGCTGAGCGATGCTATTATCGCTATCGTTATGACCATATTGGTGTTGGAAGTAAAAGCACCGACCAGTGCTGATCAGCTGCCGGAGTTTGTCAAATCTGTCAGTCTTTTCTTGATTTCCTTTATTCTCTTGATTAATATTTGGTACCGTCGGGCTAAGATTCAGCATCAAACAGTACCTACCAAGCTGGAAAGTTTGTTTTTGGATATTTTTGCTCATGGTCTGCTGTCTCTTTTTCCTCTTGCTATTAAAATGCTAGTTTCTTATGATACGGTTTGGGTATCCGTGCTTTTTTACGGCCTGCTCAATGTTTCTGTTATTACAGCCCTCAACCTCATTCCAATCATTGAACTGAAAGAGAGCAGCCGTGAAACCTCCATGAATACACTTTTGTATCATTTTTACCGCCGCCGCTTATTGGCGACTATTGTTCTTAATCTGCTTATTATTCTGGCTGCTTACTTTTTGCACTCTTGGGGGGCTTATCTTTATCTTGTCCTGCCGCTGGTGGATTTTTATGCCAGCTACCGGCGTGATAAGCGCTTAGATGCCTTTTTGGCAGAAGGCGATGTCCCGTCTGTTCTGGCCCAAAAATTCGGACTTGACAGACATAAGCTTAGGCAGACCGATTAAAGGTCTTTAGGATTGGAAAGGCTTTAGCGGCTGGATTGTAAAAAACTCCTCCTTGCAGGTGGGGTTTTTGTTTGCTTTTTGCTATAATAGGAAAGGATAAATAATGATGACTTTTACTTTTTGAAAATCAAGACAGCCTGCCCTGCTCTGCAGCAGTGATTGGTGAGTGCTTTGATTTTTGCGTATCAGTCAGTTTGAAAGGAATAAAAAAACAGGTTTTTGCTGTGCTTAACTGGAAAATTCATCTTCTTTCTTAAGGTGCGGTGAGGCATGTCATCTGTTTTAGGTAGCTTAATCGTGAAACGTTCTATGTATGCAGGGTGTGTTCGCAGCGAACATATTGGACAAACTATGACCCTTAAAGGCTGGGTTGCACGCCGCCGTGATCTGGGTGGTCTGATTTTTATTGATTTGCGGGACCGTGAAGGTCTTATGCAGCTGGTGATTAATCCGGAAGACGTATCTGAGAGTGTTATGGCGACGGCTGAGAACCTTCGCAATGAGTTCGTGATTGAAGCGACCGGACGGGTTGCTGCACGTGAACAGGTTAACAGCAATCTGCCGACAGGTGCTGTTGAATTGAAAATAGAAGCTCTTACAATTCTGAATGAAGCTAAGACTACACCGTTTGAAATCAAGGATGGTGTGGAAGCCGCAGATGATACCCGTCTGCGCTATCGCTACCTTGATTTGCGCCGTCCGGAAATGCTGGCCAATTTTAAATTGCGGGCTAAAGTCACTCATGCCATTCGCAACTATTTGGATGGTTTAGAATTCATCGATGTTGAAACACCGATGCTGACGAAATCTACACCTGAAGGTGCGCGTGATTACCTGGTACCGTCTCGGGTCAGTCAAGGGCATTTCTATGCTTTGCCGCAAAGTCCGCAGATTATTAAACAGCTGCTCATGAATGCCGGTTTTGACCGCTATTATCAAATCGTAAAATGTTTTCGGGATGAAGATTTGCGCGGAGACCGCCAGCCTGAATTTACTCAGGTGGATTTAGAGACTTCCTTTTTGTCTGAACAGGAAATTCAGGATATTACAGAGGGCATGATTGCCAAAGTAATGAAAGAAGTCAAAGGTCTTGAGGTAACCTTGCCTTTTCCGCGGATGACTTATGATGATGCCATGAACTACTATGGATCTGATAAACCAGATACACGTTTTGAGATGCTGCTGCAAGACTTGACAGAACTTGTCAAGGGGCTTGATTTTAAGGTTTTCTCAGAAGCACCAGCTGTCAAGGCTATTGTGGTGAAGAATCAGGCGGACAGCTATTCACGTAAAGCGATTGACAAGCTGGCAGACTTCGCCAAACAATTTGGCGCTAAGGGTCTTGCATGGGTGAAGTACACTGATGGAAAGCTTACAGGACCGATTGCTAAATTTTTAACTGCAGCCGAGGAAAAGTTGACAGCTGCTTTACAGCTTGAAGAAAATGATATGGTTTTATTTGTGGCTGATAAGCTTGATGTTGCCAATACCGCTTTAGGTGCTCTGCGCCTGCGTTTGGCCAAAGAACTTGACATGGTTGACAAGTCCAAGTTTAATTTTCTGTGGGTTGTAGACTGGCCAATGTTTGAGTGGTCCGAAGAAGAAGGCCGTTATGTAAGCGCTCATCACCCCTTCACACTGCCTGCCTCAGAAAGCGCTCATGAATTGAATGGCGATTTAGCCAAAGTACGTGCACTGGCCTATGATATCGTACTTAACGGCTATGAATTGGGGGGAGGAAGCTTACGTATCAATCAGCGCGAACTTCAGGAACAAATGCTGCGGGCGCTCGGTTTTTCTGATCAAGAGGCTCAGGAGCAATTTGGCTTTCTGCTGGAAGCTATGGACTACGGTTTTCCTCCGCATGGCGGCCTGGCACTTGGTCTTGACCGGCTGGTCATGCTGCTTGCAGGTCAGGACAACATTCGTGAGGTCATTGCTTTTCCAAAGAATAATAGAGCCATTGATCCAATGACACAGGCTCCGAGTCTTGTTTCAGATGAACAGCTGAAAGAACTGGCTCTTCAGGTCAATCATTATGAAGAAAACGATTAAAAACAGTTATCAGCAAAAAATGCATTATCTTATCAGCAAACAGGCTAAAAAGGGCGGTGTTTTTAAAACCCTGCAGAGTATTTCACGGGAAAAGTATACCGAAAAGTTATCAGCCGCTTTGCTCTATGGGCTTCTTTCCAGTATTGCTGTCAACTTTTTCTTTCAGCCGGGACATGTTTATTCCAGCGGAGCAACTGGTCTGGCGCAGGTTTTATCAGCAGTGAGCGGACGTTTGACAGGGTATGCAGTTCCTGTTGCTTTAAGTTTTTATCTTATTAATTTACCGCTCCTTCTGCTCGCTTGGCGAAAAATTGGGCACAAGTTTACTGTTTTTACCTTTTTTACAGTAACATTCAGTTCTTTCTTTATTCAATTTGTGCCGGTTGTTGTTTTGACAGATGATCCTTTGATTAATGCTATTTTTGGCGGCTTGATTATGGGGCTTGGTGTAGGCTATGGTTTGCGGGCTAATATTTCCAGCGGCGGAACTGACATTGTCAGCCTGCTTATACGGCGGAAAACCGGGCGTGATGTTGGGAGTATTTCACTCTTTATAAACTGTTTGGTTATGATCTTTGCCGGTCTGCTTTTTGGCTGGCAGTACGCACTGTATTCAATGATAACTATTTTTGTATCCAGCCGTGTGACAGATGCTGTTTTTACCAAGCAGAAGAAACTGCAGGCTATGATTATTACAAATCAACCGGAGAGAGTTACACAGAAAATTCACCGGAAGCTTAACCGCGGTGTAACGTCTATCAATGATGCCCAAGGGACTTACAATCATGAGAAAAAAGCTGTTTTAATCACCATTATCACCCGAGCTGAGTACCAAGATTTCAAGGATATTATGAGAAAAGCCGACCCTGATGCCTTCGTTTCGATTGCGGAAAACGTGAAAATTATGGGGCATTTTGTAGAGGAGTAGCAATTAGGAAATGTTGAGAGCATGACTGCTCCCTAAGATGATATTTCAAAAGGTTTCAGCAATGGAGCACCGTCTTCTTTGCGGCTTTCAATAAATGAAAAAGTCTACCGGCTCTCAGAATAAGAGGGTTGGTTTTTATGTCTCAGTATCCTTTGTCAAGACGAAAAGCTGCTGGAGCGGCAGCCTGCTGAGCATGTAAAAATTCGGATATTTATGGCAGTCAGTGTTCAAGTCTGCCGGCCTACTGTTGATTTTGACTGAGTCTCAATTAGATCTGATTAGCTAGGAAAGGATATATGTGATGGTCAAAGAGGAGAAAATTATTCAGGTTCGGAATTTATTATTAATCACTTTAGGGGTGGCGATTTATACTTTCGGTTTTGTAAAGCTGAATATGGCTTATCGGTTGGCAGAAGGCGGTGTTGCCGGAATCACGTTGATTATTCATTCTTTGTTGGGGATTAATCCCGCTTATTCATCGCTTTTTTTTAATATCCCGCTTTTTATTATAGGTGCCAGAGTTTTAGGCAGAAAGTCTCTGACTTTGATGGTTTACGGGACAGTTTTAATGTCGTTTTTCATGTGGTTTTGGCAGCTCATTCCGCTGCGAATCGTTCTGCAGCATGATATGATGCTGGTAGCTGTGGTTGCCGGTCTATGTTCCGGAGCGGGGAGCGGGTTGGTTTTTCGCTATGGAGCAACAACGGGAGGAACGGATATTATCGGCCGACTGGCGGAGGAAAAACTGGGGTTTAAGCTTGGACAGACCTTGCTTTTTATCGATTCTTTGGTCCTTTGTGCCTCTTTGATTTACATTGATCTTCAGCATATGCTCTATACTCTGATTGCCAGCTTTGTATTCAGTCAGGTGCTGACTATTGTTCAAAATGGCGGTTACTCTGTCCGCGGCATGATTATCATTACCAAACAGTCAGAAGCAGCAGCAAGGGCAATTCTTCAGGAGATTAATAGAGGCGTTACCTATCTGGAAGGCCAAGGGGCTTATTCTGGCCAGCAGCAGAAGGTTCTTTATGTTGTCCTTAATCCCGGTGAGGTTAGAGCTGTTAAGGCTATTTTAGCCCACTTAGATCCGGATGCTTTTATTTCGATTATGGATGTTGATGAGGTAATCAGTTCTGATTTTAAAATCCGCCGGAGAAATTATGATAAATAAGAAGGAGCTGTTCTTATATAATTGAAATCTTACTGATCTAAACATTTTATGACACTGGAAAGAGGCAGGGGACAAAAGAAGGCCGCTGAAAAAGTCATCTCAATGAAATTATCAACAAATAAACTGATAGAAAAGCAATAAAAACAAATTAAAAAACGAACGATATAAACTAAGTCCTGTTTGACTAGCATAAATCGTTCGTTTTTTAGGCTCTATAATTTCTGTAGTGGGTAACTCCACTCTGGAGATTATGGAGCTTTTTGACTGTAGAAAAAAAGTCCCATATGACTTATAATGAAAAGCGTTCAAACAACTCATTAGAAAGGCTCATATGGAACATCTTAAGCATACCACAGAATTAATCGGAATGAAAGACCCAAATATCATCATAGGGAGTGCTGTTAAATACGATAGTCATATTGTCATCAACGCTATGCTGGATTATCCACCAAAACATTGTCCTCTCTGTAATCACCACATGATTAAATATGATTTCCAAAAGCCATCTACCATTCCAATCTTAGATATCCAAGGCATGCCAACCCTCCTTAAACTCAAAAAAAGACGCTTCCAATGCAAGTCCTGCCGTAAAGTCAGGGTCGCTCAAACAAGTTTGGTTAAGAAGAATCACCAAATCTCGCATCCTGTCTGGCAGAAAATCACCCAGCTTCATACCGAAAAACGGACCAATACAGACATCGCTAAAGCCCTTCATATCTCCGTTTCTGCCGTCCAACGACAGTTAGAACTATTGACCTTCAAAGAGGACTTTTCAAGACTTCCTGAGGTCTTATCCTGGGATGAATTCTCTTATCAAAAAGGAAAACTCGCTTTTATCGCTCAAGATTTTCAAACCAAAAAGATTATGGCCATTTTAGACAACAACCGGCAAACAACTATCAAGAACCACTTTTTTAAGTACTCTCGAAAGGGTCGTGAGCAGGTTAAGGTCGTGACCGCAGACATGTCTGGAAGCTATATCCCCCTAATCAAAAGATTATTTCCAAACGCCAAGATTGTGTTGGACCGTTTCCACATTGTGCAGCACCTAGGACGTGCTATGTTGGCTACCAGAATTGCCATCATGAAAACCTTTGATAAAGGCTCATTACCTTATCGTGCCTTAAAAAATCACTGGCGACTCTTCCAAAAAGAGAGTCGGAAGCTCTCTGACAAACCCTTCTATTCACGAACTTTCAGACAGACTTTAACACCTCGTGAAATCATTGAGAAAACATTAAATCTCTCAGACGAACTTCGCTATTACTATGATCTTTATCAGCTGCTCTTATTCCATTTTCAGCAAAAGAATTCCAAGTACTTTTTCGAACTGATCGAAGAACACATGGGCACGGTCAACTCAGTGCTTCAAACGACCTTTGAGACCTTCAAGAAATACAAAAAAGAGATTACCAACGCCCTTGAATTCCCCTACTCCAACGCCAAACTCGAAGCTACCAATAAGATTATCAAAGACATTAAGCGAAATGCCTTTGGTTTTAGGAACTTCAAAAACTTTAAAACTAAAATTCTAATCGCTTTGAACATTCAAAAAGAGAGAACCTCTCTGATTCTCTCTCGTGCTTAGCTATAAGTCACCCACTACAGTTGACAATGAGCCGTTTTTTATTGGCTTCGTTTTTTCCGCAGACTTTTCCAGCGGTCTCGGACAAAAGTCCCGCCTCCTTTTACTTTTTTAAACATATGAATTTGGCGCAGTGACTGTTTGAAATGTTGCGAAAGGGTTAGCGGCTCCCTGATCAACTGTGCGGAGGCGGGACAACAAAATCGAAAACGTCATGTTATGACAATTTACCGATTTTTGTCCCATACTCTTTTCTGTTACATTTCATTTGGCGCCTCAAGGCCAAGCAGGCGCAGATCTTCTTTTAATACTGTGGCCGTTGCATAGCAAAGAGCAAGCCGGCTGTCGCGCTCAGGGTCAGCAGCAATAATACGAGTGTGAGCATAGTATTTATTAAAACTTTGCGCCAAATGAATCGCATGTTTTGCAATAAGAGCCGGTTCAAATCTGTCAGCGGCGCGTTTGACAGTGTCTGGAAAGTTTTGAATCAGTTTAACAATTTCCCAGCTTTCTTTGTCATTAAGGCTGTAGGAAGCGCCGGTATCAGGAGAGAAAGCGGCTTTCCTCAGAATCGACTGAATGCGTGCATGTGCATATTGGACGTAGGGGCCGGTTTCTCCTTCAAAAGATACCATGGCTTCAAGATCGAAATCATAGCCGTTCATTCGGTCAGTTTTTAAATCATAAAACTTTATAGCTCCTACACCTACGGCATGGGCAACAGCTTCTTTATCAGCAAGATCGGGATTTTTGGCATTGATTTGTTGGGCGGCACGGTTCACAGCCTCAGCAAGCGTGGGTTCCAAAAGGATAATATTTCCTTTTCGTGTAGAAAGCTTTTTACCGCCTTTAGTAACTAAACCGAAAGGAACATAGTGGATGTCATCTGTCCAGTCGTAACCCATTTCTTTAAGAATAGCTTTGAGCTGTTTGAAATGACCGGCCTGTTCACTGCCAACGACATAAATAGATTTGGCAAAATCATACTGCCGTTTGCGGTAGAGCGCTGTAGCCAAGTCACGTGTGATGTACAGTGTTGCCCCATCAGACTTTTTAATGAGAGCTGGATGCTCAAAGCCGTATTTTTCTAAATCAACAACTTGTGCGCCCTGTGATTCTTTAAGCAAGCCTTTTGCGGACAAGAGGTCAACAATTTCGGCCATTTTATCATTATAGAAAGCTTCCCCGTTATAACTGTCAAAAGTGACTCCCAGCTCATCATAAAGCTGGCTGAATTCAAGCAGGCTTTCTTTGCGGAACCACTGCCAAAGATTCTGCGCCTCCTCATCTCCTTCTTCCAGTTTGCGGAACCATTCACGCGCTTCTTCATCCAGTTCAGGATTTTTTTGAACTTCCTCATTGATGCGGACATAAAGCTGTAGAAGTTCTTCAATCGGATGTTCTTTAACGGCTTCCTCCTGTCCCCATTTTTTGTAAGCAAGGATAAGGAGACCAAACTGCTTGCCCCAGTCCCCTAAATGATTGATTTTGACTGTTTTGTAACCTAATTTCTGGAAAATTTGTGCTAAACTGTCTCCGATAACGGTAGAGCGCAGATGTCCGATTGAAAAAGGCTTGGCAATATTAGGACTGGACATATCAATGGTCACATTGCGCCCCGCTCCTATCTTTTCCTGACCATAGTCAGCGCCTTCTGCCAAAACTTGGCCGATAAGGGCTGCTGATATTTGGCTTTTATCTAAAAAGAAATTAACGTAAGGTCCTACGGCCTGTACTTTTTCAAACTGACTGCTATCAATTTTTTGAATGATTTCTTCTGCAATCAGCTGAGGTGCCTTGCGCCAGGTTTTAGCCAAACTAAAGGCTGGAAAAGCCCAATCACCCATGTCAGAATTTTTGGGAATTTCCAGTAAATCAGTGACAGCTGCCGCTTCTAAGTCAGGGACAGCTTTTCTTATCTGCTCGGCAACCAAATCTTTTGTATCCATCTTAACTTTCTCCTCAAACAGTAGTCACATTATTTTAACACAAAACTTGAAATTAGACGAGAGTCATCGATGTAAATTATGCTGCAAGGAGGAATAGACAGCAAAAGTTCAATGCGATGAGCGTGGGACAAAAATCGTTAAATTGCCATAACATGACGCTTTCGCTTTTGTCGTCCCGCCTCCGTACAGTTGATCAGGGAGTCTCTATCCTTTGCGCGACAA
Organism: Streptococcus chenjunshii; assembly: GCF_003086355.1. Taxonomy (NCBI): domain Bacteria; kingdom Bacillati; phylum Bacillota; class Bacilli; order Lactobacillales; family Streptococcaceae; genus Streptococcus; species Streptococcus chenjunshii. The sequence continues at coordinate 2,366,947 of NZ_CP031733.1, read as the reverse complement.
GGGATAGGATCTTCCAATCAGCCGCTGCGCCAAGCTCATCTGTTAAAAAGTAAAAAGAAGCAGGACTTTTGTCCCAGCCCTAAAAGCTCAGGAAAACAAAGGCTAAGAAAAGTCGAGAAAAAAGCACTGCGGAGGAGAAGCGGTGTTTTAGAAACAGGTTCTGTGTCTGTTTGATAAGCCGCAAGGAGGATAGCTGAAATATTCAGGCTTTTTTGCTATAATTTTAAGTACAAATAGACAGTTAAAGGGAAAATTGATGAATAAAGCAGAGAGACAAGCAAAAATCAGATATCTTATCCAAAATGGCCATATCAGCACACAAGAAGCTATTAAACGGGCTCTTCAGGATGAAGGGATTCAGGTCACCCAAGCCACTCTTTCCCGTGATTTACGTGAAATTGGCCTGCTTAAACGTCGCGATGCTGACGGCAAACTTTATTACAGCCTATCGAGTTCCTCAGTTAGCCGTTTTACGCCTGTTATTCGTTCTTATATTTTAAAAGTGGCGCGGGCAGACTTTATTTTGGTATTGCATACGAACCTAGGCGAAGCCGATGTTTTAGCCAATCTTATTGACAGCGCTCAGCTTCCGGATTTGTTGGGAACAGTGGCCGGTGCCGACACATTGCTCCTTATCTGTAAAGACGGAACCGTTGCAGCAGAAGTTGAGCAGGATTTGCTGGCAGGTTTGTAATTGATGTGTAGTATGAATAGTAAGTTTGATGAATCTGTAGAGGCGCTGCTGGAAGCTATTCGTAAGCATGACAGCATTCAAGCCTTTAAAAAAGCGGAACAGCATATTAAAAAATTACCTGAGCTGGAGCATTTAGCTCATAAAATGAAAGCCTACCAGCAGGATGCTGTCTTATTTCAGAAAATTGAAAAAGATCAGGCTGCCTCTAAAGCAGGGCAGGAAGCGGACAAGCTTGAGCAGGAACTGTCTCAGCTGCCTGTTGTCCAGGATTACCGCGATAAAATGCAGGATGCCAGCGATCTTTTGCAGTATATCACTAAGACCTTAGAGAAAAAGATTAATGAGGAGTTAACTGATGCCAAGTGAAAAACTGTCTCCAGGCATGCAGCAGTATTTGGATGTTAAGAAAGAATATCCAGATGCTTTTTTGCTTTTTAGGATGGGAGATTTTTATGAACTGTTCTATGATGATGCAGTGGAAGCTGCACAGATTTTAGAAATCAGCCTGACCAGCCGCAATAAAAACGCTGATCAGCCGATTCCGATGGCGGGAGTTCCATATCATTCGGCGCAGCAGTATATTGATATCCTTGTCGAAAGAGGCCATAAGGTAGCCATTGCTGAACAGATGGAGGATCCTAAACAGGCAGTCGGTGTTGTAAAACGTGAAGTTGTTCAGGTCATCACACCAGGAACGGTTGTTGATTCTGCTAAACCCGACAGCGCTAATAATTTTTTAGTTGCCGTTGATTCAGACGGTACTAGCTTTGGTTTATCTTATATGGATCTGTCAACCGGTGAGTTTTATGCGACAGTGCTTGGCGATTTTTTCAGTGTTCGCAGTGAAATTATGAATCTGAAGGCGCGTGAGGTTGTCATTGGCTACAGCTTGTCTGAAGAGGATGCGCATATCCTTACTGGGCAGATGAATCTTTTATTATCACAGGAGCAGACTAGGCTGGAAGCACCTCATCTGATTGACGGAAGTCTGTCTCCCCTTGAAATTTCCGCAGCAGAAAAACTTCTGCAGTATGTTCAGCAGACACAAAAGCGCGAACTCAGTCATTTACAGCCGTTAATTCATTACGAATTTAAAAACTATCTGCAAATGTCCTATACCAGTAAAACCAGCTTAGACCTTCTGGAAAATGCCAGAACTGGGAAAAAGCACGGCAGTTTATACTGGCTTTTAGATAAGACTAAAACTGCTATGGGAATGCGCCTGCTGCGCAGCTGGATTGACCGTCCGCTGGTAAATCCTCAGCGCATCTTGGAAAGGCAGAATATTATTCAGGTTTTTCTGGATTCCTTTTTTGAGCGCAGTGACTTAACAGACAGCTTAAAAGGGGTTTATGACATTGAGCGTCTGGTCAGCCGTGTTTCATTTGGAAAAGCCAATCCTAAAGACTTGCTGCAGTTGGGACATACTCTGGCTCAAGTGCCGCTGATTAAAACAATTTTAGGCAATTTCCAAGCTTCTGAGCTGGATAAAATCATCGAACAGCTTGACACACTTCCAGAATTGGAAAGTCTTATCCGTTCTGCTGTTGACCCAGATGCTGCTGCAGTTATCACAGAAGGAAACATCATCCGCACAGGTTTCGATGAAAAACTCGACAATTACCGCAGAGTCATACGCGAAGGAACCGGATGGATTGCTGATATTGAGAGCAAAGAACGGGAAGCCAGCGGAATTACTAATCTGAAAATAGACTACAACAGAAAAGACGGCTATTATTTCCATGTCACTAATTCTAATCTGTCTTTAGTTCCTGATCATTTTTTCCGCAAGGCAACCTTGAAAAATTCCGAACGTTTCGGAACAGCCGAACTGGCAAAAATTGAAGGGGAGATGCTGGAAGCACGCGAAGAATCGGCAAATCTTGAATATGAAATTTTTATGCGTATCCGCCGGCAGGTAGAAGGTTATATTTCCCGCCTGCAAAACTTGGCCAAAGCGATAGCAACAGTTGACGTTCTGCAAAGTTTGGCAGCTGTTGCCGAAAACAATCATTACATACGTCCGCACTTCAACAATAAGCAAAAAATCGCTGTGGAGAACGGGCGCCATGCCGTAATCGAAACCGTTATGGGGGCACAAGAGTATATTCCCAACAGTATTTCCCTTGATGAAGAAACACATATTCAGCTGATTACAGGGCCGAATATGAGCGGGAAATCAACGTATATGCGCCAGCTGGCTTTGACGGTTATTATGGCGCAAATGGGTTCTTTTGTGGCTGCCGACCAGGCAGAGCTGCCGATTTTTGATGCTATCTATACTCGTATTGGTGCTGCAGATGACCTCATATCCGGACAGTCAACCTTTATGGTAGAAATGATGGAGGCTAATCAGGCTTTAAAATCTGCAACGGCGAATTCTTTGATTCTCTTTGATGAACTTGGGCGGGGGACAGCCACTTATGACGGTATGGCGCTGGCTCAGTCCATTATCGAGTATATTCATAATAATATCGGCGCTAAAACCATGTTTGCAACTCACTATCATGAATTAACGGAACTTGCGAATGAACTGTCTCATCTTGTCAATGTTCATGTCACCACTTTGGAAAAAAACGGGGAAGTGACCTTTTTGCATAAGATTGCAGACGGTCCTGCTGATAAGTCCTACGGTATTCATGTTGCAAAAATCGCTGGTCTGCCCGATGCCTTACTGGAACGGGCAGATTCAATCTTAAGTAATTTGGAAGCTGATGCCGCACATATTCCTTTGTCAGAAATAGGAGCCTCTGCCTCACCAGCTTCTCCTGCTCAGTCGGAACAATTAAGTTTATTTGCAGAAGAAAGCGCTCATCAAGCCGTTATTCAAAAATTAAAGAGCCTTGATGCTGTCAATCTGACGCCTTTGGAGGCGCTGAATGCGCTTTTTGAACTGCAGAACTTACTGTAGCTGCCAATCCAGCAGCGCCTGAAATAGGCAGATTTTCTTAAAAACCGGCAGATTCTTTTCGAATCTGTTTTGTGCTATAATGGTTATCTATAAGTGAGGAAAACAATGTCAAAAATTATTGAATTACCTGAAATTTTAGCCAATCAGATTGCCGCCGGGGAAGTGATTGAAAGGCCTGCCAGTGTTGTCAAAGAGCTGGCTGAAAATGCTATTGATGCAGCCAGCACACAGATTATTATTGAAGTTGCAGAATCCGGCCTTCAAAAAATTCAAGTAACTGATAACGGCGAAGGAATTGCTCTGGAAGATGTTGCTTTAAGTCTGCAGCGGCATGCAACCAGTAAAATTAGAAATCAGGCAGATCTTTTCCGTATTCGAACATTAGGTTTTAGAGGGGAAGCCATTCCGTCGATTGCTTCTGTCAGTACTTTTACGATGAGAACAGCAACTGCAGATGCAGAGCACGGGACTCTCATAGTCGCTAAAGGCGGAGAGATTGAAAGAGAAGAGCCGGTTTCAGCTCCGGCAGGAACAAAAGTAACTGTTGAAAATCTCTTTTTCAACACTCCCGCACGGCTTAAGTATATGAAGAGCCTCCAAGCAGAGCTGGCGCATATTGTCGATGTTGTCAACCGACTTAGTTTGGCTCATCCTGAAATCTCCTTTACCTTAATCAGCGATGGACGGCAGCTGATCAAAACATCCGGCACTGGTGATTTACGTCAGGCAATTGCTGGTGTTTACGGCCTTAATACAGCCAAAAAAATGGTGGAAATTTCTAATGCGGACTTGGATTTTGAAGTGTCTGGCTATGTCAGTCTGCCGGAGCTGACCCGTGCCAACCGCAATTATATTACTATCCTCATCAACGGCCGTTATATCAGGAATTTTTTGCTCAATCGTGCTATTTTGTCCGGCTATGGATCTAAATTGATGGTTGGGCGCTTTCCTATTGCTGTTATCGACATTCAGATTGACCCTTATTTGGCTGATGTCAATGTTCATCCTACCAAGCAGGAAGTACGTATTTCAAAGGAACAGGAACTGATGCAGCTTATCAGTTCAGCCATTGCAGAGAGTCTTCATGAGCAGACTCTTATCCCAGATGCACTGGAAAACCTCGCCAAATCTAGTACACGTACGAGTTCTAAAGCGGAACAGACCAGCTTGCCTTTACAGCAGAGTCAACTTCAGTATGATCGGCAGAAGAGGGACTTTTTTATCAAGGAAGATACTGTTGAAGAAGCAGCTGTTTCTTTGGAGGACGTTGACAAAGCTGTAAAGCAAGTTGACAGTTCTTCTGCGGTTAAATATGCCAGCCGCAAGCTGAAAGAAGATGATGATAACGAGCATCCTGAATTTGACTTTAATAACAAAACAAAAATAAATAAGCTGATTGATAAACTGGATAATGAAGAGCAATCCAGCTTTCCTGAATTAGAATATTTCGGACAGATGCACGGCACCTATCTCTTTGCACAAAATGCTGAAGGACTTTATATTATTGATCAGCATGCTGCACAAGAGCGGGTTAAATATGAATATTACCGTGAAAAAATTGGAGAGGTTGACAATAGTTTACAGCAGCTTCTGGTTCCTCAGCTTTTTGAATTTTCTGCAGCCGATTTTATCAGCCTGCAGGAGAGAATGCCTTTGCTGAATCAAGTGGGTATTCGTCTGGAACCCTATGGTGAGAATACTTTTATTCTGCGGGAACATCCTATCTGGATGAAAGAAGATGAGATTGAAGCTGGGGTTTATGAGATGTGCGATATACTTCTTTTAACAAATGAACTTTCAGTTAAAACTTATCGGGCTGAGCTGGCTATTATGATGTCCTGCAAACGTTCTATAAAAGCCAATCATACTTTAGATGACTATTCTGCACGTGATTTGCTGTTTCAGCTGTCCCAGTGCAAAAATCCTTACAACTGTCCGCATGGCCGGCCGGTTCTGATCCATTTCACTAAATCGGATATGGAAAAGATGTTCCGGCGTATTCAAGAAAATCACAGCAGCTTGAGAGAACTGGGGAAATATTGAGAGAGTTAAGAAAAAATGTACGATTATATCAAAGGAAGATTAACAAAGATTACGGCAAAATATATTGTGATTGAAGCTGGTGGACTCGGATATATTATCCATGTTGCCAACCCTTACAGTTTTTCAGACATGGTCAGTCAGGATATCCAGATTTATCTGCATCATGTTGTCAGAGAAGATGCACAGCTGCTTTATGGTTTTCATACAGAAGATGAGAAGAGTGTTTTTTTAAATCTGATTTCCGTTTCAGGAATTGGTCCGACAACAGCTCTTGCTATTATTGCGGTCAGTGATAATGAGGGTCTGGTCAAAGCGATTGACAGCAATGACATTAAGTACCTTACAAAATTCCCTAAAATCGGGAAAAAAACAGCTCAGCAAATGGTTCTGGATCTTGCAGGGAAGTTTGCTGCTGACTCAAAAGCGGATACTGATAAGCCGCAAAAAGAAGTTCCGGCTAGCAATCTTGCACTTGATGAAGCTTTCGAGGCTCTTTTGGCTCTGGGATATAAACCCAGTGAACTCAAGAAAATTCGTCCCTCCTTTGAAGGAACTAATGAAACAACAGAAAGCTATATCAAGTCCAGTTTGAAAAAACTTATGAAATAATATTACCCTCTCAATTGCTTTCAGCAGCTGATTCCTGATGCAGGAACAGGCTTATAAGGGTAGGATTGAAACGATGCTGTGGAAGGAAGCCTGCTGCAATCGCAGCAGGCATCGGTGCTTACGCCAGACGGTTTTTGGTGAGTATATTCGAGTAATACAGTGCTCAGGCCTTGTTTTTCGGCTGATTTCTTTCGCGGCCTTTGTATCTTGTTGTAATTGAACACGGCCTAAACGCTGTGTAAAAAAGACAGCTAAGTTTAGAATTGATTTCAAGTTAACTAGCCGTAGACGTCTGAAAGCTTTGTCGCCTAACAGTCGACCGCAGCTTTCTAGTCGTCTTGGCAGAGGTGCGTCTGCGAAATCAAAGATTTCGGACTTACCGTCATTTTTACTTTGCGTTCTTAACGGCCTTTGTATCTTAGTGGAATTGAACACGGCCTAAAATCCTAGTGAAAAAGATGCCTGTCAGCGTGATGCTTGCATCACTTGTCAGTCCCTATTTTCATACGGATTTCTTAACGGCCTTTGTATCTTAGTGGAATTGAACACGGCCTAAAATCCTAGTGAAAAAGATGCCTGTCAGCGTGATGCTTGCATCACTTGTCAGTCCCTATTTTCATACGGATTTCTTAACGGCCTTTGTATCTTGTTGTAATTGAACACGGCCTAAACGCTGTGTAAAAAAGATAGCCTTCCCTTGAGTCTTTAGTGACTCGGCGGTCAGGCTCCTATTTTTACTTTGCGTTCTTAACGGCCTTTGTATCTTAATAAGGAGTTGTCAATGAAACGTTGCGGTTGGGTTAAGGAAAACAATCCCTTGTATGTAGAATATCATGATAAAGAGTGGGGGCAGCCTCTGCACGATGAAAGAGCGCTGTTTGAACTGTTTTGTTTGGAAACATATCAGGCTGGTCTGTCTTGGGAAACAGTTTTGAACAAACGTTCAGCTTTTAAGCAAGTGTTTGCCGATTATGAAATTGAAAAAGTAGCGGCCATGTCAGATGATCAGCTGGAAGCAATCTTGGAAAATCCAAATATCATTCGCAATCGTCTGAAAATTTTTGCAACACGGGCGAATGCACAGGCATTTTTAGAAATACAGAAAAAATTTGGTTCTTTTGACAGTTATATCTGGACTTTTGTCGGGTATGAAACGATTCATAATCAGATTGCCGATTACAAAATGGCGCCTGCAAAAACAGCACTTTCAGAGAAAATTGCTAAAGATTTGAAAAAACAGGGCTGTAAATTTGTCGGTCCTGTGGCTGTTTATTCGTTTCTGCAGGCTGCAGGTCTGGTTAACGATCACGAAGAGAACTGTGTTTTCAATCCTGCTGGCAGTTAAGGAACGGTTCTTTTTCTTTTCTTTGGACTTGTGCTTAAAAATAGGAGAAAATTACGAATAAATCAATTAAGGTGGTAAAAATGAGAGCTGAAATTATTGCGGTAGGGACTGAATTGCTAACAGGGCAGATTGTAAATACCAATGCTCAATTTCTATCTGAAAAGTTTGCTGAGCTGGGTATCGATGTTTTTTTTCAAACAGCGGTAGGAGATAATGAAAAGCGTCTTTTATCTGTGATTGATATTGCCAGCAGACGCAGCAATCTTGTTGTCCTTTGCGGAGGGCTTGGTCCGACAGAAGATGATTTAACAAAGCAAACTCTGGCAAAATATTTAGGCCGGGACTTGGTATTCGACGGTCAGGCAGTCCAGCGTTTAGATGCTTTTTTTGCGGAACGTCCTCAGCATACCAGAACACCGAATAATGAGAGGCAGGCTCAACTGATTGCCGGTTCATCCCCTTTGCAAAACAATAACGGTCTGGCAGTGGGAGGTGTGCTTGAGCAGAACGGAGTAACCTATGTTGTTCTGCCGGGCCCTCCTAGTGAACTGAAACCTATGGTTTTAGAACAGCTTGTTCCTCTTTTGGGACAGGGTAAACAGCGGCTGTACTCCCGTGTTTTACGGTTTTTTGGCATTGGCGAAAGTCAGCTGGTTACTGTTTTAGCGGATTTTATTGAAGAGCAGACAGACCCTACTGTAGCTCCTTACGCTAAAATCGGCGAGGTGACTCTACGGTTATCTACTAAAGCCCCCAGCCAAAAGGATGCTGATTTAAAACTTGACCGGCTGGAAAAGAAGATTTTGGCAGTAAAAACTCTGGATGGACTTAGATTAAGCGATTTGCATTATGGATATGGTGATGATAACAGTCTGGCCCAAACTGTCTTTGAACTGCTTAAAAAAAATAAAAAGACTGTGACGGCAGCAGAGAGTCTCACGGCAGGTTTATTTCAATCCAGTTTGGCAGAATTTTCCGGTGCTTCTCAGGTTTTTAGCGGCGGTTTTATAACTTACAGTATAGAAGAAAAGGCAAAAATGCTGAAAATCCCGCTTGCAGATTTACGGGCTAACGGAGTAGTCAGCTCTTTTACTGCTGAGCGAATGGCTGCACAAGCTCGCTTGTTGACTGGTGCGGATTTTGGTATAGGACTGACAGGAGTCGCAGGACCGGAGGAGCTGGAAAAGCAGCCGGCAGGTACAGTTTTTATCGGTCTTTCCAGTAAAGACAGACTTTATTCGATTAAGCTCAGCTTAGGGGGACGCAGCCGTTCCGATGTGCGCTATATTGCCGCGCTGTCTGCTTTCAATTTGATACGTCAAGCTTTATTAAAAGGCTGAAATTTGCTATAATATATAAGGTTAGCATGATATTATTTTTGTGATAATAAAAGATGGGACAATAAGAAAAGGGCTGATTCCCAATGTCAAGAAAGCTTTTCTTATCACTTTTTCGCACTATCTAAACCTTTTTATCATTGTAATAAAGGAGAAAACATTGGCAAAAAAAGCAAAAAAAACAGAAGAAATTACTAAAAAATTCGGCGATGAGCGCCAAAAAGCCCTCAATACCGCTTTAAAAAACATTGAAAAAGATTTCGGAAAAGGAGCTGTTATGCGCCTTGGAGAACGTGCTGAGCAAAAAGTTCAGGTGATGAGTTCCGGAAGTCTTGCACTTGATATTGCTCTCGGGGTGGGCGGTTACCCTAAAGGGCGTATCATTGAGATTTACGGCCCTGAATCTTCTGGGAAGACAACTGTCGCCCTACATGCTGTAGCTCAGGCACAAAAGGAAGGCGGCATTGCTGCTTTCATTGATGCAGAGCATGCGCTTGATCCGGCTTATGCACAGGCTCTTGGTGTTAATATTGATGAACTTCTCCTGTCACAGCCGGATTCAGGTGAACAAGGTCTTGAAATTGCCGGTCAGTTAATTGATTCGGGTGCGGTTGACCTTGTTGTAGTAGACTCTGTAGCTGCACTTGTACCGCGTGCCGAAATTGATGGAGATATTGGTGACAGCCATGTTGGGCTGCAGGCACGTATGATGAGCCAAGCTATGCGCAAACTCTCGGCTTCAATTAATAAAACGAAAACAATTGCCATTTTCATCAATCAGCTGCGAGAAAAGGTCGGAATTATGTTTGGCAATCCGGAAACAACTCCCGGCGGACGGGCGCTTAAATTTTATGCTTCGGTGCGTCTGGATGTCCGCGGCAACACACAAATTAAAGGAACTGGCAGCAGTAAGGATACCAATGTTGGTAAAGAGACCAAGATCAAGGTTGTCAAAAATAAGGTGGCTCCTCCATTTAAGGAAGCATTTGTTGAAATTATGTACGGTGAAGGGATTTCACGTACAGGAGAGCTTCTAAAAATAGCCAGTGAACTGGATATCATCCAAAAAGCAGGAGCTTGGTATTCTTACAAGAATGAAAAAATCGGTCAGGGTTCAGAAAATGCTAAGAAATTTTTGGCTGAGCACCCTGAAATTTTTGATGAAGTGGATAGACAAGTTCGTGTAGAATACGGCCTGCTTGAAGGAGACCCAAATCAGGAAAATCCAGCAGAAAATGAAGCTGAATCAGAAAAACAAGCAAAAGATGGCGATCTTGTTTTGGATCTTGATGATGCAATTGAAATTGAAGAGTAAAGGGGCAGTGACAAAATCCTGCCTTATTTTCTTTTTTAAACAGATGAATGTGGCGCAGTGGCTGATTGGACGTTCTTATCCCTTGCTGCACATGGGATAGCGGCCTACCTAATCAACTGTGAGCAGGCGGGACGGCAAAATCGAAAGCATCATTTTATGACCATTGACCGATTGTTGTCACACTCTCTTTCCTGAACCTAAAAATAAGAAAGCGAAGCACATTCAGATGCTGGATTCGAACTGTCTGTGACAAAGCCCTTATTTTATCTAGTTTAGTGTTAAGAGACAAATATTAATTTTATGTTTCATTTTAAAAATAGGTCCAAAGACCTATGTTTTGTTCAGTGAACTATGTTACAATGTATCTATCATGGGATAGAAAGAGAGAATGAACATGATTAAAATATATACGATTTCAAGTTGTACGAGCTGCAAGAAGGCTAAGACTTGGCTCAATGCTCATCAACTTCCTTATAAAGAACAGAATTTAGGAAAAGAACCGCTGACTAAAGAAGAAATTTTGGCCATCCTTACTAAGACAGAAAATGGCATTGAAAGTATTGTTTCCTCAAAAAATCGCTATGCAAAAGCCCTTAATTGCAATATAGAGGATTTAAGTGTCAGTGAGGTTATTGACCTGATTCAGAATAACCCGCGTATTCTTAAAAGCCCAATTTTGATTGATGATAAGCGGCTTCAAGTGGGGTATAAGGAAGATGATATCCGCGCTTTTTTGCCGCGCTCTATTCGTAATGTAGAAAATACCGAAGCTCGTCTTCGTGCGGCTTTGTAAGTATACAGCAAACAAAAGGCTCATAGATCCTGCCTGTGAACTGCTCCCTGTTAAGTAGATAATGAAATCACAAAAGAATTTTTGTTTTTTCACTGTCCACTATATGGGGAGGATATCACCTGCAGGTTTATGAGCCTTTTTTGTATTGTTAAGGCTGTTATGAAAATACACATAGAAAGAGAGCCGTTTTTATTCCTCTTCCCCGTGTTCTTTCAATTTTTGATTGATGGACAGGATATCTCTTTTTATCATAAGGTAGTTGAAAGTATAGATAAGCAGATAAGTAAAGCTGACGCTAAGCAGCAGGGCAAGAAAGGCTAACCAAGAAGCTGAAAACCAGCGCAAATACCAAGCCGCTGAGAGAAGGGGGAAAATAATAAGCAGGTAATGCAGAATGCTTATTACTAAAAGATTCTGTTTATAGTGAGCAATCGTGAATAAATTGCCGGCTAATCCCTGACTGATACCCAATACTGCAAAGATTATAAGCTGCAGTCCTGCAGCGACTGTCTCTGAGGGGAACTGATCGATGAATGCAGGGAGTCCGAAGCTGAAATCTCTGCCTGTTACAAGGACGAACATAAAGTTAACAAGAGTGCCGATTCCCATACCGATAAAAGCAGAGGGGATGATTTGTTTTAATAATTTCATAGGTATCCTCCAATAAGGTAGAAAGGCCGTGAAAAACGCAAAAGGAAAAAATAGGCGGTAAGCCAAAAATCTATGATTTTGCAGGCACACCTCTGCGGGATGACTAGGGAGCGAGTTAGAACCCCAGACCATAATGTTCGACGTCTTGCTCCCGCAAAGCTTAGCAGACATTTTCAAGCTTTGAAAAAGCGACTAAAATGACGTTAGGCTACTGCCTCTTGTTATAGTACAAGCAATGATTTGGGAGGCTAGGATGTTTGCCTGCTTTCAGTCATCTACGGCTAGGGTTGTTTTGTAATATCCCCCGCATCGACAAGTTTCATCTTTTTCACTAGGACTTTAGGCTGTGTTTAGTTCAAAAATCAGGTAAAAACGACTTGGCAGTTTAGAGTTAAAGTCCCAATGCCTTTTTAAAGTTAGAAATGGAACGGCGGGAAACAAAACTGTTTTGTCCGGTTTTGAAGATGACCTGAATAGTGCCCTTAAAATTTAAATTAAGTTGCTTTATATATTTAAGATTGATGATTTCACTATGGGAAATTCTGATAAAATGTTTGGGAAGCATCTCTTCAAGCTGGTAGAGACGATATTTAGAACTATAGTTCGAGTGCGGGGTTTCAAAGAAAACTTTTTTGTTTTCTGTGTAAAACCGAATAATTTGTTCCGGTTTCACTAGGTAGATACTGCTGTTCCGGCTTCCGTAAAGGTAATCGCAGTCAGAGACTTGTTTTATAAAATCAATGATTCTTTGGTTCTTAGCATCGATGCGGCTGAGGTACATTTTAATTAAGGTCTCTTTGAAGCTTAAGTCTTTAATAATTTCAAGTTTCATTCCTGCTTGCCCCTCTCGTTTTTTTATTTAGTATAATTGATTTTGAAAGGATTTTCCAGAGAGCTGGGCTAGATGGTCGTTTTTCAATGCTAAGTGGTATTTAGTGTGTAGGCATCTCTGTTTAATCATTGTGTTCTTGAGCAAGAGCTGTTTTTCTGGAGTTTGAGGCAAAAAGCACTGCTTATTCTTGGAAAAACTCCATTTTAGCCCGGAAAAGCCTGTATTTCCAGTGTTAAAATCTTGTTTAATTGCTGGGAATACGTTATAATAAGGGGTAAAGTTATTAGAAAGAAGGTGTCAGTATGGGGTTTACAGATGAAACCGTCCGCTTCAATTTAGATGACAGTAATAAAAAAGAAATTAGTGAAACACTGACTGCAGTCTACCGTTCTTTAGAGGAAAAAGGCTACAATCCCATTAATCAGATTGTCGGTTACGTCTTAAGCGGAGATCCTGCTTATGTGCCGCGTTACAATGATGCCAGAAACCAAATTCGCAAATATGAACGTGATGAAATCGTTGAAGAGCTGGTCCGTTATTACCTTAAGGGAAATGGGATTGATTTGAAATGAGAATAATGGGACTCGATGTCGGATCCAAAACGGTTGGAGTAGCCGTCAGCGATCTTTTAGGCATGACAGCTCAAGGCTTGGAAATTATTAAAATTAATGAAAAGGCAGGGGAATTTGGCTTTGACCGATTAAGTGAATTAGTAAAAGAGTATAAGGTTGATAAATTTGTCATCGGTCTTCCCAAAAATATGAATAATACCAGCGGACCTCGTGTTACGGCCAGCCAAGCCTACGGCGAGAGGTTGGAAAAATTATTTAATCTTCCGGTTGATTACCAAGATGAGCGTCTGACAACGATGCAGGCAGAGCGTATGCTGGTTGAAGAAGCCGATCTCAGCCGCGGAAAGAGAAAAAAGGTGATTGATAAATTAGCGGCTCAGCTGATTTTGCAAAATTATCTCGATCGTAATTTTTGAAACTGAAAACAGTTTCCCCGACTTCAATTAAATGAATATGTTTAAGGAGACATAAATGACACATAAGCATGACCATGAGCATGAAGTGATTACTCTTGTTGATGAGCAAGGGAACGAAACTTTATTTGAAATTTTATTAACAATTGATGGGCAGGAAGAATTTGGCAAAAACTATGTTCTTTTAGTTCCGGCTGGCGCGGAGGAAGCTGAACAGGACGAAATTGAAATTCAGGCTTATTCATATACCGAAAATGAAGACGGGACAGAAGGGGATCTGCAGCCGATTCCGGAAGATTCAGAAGCTGAATGGAATATGATTGAAGAAGTGTTTAACAGTTTCTTAGATGAGGATTAGTGCGGAGTTCAGATTTATTCTATCAGCAACTGCTGTCAATTTTTGAGAAGAGCCCAGCTCTTTTTTTTATGCAGTGAAAGGCTGCTTAACCTTTTAGAGCCCAGACAGACCGTATTAATTTACGGGCTATGTTTTGAGATAAGACCGTTTGTTTGTGATAGATTATCTGTTTATAGAAAACTTAATTATTAATTGTTCAGATGCGGTTAGACTGGAACTGCTGTTAAACTTAGAGGATAGAGCTAATCAGCGGTTTTTTCTGATAAAATTGACTAAACCGCATATTTTGTTATACTGGAAGTAGACTAATCAAGGAGAAGTAAAGCAATGTCAAAAGAAAAAGCCCTGGCTGACAGAACATACAGCCGTGTCGGCCGCCGTGAGCAGAATGATTTGGAAAAAGAAACGGCGGTCAGGCCAAAGAAGCCAAGTACTAGGGTCTTAGGTAAACATAAATTCTCAATCTTACTCTTCAGTATCGTTTTGGCTGTGTGTACAGTGGCTCTTCCTTTGTTTACGGATTTAGCAAATAGTGTTCAATCGCAGAATCTCTACACCGGCTTGATGATGACTAAAGGGCAGCTTCCCTACAGTGATATCTTTGCAACGGGCGGTTTCTTTTACTATGTTTTAATTGCTTTCAGCTATCTTCTGGGCTCAACTGTTTGGCTGCTCCCTGTGCAGTTCTTAGCCATGTATATATCAGGCATTTATCTTTATAAGACGGTAAGGTTTTTGACAGCCAGTACAGAAGTTGCCTACTGTTTCATCTGTTTCTTCTATCTTTTAAACGGGACACTTGGCTTTGGCGGCTTGTACCCTGTTCAGTGGGCTATGCCTTTTGTACTGATCGGTCTTTGGTTTCTGACTAAATATTTTGCAGATATTACTACGGATGAAGCTTTTATTTTATACGGTTTTGCCGGAGCACTTTCAATCTTGTTTGAACCGCGGACATTAGTCTTTTGGGTGCTGTCTTTTGTAACAATAGCAGTCTATAATTTATCTAAGAGGCATTTGGCGAGAGGTTTTTATCAGCTTTTGTGTATTATTTTCGGGGTCATTTTAGTTATTTATTTCGCCGTTTATTTTCTTTTAAATCTGCAAATTTTGTCTTCCTACATTGCACAGGCTGTGATTTATCAATTTACTTTTTTTGCCAGCGGTAACGCTAATTTATGGCTGTCTTTGCTGTTTCAGGTTTTCTTAGCTTTGGCTTCAGGTCTTCTTTTGGGGGTCTTTGCCTTGCCTGGTCAGTTAAAGAGATACCCGGAAAACAAAGTCATTAAATGGCTGATTTGTCTTGTTTTTTTGGCTGAATTTACCATGCTTTGTCTGGTGCAGGATTTCCAGACCTATCATTTGCTGGGGCTGTTGCCTTTTGGGCTGATTTTAACAGCTTTAAGGGTTAATACTGTCTATCAGGCCAGACGCAGCTGGCACTCACATCGCCGTAAGAAAACAACAGGTGTCGGTAAAATCTTTGGTATTTTCCTTGGCCGGCACGCTTATCTGCCCTTGCTGGTCGCTTTGTTTGCTTTTGCTGTCCCCTTAGTATCCTATGCCATTAATCATAATGTCAATCAAGAACGGGAGACTGTTGCTGAGTACCTCAAGCAATCAGTGTCTGGTGATAATACCGTTTACGTGTGGGACAGGACGGCTAAGATTTATCTAACCGGAGAGTTGGCCAGCAGCTCACAGTTTTCGCTCCCGTCTGTTTATACAGCAAAAGCTGCCAATGCTAAAATTTTAGAAGATGAACTATTGCAAAACGGAGCCAGCTATGTTGTTGTTAATAACAGTCAGTCAATATCAGAAACGCTAAGAGATCATCTGCTTGCCAACTATGATGTGCTGAGTTTAGACGGCCTCTCTGCTTTTACGATTTATCAGATAAAATAGGCCAAAGTACAGGCCTAAAATCAATATATTGTGTCTAATTAAAAAAATTGGCACAACATATTGATTTTTTTTTTGCGCGTGTTATAATAGACGAGTAAGGAGAATAGACATGATTACACTGGAAAAAGAAAACATTGTGACTCAGCCAAGTATCAAAGTGATTAAGCGTGACGGCCGTTTAGTATCTTTTGATGCTAATAAAATTTATAGTGCTCTTTTAAAAGCCAGCAATAATGTGACAAAGATTTCACCGCTTATTGAAGCTAAATTAGAGGCTATCTCAGATCGTATCATGGCTGAGATTTATGAGCGTTTTAGTGATAATATCAAAATCTATGAAATTCAAAACATTGTTGAGCATGAACTGCTGGCTGCCGGAGAGTACGCTATTGCGAAGGAATACATTAATTATCGCACTCAGCGTGATTTTGAGCGTTCTCAGGCAACAGACATTAATTTTACGATTGATAAACTGATCAATAAGGATCAGACAGTTGTCAATGAAAATGCCAATAAGGACAGCGATGTTTTCAATACTCAGCGCGATCTCACTGCCGGTATTGTCGGCAAATCGCTGGGGCTGAAAATGCTGCCGCCTCATGTTTCAAATGCTCATCAAAAAGGGGATATCCACTATCATGATTTGGACTACAGCCCTTACACACCGATGACTAACTGCTGTTTGATTGACTTTAAGGGAATGCTTGCTAATGGCTTTAAAATCGGCAATGCTGAAGTAGAGAGTCCCAAATCAATTCAAACAGCGACAGCTCAGATTTCGCAAATTATCGCCAATGTAGCTTCCAGCCAGTACGGCGGCTGCTCTGCTGACCGCATAGACGAAACCTTGGCTCCTTATGCTGAACTGAACTATCAAAAACATCTTAAGGATGCTGAAGCTTGGGTCGTGGCAGATAAGCGTGAAGATTATGCACAGGCTAAAACAAAGAAAGATATTTATGATGCCATGCAGTCTTTGGAGTATGAAATTAATACTCTGTTTACATCTAACGGGCAGACACCGTTTACGTCACTTGGCTTTGGTTTGGGGACCTCTTGGTTTGAACGCGAAATTCAAAAGGCTATCCTCAATATCCGTATCAAGGGTCTGGGGAGCGAACACCGGACAGCTATTTTTCCTAAGCTGATTTTTACTTTGAAACGCGGTCTTAACTTGGAGCCAGGGTCACCTAATTACGATATCAAAGAATTAGCGCTTGAATGTGCGACAAAACGGATGTACCCTGATGTTCTTTCTTATGATAAAATCGTTGACCTGACAGGTTCTTTTAAGGTGCCTATGGGCTGCCGCTCTTTCCTGCAGGGTTGGAAAGATGAGAATGGAGCTGAAGTTAACTCCGGCCGTATGAACCTTGGGGTTGTGACTGTTAATCTGCCGCGTATTGCCATGGAAGCAAATGGTGATATGGATAAGTTTTGGGAAATTTTCAACGAACGGATGGCGATTGCTAAGGATGCTTTGGTTTACCGTGTCGAACGTGTTAAGGAAGCCACACCTGCCAATGCTCCTATCCTTTACCAGTACGGCGCCTTTGGACAGCGGCTCGGCAAGTATGATAATGTTGATGAACTCTTTAAACACCGCCGTGCCACAGTTTCACTCGGTTATATTGGGCTTTATGAGGTTGCTACAGTCTTTTATGGCGGCAATTGGGAAAATAATCCGGAAGCCAAGGAATTTACAGTCAATATTGTGAAGGCTATGAAACATTTCTGCAATGACTGGTCAGATGAATATGATTACCATTTCTCGGTTTACTCTACGCCTTCAGAAAGCCTGACTGACCGTTTCTGCCGTCTGGATCTGGAAAAATTTGGTTCAGTCGCTGACATTACTGACAAAGAGTACTACACCAACTCTTTCCATTATGATGTTCGAAAAAATCCAACACCATTTGAGAAACTGGATTTTGAAAAGGTCTACCCAGAAGCTGGGGCAACCGGCGGTTTCATCCACTACTGTGAGTATCCGGTTTTACAGCAGAATCCGAAGGCGCTTGAGGCTGTTTGGGATTATGCTTATGACCGAGTAGGCTACCTTGGTACGAATACGCCAATTGATAAATGCTATGAATGTGGTTTTGAAGGCGATTTTCAGCCGACTGAACGCGGTTTTACTTGTCCTAACTGCGGCAACAGCGACCCGAAGACAGTTGATGTTGTTAAACGCACCTGCGGCTATTTAGGAAATCCGCAGGCTCGGCCGATGGTGCACGGCCGTCATAAAGAAATTTCGGCCCGGGTCAAACATATGAACGGTTCAACGATTAAACACCCAGGTCAGTAAAGCGATTAGAAGAAAAAGATGAAGAGAGAGCGGAACGAAAATCGGTCAATTGTCGTAACATGATGCTTTCGATTTTACTGTTCCGCCTCCGCACAGCTGATTAGGGAGACCGCTATCCCTTGGGCAACAAGGGATAAGGACTTCTAATCAGTCACTGCGTCAAACTCATTTGTTTGAAAAGTAAAATGAGGCAGGACTTTTGTCCCAGCCTCTTCTTATCTCAAAAGGAAAAATTATGGGGAAGTATCAATTAGATTATAAAGGGATGCAGCAGGTGGAGCGCTTCCACGAGAAAAATGTGATGAAAAGGTTTGATAAGCACGCTCGTGTCAGAGAGTTGAGAGCACGTTTTTTGGCAAAAACTAAACAGTAATCCGCTCAAAAAGATTAGGAGGCCTGCTATGCTCAATATCGGAATCATTGGTCTGGGCAGTATTTCCCAGAAAGCCTATCTGCCTTATATGCGTCAGCTAACGGGTATCCGCTGGCATCTTTTCACCCGAAAAGCAGAGGTGCTGCAGGAGGCGGCTTCTCTCTTTGGCCAGGCTGAAATTTACGGTTCGTTAGAAGAGTTGGCGGCTGCTCCCTTGGATGGTGTCTTTATCCATACAGCGACCGAGGTACATTGGAAAACAGCGGAGCTTTTTCTTAAACGCGGTCTTCCGGTCTATATGGATAAACCTTTGACAGAATCTTATGAGAGCAGCAGAGCACTTTACAATTTGGCAGCAGAAAACGGTACTTTTCTCATGGCAGGCTTTAATCGCCGTTTTGCCCCCAGAGTTACTGAATTAAAGACCATTTCAAATAAGACCCGGATTATTGCCAGCAAAAATGACATCAATGCGCCGGCAGATTTCCAATATAAGCTCTTTGATCTCTTTATTCATCCTTTAGACACTGCTCTCTTTCTTATGGATCAGCAGCCGGTAAACGGCTGGTTTATCTGCAAAAAGCAAAATAGCCAATTGGTCCAGATTAAGGTTATCTTTGAGAGTGAGACGGAGCTTGCCGAAGTTTCTATGAATTTGCAGGCAGGTTCCCGTCAGGAAGTCATTGAGGTGCAGTCTCCGCAGGAGACACATACATTAATCAATTTATCTGAAATGACTGTTTATCAAGGGGATAAGTCTTACGGCAAATCTTTTGGTTCCTGGGATACAACCCTTTATAAAAGAGGCTTTGAGGGGGTCATAGACCGTTTTTTACAAGCTGTCCTAGATCATAAAGAAGAAGGTGCGATTGTTTTTAAAAATCCTGTTACTGAGCAGTCAAGCCTGCTCAGTCATTGGATTTGCGATCAAATCAACCGTTCCGAGCATAGTTTTGGGTGCCTCAGTATGACTTTGCCGGATTAGAGGAGGACTGTATGCAGTTAAGGCGACCAAGTTCAGCCGATAAGAAAGCTGTCCTTGATTTAATGGCGGAATTTAACCAAACAGCTGCCAGCCATGATGGCGGTTTTTGGGATAATGAGCATTTCGACTACGATAGTTGGCTGCAGAATAACTTAGACAGTGAAATGGGGATTAATATTCCAGATCATTTTGTACCGGCCATTCAGTTCGTTGCTTTTGATGCTTCGGGCCGGGCTTTAGGTTTTCTGAATCTGCGGCTGCGTCTCAATGACAGCTTACTTATTGAGGGCGGCCATATCGGTTATTCTGTCCGCCCGTCAGAGCGCGGGAAAGGCCATGCTAAAGAGATGCTGCGATTAGGATTAACAGAAGCCAAAAAGAAGAATATTAGCTCGGTGCTGCTGACATGTGACATAGCGAATGAAGCCAGCCGCAGAGTTATTCTTGCTAACGGCGGTGTCTATGATGATACTAGAGGAACTGCTGAGCGTTACTGGATTGAGCTGGAATAAAATACGGCAAGAGAAAAGGTTAGGCAGCCGGCTTTGCCTTATCCGCTGCTGGCTGATAGAATTGAACATGGCCTAAGAGCTATGCAAAAAGAGACGCAATCGTAGGAAGCGCAAGCCGACGTACGAGTTTGGCTGCTCTGTGAGCATAAAACTTCCTAGGAATTAACATTTTTTGTCAGTTTTCCTATTTTTGCTGTGAGCTTTTCACGGCCTTTGTATTTTGGTGAATGGGGGGGTGTTGAGGTGAGTGAAGCAACGTGGAATACGCCGAAACCGAAAGAATGGAAATCAGAAGAATTAAGTCAGGGGCGTATTATTGATTATAAGGCCTTTAATTTTGTTGACGGTGAAGGGGTTCGAAATTCATTATATGTTTCAGGATGTATGTTTCACTGTCAAGGGTGTTATAATGCGGCAACCTGGTCTTTTAAAGCTGGTATTCCTTATACGGAGGAACTTGAGGAGCAGATCATGGAAGATTTGGCCCAGCCTTATGTTCAGGGACTGACTCTTCTTGGCGGTGAACCCTTTTTAAACACGGGAATCCTTTTGAAACTGATTAAACGTGTCCGGCGGGAACTGCCTAGCAAAGACATCTGGTCATGGACGGGATATACTTGGGAAGAGCTGATGCAGGAAACTCCAGATAAACTTGAAATGCTTAGTTTAATTGATATTTTGGTTGATGGCCGCTTTGATATTAAGAAAAAAAATCTTATGCTTCAGTTTCGCGGCTCTTCTAATCAACGGATTATCGATGTTCAAAAATCGCTGCAGACTGGGGAGGTTGTTATCTGGGATAAACTTAATGACGGTCAGGAAAATTTTGAACAGGTCAGCCGAGATAAGCTGATCTAACCTGACAAGACAGGATCTAACTGTGACTTTATCCACAGTTTGTTGATCGATTCGTTTTTTAAATTTGTTGAGAACAGCAAACACTGAAAAGCAAGCTCCATATACAGCTTGCTTTTCAGTGTTTTTTGATGCTTTTGACTGCGCTAATGTTTATGTGCTGCTGTTTTGACAAAAACAAGCGTCCGGCCGGCTGTGGATAAATCAGGCCGGTAAGCGAAACCATGGAACTGCAGTTCTTTGATGTCCTGAACAGTCTGGCAGTCTTCTTTGAGTGCTTGGCTTAAAAACTGTCCCCGTGCTTTTTTTGAGATAGTTGCATGTTTTTTTAACTGCCCCTCTTTTTCCTCCATAAATTCCAGAGTAATGAACCGTTTTCTTTGCTCTGGCGAAAAAACATCTGCGAATTCGGCTGACAGCAGTGAAATAATCAGTTCTTGTTTATGGGCAAAATGGTCATAATCTTCACGCCAGTAACTTTTCAAAGAGTGTCCGTGCATTTTTAACTTATGACTGAAGTCTAAACGGTGGGGGGCAATCGGCCGATCTGCCGGAATGATGCCGTACAGTGCTGAGGCAATATAGACTTGCTTTGTTAGTTTCTGTTCAGGGATAGCATCAGTTTCAATATGCCGGTACATCAGCCCGTTAAATAATGTCAAAGCAGGATAGGCCGCCGCCTGTCCTGTTTTTAAAGCCTGCAAACGTTCAAATTCAAGAGCCGCAGCTGTTGGCTTGATATTATAGAAGTCCGTCAGTTCTTCAACTGATTTTTGACAGAGTTTTTGAATGAGGGGTCGGGTTTTATTTGGGACAAAGTGTGGATAAGTCTGGCCTGAAAACTTCATTTCTTTTGCAGTAGGAATTAGGTATGTTATCATATTTCCATTATAAAAACCTCCGACAGGGCTTGTCAAGTATGGGGCTTGCAGGCTTATTTGAAAAGATAGCTGACTTACGCTATCATATTTTGGCAGTAAAAGTCTGTCTGTATAAAAGCAGTCAGTCTTTCAGTTTTTGGCAGTATGTCTGATAAAAATCATCAATAGCTTCACGTTTGTTGACATTAAGCTTTACATAAATGTTGTGGATATGAGTTTTGACAGTTCCTAAAGATAAAAAGAGTGCATCCGCTATTTCCTGATTATGCCGATGTTCAAGAAGTAAAAGGAAAATCTCTTTCTCCCGTTTGGTGAGCTGGTAATCTCGGCAAAAAGCATCAATGTAATATTTTGCTCTTTCTTCTTTATCGAGTTTCCTTCTTTCCGTTTGTTTATGATGAGGGTAATCTCTTATGAGATAGGCAATCGTAATGATAGAAACAGAAACAGAAAAAAGATCTTCAGAAAAATTACGATTTTGAATGCGCATAGCCAGTTTGTCATAGTTATCAATGTTAAAAATAACAAAACTGTCTTCCAGTAAAATCAAGAAGGCAAACAGCATCATCACCAGAGCAGCTTTTTTTAAATATTTTTGACTGATTTGATTGAGAGGTTTTGTATTTCTCGGAACAGCCTGAAGTCCGCAGTAGGCTAAAAACAATTGATTGGGGAGATAATAAAGGAAGACCTGTGTTTGTGAGCTGGGGAAGAGCGGCATAATCAGCATCCAAATCATATTTACTGTTAAAAGAACATAATCAGCAGCCCAAACGTTCTCCTGCTTCAGTAATCTGATGGTATAAATCATGCAATAGTTTCTGACCAGAAAGGTAACCGTTTTAATCAGAGGAAGTCCAGAGAAAGTCTGATTATAGTATCTCTCAAAGGAAGCAATGAGCTCTGTCATAGAAATAATCCAATTATCCAAGGTGAAAAAAATAAAGAAAACAGTTAGAGCCAGTAAACCTTTTTTGATGTGCTGACTCTTTTCAAAAAGAAAATTGTGGAAACACAGGGCTAATGTTGTTGTATAGAGAATAGTAAGCAAAAGATTGTAAATGTAAATCAAAGTCATATAGTATCACCCCCTATCCTTTACTATCTAAATTATATCATAGACGAATAAACTCTTTAGGTTGAACCTTATAAACCTCGGTCTAAACCTTTTATAAACCCTTATTCAGGGCTTGTTTTTTTATACGTTAAGATTAGAACGCAAAGATTATTGTAAACGTTTTCTTTTTAGGGATATAATTGCTGCAAAAGAAGAATAAGGAGACGGACATTATGAAAAAAACGGATTATATCACCACAGAATCGTTTAGCAAAGAAGAACTGCTCAATATAGCAAACTTATCCCTTAAGATTAAGGCTTGTATTGAAAATGGCTATTATCCGCCTTTGCTTAAGCATAAAACTCTCGGCATGATTTTTCAGCAGTCCTCTACTCGCACTCGGGTTTCATTTGAAACAGCGATGACACAGCTGGGCGGGCATGCTCAGTATTTAGCTCCAGGGCAGATTCAGCTTGGGGGCCATGAAACCATTGAAGATACAAGTACTGTTTTATCCCGTTTAGATGATATTTTAATGGCGCGTGTAGAGCGCCACCAAAGTGTCGTCGATTTAGCACGCTGTGCATCTGTCCCGGTTATTAACGGGATGTCTGATTATAATCATCCAACTCAGGAACTTGGTGATTTATGTACAATGCTGGAACATTTACCAACCGGCAAACAGTTAGAAGACTGTAAAGTTGTTTTTGTAGGTGATGCAACACAAGTCTGCTTTTCAGTCGGTTTGATGACGACTAAAATGGGGATGGAATTTATCCATTTCGGTCCTAAAGGTTTTCAGTTAAATGAAAGGCATCAGGCTATACTGGACAGTATCTGTGCTCAGTCAGGGGGGAACTACGCGGTTACGGACGATGAGGAGGCTGTTGTAGGAGCGGATTTCCTTTATACCGATGTTTGGTACGGCTTATATGAAGCGGAACTGTCAGAAGCGGAAAGGATGCAGATTTTCTATCCTAAGTATCAAGTGAATGAACAGCTCTTGGCTAAGGCTGGAGATCAATGCCGTTTTATGCACTGCCTGCCTGCTACCCGAGGTGAAGAGGTCACAGACCAAGTTATGGATGGTCCGCAGTCTATTTGCTTTGAACAAGCAGGGAACCGTTTGACTTCAATTCGCGGCTTATTGGTTTACCTAATGAGAGATTTTGCTCAAAAAAATCCTTATGATACAGACAAGCAGGCGAAAGCTAAATTAGAATTAGAGGACCTGTTATCATAGGTAATAGAAAGACAGCAAAAAAGGGAGCGAATCCGAAAGTCTCTAGATTTCTTTGACTTGTTAAAAGCGGACCCTGCAGCGGTTTGCTGGATTCTTCGCTTCTTTTAGTAGAGGTTTTTAGAATCTGGTTCGTTGTACGGGAAAAGGGAACAGCATTATTTAAGCTCTAGTATGAAGACCGGGGCAAGAGACAGTTAATTTCTTATGACATACTGATTGCTGTTTCCTCTTGTATGCTTTACCCGAGACTGTTTGAACTGTTTTGCTTCCTTTCTTATAGCTGCTGGAAAGGACAATTTTATGGTAGAAAAGAAAAAATTTAGCCTGTTTAGCGCTGTACTTTCTGTTATCTGTGTCGTTTTTGTTGCAGAAGCAGCTGCCCCAGTAGCTGCAATAGGAAATTCCCAGTTTTTTTGGTGGATTTTTCTTTTGCTGGCTTTCCTTCTTCCTTACGGTTTGATTTCTTCCGAGCTGGGAACAAGCTATATTGGAGAAGGGGGCATTTATGACTGGGTAACCAAGGCTTTTGGCCATCGGTGGGGATCGCGTGTCTCTTGGTATTACTGGATCAATTTTCCACTCTGGCTGGCTTCTTTAGCCGTTATGACACCCGGTTTGCTGACAACCATTACAGGTTTTCGTTTTACAACCCTGTCTGCTCTTGTACTGGAGCTGCTTTTTATCTGGCTTATCGTATGGATTAGTTTTTATCCGGTGAGTGACAGTATTTGGATTTTAAATGGAGCAGCGCTTATTAAAATGATTTTAGCCTTGCTGGTGGGCGGACTGGGACTTTACGTTGCCTTCACGAAAGGTATGGCCAATGAGATGACTCTCCGTTCTCTGCTGCCCTCTTTTAATATCAACAGCCTGTCTTATATATCAGTCATCATTTTTAACTTGCTGGGCTTTGAGGTTATCTGTACATTTGCAGATGGTATGGAAAATCCTAAAAAACAAATTCCTCAGTCTATAATTGCAGCTGGCTTAGTTATCGCTGCTATCTATATTTTTTCGGCCTTTGGCATCGGGGTGGCCATTCCGGTTGACCAAATTTCAACAAGCAGCGGGATGATGGACAGTTTTCAGCTGTTAACAGGGTCAAGTACAGGCTGGTTTATTATCTTAATGGCTTTCTTATTCTTGTTAACCCTTTTTGGCAATATGATTTCTTGGTCATTAGGGGTGAACAATACGGCTTCCTATGCTGCCCAAAATGGAGATATGCCAGCTTTCTTTGCTAAAAGAAGCTCAAAAAACGATATGCCGATCGGTGCAGCGATTGCTAACGGAGCAGTAGCCAGCCTTGTGGTGGCGGTAGCCCCTTTGCTGCCTAATCAGGACTTATTTTGGTCGTTTTTCTCGCTGAATCTGGTTATGTTTTTGCTTTCTTATGTTCCAGTATTTCCTGCATTCTATAAACTTCGGGAGATTGATCCCGATCATCCTCGTCCTTTTAAAGTGGGCGGCGGGAAAAGTTTGCTCAAACTACTGGTTGCTGCTCCTATGCTTTTAATTATTATTTCACTGATTTTTACAGCTCTGCCTTTATCTTTTACTGCTGAAACGTTGGCGGAGCAGCTGCCGGTTACTATCGGTTCGGTTATTTTTATTATGATAGGAGAAGCGATCATTGCTGTTAAAAAAATAAAAACTTAATCTGTATCAAATGAAGAATGGCCTAAACGCTGCGGGAGTGAGGGATCCTGCCATTTGAGGCTTAGCCAGTCGTAGATGACTGAAGGCTTTGTCGTCTTAACAGCCGACCGCACCCTTCTAGTCATCTTGGCAGGGGTGCGTCTGCGAAATCATAGATTTCGGACTTACCGCCTATTTTCTCTTTGCGTTTTTAACGGCCTTTGTATCTTGGTGGAATTGAACACGGCCTAAACGCTGTGAGAAAAAGATAGCTTGTCCTAGAGCCTTGCGGCTCTTTGTCCAGTCTCCTATTTTCTCTTTGCGTTCTTCACGGCCTTTGTATCTTGGTGGAATTGAACACGGCCTAAACGCTGTGAGAAAAAGATAGCCTGTCCTAGAGTCTTGCGGCTCTTCGTCCAGTCTCCTATTTTCTCTTTGCGTTCTTCACGGCCTTTGTATCTTGGTGGAGGTATGTTATGGCAAAACGTATATTAAAGACAACTCCTAGGCAGGATGGCTTTCGGATGCCGGGAGAATTTGAAAAGCAGCAGCAGGTCTGGATGATCTGGCCGGAACGGCCGGATAACTGGCGTAATGGCGGTAAGCCGGCTCAGATAGCCTTTGTTAATGTCGCCAGCGCAATCAGCCGTTTTGAATCTGTCACAATGTGTGTCAGTGCTGATCAGTATCAGAATGCCAGAGCCCATCTGCCCGAAGAGGTCAGGCTGGTTGAAATGTCTTCAGACGATGCTTGGGTAAGAGACTGCGGTCCTACCTTTCTTGTCAATGATAAAGGTCAGCTTCGGGCTAACGACTGGGTTTTCAATGCTTGGGGCGGATTAGTAGACGGTCTTTATTTTCCTTGGGACAAAGATGACCAAGTGGCGCAAAAAATTTGTGAAATTGAAGGGATAGATTCTTATCGCACAGATAATTTTGTTTTGGAGGGCGGGTCTATCACTGTAGATGGTGAGGGCACTCTGATTACGACTGAAATGTGCTTGCTGAGCGAAGGACGCAATCCCCATATGAGCAAAGATGCTATTGAAGAAAAACTGAAAGAGCATTTAAATCTTGAAAAAATTATTTGGATAAAAGATGGAATAGACCCTGATGAAACAAATGGCCACATTGATGATGTTGCTTGCTTTATCAGACCCGGAGAAGTTGCCTGTATCTATACTGAAGATCAAGATCACCCATTTTATCAGGAAGCACAGGCAGCTTACAGAACATTAATGAATGCTGTTGATGCAAAAGGCCGCAGACTTAAGGTGCACAAACTGTGCGTAACTCAAAAACCTTGCTATCTTAAAGGGGCAGATACCATTGACTTTGTCGAAGGGACTTTGCCGCGTAGGGAAGGAGAAGTTTCAATAGCTTCTTATATGAACTTTTTGATTGTCAATGGCGGTATTATTTTACCGCAATACGGTGATGAAAATGACGATTTAGCTATGAGGCAGGTAGCTGCAATGTTTCCGGATCATGAGGTTGTCGGTGTTAGAACAGAAGAAATTGCTTACGGCGGCGGCAATATTCATTGTATCACGCAGCATCAGCCTAAGGTTTAAACATGATCTGCTGTCCTTTGGGGATAAACGGGTCAGTATTTATATTTTAAGAGCAGAAAGAAAAAGGAGACAAACGCACTTGTTTTCCCTTTTCTTTATTATAAAACTAAAAAGAGAGAAAAGATTATGGTGAAACGAAGAATCGTGATTGCTTTGGGAGGAAACGCTATTTTAACTGCAGACAGTTCAGCTCAGGCCCAGCAAAGAGCTCTGGCTGATACAGCCAAACATCTGGTGGCATTTATTAGAAACGGAGATGATATTGTTATTACACACGGGAACGGCCCGCAAGTTGGCAATCTTCTTCTGCAGCAGTTGGCTGCGGATTCTCCTGAAAACCCAGCCATGCCTCTGGATACCTTAGTGGCTATGACAGAAGGTAGTATCAGCTACTGGCTGCAGACAGCGCTGATTAATGAATTAAACCGTCAGGGTCTAAAAAAAGAAGTTGCATCAGTTGTAACAGAAGTCGTGGTCGATTGGGACGACCCGGCCTTTGCTGCCCCTTCAAAACCGATTGGCCCTTTTTTATCTGAAGAAGAAGTGCGGCACCAGCAGAAGAAGAGCACAGAAGTTTTCAAGGAAGATGCTGGCCGAGGCTGGCGCAAGGTCGTTCCTTCCCCAAAGCCGGTCAGTATCAGAGAAATTACTACTATTAAGCAGCTTCTTGCTGCTGAAACTGTCGTCATTACAGCGGGCGGCGGCGGAATTCCGGTTGCTGAGGACCCGGAAACAAAAACTCTGACGGGTGTTGAAGCAGTTGTTGATAAAGACTTTGCTAGCGGTTTACTGTCAGATCTGATTGCAGCTGATGTATTTGTTCTTCTGACCGGTGTGAGCCATGTCTATATCAATTTCAACACCCCTCGGCAAAAGCAGCTTGGAACAGTAACAACTGACGAAATGAATGCTTATATAGCAGAGGGTCAGTTTGCTGCAGGCAGTATGCTGCCTAAAGTTGAAGCGGCTGTAGCTTTTGTCCAGTCTCATCCCCAGTCACGGGCTGTCATCACTTCCCTCGATAATTTGGGCAATATTTTTACAGGTTCAGGGACAGTTATCGTCAATAAAAAAAGCTCGCCTAATCTATAGTTCTTGCAGTGCTGTACGGACATTCATGAAGTAAATTTAGCATCATGTTTATCAGTTTTTTCTGTAAAGAATTCTGCCTAAAACATTAGCAGATATAAGGATTGTGTACATAAATTCGCCAGATTTGCTCTTACCTTGCAGATAAATACCGGGAAACGCCTGTCTTTTTTATCAGAGTTAATTTCTTAGAATAGATGAAGAATCTTTACATTAAAGTAAATAAAGAAGTCTGAGAATATTGACAAAAACCTTTAATTGAGATATAATTTTAACGCTATGTACAGGTGCTGTGCAAGGCGGTATAACAGTAATAAACATGAATAAAGAGGTTTATGATGAAAAAAAGAAAACTAATAGGAACAATCGTTTCCTTATTGTTGGCAACAGTGTTTCTCGTTGCTGGCCTCTGGCTAAAAGAACACCAGGTTTCAGCTGCGGCACAGGATAATGTGATCACATCCCTGAGTATCACTGATGAACGGGGGGCTGTTTTGGATCACGGTCTTAACAGATATGAGAGATTCAGAATTAATGCTAATTTCAGTCTGCCCAACGGTCAGGTAAAAGCTGGTGATACAACGACAATGAATTTACCGGCTAATCTGGCTTTTGGCGACTCGAAAGCATTTGAAATCCGGGATACAGATGGCAATCTTGTAGCTAATGCAGTGATTGATCCATCCAGTAGACAGGTTGTTCTGACTTATACAAATTATGTAGAAACACATTCAGACGTAACTGGTTCATTCTTTTTCTATGTTTATATTAACCACAATGTGGTGACACAGGCAGGGACAGTTCCAGTTGTGTTAGATATAGAAGGAAGAACATTTGATGCAGGCTCTGTAGAGTATAATGGTGTCGGGGAGGCAAGACAGACAACATTAACAAAATCAGGCTGGATCAGTTCTGACGATGTCATTCACTATCAAGTACCGATTAACCGTGCTGGAGTCGGCCTTCTATCAGCTGTTGTGACCGATAGTTTACAGTCCGTTGGAGTCAGCTATTTGCCTGAAACGTTTAAAATTGAAAAAGGCACTTGGGTGGCACAGAATGGCAGCTGGGTCTTTCAAAATGGTGTTGACGTTACTAGTGAGTTTACAGTTAATTATACTGAAGATGGCAGTGGTTTTTCGGTTAATTTAGGAGACATCAATGCGGAAGATGGCTATTATATCACTTACGATGTTGTGCCTTCCTATAAACCGGCAGACGGTGAGAACTTTTTCAACAGGGCTACACTGGTAGCAAATGGAACTGAACTGGCTCGTGTCAATTATCGGGAAACCTACAAAGAAGCTGGTGGCAGTGCAGAAGGTTATGTTTACTCTATCAACCTGCATAAAGTATCTGCTGATGGCGGTTCGCTTTCAGGAGCTGTATTTAGAGTCACGCGCGATGCTAATGGTGAAGTTGTTGGTGATTTCACAACTGATTCGGAAGGCAATGTGACCATTACCAGACTGCTGAAAGGGAACTATACGATTACAGAGATACAGGCACCTTCAGGGTATCAAACCTTAGCTGATCCTATTAAAATCTCAGAAAGTGATTTTGGCAGCGATAAATCTGTTTCAAGGGATGTTGTCAATGAGCCTGTTGTAACAACCACGACAACAACTACCACTACGACAACAACCTCTACCACGACAGAAAGTCCGACGACCACGACAGCAGCGCCAACCACCACAACAGCGGCTACTACAACAGAAAGTCCGACGACCACGACGGCGGCGCCAACCACCACAACAGCGACTACTACAACGGAAAGTCCGACGACCACAACAGCAGCGCCGACCACTACAACAGCGGCTGCCACAACAGAAAGTTCAACGACAACAACGGAAGAACCAACAACTCTGACTACGACTCCAGAGGAAACAACTCCACCTGCCGGTAGCCAAGAATCGAGCACTAGCACGACACCTGCTCCGGTTACAAGTGGTGATAAAGGCAGCAAATCTAAGAAAAAACTGCCAAGCACAGGTGATCAGGAAAATACAGTTGTTATGTTAGCAGGTATCACTGTTCTCTCTGTTGCAGGGTTATTCTTTGCCGGCCGTAAAAAAGCTTAGTTTAAAAGCGCAAAATATTAAAAAATGAGAATCTGAGTTAATCTCGGATTCTTTTTTATGAGCAAATCGGAATAGAAAGGTCACATTTCTATCGATAGGAAGTGTTCTGTTTTTTTCCTAAAAGAGATCCATTCTCATTGGAATATAGTTATATAATTAAAGAGAATTGGATAATTTCCTTTTTTATAAAACATACTTCTAAGGACTTAACGTGTGTATCTCTCTGATATACGAAAATTAATAGTTAGTTAAAAATCTGAAATTCGACCTTTTTTTATGGATAACTAATTTAAGCACGAAACATTCTATTTTTTGGAGTTCATACAGCAGTTAATGTTTTAACTATCCTGTTCTTAAAATTCTCGCTTGCGGGTTTCTGCTCAAACTTGTTCAATTCACTTAAGAAATGAAAGCAAATCCTATGTGGTTTGGTTCTATAAGAGTTTTATTCTTATGTTAGACAACATTATCCACCATCTAGAAAAACTATTAGAAGAAATATTTGATATTCATTTTTTGATCGTGTCAGAGATATAAATTAATTTTTGACTTTAGTTTGA
Source organism: Streptococcus chenjunshii (assembly GCF_003086355.1). Lineage (NCBI taxonomy): Bacteria > Bacillati > Bacillota > Bacilli > Lactobacillales > Streptococcaceae > Streptococcus > Streptococcus chenjunshii. The sequence continues at coordinate 2,336,012 of NZ_CP031733.1, read as the reverse complement.
TATAAAAAAAGACTTAATTCTACATGTTATAGCATACAGAGTTAAGTCTTTATAAATGTTTTATCGTTGGTTTTTAGTGAATAAAGTAGTTACCTTTTTTGCAATAAAAATACAATAATTGAAAAAAAGAAGCAGACTGGCAATCAAAGTAGTTAGAAAAGAGGACTTTCCCTCGCTATCTCCCGTATTTGGTAACTCTTCAAATTCGTTGAGTTTACCATTAGAGACTGTCGGTGTGAATTTTTTGCTATCATTTTTAGCTGCAATAAGGAGAGCATCTTTAGGAGAAGCAACCTGAGTAGTAGTTTTATTCTCAGCAGAAATGACTGTTTCAGAGGACGATTTTTGAGTTTCTTCTGTTAGTAGTGTATCTACAGTTACATTTGCAGAAGTAGAACTTTCTATAGAGGGTTTGAGTTGTTCCTCTATCGTTTTATCTGCATCTTCATTTCCTGCCATATCCTCGGTAGCTTTTGTGTCGTCAGATATTGTGTTTTCATCGACATTGTTATATTCTATCCAAGCAACATTGTGTGTTATGCTAGAACCTATTTTATTACAAATAGGCTCTTTGGTTTCTTTATCTACGATATCAAATTCAATTGTCCACGGATCAGTGGATTCATCTGTACCGTTATATTCTAGCCACAATGCTTTATTTCCTATTTGTGCAGGAGCATAGAAGTATCCATCTAATCCATCTTCCCACACGATATCTGTGTAGCTCTGCACCTTAACGTTTGTAGGGACCTTTATGCGATACATATAATTGGATAAATCAGTATCCACATCTTCAAAACCAGACCAACTTAATTGATATCTTAATGTGGCTATATCTTTCATATTCCAAGACAAACCTTCATAATGGCTCATCAATACAATACCAAGTCTATCGGTTAATTTTAATATATTTTCATACCTATGCCTATCAGCATAATCTAAAGAATCTGGATTCCAATATGAAATTGGACTAATATATCTTGAACCATTTTCTAGATCGTTCCCTGAAGGCATTTTTTTATTTTGCCATTCTATCATCGCTTCAATTACCCAATCGCTAGGAACATCTTTATAAGGAGATTGTGCTGGCATACCATCACGTCTAGGTCCATTGATAATTTCTCCATCAGATAACCATAGATGATCTATATTCATTGAATCGGCTTTGGCCAGTACATCATTAATATTATCTTTTGTAATATTATATACGACATGCCACAAGCGGGAGCTATCAGCATGTGCCAGTGCCATATTATCCGGATGCACATCGGAGGTCAAATATTTTTCTGCTGTTCCTTCAAATGTGATTAAAACATCAACATCTAGGTTTAACACTTCATCAGATACTTTTTCTCCTGGATTCCCAACAATAAAAAAGTCTTCACCATAAATTTCACGAATGCTATCCACTAAATCTTTATACCATGGAACTGTCGGACGCCACCAATTTCCCAATCCGGATGTGAAAGTGTCTAAAAAGACACCGTCCATTAAATCGCCATAAATTTTTTTTGCCGTAGCTATTTCGTTCAATATAAATTCTTTCGTATAGTCGGCTGCGTTCGTAATACCTAATTCTTCAGCTATCTCTGGATAATTGACTAGTCCGTGCACTGTGTTAACGTAAGGTAAAAACTTACGACCACCTTTATTTTTTATTATTTCCGCTTGTTCAATATATGCCGGATCTGTTGCCCCCCATTCACCAATATAAGGAATCAGTGGGTCTTCAGAATAGTTGCCCATATCACTGCGTGAAAATACTATGCTGGTAGTGGTAGCTGTTTCAGAGGCATCACATGGTTCTGTCTCAGTATTGTCTCCATTTTCATTATCTGATTGAGGAATAATAGGATAACTAGGATCATCTTGCACCTGCAAGACGAACGTTTTAGTATAAATTCTATTTGCTTTATCAGTTGCAATTACTTGTAGAGTGATAGTATCTTCATTAACATACTCGACTTTCTCGTTTTCTTTCAGTTTTAGTATACCATCAGCAGTCACTTCAAAACGTGCATCGCTCACGGTGTAGGTGTGTGTGTCGCCGATATTGGGGTCAAGCGTGGTCAGCTGCCCCACAATGGCTCCTGTCTGCCCTTCTGCCAATTTGTCGCCGGAAAGCGTGATTCCCTGCGGCGCTATATTTTTGGAAGGAACCACTTCCAGTGTAAAGGTTTGACTGTAGCTGGCGCCGAACGGGTCTGTGGCGGTAATCGTCAGGGTAACGCTTTTTTCGCCGGCGTAGTCAAGGTATTGCCCCTCTTTCAGGCGTAGAGTGTCCCCGTGCACGATTTCAAAACGGCTGTCGCTGACGGTGTAGGTGTGGGTGTCGTTCGCATCGGGGTCGGTGGTTTTCAGGTTGCCTGCTAGCTCCGCCTGATAGGTATCGCCGTGGATGACCAGCGGCGACAGGTGGATGCCGGTCGGCGCGCTGTTGACATAGTTCACCGGCTGGGTGGCGGCGCTGAGCGCCGTTTCGGCATTGCCCGCCTTGTCGGTAAACTGCACCTGCACGGTAATGGCCTTGCCGCTGTCGGCATCGGTCGGTACATAAGTGGACTGTGTCGCGCCGTCAATGGGCGCGCCGTCGGCAAACCACTGGTAGGAAATGGCGGAGGACGGAACCAGCACGGCCTTATGCACGTTCGGCTCGCCGTAGTCGCCATCATATACCTGTGCGGTCAGGGTTTGCCCTGCGTGCGCTATGCCGCGGATATAGACCGCTGGTTTATATGCGTTGTTTTCGACGGTATTGCTGCCGCTGCCGGTGCTGTCGACAACATTGCCGCCGTAAATCGTATTGTCCTTGACGGTGACGTTCTGCGTCGCGATATGGGTGCCGTTTTGCAGTCGGATGCCGTAGTGGAGGCGATCGTTCGGATTGTACTGGTTGACGCTGTGATCGTTGTAAATGGTGTTGTCGGCAATAAGCCCGCCTTCCAGCCCGACCAGGTTGACGTCGACCTTGTTGTCCTTCAAGGTATTGTTGACGAAAGTGACGTTCTTGATCGAAGCGCCGCGCCAGTGGTTGCCGACGACAAGACCATAATAATTACCCGTAAACACGCTGTCGCGTATTTCCACATCGCTGACCTGGTCTGTTCCCCTGTCGGGCTCGATATCGATACCTGCACGCGGATCCGTTCCGTCGGCATTGCTGAATTCGGAGTTCAGTATCTTGATGTTCCTGCCGCTGACGATGGACAGGCCCTGACGGCGGTTGTGGTCGGAAACAATGCGGTAAAACGTGATGTTTTCACTGCCGCGTTCTATCCTGCTGTGCCCTTCCGACACAAAAAAGCCGTCGCCCCAGAATTCTTTGGCGGTTACGTTTTCAACAACCACATTGGTAGCATGCGCAATGCGCACGCCGTATCCGGTCTGGCCTTCCTGCGAAGTATGGGTGTCGCGGTCGCCGATCATCGTACCGCCGATCACATGGGCATTGTCCGCGTTAAAGATGCTGATCAGGGCGTAAGCTTTCTCACCGTTGGGGATAGCCTGAAGCACGGTGTCGTCCGCCATGCGCAGGGTAACGTTGCTTTTCAGTTGCAGCCCTCCCCTGTACGTCTGATTCGGATCGATCAGATATTTCACGGTGTCAATCAGGTAGGTACCGGCGGGAATATCCACAATGCCGCCGCCCGTTGCAGCTGCAGTATCAATTGCTTTTTGAATTGCTGCTGTATCATCTGTTTGACCGTCTCCTACAGCACTATATGGGCTATCTTTGACATTAACAACAAAATCTGTAGCTGATGCGGGGACATGTGCCCCTAATTTGCTGTTTGTAATATTTACCTCTGCTAAAGTTTTTATATCACCAATATTGTTTGCATTGACTGATGTATCTGCTTCGGTTTCAGAGATCTGCAGTTCTTCCGAGTAGTTTTCTGTATCATTATTGACAGCTGATGTATTTATTTCTGGTAGATTTTGTTCCAACACAGCTTGTTCGTTCTCTATTGTAACTGTTGATCCATCATTATTTTCTTTTGATAAAATAATAGCCTCAGAATCATTAGCTGAATGTTCGTTATTACCATCTGCAGAAATAGTCTCTTGTATCATATTTGATGACTCTGTTCCTGTTGTTATGGAAGAGATATCTGTTGTTTCTGCAAAGATAGTGGAGGAGTTCAAATATAAAAGGACCGCCATATTAACTGTAATGATAAGGGCTTTGTTATTTTTTATAAAAACTTTCATTGTAATTTACCTTTCATACACGGTAATTATGGTTTTATAGCTAAAAAGCAAGTTGAGAAGGTGCTCTCAGCTTGCTTAGACAGTTATCTAACTATGTTTTTTGATAAAAAAGAAGTAACTGCCAGCTAAAACAATAATAATGAGGCCGAGAACTGTTAGGAAGAAACCTGCTCGTTCACCTGTATTTGGTAAACCTTTGTTTGAACCAGATTTACCGCCTTTATTATTAGCTCCTGTTGACACTGTAGTAGTCGCTTCCGTAGTAGTAGCTGCTTCTGTAGTGGTAGCCGCTTCCGTAGTAGTAGCTGCTTCTGTAGTAGTAGCCGCTTCTGTAGTAGTAGCTGCTTCTGTAGTGGTAGCCGCTTCCGTAGTAGTAGCTGCTTCTGTAGTAGTAGCCGCTTCTGTAGTAGTAGCTGCTTCTGTAGTAGTAGCCGCTTCCGTAGTAGTAGCTGCTTCTGTAGTGGTAGTCGCTTCCGTAGTAGTAGCTGCTTCTGTAGTGGTAGCCGCTTCTGTAGTGGTAGCCGCTTCCGTAGTAGTAGCTGCTTCTGTAGTAGTAGCCGCTTCTGTAGTAGTAGCTGCTTCTGTAGTAGTAGCCGCTTCCGTAGTAGTAGCTGCTTCTGTAGTGGTAGTCGCTTCCGTAGTAGTAGCTGCTTCTGTAGTGGTAGCCGCTTCTGTAGTGGTTGTTGTCTCTGCTTTATCAACCACTGTAACTGTTGCTCCCGTGAGCACAACATAAAAAATGCGACGTCAGCGGTTATTTTTAAGAAGATGTAAATGTATATTACCTTTTTGACATCAATAAATAATCTGCACTTTATTGAAATGGGTTGATTTTTACAATAGAATAGAAACAAAGGAGTTGGGGGACGGTTTAAATTGTTATATGTTTACGACTGTGCCCGTATTGCTTTTGTATTTTAACGAAGGGAGATTGAATGAAATGACAATTTTAGGAAAAATGCCCCAATTTGGGACCATTGCAATTAGTGCAGTTCTCACTTTCAGCCTGATAGCAGCTATACCTGAACGGTCTGTTCTTCATGCCGAAACGACAGAGCAAAAAACAGAAATGAGAGATGATGCTGTATCCGAGACAAGTGATAATGTCACACAAGTTGATACTTATTATAAGCTAATGCATACCAAAGGGCTGTCAGGGATAGTCCGGACCCGCGGTCATATGTCGGTCGATGATGGGGCCGGTATGACCTATATCATAAAAGAAGAAAAGCCGACAGGTGTTTCGGAAAATATTGCTGTTCCTACAATTGATGGGAAATGGGCTGTTCCGATAGATCTGAGGACAGGACCGACAGGCGACTATCATTCAGAAGCAGCTGAGGATGCTGTCAAACGTGCTCAGACTTTTGCGGATGCAGGCACTCAGCTGAAATGGGATCCAACCAGATTTCCTCCATTAAAGGATGGCATTGTTCATCGGGAAACTACGTCTCCTTATCCTATAACCTGCTCCTCATTCGTAGGTCAGGTTCTTGCCGGCTATGATTTTAGCCATACAACTTATGTTGAAGATGAAAATACCGTTGTCGGTGATTATGTTGATTTCGGTGCACCGACTGCCAGCTTTGACTGGCAAGCTTGGCGTTTAGCCAAGTGGCTGACGACTGAGAGCAGCCAGACTGATGTTTGGCTGAATAATCCAGAAAATCCGCAGTATCAAAAAGGCGATATCCTCTTTTTCTCCAAACAGGATCCTGAAGGGGAAGATACGACAGGGAAATACTACGGCAACATTTTCCATACCGCTATTTATCTTGGCGAAGGGAAAATCATGCATTCTCATGATGAAGATGATAATGATAACCATCCGGGAGTGGCTGTGGAAGATTTGAACAGCTACCTGCAATCGAAACTGAGTTTTGTAGCACGTCCTAAATATACAGATTACCAAAAACCGCAGTTCTCACCAGTAACAGCAGGTGACAGAACTGTTTCAGGCCAAGCTCAGCCGAATATCAAAGTGACTGTCGTTTTTGCGGACGGTACAACTGCTGAAATAACTTCTGGCAGTGACGGCAGCTACACGGCCGCAGTTCCTGAGGGCACAGTGCTTCAAGAAAATGATGAGCTAAAGGTTTATTCAACTAATGCAGCGCAAAATAAATCAGAAACAAGTTCTATACGTGTTTCTGCTATCGAAGCCCCAGAATGATGGGGTTTGGTTCTTTCAGCTTATCAGCTGCGTAATGCACTTGCTTATTTAAGACTGTCCAATTGATTTCAGCCTCAGTTCGGCACCTTTCAAGGTGCCGAACTTATTTTATTAAGAATAGCAAAGCTGTTAGAACACAAAAAGAAAATAGGAGACCGGACGAAGAACCGTTAGATTCTAGGATAGGGGATACTCACAGAGCAGCCACACTCGTCAGTCGCTGATGCTTCCAACGATTGTGTCTCTTTTTCTCACAGTGGTTAGGCCTATTCAATAATAGGGCCGGGAAAGTTCTTAAAGCACAGCCGAACAAAGACACTCCTCTTGAAGAGGTTAAAAATAGCAGATTGGATTGCGTCATGTTTATAAAAAAACGAGTGATTTTATTGTTAATAGTTAGTATTAAAAATTGGGAAAAATTACGAATAGCTTCTATGAGCAAAAGTACTTTTCTTTCTTTTATTTTTTGATATAATGTGAAAGGAGAAGATTTATAGACAGAAAAAAGAACCTTTCTTACAGCTACTAATTATTTTTTTCTTAAAATACTTTTTTTGTTGCTTTAGTATTTAATTGCTGAAAAAAGGGAAAAATTATTTGATATTTCGAGTTATTTTAAGGAAAAAATATTAGAAAAATGTTATAATGTAACATAACAGAAATATTATATGACATTTTATTTTCGAATAGATAGTTATAAGAAAAAGTAATTAAGGAGAGTCTCATGTCTTACAAGAGAAAATTATTAGCATTGCTTACTATTTCTGGCTTGATTTTATCAGAAGCTTCAGGATTAACTCAGGTCTCATCTATTATTGCGGATGATGCGCCGACAGAAACGACGACTACGACCACCACAACAGAGGCCGAACCTGCTGATGAAGAAGAGGCTGTGACGGAACCTGATACAGATACTAATAAAGATTCCGAAGCTGATGAAGAAGGGGCAAATGCTGGTTCCGGTGCTGCGCAGTCTCCTGCTGAGGAGACACCTCCAGCAGATGTGACAGAAGCGACGACGACTGAAACAACCAGCACGACGACAACTACAGAAGCAGTTACAGCACCCAGCACCGGCTCTGGTACAGCTAAAACAGGAAAGAATATTAACAGCCAGTCAGTAGCTAATGCGGATAAGGCTTCTTCAGTCAAGCAAGGCTCTGACGCTCCCCTGAACAGCCCACTGATGGCTTTTGGTCTGCCGTTTTCTGCTGACAGCGATATTGCTGATGCCACAACGACTAACCGTGCTTATGTTGAGCACTGGACGGGTGATGACGCTTATACACATAATTTGTTATCCCATCGCTACGGGATTACTGCTGAACAATTAGACGGCTATCTGGCTTCAACAGGAGTATCCTATGATAAAAACCGTATTAACGGTAAAAAACTGCTGGAGTGGGAGGAAGCCAGCGGTTTAGATGTTCGTGCTATTGTTGCTATTGCTATGGCTGAAAGCTCTCTCGGTTCAGCGGGTGTTGCTGCACTGCCCGGATCGAATGTTTTTGGTTACGGCGCCTTTGATAACAATCCTGAGAATGCTGCTAATTATAATGACGAAAAGGCAGTTCGTGAGCTGACTAAGGTAACGATTATCCAAAATAAGAATACGACTTTTAAACGGCAGGACGATAAAGCTAAAAAACTGGCTTTGGGTCAGCTGGATACTGTTGCAGACGGGGGTGTCTATTTTACAGATACTTCCGGGACAGGTAAAAAGCGTGCAGAAATCATGGAAGATTTGGATGAATGGATCGATAAGCATGGCGGAACTCCTGAAATTCCGGAAGAACTGAAGAATATTTCAGGGGTAACTTATGCTGAAATTCCAGTAGGATACAGTATCTCTACTGCAGTTAACGCCTCTGGTTATATTGCTGCAACTTATCCTTGGGGACAGTGTACTTGGTATGTCTTTAACCGTGCTGAGGAGCTGGGCTATCGCTTTGATGCCTATATGGGCAATGGCGGAGATTGGCAGAATAAGGCAGGATATGAAACCGTTCATAAGCCTGAAGTTGGATACGCTGTTTCGTTTGCGCCAGGCCAGGCTGGTGCTGATGGCACCTACGGCCATGTCGCTATTGTAGAAGAAGTCAAAGAGGACGGTTCAGTTCTAATCTCTGAATCTAATGCGCTGGGACTCGGTGTTATTTCTTACCGTACTTTCTCAGCTTCCCAAGCTAAACAGCTGACTTATGTAGTCGGTCAGAAAGACTAATATAATTTGAGAATTAATAAAAGACTGGTCATTCACTGCCCCTAAAAAGTTGGACACAAAATCTAACGAATAGGGACAAACTCATGGGGACCAGTCTTTTTTAGAGAATAAAATCGTTAAGGCTGGCTGTTAATTGGGAAGACGAAAGTTCGTTTTTCACTTAAGGCTTTTGGCGGACACAGTTACAGTTGAAAAAAACGCCAGTCTTTAAATGGTTAGAACAAAAAAAGGAGAATGAGACAGAAATATACGTTTGTCCCACTCTCCTTTTTTGTTATAAATACAAAGGTTTGATACAGCCTGTTTATTGATTTTAGCCAAAGAGGTCCAGAGCTTCTCGGCTATTTTAAGCGTTCTTAGATAGCAGCGAAAATCGTTTCCACCTCAGCCGCTGTTTTTGCGCGGGCTACAGCTCCTCTGATTTTAGCGGCACCCGCAGTGCCGCGTAAGTAGTGCGGAGCTAAGCCGCGGAATTCACGAACAGCTGTCTCTTCTCCTTTGAGTTCAACCAGCCGATTCAGATGGTCGCGGGCGATAGCCAGCATGTCTTTAAAAGGTAAATCCGGCAGAAGTTCTCCGGTTTCAAAATAATGATTAATCTGACTAAAAATATAGGGGTTACTGCGGGCGCCTCGTCCGATCATAACAGCATCAGCTCCGACTTCTTCGATCATGAATCGGGCATCTTCAACAGAGCGGATGTCACCGTTAGCGATAAAGGGAATCGTCTGAATAGCCTGAGCAACTCTGGTCAATGTCTCATGGTCACAGTGTCCGGTGTACATTTGTTCACGGGTGCGGCCATGCATGGCTAAGGCAGCTGCTCCGGCGCTTTCAGCAGCCAGAGCATTTTCAACAGCTAAGCTGGCATCAGCCCAGCCTGTCCGCATTTTAACGGTCAGCGGAATACTTAACACAGATTTAACGGCTGTGACAACGGAGTAAATTTTTTCAGGATCTTTTAACCACATAGCTCCAGCTTCATTTTTGACAATTTTATTGACTGGGCAGCCCATGTTGATATCGACAAGGTCAGCTGCAGTATGGGTTTGGATGAAGTCAGCTGCCCTGGCCAAGCTTTCGCCATCATTGCCAAAAAGCTGGATGGATACGGGATGCTCCTCTTCATCAATATGCAGCATATGCAAGGTTTTGCTGTTATTGTACTGAATTCCCTTGTCAGATACCATTTCCATGACAACAAGTCCTGCCCCGAATTCTTTAGCGATGGTTCGAAAAGCGGCATTGGTCACACCGGCCATAGGGGCTAAGACGGTACGGTGAGGGATTTCCACCTGACCGATCTTAAATGAACTATTCAGTTTTGTCATTTATTATCTCCTCTAAATCTTTTTCTGTGAAATTGTATTTTTGACCGCAGAACTGGCAGACAATCTCAGCCCCTCGGTCCTCTTTCAGCATATCTCGCAGTTCTGCTGCGGCTAAGGTCCTGAGGGCATTTGTGAAGCGCTGGCGGGAGCAGTCGCAGGTAAAACGGAGTTCTGTTTCCGCTAATCGTTTATAGTTATCGTCTCCGTAAACAGCCGCTAATAAGGCCTCGATATGGTTCTCCGAAGCAAGCAGACTTGAAATAGAGGGCATTTCCTGAATGCGTTTTTCAAAACGGGCAATATCTGCCTCTGCAGCATTCGGCAAAGCCTGCAGCATAAAACCGCCGGCGACTTGGACACAGTCCTCATCATTTAGAAGGACATTGAGACCGATTGCAGACGGAGTCTGTTCACTTTCGGTAAAATAATAGGCAAGATCTTCACCAATTTCTCCCGAAATCAGAGGTGTTGTTGATGTATAGGGCTTGCCAGTTCCATAATCGGTAATAACAACAAAATGGCCGTTCCCCATTAACGGCCCGACGATGATTTGACCGTTGGCTGTTTTTTTGAGGTTAAGGCCAGTATTTTGAATATAGCCTTTAACATTTCCTTTGTTATCTGCAATAGAAATAATATGGCCGAAAGCCCCCTCACCAATGATTTTGAGCGTAACTTGACTGTCGCCTTTCTGGTTAGCTGCCAATATCTGATTGGCGATTAAGGCACGTCCCAAAGCAACGGTAGAGCTGGCCAGAGTGTGATGTTTTTGCTGAGCAGTCCGTACGGTTTCTGTACAGTCAAGGACATAAGCACGGAAGGCCCCGTTTTCTGAAATTGTTTTAATGATTTTATCCATAAAGCTATTTTAACATAAAAAAGACAAAGAGAACGGGAAGAAAACTGAAACCTCTATAAGGTCAGCCGGCAATGGTTTTTAACCTTTAACAGCAGCGGTAAGTTGACCTAGATACGGTTTAAAATCTGCGGCAGTTAGGAAATCTTATAGGTTGAGATTCTGTCTCACTCCTTAGCCGTCTTGACAGGGGTACTGACTGAGAAATCTCAGATTTCGGACTTGCCGTCAGCCGTAGCCGTCCTAACAGCCGCCCCTTTCTAGTCGTCCTGGCAGAGGTGCGTCTGCGAAATCGAAGATTTCGGACTTACCGTCTTTCATACGGATTTTTAACGGCCTTTGTGTCTTGTTGAATTGAACACGGCCTAAGAGCTGTGCAAAAAAGACAGTCTGTCCTAGAACCTTGCGGTTCTTCGCCCAGCCTCCTATTTTTGCTTTGCTCTTTTCACGGCCTTTGTGTCTTGTTGAATTGAACACGGGCTAAGCTCTTTGTAAAAAAGAGACGCAATCGCAGGAAGCGCAAGCTGATGTACGAATGTGGCTGCTCGGTGAGTATAACCCTCCCCCTTGAGTCTTTAGTGACTCGGCGGTCAGGCTCCTATTTTTACTGTGAGCTTGAACGCCCTTTGTATCTTATATAAATAAAAACAACCCTGTACGATTAGATTAGCAGGGCTAAGATTCGTTTGAGGCTGTTTGAAAGATTAAGGTTTAAAAAATTAGTCTGCTGTTTCTTCATCTGCAGCTGGAGTATCCGTTTTTTCGACATCCTGCTGCGTTTCTTTGCCTTGATTAAGCAGAGCCTGTACGATTTTTTCATCACGGAGTTTGACAGAATCGTTAATGGTTTCAGCGGATTTGACAATAGCGGTTTCCAGCTGAGCCCGCTGCTTGCGTCCGCTGTCAATGGCTGCGATTATACCTTGATTTTGTGCGACGAGGCTCTCGGCTAATGACGTAACTGAGGCAATGGTGACCGTAGGGCTTTGAGCAGATTTTTCTAAAGCGGGGATGGCTTCTTTGCTTGTCTCAGACAGCATCTGTAAAGCAGCATTGTTGGCATTGACAATAGCATCAGCTGTAACACCTGACTGCACAGACTGCTGCAGCATGCCGAGCTGGGCGATGGAAAGCTTCATGGTAGGAATGGTATTGCGGCGCAGCATTCCCAGTTTTTGCCGCATGTCCGAAGAGACTTTAACCATATTGCGCATTTGCGGTGTCGTTGCCCAAGCGACATAGAGGCGGCTGACATACTCCGTGTGCTGCTGTTCAAGGGTATTGATAACTTCGGTCATCCGGGCCAGCTCATCTGTTTTTACTTGGTAGTCAGGAGTAGAGCTGTCCAGCTGTGCCAGTTCTTCCTGAAATTTAGCGGCCCGCTGCGCCGCTTCTTGCTGGCTGGCTTCAATGAAAGCAATCACGCCGACTAAATTCTCAATGGATTTAGTGTTATCTTCGATCAGCATTTCAGCAGAAACGATATTTCTGGCCAGAGTTTCCTCCTGCTGAACCACATTGGCTGCCATACTGTCCATTTTTTGTTCAATGGTTTTGGAATCAAAGTAGAATTCCTGCAGTCCTGCTTTGCCTTGTTTAAAGAATTTTTGCAGGAAATTTGGTTTTTTCTCGAGCTCGGCTGGTTTAGCATCCTTATATTTGGCGATAAAGCCATTAAGTTCACGGTTGGTATTGCGCAGCAATTCATCAACCTGAGGAATTTCAAGCTTTCTCTGCTCAGCCAAAATATGGTTGACCGTTGTATTGACACCTTCTACCGCCGACTGGCCGAAGTCCAGCAAGGCATTTTGATCGCTGATAAAGTTATCAACCAAAGCTGGTGCTTTTTCCGAAATGGCTTGTTGCTGTTCAGCTGTCAGTTTTTCATAGAAAGACAGTCCTCCTGACGTACTGGTATCGCTGGAGGCAATAATTTCTGTCGTTTTATCTGTTTTAGCAACAGCGTTGTTGGCGATGGCATCAATATCAAAATTAAAGGTATCTGTCATAATAAACTCCTTGCTGCTTATATGTTTTAGATGTTTGGAGAAAGGCGGTCAGTCTGTTTAGAGTTCTTCTGTTTTTTGTCCCATCATTCTGAGACTGACATCAAAATCTTTAAGTTCACTTTCGTTGAGCTGGCGCAGGGTCTCATCCAAATCAAGATCAAATTGTTCTAAGGCCGCTTTGGCTTTAGCCAGGCGTTCATCGGCATTATAGTAATTTTTAGGAGAAGCTTTAATTTTCAGGTAACCGTCCAAAATATCCTGAAAACGCTGCATGTTAGCCTGATGAAGTGCCGTGAGCTCTGCTTTGTTATCCGTTTCCTCGATTTTTTCGAGAATGGCTCGATGGTCGGTCTGGATACTGTCGTAAACTTTAACAAGTTCAGGAGCCTGTCTGAGTAAATCGTTTTCTGCTTGGCTGATTGGCTCAGAAGCCGAACTGACATGCAGTTTTTCCAATTGTAATTTGATATCTGTCTCAACGGCTTCAGCTTTTTTGGTCACCCTTTTATAGATATTAATATCCATATTATTCTTTAAACTGTCAGCTTCTGTTTTGATTTCTGCTAATTTTGGCAGGAGCTGACGCCCAACGACACTGTACTGAGCATACTCTTTTTCATCTAGGTAATTATCCAAAAGTTTAACCTGACGGTCGGCCAGCCGGATACTGTCTTTTAGGTCCTGTAAGCGCTGCGCAATATTAGCTTTTTCAAGACTGGATTTTCGGGTTGCTAAATAATAGATTCCCCCGCCTGCCCCTAACAGCAATAAAATCGGCAGAAAGTAGTCCATAATAACCCCTAAAAAAATCAAAATAAAAATACTTCCGATGACCCATCTAAAAATGCCATTTCGTTTTGGCGGACGGCCGTAATAAGGCATAAACACCAGCCCTTTCTTTTAGTTGAACAGTGCGGCAGCGGGGAAAGGCTGTTTTCTAGGCCGCTGTGTCTGCTTGGGATTTGTCGTCTCAGATTTTTACTAAGAGGAGAAAATAAAACAGCTGTTTTATCTGCTGTCAGCACTGCTTATTATCATTTCAGCCTAAAATAAGCTTTTCTGACAAGAATTTACCGTAAAAATCCAATTATTAGCTGTTTGTGTGAAGGAGGCTGACAAGGAAGGTCTCCAGCCCTTTTTTAAGCTGCTCAGTTTTTTCAGGTTAAAAACTCCAGACAGCAAGAGTATCTGCAGTTTTCAGCATTCTCTGAAATAGTCATACAAAAGAAAAACACCTGCCGGCTTAACCTGTTCTTGACATTTTGCAAACTTCAAAACTCCCGTCAAACTTACCTCTATTTTATCTAAAAATCATGTAAAAAACAATTTTTTCTGTCAGTCTTTTTAGCAAGCTATCTTGTTTTTAAGCGTGAGGTGAGTGTGTTTTCTTAGTTGAAAAAGAGAGGGACAGAACCTTAGGGCTTAAAGTTCTGTCCCTTTCCATTTCTAGCTTTAGACTGCTATAGAGCACTCGCAGCTTGCCACAGTTTATAGGGATGGCTTGACTTACAGGGGGCGGACTATTGAGGAAGATACTTGGCAATTAAGAAGCGTCCAGATAAGATCACCGGCCGTGAGAAGGCTGTAAAGTAAACAGATTTGGATACTTGTATCTCAAATTTCAGTTTTTGCCGTCTGAGCTGACAGAAACTTCTGGGAAGAGTTTGGCCAAGATTTTTGGGGTGATAGCTTGACCCGGTCCCTCGTGGCAGTAAGTATGCATATACATAGAGGGATTGAAGTTGAGCTCAATGCAGGTGCAGCGAGGCTGTTTCACAGTCGAAGGTTTCTCTTTATCAGGAATGATAAGATCCACGCCGCAGACCCAGGCTCCCATGGCTTTAGCCATAGCAGCAGCCAACTCTTTATAGGATTTATCCATGTTTTCGGTGCAGTCAATGGAGTCACCGCCTGTTGAGACATTGGAGTTTCTGCGCAGATAAACCTTAACATCTTTGGGCAGTACACTGTCCGGACTGTAGCCTTGCTGTTCCAGCATGAGTTTTTCCACTTCTCCCAGCTGAATGATTTCTAAGGGCGAGCGGTGGTCCTGCCCCCTGAGTGGGTTAGTGTTTTTCCGGTCTATGAGCTGCCGGACAGTATGTCTGCCGTCGCCGACAACATTAGCTGCAACACGCAGGAGGACAGCTTCGCACTGACCGTCTAAAACAAAGAAGCGGTATTCGGTTCCGGCAATATATTCTTCAACCAGGACGGCACTGTCTTCGGCAAATGCAATATTTAACGCTTTCTCGTAAGCTTCTAAGCTGACCGCTTCTTTAAAAATAGATATGCCCAATCCGAAGTTGGTAGATTTAGGTTTAATAACAACAGCTTTGTCTTGAATGTGCTTATAGTAGCGCAGAGCGCTGTCTTTATCAGAAAATTCAGCACCACCTGGAACTGGGAATCCGGCTTCTCTGAGAATTTTTTTCGTAACAGTCTTATTGGCCATAGCTAAAGGAACAACATAATTGTCTTTAGCGGTCATATTTCCGTTTTTGACATACTCGAAATGCTTGCCGTGCCAGAGTTTGATAAACTGATCGGCTTCATCGAGAATGTCAAAATGGATGCCTTTCTGAACAGCATCAAAAAGCAGCATTTGGGTAGAGAGTTCCATAGTCTCGTACCCTTTAAGAGCATAATGGTCCTGCCAGGCATAAGCATGATGCTCCAGACCCTTTTTTTGTCCAAAAAGGGCCAATGAATCCTGTTCAGCTTCCTGATAAAGTTTGCCGGCGATTGTCAGAGCCGGGCTGTCTATTTGCCGGCAGAGTTTTTCCAGCAGCTCCTGATAGTAGGATGGCAGCTGAAAATGGGTAATGACAGCCTGCATAGCCTCTGTGATTTCAGCCAGCGGAGCATCGTCAGGCAGTTTTTCCAAGGGATGACTGAGGGCAATTCGATCATTCAGCTCTTGAGCTTGAGCCAGTTCAGCGTCGACCTGCTCTAAGCTGTCCAGCCACAGCAATGCCAAACTGAAGAGGTGGACAGTATCCAAGGTTTCCTGATCAATTCCGACAGGTGAATAGGGATTGAGGTCAAAACAGCGAAATTCCAGATAAGTAACACCTTGGGTCAAATAATCTCGGTTATGCTTGCTGCCGCGCAGCCGAACCGCAGAATAGAATTCCTTTTCGGCGATTAAACGGCCATCTGCCACACAGCTTTCAATATCGGTGACATAGCGCTCTAAACTGTCATAAGAAACCTTGATATCATCGTGGTTGATATAGCCTAAATGGCTGTTGCGGATGGAGCGCACAGGTTTTTCCAGCTTTTCTTTGAGGGAACCCGGTTCAGCCAGCGGGCTGGCACCGTAAAGATAGGTCAAAAGCCACTGATAGCGCAGGAAATTCTGTGCCAGTTTCAGATGCAGAGCGTTTCTAAAAGCCGTCAGCGAGCTGTAGCCGCTCTCTGCAAAAAGCAGCTGCACCAAGTCTTTACCCAGTTCGATATTATAATGGATTCCTGACATAGATTGGAGAATTTTGCCGTAAACATCGGCTAAGTATTCCCTGTAGCGGTATTCAAAGTCATCGTTCAGGTGTGCGATGTCAATTTCTTCTTCTGTAAGCTGCGGCGGCATAGATAAGGGCCAGAGGTATTCAGCCTGATCCAGCGAGCGCTGCGCGACATCGGTGATAGCCTGTAAAAAACGCAGGGCTTCTGCCGTTGAAGAAGCGATAGGAGTGATGAGCTCTATCTGGGGTTCGCTGTAGTCTGTCTGAATATAGGGGTGAAAGTCCCGGCTGCCCAAACACTCAGGGTGAGGGCTTTGGGCCAGTTTATGAGTATCAGAATTGATGCGGAGGCTTTCTCTCTCTAATCCAAAGGTAGCCTGAAGAATGGGAATGTCTCTGGGGCTGTTTTGCAAAATATGATTTATTTTTGACATAGTTTTCTCCTTGCTAGCAGTATATCTTTAGTTTACATGATTATTCGGGAAAACGCAGTGTTTGACTACGGCATATTGAAAAATGTTCAGAAATCTCCTATAATGAATTGTAGGGCAAATCTGCAGGTGGGATTCCTGCCATGCTGACAAGAAAGGATAGAGGCCCGAAGAGGCCTGTGACAAAAGTATGACATCAGTAGTAGTTGTTGGTACGCAATGGGGAGATGAAGGCAAGGGGAAAATCACAGATTTTCTATCGGCCGATGCCGAAGTTATTGCCCGTTATCAGGGCGGGGATAATGCCGGGCACACCATTGTGATTGATGATAAGACCTTTAAACTCCATCTGATCCCTTCAGGAATTTTTTTTCCGGAAAAAATCTCTGTTATCGGCAATGGGGTAGTCATCAATCCCAAGTCTTTGGTTGAGGAGCTGGATTATTTGCATCAGGAGGGAGTCGCGACTGAGAGCTTGCGTATTTCAGATCGGGCTCATGTTATTCTTCCTTATCATATTAAACTTGATCAGCTGCAGGAAGAAGCTAAAGGGGACAATAAAATCGGCACGACAAATAAAGGGATCGGGCCGGCTTATATGGATAAAGCTGCGCGTGTCGGTATTCGGATTGCCGATCTTTTAGATAAAGATATTTTCGCTGAGCGGCTGCAGGCTAATCTGGCTGAAAAAAACCGCCTTTTTCAAAAGATGTATGACTGTGCTGAGATGACTTTTGCCGATATTTTTGACGAATATTATGCTTATGGCCAAAGGATTAAAAACTATGTGACCGATACTTCTGTGATTCTCAATGATGCTCTCGATGCCGGCAAACGAGTGCTTTTCGAGGGCGCACAAGGGGTTATGCTTGATATCGATCAGGGAACCTATCCATTTGTGACCTCATCTAATCCGGTTGCCGGCGGCGTAACGATTGGTTCAGGTGTCGGTCCAAGTAAAATCAACAAGGTCGTTGGGGTTTGTAAAGCCTACACCAGCCGAGTCGGAGACGGACCTTTCCCGACAGAACTGTTTGATGAAGTAGGGGACCGCATTCGGGATATAGGCCATGAGTATGGAACGACAACAGGCCGGCCGCGCCGGGTCGGCTGGTTCGACTCAGTTGTGATGCGGCACAGCCGCAGAGTTTCGGGGATTACAAATCTGTCCCTGAACTGTATTGATGTGCTTTCAGGTCTTAAGACGGTTAAGATTTGTGTGGCTTATGAGCTGGACGGCAAACGGATTAATCATTATCCGGCCAGTCTGGAGCAGCTCAAGCGCTGTCAGCCGATTTATGAAGAACTGCCGGGTTGGACGGAGGATATAACGGAGGCTAGGAGCCTAGAAGAACTGCCGGAAAATGCCCGGCATTATGTGCGCCGCATCGGTGAGCTGGTCGGTGTACGCATTTCAACATTTTCAGTCGGGCCGGGCCGAGACCAAACAAATATTTTGGAGAGCGTTTGGGCCAATAGCTGAGGATGAGAGCGTCGACTGCTTTTTAAGAATAAAATGATTGAAACTTGAATTTGAAGCGCACCTCTAAAGCTGAACTTTATTTTCAGCTTTAGAGGTGTTTTTTGCTATCTGATGCTTATTTTTATAAACTGACAAAGCAATATCGGATTGTGTGCTATTAGAATAAACTTGGACCGGGAGATTTATGCTACGCTGCCTGTGTATCTTGCCATACGATCCATCTGACGGACTAGTGACGGTCAAAAGCTGAATTCGCTGAATAACAACAATAGCAACAACATCAAGGTTGGCAGCGCTTCCGCATTAATGAAGAAAAATATTGGCTTTGTCTTACACAGGTAAACCCTTATAATGGAACAAAACAGACTAATGAAAGGGGGTGGTGAGATGAATTACAGACAGATAAGCATTTTGAGAGATTTGCTGCTGACAGAACAGTTTATTACAGGTAAAACACTGGCTGATAAATATTCTGTCTCAACTAAGACAATTTACTCAGATTTGTCTTTCTTAAATAGTGAGATCGAAGAGCTGTCTAATAAAATTGAAAAGATTCCTAGAAGAGGAATACGCTTGGCTGTTGATGCCAATGAAAAAAAGCATCTTGCGGATTTGTTAAACCATTTTCATTTCCATGCAGAAGAAATCAACGATATATCCAGAGAATATTTGCTGCTGAAGTCCCTTTTCTTTGATGAAAAAGAAGTAGACATTATCGACTGGTCCGTTCAGTACTTTGTCAGTGAAACCTCTGTCAGAAGAGACATCGGTAAATTAGAAAATAAATTTGCTGACTATCGTATTCGCATGGAACGTCGTAATGGCAAATATCATATTGTCGGACAAGAGCAGGAAATTCGGACTTTTCTGAGGAATTACCTGATAGCAGAATTCCATTTAGATCTATCCAGCATTACTCAAACTAAGCGCTTTACCTATTTCTTCTCCAAAGAGGAAATAGAGCGTGTCATGTCAATTGTCAATCATTATGCGGAAGTCTATCACTTTACTTTAAGTGAACAGTACAGCATTTATCTCATTGTCGACTTATTGGTTGCAAAGATGCGTTATGTAAACGGTCATACATTTGCCCTCAATGACAATATAAATTTTGTTGACAAACTTTCTTACTATGAGGTCTATACTTTTGCCTGTGACTTATTCAGGGAGTATCTTTATTTTAAAGATAACTCAATGCCGCTGTTAGAGATTATTAACCTGTCTTATACTTTATTATCTGTCGGCTATGAAACCAAGGATTTGATTGTTGGAGACCAGATTAACAGTATTATCAGCAATTTGATCGATCGTGTTAGTCGGCTTCTCAGTATTGATTTGAGACAAGATCGCCATCTGTTTAAGATGTTAATCAGCCATGTTCAGCCAATGATTTTCCGTTTGAAAAATAAGATTATTGTCAGCAGTGATATCACAGAAGAAATCAAAAAAAAGTATAGCGTTCTCTACAATATTGTTTGGCTGTCCTGCCGTGAACTCTCGGATACATTTTCTATCGATATGACTGATGGGGAAATGGCGTTTTTAACTGTACACTTTGAAATTGCCATTGAAAAATTAGCTAAGCCTTTGCTGATCTATGTCGTCTGTCCTCAGGGGTTGGCAACGACTGAGCTGAATATAAGGTCACTCTCGCATGTCATATCCAATTTTGACCATTTGGTCAAAATTGATGCTAGTGAACTGACTCAAACTAAAATTGAGCAGGCCGATATGATTATCAGTTCTATTTCACTGTCAGATACAGATATGGATGCTTCTAAGATTATTTTTATCAGTCCTATATTGACCGATGCTGATTTAGAAAATCTGCAAAGCCGCTATTTGCAGCTTCAAAAGGGAAACAGACGGGTTTTATCCGTTATAGAAAGCAAAGAAGCTTACACAAAATCTTTGATTCAGCAGCTGATTGGGGACAATGTTTTTTTAAAAGTGGATAAGGGGACTGCTAATGACTGTATCGATTTTCTTGTAGAGAAATCAGCACCTCAAAATCGTAAGAATCAGTCATACCGTCAGTCTATCCAGATCCGAGAAGACTTAGGGAGTACCAGTGTCTATACCGGCATAGCGCTTCCGCATGCCCTGTCAATTGCTGTAAGTGAGTCCCAATTAGTGATTATGACTTTGAAAAAACCGATTCGCTGGGGCAGCAATATGGTCAAAGTGATTATGCTAATTTCCATGTCTCAGGAAGATGAATTTTTTTATAAGGATGCCCTTATCAGCCTTTATTCAAAAATTGACAGTTCAGATTATATTGATCAATTATGGCATTCGACGACTGTCTCTGATTTTATGGAACGATTGTAAATTAAGGAAGCTAATGGAAGGGAGGAACCGTATGACTGAAAAAATGAAACTTCGGGATTATATCACACCCAAACTAATTTTTGTCAATGAACATTTTGACTCAAAGAGCGCTCTGTTTCAGAAGATTTATCAAGAATCTTTCGACTTGGGCTATGTCCATAAAAGCTTTCTTGAAAAAATCATAGAACGTGAAAGAAATTTCCCTACAGGCCTGCAGTTAGAAACAATGGGTGTCGCTATCCCTCATACTGATGCTGAATGCATCAAAAAAGAATTTGTTGCTATTGTCACAACTGACCCGGTTGCCTTTGTCAGCATGGAAGATTTTAATCAATCGGTAGCTGCGGAAATTGCTTTTATCTTAGGGCTGAAAGAGCCTCATGCCCAGCTTGAAATGCTTCAGTCGTTAATGGGGCTGCTGCAGAACTCAGAAGTATTGGCACGAATGAGAGAAGCACATTCTGCAGATGATATTGTAACGATAGTAAAAACAAATAACATTTAAATGGAACACGGCTTAAAATCCTAGTGAAAAGAATGATATCCGTCGCGATGCGAGTCATCGCCCGACTGTCCCTATTTTCCCATTGCGTTCTTAACGGCCTTTGTATCTTGTTGGAACTGAACACGGCCTAAACGCTGCGGGAAAAAGATGTCCTGACTTAGAATCTAGCGATTCGTCAGTCAGCCCCCTATTTTCCCATTGCGTTCTTAACGGCTTTTGTATCTTGTTGAGAGGAGATTGATTATGTCAAAAGTTAGAGTACTGGTAGCCTGTGGAGCAGGTATAGCAACTTCTACAGTTGTTATGAAAAAGATTGAAGATTTATTTGCCCGCAATCAGATTGATGCACAAATTACACAGATTAAAATAGCAGAGGCTGTTTCTAAGCAGGATTCAAATGATATGCTGATTACAACAACGATGCTGCCTACAGAGTATAAAATACCGGCAATAAAAGCAATGGCATTCTTAACTGGAATTGGACAAGACAAGGTTGAAGCCCAAATTTTAGAAGAAGCTGCCAAAATACAGGCCCGCCAGTGAGAAAACATCTGGTTACTATCTTTGTTGAACTGAACACGCCTAAACTCTTTGCAAAAAAGAATGGACCAAGCTGAATTCTGATTTTTAATCATTGTCTAGCCGTAGCCGTCTGAAGGCTTTGTCGTCTTGGCAGAGGTGTGCAGACGAAATCGAAGATTTCTGGCTTACCGTCATTTTTGCTGTGAGCTTTAAACGGGCTTTGAATCTTGTTGGAAATGAACACGGCCTAAGAGCGGTGCAAAAAAGAGACGCAATTGTTGGAGGCGTCAACGACTTACGAGTGTGGCTACTCTGTGAGTATAAAATTTCCTAAAGTCTCAGCGACTCTTCGTCAATTTTCCTATTTTTGCTTTGCTCTTTTAACGGCCTTTGTATCTTGTAAATTGAACACGGCCTAAACGCTGTGAGAAAAAGACCGTCCTCTCTTGAGTCTTTAGTGACTCAGCGGTCGGACGCCTATTTTCTCTTTGCGTTCTTCACGGCCTTTGTATCTTATAAAAGGAGTGGGTTATGGATACGTTAACAACTGTTGTTCAAGGTATTTTGAATATGGGATCAAGCGTAGTGCTTCCGATAATCATTTTTACCTTAGCTGTTATTTTTCGGGTGCCTATCCGAAATGCTATCACGTCAGGCTTAACTGTAGGGATAGGGATGCTGGGAATTAGTCTGGTATTAGGGCTTTTGTCCGATAATGTCGGTCCTGCAGCTCAGGCTATGGTTGAGCGGTTTGGTTTAGAGCTGACAATTGTAGATGCGGGCTGGCCAGCTGTTGCGGCAGCGACATGGGCCCAGCCGATTGCAGCAGTCATGATACCGGTTATCTTAGCAGTGAATCTTATTATGCTGGCTTTTAACTGGACCAAAACACTTAATATTGATATCTGGAATTATTGGCATATGAGTGCGGCAGCTGCGACCGGTTATATTGTAACTAAAAGCTTTTTCTGGGGTATTGTCTGCGGTATCGGCTATACTGTCATTGTCCAGATTATTGCAGACAAAACAGCTCCTTATGTTCAGGACTATTATGGGCTTGAAGGGGTTTCGATAACAACCGGCTCAGCTCAGGGCTATGCGCTTCTTGGGATACCGATTGCTTGGGCAGTAAGCAAGATTCCCGGTATTGGAAAACTGGATGTCGAACCTGAGACGATTCAAAAACGCTTTGGTATTTTTGGAGAGCCGATGATTATGGGGATTATCATCGGTGGTGCTATGGCTATTTTAGGCGGTTATGATATCACAAGAATTCTGCAGACAGCCATGGCTATGGGAGCAGTCATGTTTATTCTGCCTCGTATGGTCAAGATTCTGATGGAAGGCCTTATTCCGATTCAGGAAGCCGCTCAGGCTACGCTTCAAAAACGTTATGCCGATCGTGAAATTTTCTTAGGGATGGATGCAGCACTGGCAACCGGCTCACCTGCTGCATTGTCAACGGGGCTCCTGATGGTTCCCATTACTCTCTTGATTGCTGTTTTGCTTCCAGGGAACCGCGTCCTGCCTTTTGCTGACTTAGCGACTATTCCATTTTTCGCTGCTTTGGTTGTGCCTACACGAAAGGGTAACATTTTACACTCTGTTATTGCTTTGACAGTCGTGATTACCTTTGCTCTGTGGATGGCAACAGACTATGCGCCTGTACTTACCCAAATGGCAGAAGGTGTCATTAAATTTCCTAAGGGGGCTTCGCAAATTTCCAATTTTGATACAGGCGGGAACTTATTGAACTGGATTTTCCTGAAGCTGTCAGAATTGATTAACTCCGTTTTTTAAAAGGCATTCTGATAATCTTATAAATGATGGGTATGGAGGAGATGAAAATGAGTATTCCTAAAAAAATGAAGGCTGTTTTAAAATCAGCACCCGGTTTTGATCATATGTCTTTGGAAGAGATTGATGTTCCTGAGGTAAAAGGGGACCGTGTGTTGATGAAAGTGGCCTATACAGGTATCTGCGGAACAGACATTCACACCTATAAAGGGGAATATAAAAATGCTGTTACGCCTTTGGTTTTAGGACATGAATTCTCAGGACAGGTAGTAGCTGTCGGAGAAGAGGTCACAAAAGTCAAAGTAGGAGACCGTGTAACCAGTGAGACAACCTTTGATACCTGCGGGACCTGTACTTACTGTAAAGAGAAAAAGTATAACTTGTGTGAAAAGCGGTCGGGAATTGGGACAAAAGCCTTTGGAAGCATGGCCAATTATGTTTTGACACGGGAGGAAAGTGTCCATATCCTTCCGGATAATGTCAGCTACAAACTGGCTGCTATGTCTGAACCTCTAGCTTCCTGTGTGCATGCCATGTATCAGCTGACACCGCTTGATTTTCACGATACTATCCTGATTATCGGACCTGGGCCAATGGGGCTGCTGTCTCTGCAGATTGCCAAAGAAATCGGCGCCTTTACTATTGTCTCAGGGGTGACTAAAGATGCAGACAGGCTGCAGATTGCAAAAGAATTAGGGGCAGATATTGTCGTTAATACACAGGAAGAAGACTTGGCGCAAATTATAAGAGAGGTAACTGATGGCGTGGGTGTGGATAAGGTTTATGACTGTTCCGGTGCTATCCCAGCAGTCAATGCAGCTCTCCCTTTGATTCGCAAAGGAGGGGTCCTGCAGCAAGTTGGGCTGTTCGCTAAAGACTTGAACGAGCTGGATGAAAGAACCATTATTCAGCATGAAATTCTGTATCAGGGATCGCGTTCACAGAACCCGTATGACTGGCCCATAGCCATTCATTTGGAAGGCAAAGGGGCTATCGATGAAGAAAAAATGGTGACTGCTGTCTTTGATTTGGAACATTGGCGCGATGCTTTTGAGGCGATGATGGCCGGTAAAGAACTGAAAGTTTTGATTGCCTCCAATCCCGGAGAGTTAGACTAACTGAAAAAAAGAAAGAACAGGCCTGCTGCTGGTTTGTTCACAGGAAATTTATCTGTCTAACCTAACCGGTTCTTTCTTAAAAACGTGTATGAGGCAGACTGATGCTGACTTTCAGCCTACAATCAGGCTTTGAGTAAAAAGGACCTCAAAGTCTTACAGTATACCGGTTTAAACATAAAACGCAAAAGTTGTCTGATCGCCTTCCTTGCCTAGGCAAAGGAAAGGACGGTTCAGCCGACTGTATGGGGTGGGACGAACAATGGATTCCCCGCATCTGCTGATTCTCGTCCCGCCCCTTTATTTAAAAGAGCTATGCTCAAAAAATCACAAGGAGAAAACTTATGACCTATGAATCAGAAGACTACTTAAAAAAGGTTGACGCTTGGTGGCGCGCAGCCAACTATCTTTCAGCTGCACAAATGTACCTCAAGGACAATTCTCTTTTAAAAAGAGAGCTCGTGAAAAATGACCTTAAGGCTCACCCAATTGGACACTGGGGAACCGTTCCGGGGCAAAATTTTATCTATGCCCATCTTAACCGCGTCATTAATAAATATGACTTGGACATGTTCTATATTGAAGGTCCCGGCCATGGAGGCCAAGTGATGGTCGCAAATGCCTATTTAGACGGCCGTTATACGGAATTAAATCCTGACATTCCCCAAACTGAAGCTGGTTTTACCAAACTGTGCAAAATATTCTCTTTCCCTGGAGGAATCGCTTCGCATGCTGCTCCTGAAACTCCGGGCTCCATTCATGAAGGCGGAGAATTGGGCTACGCGCTGTCACATGCAGCTGGTGCCGTACTAGACAATCCTCATGTTATTGCAGCAACTGTTATTGGAGATGGCGAGGCAGAAACAGGCCCTTTGATGGCAGGCTGGCTGTCGAACACCTTCATCAATCCTGTTAATGATGGGGCAGTTTTGCCGATTTTGTATCTCAATGGCGGAAAAATCCACAATCCGACTATTTTTGCCCGCCGTACAGATGAAGAACTGCAGCAATTCTTCCAAGGCCTGGGCTGGGATCCTATTTTTGTAGATGTTAAGACTCCCGATTTGGCTGCTCATCAGCTGATGGCCGAAAAACTGGATCAGGCTGTTGAAAAGATAAAATCCATTCAGGCAGCGGCCCGGCAGCATCCGGCTGAACAAGCCAGTATGCCCCAATGGCCGGTTCTTATTGCACGTATTCCTAAGGGCTGGACAGGCCCTAAAGAATGGCAAGGTGCACCTATTGAAGGCGGTTTTCGTGCCCATCAGGTTCCGATTCCTGTCGATTCCGCGCATATGGAACAAGCAGATGCTCTGATAAAGTGGCTGAACTCTTACCGGCCGGAAGAACTGTTTGATGAGGCCGGCCGATTGGTTCCTGATGTCGCTGCCATTTCTCCTAAAGGAGACCGGCGGATGTCTGCTAATCCAATTACTAATGCCGGCATCCTTAAGCCGATAGACACTGCCGACTGGAAAAAATTTGCTGTAGATACTGCAAATCCAGGTGCTGCCATTGCTCAAGATATGATAGAATTCGGGAAGTATGCTGCCGACTTAGTGGAAGCAAATCCAAATCATTTTCGTATTTTTGGTCCGGACGAATCAAAATCCAATCGGCTGAATGAAGTGTTCACTAAAACGGACCGGCAGTGGCTGGCTCGCAGGGATGAGACTTATGACGAATGGCTTAGTCCGGTCGGGCGCGTGATTGACTCCCAGCTGTCTGAGCATCAGGCTGAGGGAATGCTGGAAGGCTATGTTTTAACGGGACGCCACGGTTTCTTTGCTTCTTATGAATCCTTTTTGCGCGTGGTAGATACGATGATTACTCAGCACTTTAAATGGCTGCGTAAATCGAAAACACATACGAACTGGCGCAAGAATTATCCGTCTTTAAATTTAATCTCTACTTCCACTGTTTTTCAGCAGGATCATAATGGCTATACCCACCAAGACCCGGGTATTCTGACTCATCTGTCTGAAAAGACACTGGAATTTATTCGAGAATACCTGCCGGCGGATACCAATTCTTTGCTGGCTGTAATGAACAAGGCGCTGCAGTCAGAGGATAAAATTAATTTAGTTGTGACGTCAAAACATCCCCGTCCTCAATTTTATTCCGTCAAGGAAGCAGAAGAACTGGCTGAACAAGGTTATAAGGTTATTGATTGGGCATCGACTGATAAAGGGCAGGAGCCGGATGTGGTCTTTGCTGCTGCTGGAACGGAACCGAACCTAGAGGCCTTGGCTGCTATTACGATTTTGCATAAGGCTTTCCCGGATCTGAAAATTCGCTTTGTCAATGTTGTTGATATACTTAAGCTCCGCCATCCAGATGTCGATTCACGAGGTTTAAGCGATGCTGCATTTGATGCCGTCTTTACAAAAGACAAACCTGTTATTTTCGCTTTTCATGCCTATGAAGGAATGATTCGGGATATCTTTTTCACCCGACGCAACCACAATCTTCACGTCCATGGCTACCGAGAAAACGGAGATATTACCACACCTTTTGATATGCGTGTCCTGTCTGAATTGGATCGCTTCCACCTGGCACAGGATGCTGCTGTGGCTGTTTTGGGAGATAAGGCAGCTGATTTTGCCAAAATAATGGATGACAAAATCGCTTACCATACCCAATATATTCGGGAGCATGGTGATGATATTCCGGAGGTTAAAGGCTGGCAGTGGGAAGGATTAGACTAAACCTATCTGCCCAAGTACAAATACTGTGACCGTTTTAAAATAACTTCTTAAGACCGGGCTAAATAAAAGTCCCGGTTTTTCTTATGTTAGAAGAATTGCTTATTTTTGTTTAAAGAGAGACTGTGAATTTTTTCATTGAAAGAAATTTACAGTTCTCTCTTTTTTAGTTTTCCCATTTTTAAAGATTAGCTCAGTGTGTTTACCCTCAAGCAAATGATCGACTTATCTAATTTTATAGCGACAGTAGCTAAAAAACGTTAAGTCTAAGTCGGATGAGATGATTAAAGGACAGCAGACACTGGCAGTCGGCTTTTATTTAACCTCTATAAATAGTTTTTAAGGTCTTGAAATAAGATTATCAGCCTTTTGGTCAAAAACCTTTCAGCACATTTTTGTACACATGCTTGTGTGTTTCTTGGTCTTTTTGTTTAGGCTTTCAGAATCTATAATAAAGATATAAGAAAACAAAGCACATTTAGAAAAGGAGTCGTTAACATGAATATACTGCTAAGTATTCTTAACTGGTTCTCGCAAAATATTTTGCAGCAACCGGCTTTCTTCGTCGGACTTCTGGTTTTGATCGGCTATATTTTGCTGAAAAAACCGTGGCACGATGTTTTTGCGGGATTTGTTAAGGCGACAGTCGGCTATATGATTCTCAATGTCGGAGCTTCTGGGCTGGTTACAACTTTCCGGCCGATTCTGGCAGCTTTGAACACTAAGTTTAATATCGGTGCGGCTGTTATTGATCCTTATTTTGGGCTGACTGCAGCAAATACTCTGATTGAAGAACAATTCCCAGCTTTTGTAGGAACAGCCACAACAGCTCTGCTGATTGGTTTTTTCCTAAATATCCTGCTGGTTGCTCTGCGCAGAATAACCAAAATTCGGACCTTATTTATTACCGGCCATATTATGGTGCAGCAGGCCGCAACTGTAACATTGATGGTTCTTGTACTGATTCCGGTACTGCGTAATCAGTTCTGGGGAACTGTGGCTATTGGGGTCGTCTGCGGTCTTTACTGGGCTGTCAGCTCTAATATGACTGTGGAAGCTACGCAGCGCCTGACTGGCGGCGGGGGGTTTGCCATCGGCCACCAACAGCAGTTTGCCATCTGGTTTGTTGATAAAGTGGCACCGAAACTCGGTAAAAGGGAAGAAAATCTGGATGATTTAAAACTGCCGGCTTTCTTAAATATTTTCCACGATACGGTTGTCGCTTCGGCTACGCTGATGCTATTCTTTTTCGGTGCTATTCTTTATATTTTAGGTCCGGAAATCATGTCAGATCCTGATATTATCACAACAGGAACCGTCTTTAATCCGGAAACACAGTCGTTCTTTATGTATGTCGTCTCTACGGCTTTCACCTTCTCCGTTTATCTCTTTATTTTGATGCAGGGGGTGCGGATGTTCGTCGCAGAATTAACCAATGCATTCCAAGGGATTTCTGCTAAACTGCTGCCAGGTTCATTTCCGGCGGTTGACGTTGCAGCATCTTACGGTTTCGGTTCAGCTTCAGCTACCCTCTTTGGTTTTGCAACAGGGCTGATCGGTCAATTAGTGACCATTATGCTCCTAATTGTCTTTAAAAATCCGGTTCTGATCATTACCGGTTTCGTTCCAGTCTTCTTTGATAATGCTGCCATTGCAGTTTATGCTGATAAACGCGGCGGCTGGAAGGCAGCCGTTGTCCTTTCCTTTATTTCAGGGGTTCTGCAGGTGGCTGTCGGCGCTTTGGCTGTTTCCCTGCTTGGTTTGGCTTCTTACGGCGGCTACCATGGTAATATTGACTTTGAAATCCCTTGGGTACCTTTTGCTTATCTCTTTAAATATATTGGTATCATCGGCTTTATCCTTGTCTGTGCCTTCCTGCTTGCTATTCCTCAGCTTCAGTTTATCAAAGCTAAGGACAAAGAAGCTTACTATCGCGGTGATGCACCGGCTGAAGAATGAGTTTGACAGCAGGGCTGAAAACAGGGCGAAGGACTATGGCGTTCTGCTTCCAAGGCTGTTTTGACAGACTAAATGTCTGCAGCGATACGATGCTGACTGATAAAAGGCTGAGTATTCGAGTTTTGCATTTTTGGCAGCTGTCTTTAGGAGCGGCCTCTAGAATACAGAGCGTTCGGCTGAAAATTGGAAGTTTTAGGGTGAAAACGAAATAAAAACAGGAGGAAAAACAAATGGTTAAAGTACTTACAGCTTGCGGTAACGGGATGGGTTCATCAATGGTAATCAAAATGAAGGTTGAAAACGCTCTGCGTCAGCTTGGGGTTACCAATATTGAATCGGCTTCCTGTTCAGTTGGTGAAGCTAAAGGCTTAGCTTCAGGCTATGATATTGTTGTTGCTTCCAATCACCTGATCAAGGAGCTGGAGGGCCGTACTGACGGGCACCTTGTCGGCCTTGATAATTTGATGGATGACAACGAAATCAAGACGAAATTACAGGCTATTTTGTAATGATATTTTAATAAGGTGCTTTCAATTTTGCTGAGGGCACCTTTCCTGTTAACCAGCAGCATTGCAGGAGAGCTTGTTTGGTTGAGAGGAAATCCAGTATTAGAGTCTGTTTTAACTGCTTTATGCAGTCAAAACAGGTTAGATTATATTTCATAAAGAGAGGGAAGATAATGAATTTAGCACAAGCTTTTAAAGAAAACCAGTCTATACGTCTGGGGCTGACGGCAGAAGACTGGAAGGAGGCGGTCAGACTGTCTGTCGATCCTTTAATTGACAGCGGAGCCGTTAAAGAAGAATACTACCAAGCCATCATTGATTCAACTGATGAATACGGACCTTATTATATTTTGATGCCCGGTATGGCTATGCCCCATGCCCGTCCCGAAGCCGGCGTCAACCGTGATGCCTTTTCGTTAGTGACACTCACTAAACCCGTTGTTTTTCCAGACGGAAAAGAGGTATCTGTCCTTCTGGCTTTGGCGGCAACCAGTTCGGAAATTCATACTTCTGTGGCTATTCCGCAGATTATTGCTCTGTTTGAACTTGACAATTCAATTGAACGTTTAGTAAACTGTCAGACTCCCGAGGACGTTTTAGCGATGGTGGAAGAATCGAAAGACAGCCCTTATCTTGAAGGACTGGACTTGGATTCTTAAGAAGCTTTGCGGAACCGTCAGCTGGTCTGCCGGTCTGTAAGCCAGAGCAGTTCAGCTATTTCGCTGTTTTGACGATTAATACTATTGAAAGGATGATAAAAATGACCAAAACTCTTCCAAATTTACAGGTTGCGCTTGACCATTCAGATTTGCAGGGAGCCGTCAAGGCTGCCGTGTCTGTGGGCCATGAAGTGGATATTATTGAAGCCGGCACAGTTTGCCTGCTGCAAGTCGGCAGTGAATTAGTAGAAGTCCTGCGCAGCCTTTTTCCAGATAAGTGGATTGTGGCCGACACAAAATGTGCTGATGCAGGCGGTACAGTTGCTAAAAATAATGCAGAACGCGGTGCTGACTGGATGACCTGTATCTGCTGTGCGACCATTCCAACTATGGAGGCGGCCCGTAAGGCTATTGAGGCCGTTCGCGGCGAACGCGGTGAAATCCAGATTGAATTATACGGGGACTGGACCTATGAACAAGCACAGCAATGGCTGGATGCCGGTATTTCACAGGCTATTTACCACCAGTCGCGGGATGCCCTGCTTGCAGGCGAAACATGGGGAGAAAAAGATCTCAGCAAGGTCAAAAAACTCATTGAAATGGGCTTCCGCGTTTCAGTAACAGGCGGTCTGTCGGTTGATACCCTGAAACTCTTTGAAGGGGTTGATGTCTTTACCTTTATTGCAGGCCGGGGCATTACTGAAGCTGACGATCCGGCAGCGGCAGCACGGGCCTTTAAAGATGAAATCAAACGGATTTGGGGGTGACTCAATGACTCGTCCTATTGGTATTTATGAAAAGGCGACACCTAAATTCTTTTCCTGGCGGGAACGGCTCCATTTTGCTAAAAAGTTAGGATTTGATTTTGTTGAGATGTCGATTGACGAAAGCGATGATCGCTTGGCCAGACTGGACTGGAGTAAGGAAGAGCGTCTTGATTTGGTAAAGGCCGTTTATGAAACCGGTGTTCGGATTCCCACTATCTGTTTTTCGGGACACCGCCGTTACCCTTTAGGCTCCGGCAAACCTGAGGTTGAAGCCAGGTCTTTAGAAACGATGCGGAAATGCATTGAACTGGCTCAGGACTTAGGGGTTCGGGTTATCCAGCTGGCCGGTTATGATGTTTACTATGAAGAAAAAACTGCGCAGACACGGTCGCGCTTTCTCAAAAACTTACGCAAGGCCTGCGACTGGGCCGAGGCGGCTCAGGTCATTCTGGCTATCGAGATTATGGATGATCCTTTTATCAATTCTATTGAAAAATATTTGGCAGTTGAAAAAGAAATTGATTCTCCTTATCTTTTTGTTTATCCGGATACAGGCAATGTCTCAGCTTGGCATAATGATATTTACAGTGAATTTTTCCTTGGCCATCGTTCGATTGCTGCCCTGCATCTAAAGGATACCTATGCTGTTACGCATGAAAGCAAGGGACAGTTCCGTGACGTTGCTTTTGGGGCTGGCTGTGTCAACTGGGAAGAGATGTTTGCTGTTTTAAAAGACATTAACTACCAAGGCCCGTTTTTACTGGAAATGTGGTCTGAAAATTGTGAAACGGTAGAGGAAACGGAAAAGGCCATCAAGGCCGCTCAGGATTTTCTCTATCCTTTGATTGAGAAAGCGGGGTTAAAATAAATGGTTAAATCACTAGAGGCTATGAGACAGCGCGTTTATGAAGCAAATATTGCTTTGCCGGCTCATGGTTTGGTTAAATTCACTTGGGGCAATGTGTCAGAAATTGACCGTGAAGGCGGCCGTATTGTTATCAAGCCTTCCGGTGTTGATTATGAAAAACTGACACCGGAAAATATGGTTGTGACAGACCTTGACGGTAATGTGATTGAAGGGGATCTCAACCCATCGTCCGACCTGCCGACCCATGTTCAGCTTTATAAGGCTTTTGCAGAGATCGGCGGCATTGTCCATACACATTCAACAGAAGCTGTCGGCTGGGCTCAGGCAGGGCGGGACATTCCTTTCTATGGAACGACCCATGCTGACTATTTTTACGGCCCGATTCCCTGCGCCCGTTCTCTAACTCCTGATGAAGTGAATACCGCTTATGAAAAGGAGACAGGAACGGTTATTATTGAGACCTTTAAGGAGCGCGGACTCGATCCTGTGGCTGTTCCTGGCATTGTTGTCCGCAATCACGGTCCGTTTGTTTGGGGGAAAGATCCTGATCAGGCAGTCTATCACAGTGTTGTTTTAGAAGAAGTAGCCCGCATGAATCGGCTGACGGAACAAATTAATCCGCATGTTCAGCCGGCTCCTCAGTATATTTTGGACAAGCACTATCTGCGCAAGCACGGACCGAATGCTTATTACGGACAAAAGGGTGCTGATCATTAACAGACAAAAGCGAGTTGGGACAGTTATCTGTCTCAGCTCCTTAATCTCTTAGCCGGTTTCACTTAAGGCTAATGTGCAGCGAAAACGAATAAGGAAAACTTAAGAGCTGGCCGTCAGCCGCATTTTTATCAATGAGCAAATTGACTTATTCCTCAAGTTGAAATGCGAAAAAATAAATATTTTTATATTATACTATTGTTAGTAGAGGTTTTAAAAATCACAGCACAGCCTAAGTTCCGCCGTAAAAAGAGGCACAATTATAGGAATATCGGCAAATGACGGGTGCGCCCGCTCGAAAGTACAGATTTCTGGCTACCATCAGCCGTAGCTGACTGAAGGCTTTGTCGTCTTTGCAGCCCATAGACAGATCTAAAGGATAATTTTAAAACTAATCCTTAATTTTGTCGGTGTTACGTACAAGACGCAGTAGCCTAGCGTCATTTTAGCCGCTTTTTCAAAGCTTTAAAATGTCTGCTAGGCTTTGCGGGGGCGAGACATCGAACGTTATGGTCTGGGGTTCTGTCTCGCTCCCTAGTCATCCTGGCAGAGGTGCGCAGACGAAATCATAGATTTCTGGCTTACCGTCATTTTCCTTTTGCGTTCTTCACGGCCTTTGTATCTTAACTTGAGGGAGAACAATGATTATATTAGATAAAAAAAGCTATGCCCTCCTGTCTTATCTGCTGAGTCTTAATGAACCTGAGACTGTTATGGCAATCTCCAAGAAACTCAACCAGTCCAGACGAAAAATTTATTATCATTTAGAAAAAATTAATGAGGCTCTGCCTAATGGGGTGGAAAAGATAATCAGCTATCCGCGGGTTGGCATTGTCCTGAATAAAGAGCAAAAAGCAGCTTGTCAGGAACTTTTGGAACAGCTGGATGAGTACAGCTATGTGATGAGTGTAGAAGAACGTATCCAGCTGACTTTGACTTACATTGCTGTTTCTAAAAAGCGGGTAACCATTGATCAGCTGATGCAGTTAAATGCGGTATCGCGCAACACCATTCTCAATGATCTCAATGACATTCGTCATAAGCTGATGACTGATGAATATGATATTCAGCTGCAAGTTACTAAAGCCAGAGGCTATTATTTAAAATGCCATCCTTTGTCAAAAATTCAGTTTTTATACCGGCTGCTCTACACGATTTACACTGAGGGGAATAAAAACTTTGTTGACATTGTTAGGGATAGAATCATTGATTTAACAGGTTTTAACAGTTATTTTTCTGATGAAGTGACAGCCTACCTCCAGCAGCAGCTTTCTTCCGCTCAGGAAAGGTTAGGGAAAACGCTCAATGCTCAGGACAGCCAGTTTATGGTACAGGTTCTGCCTTATTTGCTGCTGAGCTATCGCAGCATTGATCTGACAGATTCTGAAAAAGAAGCGGTCAGAAGAGATTTTAGTATGACATGGCAAAGGAAAGAATACCAGCTGGCTCGTGAGATTGCTGCCGGCCTGTCGGCTGCCTTTGCACTGCAGCTGGACGATGTTGAAATCAGCTTGATTGCTATGCTTTTGCTCTCTTTTCGCAAAGATCGTGACAGTCATCTTGAAAGCCGTGACTATGATGAAATGCGTGCTGTTTTGGAAGAATTTCTTAACCAAATTCAGCAGCGCTACGGCCTGGAGTTCGAAAACCCTGATTATCTGCTGAACCAGCTGTTAACACATTGCAAGGCTATGCTCTACCGAAAAACTTACGGGGTTTTGTCGGTGAACCCTTTAACCAAACACATCAAAGAAAAATACAGTGATTTATTTGCGATGACTAAAGCTTGTGTTCCTATTTTAGAAGAAGCGTGGCTGATTCGTATGACAGACGACGATATCGCTTATCTTACAATCCATCTGGGCGGAGAACTGCAAAGACAGGACAAGATCGTTCAGAATCAAAAGAGGGTTGTTCTGGTGTGTGATGAGGGTATCGGTGTACAGAAACTGCTTCTCAGTCAGTGCCGAACGCATCTGCACAACTGTCAAATCGAAGCTGTTTTAACCTCTGAACAGTTCCACAGCGTTAATGATATTATGGAAGCAGATATGGTTATTTCAACCAGTGATGCCTTAGACAGCCGTTTTCCTCTGATTGTTGTGCATCCCATTATGAATGACGACGATATTATCAAATTAAAACGCTTTGTCAACAATCAAGGCAGTCAAGCAGAATCACAGTTCAGCCAAAAATTAGAAAAATGTCTGCAAGCTTATATTTCTAATAAAAAAGACCGTTATGCTTTAAAAACCCAAATTGAAAAAATAGTGGGGGAAGAACTGGCTTCACTAGCCGATTTGGAGTAAGAATGACTGTTTTTGACATAATAATAAAATAAGATAAAATGGGACAGATCTCAACGGTGGATTGCAGAGCAAGCGCAGAGGTCTGTCCCAGCTTTTTTATGCTGTAAAGCTTCGGCTTATGAGTTTTTAATTTTATGCATACATAAAATTAAAAAAACAGACTATTCTTATTTTTATTTAAAACTAAGAGTCCGATTTTTAGCTGGCAGCAAGCCAAAAATCGGACCAAAACAGGGCTTAAAAAGCCCTTATTTTTTTGTTACTATTGTCATGAAGAAAGGAGGGAAGGCGGCATTATGTTATCGGAAGCTATAGATAGCCGTTTCATTTTAATGGATGTTGAGGCTCAAGATTTTACGGATGCAATCAGATTATCGGTAAAGCCTTTGGCGGAAAATGGTTTTGTAACTGACGCTTATGCTGAACGGATTATTGATATTTTTCATGAAAGCGGACCCTATATTGTTATTACCAGACATATTGCCCTGCCGCATGCACCAGAAAGCAGCGGCGCTCTAAAGACAGCTCTGGGGTTTACAAAACTGAAGCGGCCTGTGTTTTCTGGCCATAAAGCAAACGATCCTGTGAAATATCTTTTTCCTTTGAGTGCTGCAGCTAACCACTCTCACCTTGAATTATTATCGGGATTGGCCGATTTATTAAGCCATGAGACATTTGTAAGCCAATTGGCGGCGGTGACAACAAAACAGGATTTTCTATCATTATTAAAAAAGTATGAAGGAGGCAGCAGTTATGATTAAAGCACTTGTAGCCTGTCGTGCAGGAGTAGGTTCCAGTCTGATGTTAAAAATTAAAGTTGAGGAAGTTATACGGGAGCATAAGCTTCCTTTGGAGGTAGAGCATGCATCGTTAGATGCTTTGCCGGGCTTTAACGGAGACATTGTCATTACATTGACAGATGTAGCTGAAGAGCTGTCCGAAAAGCATATTCCTCAGAAAATTATCGGCATCAATAGTGTTGTAGACAAAGAAGAAATCAAAAATAAGCTGGAAAGTGTTTTAAATTAGCCAGTTCCCAGCTTTAGCAAAAAGAGACAGTCTGGTGTGAGGTATAAGTCAGTTATGAGCAAGGTTACTTTTAGCAGCAGTAACTCTTAGAATTATCGATAAGCCTCTTTATTGCTTTGATTTTTAAACGCCCTTTGTATCTTTGTGTGAACTGAACATGGCCTAAACGCTGCGGGAAAAAGACCGCCCTCCCTTGAGTCTTTAGTGACTCAGCGGTCGGACGCCTATTTTCCCATTGCGTTTTTGACGGCCTTTGTATCTTTGTGTGAGGGGGGAAAAATGGATTTTATTATTAGTTTTTTAAGCACACCGGCTATTTTGCTGGGGTTAGTGGCTATGGTCGGACTTCTGGCCCAGAAAAAAACTGGCCCTGAGGTTCTGACTGGTACCTTTAAAACGGTTATTGGTTTTGTTGTCTTTAGCTCTGGCGGTTCTATTATGACTGCGGCCCTTCAAAATTTTAATACACTTTTTCAGAAAGGGTTCCATTTGGTGGGAGTTGTTGCTTCTCCAGAAGCAGCGACTGCTCTTGCACAGAGCGAATTTGCTTTTGTTACAAGCTGTACGCTTATTTTGGGTTTTGTGATGAATTTAGTTGTCGCCAGACTAACACCCTTTAAAAATATTTTCTTCACAACTGGGCACAGCCTGTTCTTTGCCTGTGTGCTGTCACTTGTATTAAAAGCTCACGGGATCAGTGATGTTGCGGCCATTATCAGCGGCGGTTTGATTCTGGGTTTTTGTTCAGCAGCCTTACCGCAGTTATGTCAGCCTTTTATGAGAAAGATTACCGGCAGCGATGCTACCGCAATCGGACATTTTAATATGATTGGCTATGCCGCTTCAGGCTATATCGGTAAACTTTTTAAAAAGCATGAAGAAGAGACAACAGAAGGCTTTAATTTTCCCGGCTGGTTATCCATCTTCCGTGATTTCTTGATGGGTGTGGCTGTTATTATGCTGCTGCTTTTTTATCTGTCGGCTTTGAAAGCGGGACCGGCAGCAACACAGGCATTAGCCGGTGATACCCATTGGCTGGTCTTCCCATTTGTTCAAGCCTTTACCTTCACTGCCGGTATGTCTATTTTGATGACAGGAGTTAGAATGTTCTTGGCGGAAATTACGGCGGCTTTTGTCTCTATTTCAGAAAAATTTATTCCCAATTCCCGTCCGGCTTTGGATGTTCCGACAGTCTTTCCTTTTGCACCGACAGCTGTTATTATCGGTTTCATTTCTTCGTACATAGCTGGCTTAATCGCTGTCTTTGTCATGGTTGTATTCAAATTTCCGGTTATCATTATTCCGGCAGCGCATATTTGCTTTTTTTCCGGCGGCACAGCTGCAGTATTTGGCAACGCCACCGGCGGCTGGCGGGGAGCTTTGGCGGGATCTTTTATTCAAGGTCTCCTGTTAGCCTTTTTGCCGGTTCTGCTCTATCCGCTTTACGGTTCTTTAGGAATTGAGGGCTCTACATTTCCTAATATTGACTATAACATCATTGGAAACCTGCTGGACTTTATTTTAAAGCTACTGGGCCGTTAAATTGCTGAAAACTGGAAGAAGTACGTTTTAACAGTTAACAGGAGGGAGTTATGACAAACGACATAGCAGAAAAACAATTGAACTATTTTACAGAAACACTGGCAGCTGAAGTCAGTCAGTTTATGGCGCAATTAGATAAGTCCAAAATTTATCAGGCTGCCGAACTTATCCTAAGTGCTAAACAGCAGGGAGGCCGTGTCCATATTACAGGTATCGGCAAACCCAGCCATGTTTCACAGTACATTGCGGCTCTCTTTTCTTCAACCGGAACCCCCAGTTATTTTTTAGATGCGACAGAAGCACTTCATGGCTCTGCCGGACAGGTTATGGGCGGAGATATTGTGATTGCTGTCTCAAACAGCGGAGAAACACAGGAGCTGCAAAGGACGGTTGGAGCTTTGAAAAAACTGGGAGTAACTATCATTGCTGTTACAGGCGGGGCATCTTCCTGGCTGTCGGAGAATACTGATTTAACCTTATTTGCTGGTGTAGAACAGGAAGGAGACTCTTTTAATAAACCTCCCAGAGCCTCAGTTGTTGTCGAAATCTTGATTTTACAAGCCTTATCGATTGTTTTACAGGAAAAAAACAGGCTTGATTTGAAACAGTACCATCTCTGGCATCCGGGAGGAGCCTTGGGCGAATCGTTAGAAAGGAAATAAAGAATTGACTATCGATGGTATCATAACAGCTATGGTCACGCCATTTGCTGCTGATGGCAGTTTTTCTGATGAAGGAATTGAAAAGTTAATCGAAAAATTAGTGGCAGGCGGTGTACAGGGTTTATTTATTCTTGGAACCAACGGTGAGTTTTACGGCTTAAGTCCGGATGAGAAATTGGCTTATGCTAAGCTTGTTGTCGAAAAAACAGCAGGCCGTCTGCCGGTTTATGCTGGGACGGGAGCTGTTGCAACTAGGGAAGTTATTGATTTAAGCAGGCGCATGGCGGATGCAGGAGTTGCTGCTGTTTCTGTTATTACCCCGTATTTTCTCTCATTGACACAAGAAGAGTTATACGATCATTATAGGGCTATTGCTCAAGCTGTTGATTTGCCGGTTATTTTGTATAATATACCGAAAAACAGCGGTAATAATTTGGAAGCAGAAACAGTAGGCCGTTTGGCTAAAATACCTAACATTATCGCTGTAAAGGACAGCAGCGGCGATCTTGAACAGCTTAAACGTTATATTGAACTGACGGCTCACGAAGATTTCTCAGTACTTGTCGGATCGGATTCGAAGATTTTAGCAGCCTTAAAACTAGGAGCCAAGGGAGCAGTTGCAGCAACATCCAATCTTTTAACCAAAACAGATGTGGGGATTTATCAGTCTTTTGCTGCAGGTCGTCTGGCAGAAGCTCAGGAACTTCAAAACAGTATCGAAGCTTTCCGCAAAGTTCTTAAATTGGCCACAGTGCCGGCTGTTTTGAAATTTTCACTCAGTCAAATTGGCATTCCTGTTGGCCAAGCGCTGGCCCCAGTACGCAGCTGCCTGACTGACCGTCAAAAAAAGGCGATTGTTCAGGTGCTAGCTGCTTATCAGGAATATGAAGGATTTATGAGGTAGTAACATGAAAAAATTAGCTGTATTAAATAAAATTGACAGCGGCAAAATTATGGCTATTGTCCGCACACAAAGCTTAGAGAGGGCTAAAGAGATTGCAGCAGCCTGTTTAGCCGGCGGTGTCAGCTGTCTGGAAATCAGTTACACTCATTTTAATGCCAGTCATTTAATTGAAGAACTGCATAAAGAATATGGAGAAGAACTGCTGATAGGGGCCGGGACGGTTCTGGACAGCGAGACGGCTTGGGAAGCGATCATGAGAGGGGCGCAGTTTATCATTGCTCCTACTTTTAAAGAAGATGTAGCGAAAATCTGCAATCGCTATCAAATCGCTTATATGCCCGGCTGCACGACCGTAACAGAAGCTGTTGCAGCCTTAGAAGCCAGTGCGGCAATGATTAAAGCCTTCCCAACATCATCATTCTGGGGGCCAAATCTGGTTGCCGCCCTAAAAACACCTCTTCCCTTTATTCCGCTTCTCTCTTCTGGCGGGGTTACTCTAGAAAATGTAGACGCTTGGCTAGAGGCCGGAGTGGACTGTATGGGAATCGGGTCTTTGCTGACCAACGGGAACGCTCACACAATTGAGGAACACGCCCGTCTGTTGCGGCAGGCTGTTAAACGATATATTAGACGTTCATAACAGCACTGCTGCAGGATGATCTAATGGAGAAGGCCATGTTAGATAAAAAATCAATCCAAATCATTAATATTCTTATCAGTGAAGAAGAAATCAGCCTAAACAAGCTCATGGCAAGGACAGGTTTATCAAAAAAACAGATTCTTTATACACTGGATTATATTAATGATTTTTTAAAGGACCATCATCAGCAAGCTTTGTCTTTACTGCAGCAGAACCTTATCTTATCTTTTAAGAATAAAGAATTTTTTATTGACTGTTTTAATAAGGAGCATTTTTTTGATGATTATCTCCTGACTGCAGAGGAACGCCGCAAATATATTTACTTTATTCTTTTTCGGAAGGGGACAGCTTATCTGTCAACCAGCGACTTCCTTGCTTCATTAAAAGTCAGTAAATCGACCGTTATGGAAGATATTAAAAAGCTGCAAAAAGAACTGTTCCCTTATCATATCCGTATTGCTAATGACAGAACTGTCGGTTATTACTTATCGGGTGATGACTATCAAATTCGTTATTTGGCAATGTCTTATATTTTAGAGGACTTATCCTCAGATTGGCAGACTTTTTTCTATGATTATTTGTTTTATAATGAAAAAATTAACGATTTAGCATCTATCAAAGCCATTTTTAGGCACTATGCTGTAGAAAAATACGGACTGTCGCTTACGGATAAGCAGCTGCTCGAAATTACCTATACTTTGACCCTGTTCAAGCCTTATCTGGCTAAGACAGCCCCTCAGGATACAGTGGGCTATACTTCTTTAAAATCATCCAAGGAATTCATGATTGCTGCAGCAGTGCTCAAAAAAATTCTGGCCCTTTCTCCCAGTCCAAAGGCTGTTGGTTTTTTGACTTCATGGATTCTGACCTTTACAACTGTATCTATCTCAGAAGCCACTTTTGACCGGACTGTTATACTTAATCTAGTCAATAAGGTCATCAATCGTTTTGAACTTTTATCCGGTATTGAATTTTATAATATTAAAGAAGTCAAAAGCAATCTGTACAGCCATTTTCGGGCGGTTCACTACCGCATGTTATATAAGATTCCGATTCTCAATAGTTTCTCAGCACGGATTCGTTCACAGTATGCCAACTTATTTCAGCTTGTCCGTTCTTCTTTAAAAGCGATTGAATCCTACTATCAATTCCCGATTCCTGATGAAGAAGTAGCTTATTTAAGCATGCATTTCATTGTAGCTATTGAAGATTACGGGATTAAAAAAGATGGAAAAAAAGTTGCGGCTGTTATTTGTCAGAAAGGTATCGGCAGTTCAAGTTTTATTTTTCAGCAGCTCAAGCTGCTTTTTCCGGATTTTCATTTCATCGGCCCTTACGACAGTCAGCATTTTTTGCAGGAAACTTCTTCGGTTGACTTGATTTTTTCAACCGAAAATAACGTTGACTTATATCAAGCCAACAAAAATATTTTTATTGTCAATCCGGCAATGACACCACAGGAACGCTATCACCTGCTCAAGAAAGTCTACAGCAGATTTGGTATCGGCCAGGTTCGCTTCCCTAAGGTAACAGACTTGATGGCTATTATCAGTAAAAACAGCGATATCAAAAATCCTGAGCAGCTCAAAGGTGAATTATA
Source organism: Streptococcus chenjunshii (assembly GCF_003086355.1). Taxonomy (NCBI): domain Bacteria; kingdom Bacillati; phylum Bacillota; class Bacilli; order Lactobacillales; family Streptococcaceae; genus Streptococcus; species Streptococcus chenjunshii. Next base: position 2,294,692 of record NZ_CP031733.1, on the reverse strand, counting down.
TGATTATTTACTGAGCCCGGCAATTGATACAGATAAGGAAAAAGGTTCGGCCAAACCAAACTTATCAGATATTTTGCGCTTGGAATTTATTCAAAGTATTGTTAAAATATCCAGCTATGAAGAAGGCATTATTCTGGCAGCCGCTCCCTTGCTGAGAAGTAAAATCATTAAAGAGTCATATTTAAAAAAACTTTTGGAAGACTATCAGTCCGGAAAGATTATGCAGCTGACAGACCTGTTTTGTATGCCGCATGCCAGAGATACAGGCGGCAACCACTTAGGTATGAGTCTGATTGTTTTGAAAAAACCTTATGTGATAAAAGCACAGACAAAAGTTAAATACATTTTACTGCTTTCAGCACCTAAGAGCAGTGTCCATCTGTTAGCCATGAATCAGTTGCTGAAATTGCTTACCCGAAAGGATTTTTTCAAAACGCTTGACCAGTCAGCCCCTGATAAAATTTACGACTATATTGTAGCCAACCAATAATAATCCTTGAGTTACCCAGTTCCTCAAAGCGCAGACAGCTGGCTTTAATCTAATTGTAAAAGCGATAGTGCCGGTATCTGCCAGTGTTTCCCAGCTCTCCAAGTTTGTCCTGACTTCTGAGCAATGAAGGCCATTCAGCGCCTTTAGCACATTTTTGTACACATGCTTGTGTGATACTTGGTCTTTTTTGTGTCCCGTTTTGGGGCTATACTAATAGTGTAGAAAAATGTAACACTTTCAGGAGGATAAAACTATGCCAAATGTTAAAGACATTACCAGAGAGTCATGGATTTTAAACACCTTCCCGGAATGGGGAACTTGGCTCAATGAAGAAATTGAAGCTGAAGCAGTTCCAGCCGGCAATGTTGCTATGTGGTGGCTGGGCAACTGCGGCGTATGGTTCAAAACCCCTGGCGGAGCCAATGTTGTCATGGATTTATGGTCAAATCGAGGCAAACATACTAAGCAGGTTAAAGATATGGTTCGCGGCCATCAAATGGCTAATATGGCGGGAGTACGAAAACTGCAGCCTAATCTCCGTGTTCAGCCTATGGTTATCGATCCATTTGCCATTAATGAATTGGATTACTATTTAGTTTCGCATTTTCACAGCGATCATATTGATATCAACACTGCAGCAGCTATCGCTAACAATCCTAAACTCGACCATGTTAAGTTTGTCGGCCCTTACGAATGCGCTAAGATTTGGAAGAACTGGGGAGTGGATGAAGACCGTATCATTGTTGTCAAACCCGGCGACACGATTGCATTAAAAGATCTTAAAATCACTGCTGTTGAATCTTTCGACCGGACCTGCTTGGTAACTCTGCCGGTAGAAGGTGCTGAGGCTCAGGACGGAGAATTGGCAGGACTGCCTGTTACAGACGAAGAAATGGCGCGCAAGGCTGTTAACTATGTCTTTGAAACGCCTGGCGGTACGGTTTACCATGGAGCAGACTCACACTTTTCTAATTATTTTGCCAAACACGGCAAAGACTTTGATGTTGATGTTGCTATCAATAATTACGGTGATAATCCCGTTGGGATTCAAGATAAAATGACCTCGATTGATCTTTTGCGTATGGCTGAAAATCTGCGGGCAAAAGTTGTTATTCCGGTACACTATGATATCTGGTCTAACTTCATGGCTTCAACGGATGAAATTATCCAGCTCTGGAAGATGCGTAAAGACCGTCTTCAGTATCAGTTCCATCCATTTATCTGGGAAGTCGGCGGCAAATACACTTATCCTCAGGATAAAGACCTTATTGAATACCACCATCCTCGCGGCTTTGATGATTGTTTTGAAGAAGATTCCAATATTCAATTTAAGGCCTTACTGTAAATCTGTTTTTAGATTTTCCCCTTGCCTCATAAGTTTTTTCAGCAGTCAGCTGCAACTGGTTGAAGGTTTTTCGTATCCGCATGTCGCAGGATGTGCGGGTATTTTGTTAGGCTGTAGCATCTGCAGAAAGACAGAGAATCAGAATATTGTGATTTCTGCCTCAGGTTTTTTCTGACAGGGGGACGTCTGCGACATCACAGATTTCGGACTTACCGTCTATTTTCTCTTTGCGTTCTTAACGGCCTTTGTATCTTGTGAATTGAACACGGCCTAAAATCCTAGTGAAAAAGATGGCTGTCTTCGTGATGCTTAGGCATCACGAAGACAGCCCCTATTTTCATACGGATTTTTAAACGGCCTTTGTATCTTTGTTAAAGGAGAAGTTTATGTCAGATTTATCAGTTAATGCGATTCGTTTTTTGGGGGTTGATGCTATTGAAAAGGCTAAGTCCGGTCACCCTGGTGTTGTCATGGGGGCTGCACCGATGGCTTACAGTCTTTTTACTAAACATCTGCGTATCAATCCTAATCAGCCGGGCTGGCTGAATCGTGACCGTTTTGTTCTTTCAGCCGGCCATGGCTCCATGCTGCTGTATGCCTTGCTGCATTTATCAGGTTTTAAAGATCTGCCTCTGTCGGAACTGAAAGCTTTCCGTCAGTGGGGCTCTAAAACGCCCGGGCATCCTGAATTCGGCCATACAGCCGGTGTTGATGCGACGTCAGGACCCTTGGGCCAGGGGTTGTCGATGGCTGTTGGTTTAGCGCAGGCAGAACGTTTTTTGGCAGTTAAGTATAACAGAGAAGGCTATCCTATTTTTGACCACTATACTTATGTCATCGCCGGGGACGGTGATTTTATGGAAGGAGTGGCCAGCGAAGCGTCATCTTATGCCGCTAAGCAAAGTCTTGATAAATTGATTGTTCTTTATGATTCCAATGCTATCTGTCTGGATGGTGAAACCAAGGATGCCTTTACTGAAAATATTCGGGCCCGTTATGAAGCTTACGGCTGGCATACCAGTCTTGTTGAAGATGGTAATAATCTGGAAGCGATTGAGTTGGCTATTGCTGAAGCAAAGAGCGCTGCTAAACCAAGCCTGATCGAAGTCAAAACGGTTATCGGTTTCGGTGCGCCGACTAAAGGAGGCACCAATGCTGTTCATGGTGCGCCGCTGGGAAGCGAGGAAGCTGCCGCAGCCAGAGAAAACCTCGGCTGGTCTTATGGGCCGTTTGAGATTCCTGAAGAGGTCTATACTGACTTTAAAGAAAATGTTGCCACGCGCGGCAGTGCTGCTTATGATAACTGGGAAAATCTGCTGACTGGCTATCGCCAAGCTTATCCGGAACTGGCACGCGAAGTCGATGCCATTATTGCGGGCAAGGATCCGGTAACGGTTAAAGAAGGGGATTTTCCAGTTTATGAAAATGGTTTCTCACAAGCTAGCCGCCTTTCTTCACAGGATGCCATCAATGCGGCAGCAGCGGTGCTGCCAAATTTTCTCGGCGGATCGGCTGATTTAGCACATTCAAACATGACCTATATTAAGGACGATGCTCTGCAAGATGCGCAGCATCCGCTGGAGCGCAATATTCAGTTTGGCGTCCGTGAGTTCGCCATGGCTGCTGTTTTGAATGGGATGGCGCTGCATGGCGGTTTACGCGTTTACGGCGGGACTTTCTTTGTCTTTTCAGATTATTTAAAAGCTGCTATGCGGCTGTCAGCTCTTCAAAAACTGCCAGTGACTTATGTCTTCACACATGATTCTATTGCAGTTGGTGAGGATGGACCGACACATGAGCCGATTGAACATCTGGCTGGTCTGCGGGCCATGCCTAATTTGACTGTTTTTCGTCCGGCAGATGCCCGTGAGACACAAGCTGCTTGGCACTATGCCTTGACCAGCAAAGAAGGGCCGACTGCGCTTGTCTTAAGTCGGCAAAACTTAGAAGTTGAGGCGGGGTCAAGCTTTAAATCGGTTTCTAAAGGCGCCTATGTTGTTTATGAATCAGATCCGGACTTTGATATGATTTTACTGGCTTCGGGTTCTGAAGTGAATTTAGCTGTTCGTGCTGCTAAGGTATTAGCGGAAGAGGGTGAAAAAATTCGGGTCGTTTCAGTCCCTGCGACTAATCTTTTTGATCAGCAAAGCCCCGAATATAAAGAAGCCGTTTTGCCTGACAACGTTCGCCGCCGACTGGCTATTGAGATGGCTGCCAGCCAGCCTTGGTATAAATATGTTGGTTTAGACGGTGCTGTTATGGGGATAGATAGTTTTGGGGCTTCGGCGCCGGCTGCTCAAGTGATAGAAGAGTATGGCTTTACTGTAGATAATATTATAAAAATGGTTCGGCAGCTATAGGCCAAGCATTGGGAAAGAACAAGAGGCAGGCACAAAAGTCCTGCCTCGTTTTGCTTTTTTTATAGAAGAGTATAGCACAGTGGCTGATTGGAAATTCTTATCCCTTGCTGCACAAGGGACAGCCATCTCTAATCAACTGTACGGAGGCGGGACGGCAAAATCGAAAACGTCATTTTATGGCCATTTACCGATTGCTGTTCTGCTCTTTTGTTTTTGAAATGTTCACGATAAAACACTTTCGCTGCACCGCGCCTGATGTGTTCTGCTCTTTCAAACGTTATTTATTAACTTGATTATTTAGAAAAATAACCTTACAATTAAAGTATCTTCAAAACAAAGAAACGGGGGTAAAATGGCCAAAACGCATTCAAACCGTCAGCAGGCCCGCTATCAGCAGGTTGCTGTGGGGATAGCCAAGCGCATCGTTGCTGGGAAATACCGTGTTGGAGAAAAAATCAAATCTCGTTCAACTCTGGCAAGTAATTTTAATGTTTCTCCGGAAACGGCCCGCAAAGCCATCAATATTCTGGTAGATCTTGATATAGCAGAGGTTAAGCACGGCAGCGGCGTTACCATTATTTCAAGAGAGCGGGCTCAGGAATTTCTTAAGAACTTTGAGATGACGAATTCTCTCAGCAATATCAAAAAAGAAATTCGTGCTGGCATCAGCCAGCAACAAAAAGATTTGCAGCACCTGTCAAGTCTGGTGGACAGTCTGGTGTCCCAAAATAGGTTTTTGAACCAGAAATTTCCTTTTGAACCTTATGAACTTCTGCTGGAAGAAGACTGCACCAGTTTTGGAATTCCCCTTGATGAACTGAATCTTTGGCAGGCGACAGGCGCTACTGTTATCGCCATTGAGCATCAGGGAGAACTCCTGATTTCTCCGGGCCCGTATGCTGTTCTGGAGAAAGATGATCACATTTTTTTTATCGGTGATGAGCTGTCGTATTCGCGAATGCAAAATGTTTTCAACTTAGACAGCACGCGCTAGAGCAAAGATTTTTTGAATTATGGATCATGGAGGACTGACTAAATCTATGTTATTTTTATGTGTCAAAACGTTGACAGACAGTCACCTGTGCTTCAGCCATAAGTAACTTCTGCTCTGCTAGGGAAAACGCAGGATATTTAGGCTGTTTTGCGCTTCAGACGGTTGGGAATCCCTGCGGTTGGTTGACAAAAGTGACCACATATGATAAAATGGAAATGTTCTGTTGTTCATTACAACAGTTTCTTTTTTTATAAAAGTAGTTGTTTTATAACATAATAGCATTTAAACTCAGTGAAAATCAGAACAGTTAAGTCCTTCAGAAATGGATGAACAGCTGCATTTTCTGCCAGATCCTGCCCTGAGGTGCTGGTGCGGTTTCTGCGGTTTGGGGGCTTATCCTGCTTCCGGCCTGCTGTTTTGATTTTTAAGGAGTAGCAAATGATTACAAGCTTTCTGTAGAATAGGAAAGGATACAGATGGAAAACATTCTTGAAGTTAAGCACTTAACTAAAATCTTTGGGAAAAAGCAAAAAGCAGCCTTGGAAATGGTTAAACAAGGGAAAAGCAAGACAGAAATATTAGAGAAAACAGGCTGTACAGTCGGTGTTTACGATGCCAATTTTACAGTTAAAGAAGGCGAAATTTTCGTTATCATGGGGCTGTCCGGGAGCGGAAAGTCCACCTTAGTCCGGCTGCTGAACCGCTTGATTGACCCTTCTTCCGGCGATATTTATCTGAACGGCCAGGACATTGCCAAGATGAACACAGCAGAGTTGAGAGAAATCCGCCGTCATTCTGTCAACATGGTTTTTCAGAATTTCGGACTTTTCCCGCATAAAACAATTTTAGAAAATACCGAATACGGTTTGGAACTCCGCGGCGTTCCAAAAGAAGAGCGGCAGCAGATGGCTGAGCAGGCTCTGGAAAATTCTAATTTGCTGGCTTTCAAAGACCAGTATCCTGATCAGCTCTCCGGCGGGATGCAGCAGCGTGTCGGTCTGGCACGGGCGCTGGCCAATGATCCTGAAATCCTTCTGATGGATGAAGCATTTTCAGCCTTAGACCCTCTGATTCGCAAAGAGATGCAGGATGAGCTGATTGACTTGCAGGATCGTGTGCAAAAGACCATCATCTTTATTACCCATGATTTAAATGAGGCACTGCGTCTGGGTGACCGTATTGCACTGATGAAAGACGGGGAAATTATACAGATTGGGACTGGTGAGGACTTCCTGACACAGCCGGCTAATGATTTTGTCCGTGAATTTGTTGAAGATGTTGACCGTTCTAAAGTTTTGACAGCCCAAAATATTATGATTAAACCGATTACCACGAATGTGGATATTGACGGTCCTAATGTGGCTCTCAAGCGGATGGATACCGAAGAGGTCAGTATGCTTTTGGCAACCAACCGTAAGCGTAAACTGCTGGGAACCATCACAGCTGAAGCGGCTTATGAGGCCCGAAAAAACAGACGTCCTCTAGCTGACTGTGTGGACCCTGATATCCGCACAATCACCAAAGATACAGTTTTAACAGATATCCTGCCTTTGATTTACGATTCTGCCGCACCGATTGCGGTTATTGACAAGGATAGACTGGTCGGCGTTATCATCAAAGGACGGGTGATTGAAGCTCTGACCAAGCAAGGTCTTGAAGAGGGAGAATAGAAAAGTGAATTTATTACAAAACGTTGGCAATATCATACAAACTAAACTGCCGGTTGCAGACTCTGTCGACCGGATTGTTGACTGGATTACAGATGTTTTTTCCGGTTTCTTCAATGTTCTTCAGGCTATCGGCAGCGGTATTATGGATTTTATTTCAGATACACTGGCTTTTATCAACCCTTGGCTGCTGATGCTGATTATTGTGGCTTTAGCCTACGTCATCTCAAAGCGCCGCTGGGGGTTTACGCTTTTAACGGCTGTCGGTCTTCTGTATATCTATAATCAAGAGCTTTGGGGAGATATGATTAATACCTTCACCTTGGTTCTGCTCTCCAGTATTATCTCCATTGTTATCGGGATTCCTTTGGGAATTTGGATGGCGAAAAGCGAAGGAGCCAAAAAGGTCATTAATCCTATCCTTGACTTCATGCAGACCATGCCAGCTTTCGTCTATCTGATTCCTGCAGTAGCTTTCTTTGGTATTGGTATGGTGCCTGGGGTTTTCGCTTCGGTCATCTTTGCCCTGCCTCCGACTGTCCGCTTCACCAATTTGGGGATTCGGGAAATCCCGACAGAACTGATCGAAGCATCGGACGCTTTCGGAAGCACAGATGTTCAAAAATTGTTTAAAGTCGAGCTTCCGCTGGCTAAAAATACAATTATGGCCGGAATCAACCAAACCATTATGCTGTCACTGTCCATGGTTGTAACAGCTTCAATGATTGGGGCGCCGGGGCTTGGTAACGGCGTGCTCTCTGCTCTGCAGCGTGCAGAAGTTGGGGCAGGTTTCGTCAATGGTCTGGCTCTGGTTATTTTAGCGATTGTTATCGACCGTTTTACGCAAAATTTAGGCGGATCGAACAGAAGTCAAGCCAAGAAGAAAGCCAAATGGCAGAAATTTATTGCTCCAGTTCTCTTAGCCGCTTTCTTTATGACTGGGATAACGCAGGCCTTCTTAAGCAGCCGCAGCGAACAAAAAGAAAAAGTAACACTGGCATATGTGGAATGGGATTCAGAAGTTGCTTCCACTAATGTGTTAGCGGAAGTGCTGAAAGAAGAAGGCTATGATGTTGATTTGGTTCCTCTGGATAATACTGTTATGTGGAAATCGATTGCTGAGGGCAATGCAGATGCCTCTGCCAGCGCCTGGCTGCCGACAACCCATGCAGAACAGTACAAACAGTATAAAGATCAGCTCGATGATTTAGGCGCTAATTTAAAGGGAACCAGTTTGAGTTTAGCCGTTCCTTCTTACATGAATCTCACCAGTATCTCTGATTTAACAAATCAGGCTAATTCAGAAATTGTGGGAATTGAGCCTGGTGCCGGAATTATGTCCAGCACAGAAAAAGCATTGGATACGTATTCAAACCTTTCCAGCTGGAAACTGACACCTTCGTCAACCGGTGCTATGGTGACCTCGCTGGAACAAGCCATCAAAAATCAGGAAGAAATTGTCATTACGGCTTGGACACCGCACTGGATTTTTGCCAAGTATGACCTAACGATGCTGGAAGATCCCGAAGGTGTCTATGGCGGTTCTGAAGATATTCACACCATTGCTCGTCAAGGGCTGAAAGAGGACAATGCCAAGGCTTATCAGATCATTGACCGCTTTAACTGGACCGATGAGGACATGCAGTCTGTTATGCTGGATATCAGCAACGGCTCATCGCCTGCAGAAGCAGCGAAAAAGTGGATTGAGGACAATCCTGATAAAGTTGCCGAATGGACAAAATAAGACTAAACCTGTTATTTCAAACGAGGCTGGGACAAAAGTGAACTGGCCCCCAAAAGTTGGACAATTAATTATTGAAAGGATTTAGTTCTGTATTGAACAGGACTGAGTCCTTTTACTTTTTAAACAGATAAGTTTGGCGCGGTGGTTGACTGGAAGGGCGCGGCTGGCTGTCAAGACGACAAAGCCTTCAGACGTCTAGGGCTGACGGTAAGCCGGAAATCTGTGATTTCGTCTGCCCCCCTTTGCCAGAACAGCTAGGGAGCGAGACAGAACTCAGATAACAAAGTTCCCTCACTTGCAGACTGTCATTGATTCTATTTTTGTTATAAATAGTTAACTTTTTCTTGATAAAAACCGGAAAATGTGATATATTTATAACAGAAAAGAAAAAAGCTTTATGGAAGGCAGGCGCGGCGATGTCATCCATCAGCTGCTTTAACAGATAGGCTGCTATAAGCCAGAGAAAAGCTAGAAAGGAATGTTAACATGAAATACTTCACATCCATCATTATTCCTTGGCTGTCAACCATGTTCATTATTTGGATACTGACTCCTCCGAGTCAGCCGTCATGGATTAAACATCTTGTATTTCTGATTACTATGCTGCTTCAGCTGATCTGCTTTTTTATCATACTAAAATTACAGCTATTCCAAAAATCAGAAGTTCAGAGAGAGCCTTTTTTTGGCTTAACAGAAAAGCTTTACACTATCACCATCTTTACAGCTTTTGCTGTTTACATTAAGGGTCTCTGGGCACTTACGCCGGATACTGATCCTGTCTGGATAAAGCACGTGTTTTTAGGTCTTGGCTTAGCTGTTTTTGCCGGGCTGACGCTTTACTTCGCCTTTAAAAAGGTCGATGAACTGCCTGATGATCGTTTTTACACCAATTTAGCAAAGGCGGCCTGCTTCACTTTGCTGTTAGTGCTGCTCAGTTTCATTGTGCTAAGTCTTGTGACTTTCTTTAGGCCTTTTACGTTGACTGCTGGTATGGTTCTCATTTTCAGCGCTGCGATGATCTTCATTTTTGACCTTGCTTTTTATGTCTTTGAGAAGCGAGGTGGTTAAAGTGGCCAATATTTTAACAAACCTCAAAGAGCTGCGCAAGGCCAGAAAGCTGAGCCAGCAGGATCTGGCCCAGCTGGTCGGCGTTCGGCGGGAAACCATAGTGCATTTGGAAAACAACCGCTACAATCCCTCGCTTGAGCTGGCACTGAAAATCGCTGCGGTTATCCAGCTGCCTGTAGAAGATATTTTTCGTTTAAATGAGGATAAGGACAGTTAGGTCAGCTTATCTTTCACCGGAAATGTTTTGGTCTGTTAAACGTTCAGTTTGAAGGGCACCCCAAAGATTAGCTGTAAGCTCTCACTTTTGGGGTGTTTTTTTACAAAAGTGAAAAATGAACCGAAGCACTGAGTTTCAGATTTCTGCAGCCGGCTGCAGTGACGGTCAGTATTTCATTGAAGATTTACGGCAGACTAAAAACTTGAAAATGAGTTTCTGCCCTTTAGTATGTTATAATAGCATTATGAACGATAAGAAGAAAAAACTGCTTTTAATCGATGGTTCTTCCGTCGCTTACCGGGCTTTCTTTGCCCTTTATAATCAGATCGACCGCTTTAAGAACCGCTCCGGTCTGCATACGAATGCCATTTACGGCTTTCACTTGATGCTGAATCATTTGCTTGAACGTCTGCAGCCGACTCATGTCCTGGTGGCCTTTGATGCTGGGAAAACAACCTTTCGGACAGAAATGTTTGCGGATTATAAGGCCGGACGGGCTAAAACGCCGGACGAATTCCGTGAACAGCTCCCTTATATTCGTGATATGCTGCGGGGATTAGGGATAGCTTTCTATGATTTGCCGAATTATGAAGCGGATGATATTATTGGCACTCTGGATAAATTAGCTGAAAACGGGGAGCAGTATGAGGTCACTATTGTCAGCGGGGACCGCGATCTCATCCAGCTGGCCGATAATAATACGGTTGTTGAGATTTCAAGAAAGGGAGTGGCGGACTTTGAACAGTTTACTCCCGCCTATCTTAAGGAAAAGATGGGAATTACGCCTGAGCAGTTTATCGACCTTAAAGCCTTAATGGGTGATAAATCTGATAATATTCCCGGTGTAACTAAAATCGGAGAAAAAACCGGCCTGAGACTACTGAGCGATTACGGCAGTCTGGAGGGCATCTATGACAATATTGAATCCTTTAAAAGGTCGAAAATGAAAGAAAACCTTATCAATGATAAGGAGCTGGCTTTTCTGTCCAAACAGTTAGCCACAATCAATACGGAAGCGCCGATTGCTATCGGTCTTGAAGATATTGTTTATGAAGGTCCTCACAATGACAGGCTGCTTAAATTTTATGACGAAATGGAATTTAAGCAGTTTAGAGCGGCTTTGGATGGGGACACTGCCCAAGAAAGTTTTGAGGCCGCTTATACTGAAGTGAACGACCTGTCTGCCTCAATGTTTGCAGATAATCAGTTTTTCTACTTTGAAGTGCTTGGAGAAAACTATCATATTGAGGATATTATAGGTTTCGCCTGGGGGAATGACCAGGCTATCTATGCCTCGGCTGATGTGGCTTTGCTGAAGGAACCGCTTTTTAAAGAAGCACTGTCACGGCCGATAAAAACCTATGATTTCAAACGCAGCAAAGTCTTGCTCAGCCGTTTGGGCATTGACCTGCCTCAGGCCGCTTTTGACAGCCGTCTGGCTAAGTATCTGCTGTCAACAGTTGAGAATAATGATATATCCACGATTGCCCGCCTTTATACCAGCCTGCCGCTGGAGACCGATACCGCTGTTTACGGCAAGGGGGTTAAACGGGCTGTTCCCGAAAAAGACATTCTGCTTGCGCATTTAGCAAAGAAGGTCAAGGTTCTGCAGGATTCCGAAAAAGTCATGCTGGCTCAATTAGCAGAGCATGAACAGCAGGATTTGCTCTTTGAAATGGAACTGCCCCTGGCTGACGTTCTGGCTAAAATGGAAATCACCGGTATTGCTGTCCAAAAGGCAACATTGCAGGACATGGAGACAGCTAACCAAAAGGCCATTGAGCAGCTGACACAGGAAATCTATGACCTGGCTGGAACAGAGTTCAATATTAATTCCCCTAAACAGCTGGGAGAAGTCCTTTTTGATAAACTTCAGCTTCCGCTGACTATGACCAAGAAGACCAAGACGGGCTATTCTACAGCAGGTGATGTTTTAGAGCGGCTGGCGCCTATTTCACCGGTTGTTTCGAAGATTTTGGAATACCGGCAGATTGCTAAGTTGCAGTCTACTTATATTGTGGGGCTGCAGGACTTTATCCAGTCTGATGGCAAGATTCATACTCGCTATCTGCAGGATTTGACCCAAACTGGGCGTTTGTCCAGTGTTGATCCGAACTTGCAGAACATCCCGATTCGCTTGGAGCAGGGGCGGCTGATCCGCAAAGCTTTTGTCCCGTCCGAGGAGGATGCTCTGCTGCTGAGTTCTGACTATTCACAGATTGAACTGCGGGTCTTGGCGCATATATCACAGGATGAGCATTTGATTGCCGCCTTCAGGGAAGGCGCAGATATCCATACTTCTACGGCTATGCGGGTTTTTGGCATTGAAAAACCTGAAGATGTCACGCCAAATGACCGCCGCAACGCAAAGGCCGTCAATTTTGGCATCGTTTACGGGATTTCTGATTTTGGGCTGGCCAACAATCTGGGCATTCCGCGCAAGCGGGCCAAGCAGTATATTGATACTTACTTTGAGCGCTATCCGGGGATTAAGCATTATATGGAAACCGTTGTACGTGAAGCTAAGGATAAGGGTTATGTAGAAACCCTCTTTAAACGGCGCCGGGAGCTCCCTGATATCAATTCCAGAAATTTCAATATCCGCAATTTTGCGGAGCGGACAGCAATAAACTCGCCTATTCAGGGCAGTGCTGCTGATATTTTAAAGATTGCTATGATCAATCTTGACCGCGCTTTGGCTGCTGCTGATTTAAAGAGCAAGATGCTGCTGCAGGTTCACGATGAGATTGTGCTGCAGGTACCAAAAGACGAGCTGGAAACTGTTAAGCGTTTGGTGAAAGAAACCATGGAGACAGCTATTGAACTGTCTGTTCCTCTGGTTGCTGATGAAAGTGCGGGGCAAACTTGGTATGAAGCTAAGTAAGCTGCTGTAGGCCCGGTTTGCTAATGTTTCATACGGATTTCTTAATGGCCTTTGTATCTTGGTGAATTGAACACGGCCTAAAATCCTAATGAAAAAGATGGCTGTCATCGTGATGTAAGCAGATTGCTAAACAACCCTAGCCGTAGCCGTCTGAAGGCTTTGTCGTCTTGACAGCCGACCGCACCCTTCTAGCCGTCTTGGCAGAGGTGCGTCTGCGAAATCACAGATTTCGGACTTACCGTCATTTTCATACGGATTTCTTAACGGCCTTTGTATCTTGGTGAATTGAACACGGCCTAAGCTCTTTGCAAAAAAGACAACCCTTCCTTGAGTCTTTAGTGACTCGGCGGTCAGGTTCCTATTTTTGCTGTGAGCTTTTAACGGCCTTTGTATCTTATTGGGGGGATTATGTCTGAAAATAAGGCAGAAAAGCTTGATGTCGAAAAAAAGAAAGACTGGGAACGGCTGCTGATTAAAGAGCGGCTGCTGGATCTGAAAGAAAGAGTCAGGCAGGTAAAATTGGATAGTTACCAAAAGACAAGAAAGTCTGTTTTTAGGACATACTATGAAACGCTGCCGGCTATTCAAAAGATAAGTGCCTACGCCCAAAGCACGCACAACGACCTTTTGAGCAAACAGGTGCAGGAAGCACAGGGGCACATGATAAAGATAATAACTGATTTTGATAAAACGCTGGAAGAGGTCAAGCGGGAAAAGTACCGGCTGGAAGAGGAGCAAGGCTATATCCGTTTCCAAAAGGAGCAGTTCTTAAAAAGGGAAGGTCTGACCTTGGCTATGATGGAAGAATTGTGGCCGGCTTCTAAAAGAGAGCAGTAAGGAGAACTATTATGGCTTATACTTTTCAAAATCCTGATGAGCAGGTGATTAAAGACTATTTACAGGCAGCTGAGACTATCGCTGTTGTCGGGCTGTCTGATCGTGAAGAAACAGCGGCTTACAAGGTGTCACAGGTCATGCAGGCAGCCGGCTATAAGATTATTCCGGTCAATCCCAGAATGGCTGGGGATGAGATTTTGGGAGAAAAAGTCTACGCTACCCTGCAGGATATTCCAGTGCCTGTTGATATTGTTGATGTTTTCCGGCGCAGTGAGTTCCTGCCGGATGTCGCGCGTGATTTTATAGCGGCAGATGCTGATATTTTTTGGGCTCAGCTGGGGCTGCAAAATGAAGAAGCTGAAAAAATTCTGCGGGATGCCGGCCGAGACAAAATTGTCATGAATAAATGTATTAAGGTAGAGTATTTAAATCTTCTTGCTTAGTACTGCAGTCGAACAAATGAGGGGAGAGCCGTTTTACCGGTTTTATATTGTTCAGTCTGTCCTGCTAGCTTTTTAAAAGCGTGATAGTTTGCTCTGCGCCTCCATTCTGATGCAGTAAAGTAAGAATAAGGAGAGGCCAATGAACGTTCATTCCCATAATCATCAAGCCTTGGATGCTTATGAAAATGTGTTAATGCATCTTAAGGAAAAGCATATTCGCCTCACTCAGACCCGTAAAGCGGTCATTGCCTATATGGTAAACAGTCATGAGCATCCGAGTGCTGAGACGGTCTATAAGGAGCTTTTGCCGCTTTATCCTAATCTGAGTCTGGCTACCGTTTATAATAATCTCAAACTCCTCGTTGATGAAGGCTTTGTTTCCGAGCTGAAATTGAGCAATGACAGCACGGCTTATTATGATTTTCTGGGCCATCAGCATTTACATATCGTTTGTGAAGTCTGCGGAAAAATTACAGATTTTATGGATGTGGATGTGCTGAAAGTGCATCAGGAAGTTCATGAACAGACAGGCTATCAGGTCACTAAGGCACAGTTAATACTGTACGGGATCTGTCCGGACTGTCAGGCCCAAAAAAAGAATGCTTAAACAAGCTTGGCATTAATCTCTGCCTGTTTAGCTGGGAGAGAGTATGTATCATATTGTCAGAGTTAGGGACAGAGCTTCCTAGCTCTTTTTTTCTGCAATAGTCTTTTGCTGAGGGCAGCGCAAAGCAGCTGGCTGTCCTATATCAGTTAGGCTTAGTGACAGAAGACCGTTTTTTTGATAGAATTTATAAGGTTTAGTTCTTAAGGCTGCATCTTTGTTTAAAACAGCCTTGATGTAATGAATAATAAGGAGAAGACATGTCAGCTTACCCGATTACCTACCGTCTTATAAAAGAAGAAAAGCATACCGGAGCGCGTTTGGGGGAAATCACGACGCCTCACGGGACCTTTTCGACACCGATGTTCATGCCTGTTGGCACACAGGCCACTGTGAAAACACAGTCTCCCGAAGAACTGAAAGAAATGGGAGCAGGAATTATTCTGGCTAATACCTATCATCTCTGGCTGCGTCCTGGTGATGAGCTGATTGCTAAGGCAGGCGGTCTGCATTCTTTTATGAATTGGGATCAGCCTATTTTGACTGACAGCGGCGGTTTTCAGGTCTATTCTTTGGCTGACAGCCGCAATATTACCGAAAAGGGCGTAACCTTTAAAAATCACCTCAATGGAGCTAAGATGTTTCTGTCGCCGGAAAAAGCGATAGCGATCCAAAACAATCTCGGTTCTGATATTATGATGTCCTTTGACGAATGCCCGCAGTTTTATCAGCCTTATGATTATGTGAAGCAGTCTATTGAACGCACCAGCCGCTGGGCAGAACGCGGTCTCAAAGCGCACCGCCGGCCGCAGGAGCAGGGACTGTTTGGGATTGTTCAGGGAGCAGGATTTGAAGATCTGCGCCGCCAGTCTGCCAAGGACTTGATTAGCTTGGATTTTCCGGGATATGCAGTAGGAGGACTAGCTGTTGGGGAATCTCATGACGAAATGAATGCGGTTCTTGATTTTACAACGCCTCTTCTTCCGGCTGATAAACCGCGTTATCTTATGGGGGTAGGCGCGCCGGACAGCTTGATTGACGGCGTCATCCGCGGGATTGATATGTTTGACTGCGTGCTGCCGACCCGCATTGCCCGCAATGGCACCTGTATGACCAGCCAGGGCCGTCTGGTTGTCAAGAATGCCCAATATGCAGAGGATTTTGGTCCTCTCGATCCGGAGTGTGACTGCTACACCTGCCAAAATTACAGCAGGGCTTATATCCGTCATCTTCATAAGGCCGATGAAACCTTTGGCCTGCGTTTGACCAGCTATCACAATCTCTATTTCCTTGTTCACCTGATGCAAAACATCCGTCAGGCTATTATGGATGATAGTCTGCTGGAGTTTCGGGCAGATTTCATGGAAAAATATGGCTATAATCGTTCTGACCGTAATTTCTAACCGTCTGCAGAGCTGAGAGCGGGGCAAAAATCGGTACATTGTCATACCATGACGCTTTCGATTTTGTCGTCTCACCTCCAACCAACCGCTGTGTCAAGCTTATATGTCTAAAAAAGTGAAACGAGGCTGGGACAAAAGTCCCAGCCTCTAGTTCTCTTTGCGTTCTTAACGGCCTTTGTATCTTATTTGAACTGAACACGGCCTAAACGCTGTGAGAAAAAGACAGCCCTCCCTTGAGTCTTTAGTGACTCGGCGGTCAGGCTCCTATTTTCTCTTTGCGTTCTTAACGGCCTTTGTATCTTGTAAGAATTTACAAAAATGTAACAAAATGGTATCAATCGTTTGACAGAACGGAAAGAAAGTGTTAATCTAGTCTTATCATATTAAATAAATATAAATAGGAGATTGGTTTATGGTTCAAATTAAATTAACACCAGAAGAACTTCGTTCACAAGCTACTAGCTACACTAACGGTGCAACATCAGTCCGCGATGTTTTGACGACACTGACAAACACACAAGCTGATATCGCAGCTAACTGGAGCGGTACTTCTTTTGACAGCTTTGATCAGCAGTTCAATGAATTATCGCCAAAAGTCAGCCAATTTGCTGATCTGTTGGATGAAATTAATCAGCAGTTAAATCAAGTTGCTACTACTATTGAAGACACTGATGCACAGATTGCATCGCAAATTCAACAATAATTATTAGGGTAACGCTTAATAGGAACTGGGACAGGTGTTTACCTGTTCCGGTTTTTTCATAATTAATGAGCAGAAGACAAAGATGAAAAAGAAATTTATAAATTATTTATTAAGTATTTTAGCCGTGCTGGTTTTATTAGCAGCTGTTGCCGGTCTTAATATGGCGGTCTGGCGCCAGAATGAAGCAGCGACTCAGAAAACCAGCCAGCAAAGCAAGCTGAATGTGGCCATCGTCAATGAGGATCAGCCGATTGTGTCTGCAGACGGTGTGCGCTACAGCTTAGGAGACAGCTATATCAAAACCATCGAAAGGGACGACAGCCAAAACTGGTTTGTAGTCAGCCGGGGAACGGCAGACAGCGGTCTCAAAAGCGGGAAATATCAGCTGGCGGTGACTATTCCCAGTGATTTTTCTAAGAAAATTCTTGATATCAATAATGTGAATGTCGATCAGGTCAAAGTGAAGTATGAGGTGAACGGGAACGGCAATCAGCAACTGGAAACCGAGGCGGCAAAACTGGGCAAGGATATTGTAGCCGATTTGAACAGTCAGCTGGTGGATATGTATATGGCCAGTATTCTGAGCAATCTGTACACGGCTCAGCGAAATATTCTGGCTATTACAGAAGAACAGAGCGGCAATGTCGGGATTTACCGGACCAATCTCTTAGGAGCGGCTACAGCTCTGC
The DNA here is from genome assembly GCF_003086355.1 of Streptococcus chenjunshii. Lineage (NCBI taxonomy): Bacteria > Bacillati > Bacillota > Bacilli > Lactobacillales > Streptococcaceae > Streptococcus > Streptococcus chenjunshii. The sequence continues at coordinate 2,277,244 of NZ_CP031733.1, read as the reverse complement.
AAAATGGATTTCCTATTTTGGTCTCTGCTTCCGACAGTTCACTGACAGCTAATGAGGCGCTGGTACAGACCCTGCGCAGTTCGGCCGAGCTGTTTGGAACCTTGGATAATTCACAGCAGAGCTTTAACGGCAATCTGAATACCTTGGTGGAGCAAAGGGCGCAAGACCAAATCTCATACGGAGAATTTGTGACAGCCTTAATGGAGATGAACCGTGAGGTGCTGTCCGGACAGGTCACAACGCTCTTAACTACTTTGCAAACAACACAGGGAAAATTGAGCAGCCAAATCCAGGCTGCCAGCGATGCGCTGCCTGCAAATGGAGCAGCAGCGGCTGCACCTGCCAGCGGTGTCAGTGTCACCAGTCTGGATGAGGCCATTGCCAGCCTGAAAGAAGCACTGGCAACAGAGCAAACCAATATTGACGGTGCTAAAAATCAAATCAGCAGCTTTGTCGAATCTTATTTGAAAACAACTTACAAAGAGAACATTGCTGATTTAACACTCTTTGATCTTTTGGAACCGGCTGAAATGACCGATGATCTCACCAGCGCTATTTCTGACTTGCCGGCAGTTGATAGTACGGGGATTAGTGATTTAATCAGTGACATGACAGTTCTTGACGGCAATGCGGCTGACAGTGTCCAAGCCTTCAACATCGGTCAGGCTGCTGTCTACAATCCATCTGCGACAGGCACTGCGACTTTGCGGCAGGAATTGACTGATGCCAAGAAGGAACTGGAAGACAGAAAGAATGATTATGAGACGGTGACTGTCAACCAAACAAGCTCACTTTCTGCCAAGGTCAGCATTGCGGTTCCTAGCCACATCACTCTGAACAGCTGGTCGCTCAACGGAGAAAATAAGGGGACTGCGACTCAGGATGTTGAAGTGGACTTGAGCGATTCCGGAAACAGCTTTAGTTTCGACTATACTTATAATGATAATATTCCTTCCGATACTTCCGAAAGCATTCAGATTGTGATTAACGGCATCAGTGTCGCCAGCCTGGCAACCGAAGAAGAAGCTTACCGTAAAGCAGAGGCGGCCTATGCGCGTAAGGTTGAGGAAATTAACGGGAAATACGGTAAAGTCAACACTTTGATGGCTGTGTTCGGGCAAAATGCCAAGGACCTGATGACAAATCTCCTGACCGATGCCATTAGTGCCAATTTATCCGGCATCAGCGACAGCGGGCTGGATCAAAAAATAAAAGATTTAGAAACGCAGCGCGACAGTCTGGCTAATCAGATTGCAGATGTTCAAAAAACCAATGAAGACGTGACAACTAACATCAGCAGTCAGCTGCAGGCACTTTCTGACTTGCAGAATCAGGTCAATAATGTCAGCAGCCTGCAGAGTTCAGCTTCGGAAAAACTGTCTGCTTCTGACAGCAGCCTGACTGCTCTGAGTTCTGAACTGCAGTCTCTGCTGACAGCAACGGCCAGTGCCAAATCGTCATCGGAATCCAATGTGACCGAAGCGGACCAAGTCAGAACGATCTTCTCTTCCTTTAACCAGAGTGTTGAGACAGCACAGGGGGACAGCCAAAAACTTTCCAAAGATGCCGAAGATTTGATGGCGGCCTTTAATGAAGAACTGGAAGACAGCGGCGATTTTGTTGAAGCTTTTGTCAAAGTCTTAAACAACGCCTACAGCGATGGGGTGGCCAATGATGTGCTCCTGAAGTTTCTCTCCAATCCAGTGACCGAAAACTCATCGTCTGTTAAGGCTTCGGTCAATGTCTACCGTCCGTTCACCTGGATTTTGCTGCTTGAAGTGGTTACCCTCTTTATGGCTTACCTCTTTGCTAATTATAATTTAATTAAAAAAGTAAAAGACAAATTTACCAGCGACCGTTTGGCCGATACCGATATCGTCAATGCGAGGATACTCAGCCTGCTGGCAGCCGGCATCGGTATCCTGCTGGGTGTGCTTTCCGGCCGTCAGCTGGGCGTGGGTGCTGAATTCTTCCCTTCATGGGTGCTCTTAGTGACCCTCTTTAGCTTCCTGCTGACTCAAGGGCAGTATTTCCTGCTGAAAAATCTGAAAGCTGCCGGAATGGGGCTCAGTCTCTTTATGATTATCAGTTTTGTGTATTTGTCAAATGCTATTGGAACAACAGCCAGTCTGAGCCGGAGCTTGGCAGTGCTGAAACGCATCAATCCGCTTTCGCTTCTCGAAGGCTATCTGTCAGCTTACTTTGACGGTTCTGCTGTCGGTCTGGCCGCTTTTCTGCTGTTGATTGCTGCGGTACTGGCTCTGACTGCGGTCAATGTTTTCTTTAGCTGGTCATTCAATATAAGAAGATTTTCTGAGGCGTAAGATGAAAAAAATCCTTTTTCTGCTGGGAACCCTTATGTGTATCTGTCAGACTGTGCCCGCGTCAGCAGCTGATCTGAAAGACAATAATCTGAAATTGGACAGCAGGCGTATTGAGCAGGAGGAAGAGCAGGCTTTCTATCAGCAGTCGGAGATTTTGGCTTCCCTCTTTTCGGAAGCCGATACGAAAAAATTAGCCGAGGTCAAAGACAGTCAGGCAGAGGCGCTGGACAGTCAGGCCGGTCAGCTTTTTACCAAGGAGCGGGAAGCGACAGATATCTATCAGCTGGACCAGCTCTTTGCGGAAGGCGATGCTAACCGCTATGCCACCAAGTTAGATACAGCGCAGACGGCTGGTCAGGCAAAGGGCGGCATGGCCAGCTACTTTTACAGTGCTGTCTGCCTGCTGCTTGTCGGCGGAGCCGGTTTGGCCAGTTTTCTGGCCGGCAGAAAAGATGAGCTGCCGGACTGAAAAAAGACAGTTTTACAATGCGGGCCAAAAGCGGAAAGAGACTGTACCAGAAGTGCCTGGATTTCGGTTTGTTAAGAAGTGCCGGTTCGGATTGGCGGTTTGCTGTGCTCTTTAAACGGGCTTTGTATCTTGTTTGAATTGAACACGCCCTAAGAACTGTGCAAAAAAGACAGCCTGTCCTAGAGCCTTGCGGCTCTTCGTCCAGTCTCCTATTTTTGCTTTGCTCTTTAGACGGGCTTTGTATCTTGTTTGAACTGAACACGCCCTAAAATCCTAGTGAAAAAGATGGAGTTTACCGCGATCGTTGTAAGGATATTACAGAGCAACCCTAGCCGTAGACGTCTGAAAGCTTTGTCACCTTAACAGTCGACCGCAGCTTTCTAGTCGTCTTGGCAGAGGCGCGTCAACGAAATCAAAGATTTCGGACTTGCCATCATTTTCATACGGATTTCTTAACGGGCTTTGTATCTTGTTGGAATTGAACACGCCCTAAGAGCTGTGCAAAAAAGACATGGCTAAGTTTAGACTTGATTTCAAGTTAGCTAGCCGTAGATGACTGAAGGCTTTGCAGTCTTTACAGCCTGCCGCACCCTTCTAGTCATCCTGGCAGAGGTGCGCAGACGAAATCGAAGATTTCGGACTTGCCGTCATTTTCATACGGATTTCTTAACGGGCTTTGTATCTTGTTTGAATTGAACACGCCCTAAGAGCTGTGCAAAAAAGACAGCCTGTCCTAGAGCCTTGTGGCTCTTCGTCCAGTCTCCTATTTTTGCTTTGCTCTTTAGACGGGCTTTGTATCTTGTTAATTGAACACGGGCTAAGCTCTTTGCAAAAAAGATATGGCTAAGTTTAGAATTGATTCCAAGTTAGCTAGCCGTAGATGACTGAAGGCTTTGTCACCTTAACAGTCGACCGCAGCTTTCTAGTCGTCTTGGCAGAGGCGCGTCAACGAAATCAAAGATTTCGGACTTGCCGTCATTTTCATACGGATTTCTTAACGGGCTTTGTATCTTGTTGGAATTGAACACGCCCTAAGAGCTGTGCAAAAAAGACAGCCTGTCCTAGAGCCTTGCGGCTCTTCGCCCAGTTTCCTATTTTTGCTTTGCTCTTTAGACGGGCTTTGTATCTTGTTGGTGGTGTGATGGATCATATTAATGTGAGTTTGATTTGGGAGGGGAAGGTCATGGATATTCGGATTCCCCGGAAGATAGAGGTGGTCGCGCTCATTGAGGAACTGGATGGTATTTTCGGTTATGGGAAGAAACGCCGTAAATATCAGCTGCGGGTCGTCAATAAGGGGCTGCTGCTGGATGAGGGAAAAAATCTGGCAGATTTTCCTGTGACCACGGGAGATATTGTCAACATTGAGGAGGTTGAGTAAGTGAGAGAGGTGCATCTTGATTTTTTGGAGCAGGCCTTTGTCTACCGCAAAGAGGCTGACCAGTGGCAGCTGACCTTGAAGCGTTCGGATGTGGCCAGCCAGACCTTGGAGGAACTGGTGCTTTTGGACTTGCACCACCCCCTCTTTTTGGAACAGAAGACAGCCTTTGACGATGATGAGATTGTTTTTACTTATGGCTTACCTGCTGACGGTCTCAGCTATGAGGCGGCCAAGAAGCGCCTGATGTCTGAACGTCTGCGTCTGGCTCTCAATCTGCTGGATTTGGAGCAGGCGCTCAGCCTGCCGGTGACCTTCTTTCTGCATCCGGAAAATCTGTTTATCACTAAGGATCAGCAGTTTAAAATCGCTTATCGGGGGCTTCCCGAAATCATGGTGCCTGCACAGATGGACGAGGCAGATTTTGTCAAGCAGGCTAAGTGCTTTATTATCAGTCTTTTTACCAAATATGATTTTCTGTCGCTCTACAACGGGGCTTTGGAAGTGGCTGAACTGCCGGACTTTCTAAAGGCCCTGCGGCCGCTGGAAACAGCTGCGGAGCTCCGCTCAGAACTTGAGACCAGCTACCGCCAGCGGCTGGAGCAGGAGGCCAACAGTCTGGTTCTGGTCAATAAGTCCCGCCATAAACTTTACAAATATGCTTCCATTTGGCTGACGGCCGGTATGGTTATGCTGCTGCTGCCTTTGGCTTACTTGGTTTTTGTCCGCAATCCTTTTAAGGAAAAAATGCTGGAAGCGGATACGGCTTTTATCAAGGTGGATTACTCGGGCGTGATTGATAAACTGAAAGATGTGGATGTGGCAGCTCTGCCTTATACACAGAAATATGAGCTGGCCTATGCCTATATTCAGGTGCTGAAGCTCTCGGATGAACAGCGGCAGATTATCCTGAACAATGTCAGCCTGAAATCAGATGAGCTCTATCTGGATTACTGGATTGAGAGCGGCCGTGAGCGCAATGATGAGGCCATCGATATCGCCAAACGTCTGGATGATTCGGATTTGATTATCTACGGTTTGGTGCAAAAGATTCGGGAAGTCCGCAATGATGACAGCCTGTCCGGAAGCGAACGCGAAGAGGAACTGGCTAGTCTGCAGTCCGAGTATGAGAAATACTGGGAGGACCGGCAGACCAGTCTCAATGACGGTGACGATGCGAAGGCAGCCTCCGGGGAGAGCGCTTCGTCGCAGACTGCATCTGCAGAAGAGGAATAAGGGGAGTTTATGACAAAAGCTATTGCCATCTATACGGATAACTACCGTTACAGTCTGTCCCTGGCCGAAGGGCAGGAGGCTGTGCTGGCTCCGTCAGAGCCCGCTGCGGTCTTCATCAGCAGTCTGTCTTCTCCTGTGACCCTGCGCTGGGCTGAAGGGGAGCTGACCTATCGGTATGAAAAAACAGAGGGTCGGATCACTGACGGTCTTGAGCTTGCCGGTCTGACCTTTTACAGTCTGGATGGTGCCAGACAGGTTTACAATCTGCTGGACAAGCAGGAATTGCTAATCGGGAGCCGTTCGGGGAGCGACCTCTATCTGGAGAAGAGCCCTGCTGCTTTTTGGCTGCGGCGCAAAGAGAAAAGCTGGGAACTGCATCTGCTGGAGGGCGAGCTCTATCTCAACAATCGGCGCCTGAGCCAGTCGGTCTGCCAGCTGGAACCGGGGGATGAACTTAGCATGCAGGGGCTTCTGCTCAAGGTCTACGGCGAAGAGCTGTGGGTGAGCGGGGCTTTTGCCGTTTCAGAGGCCTTGGCCGAAATGGCTGCCTCCCGCTACAGTTTTTACGAGGGCTATCCGGACTATCACCGCTCGCCGCGCATCATTTACCGGAGCTCGGAAGACCCGGTGACCATCAATGCGCCGGAAAAGGAGCCTAAAAAGCCGGAAGACGGGCTCCTGCGCATGATTCTGCCGCCTCTGATTATGGTCTCGCTCCTGATTGTCATCTCCATCATTCAGCCGCGGGGGATCTATATCATCATCACCATGGCCATGTCCACGGTGACGGTGATTTTTGCCATAAGCAATTACTTCAAGAAACGCCGGCAGTACAAGCGGGATAAGAAGGACCGGGTAGCCCACTACCAGCGCTACCTGTCCGATAAGGCCATGGAGCTGGAAGCTCTGGCCAGAGACCAGCGTCAAGGGCAGTTCTATCACTACCCGGATACGGTGCAGCTGGACGAGATGGCGGCGCAGTATCATCACCGCATTTATGAAAAGACCCTGCAGCAGTTCGATGCCCTGCACTACCGTCTGGGTCTGGGGAAGGTGGCGGCCAGCTACCCTCTCAAGTACAGCCAGACGGAGCGGAGCGGGCAGACCGATCCGCTGGAAGCTCAGGGCTATCAGCTTTATCAGAAGAGCCGGGAGCTCACGGGGATGCCGATTGCGGCTAATCTCATGCATGGTCCGGTGGGCTATACGGGTCCCAGGGCTTTGGTTTTGGAGCAGCTGCAGCTGATGGTGCGGCAGCTGGCCTTTTTCCACTCTTATCATGACCTGCAGTTTATCGTCGTGCTGCCGGAAGAGGAGGTGTCCCAGTGGTCCTGGCTGCGCTGGCTGCCGCATGCCAAGCTCCAGGCGCTCAATGTCCGGGGGCTGGTCTACAATCAGCGGACCCGGGACCAGGTCTTAACCAGTCTCAACCAAACCTTAAAGGTCCGTCAGGGACAGCGGCAGGAAGGGCAGAAGGAGCGGACGGTTTTCAGTCCCCACTATGTGGTGCTGGTGACGGACCGGTCTTTGATGATGGACCATGTGATTATGGAGTTCTTCACCGAAGACCCAACAGCCTTGGGCTGTTCCTTGGTCTTTGTGGAGGACGTGCTGTCCAGCCTGTCGGAGAATGTGCAGACCATTGTCACCATCAAGGACCGCAACAGCGGGGAGCTGGTCTTGGAGGAAGGGGAACTGCGTGCCGTGCCGTTTGCTCTGGACCATTTCCCAGCGGGCTATGACAAGGAAGCCTTGTCCAGACGCTTAGCGCCTCTGAATCACCTGCAGAACCTGAAAGCCTCTATTCCGGAGACGGTCTCCTTCTTGGAGCTTTACGGTGTGGAGACAGTCAGTGAGTTAGGGATTGCCAAACGCTGGGCCTCACATGCCCCTCACCGGACCTTATCGGTCCCTTTAGGGCTGCGGGGGCAGGAGGATGTGGTGGCTCTGGACCTGCATGAGCAGGCGCACGGCCCACACGGTCTGATTGCGGGAACCACTGGTTCCGGGAAGTCGGAGCTGATTCAGTCTTATATTTTAAGTTTGGCGGTCAGTTTTCACCCTTATGATGTGGGCTTTCTCTTAATTGACTATAAGGGCGGCGGCATGGCCAACCTCTTTAAAGACCTGCCGCATCTTTTAGGGACTATTACCAATCTGGACGGGGCCCAGTCCAGGCGGGCCTTGATTGCCATCGATGCGGAGCTGAAGCGCCGGCAGCGGCTGTTCAGCCAGTACGGGGTCAATCATATCAATGCCTATCAGAAGCTCTTTAAGGAGGGGGAAGCGAAGGAACCCTTGCCTCACCTCTTTCTCATCAGTGATGAGTTTGCGGAACTGAAGGCCAACCAGTCGGACTTCATGGATGACTTGGTGTCGACGGCCCGTTTGGGGCGGTCCTTGGGGGTGCATTTAATCCTAGCGACTCAGAAACCGTCAGGGGTGGTCAACGATCAGATTTGGTCCAATGCCCGCTTTAAGATTGCTTTGAAGGTAGCCAACCGTCAGGATTCGACGGAGATGCTCAAGACACCGGATGCGGCGGAGATTACGCAGACCGGCCGGGCTTACTTGCAGGTGGGCAACAACGAAGTGTATGAGCTCTTTCAGTCGGCCTGGTCGGGGGCGCCCTACCAGCCGGAGAAGGCGGCACAGGGGATTGCGGACCAGACCATTTATGCCATCAATGCGCTGGGGCAGTATGAGCTTTTAAATCAGGACTTATCCGGTTTAGACGGTGCCCAGAGCATCGAGGAAGTGCCGACGGAGCTGGAGGCTGTGGTAGCCGAAATCGGTTCTGTTGCGGCTAGGGAACACATTGGTGAGCTGACCAAACCATGGCTGCCGCCGTTAAAAGAGCGGATTTATGCGCAGGATTTACGGCCGGGTTCCTTTAAGGAACATTGGCAAGAGGCTAAGGAGGGTCTGTCTGCCTTACTGGGCTTTGTCGATTTGCCTCGTCTGCAGACCCAGGAGATTGTCAGCCACAACTTTGAACGGCAGGGCAATCTTGTGATTTACTCTGGTCCTGGTATGGGGAAATCCACCCTGCTGCAGACCATGATTATGGATTTAGCTCAGCAGCATACCCCCGAAAATGTCCAGTTTTACCTGTTTGACTTTGGCACCAACGGTCTTTTGCCGCTTCGGCGTTTGCCGCATGTGATTGACAGTCTGTCTCTGGAAGATACGGAAAAATTACCGAAGTTTATGCGGCGGATACGAGAAGAAATTGCCCGCAGGAAACGGCTGTTCAGCCGCTACAGTGCGGCTAACATGACCATGTACCGGCAGATGAGCGGTGACCGGCTGCCTTATGTCTTTTTAATGATTGATGGCTATGACAGTTTGAGAGAGGACACCGAGATTGGTCCCAATTTAGAAGGGACGATTCAAAGTGTGGCTCGGGATGGCAGCAGCTTAGGGATTTATGTGGTGATTACCGCCAGCCGTTCGGGGATTATCCGACCGGCCCTGCAGGCGAATATGAAGAGCCGGCTGATTTTTAAGATGACTGACGAGAACGACAACAAAACCTTAATGGGGCGGCATGACTACCTCATGGAAGACCTGCCGGGCCGCGGTTTGGTTCGTTATGACGGTCCAGAGGTCTTTCAGGCGGCTTTACCGGCCTATGGAGCTGAGCATTTTGAGGTGCTTGAGAATCTCCAGAACTTAGTGGCTCAGATGGACAGCGCCTGGCTAGGTCCGCGTCCGCTTCCTATTCCTGTGGTGCCTGAGAAGCTGACGATAGCAGAGTTTACGGCTATAGACAGTGTCCAAACAGCACTTAACGAGGGGAATATTTCGATTGGTCTGGACTTTGAAACAGTTGAAGCAGAAAATATCCCTATTCAAACTTTCAAGCATCTGCTATATGTTTCGGACAATGGTGATTCATTGAAGGCTATTACAAACCATTTAGTGCAGGCTACCGCTGTATCGTCGCATTTAAAAGTCATGTTACTAGACAGTCAGAGTGAATTTCTGAATTTCAAAGAGAATGTTTCGACCTATGTCAATGATGATGAAACACTGCAAGATATGGGCAATCAGCTGATGCTGGAGTTAGATAAGCGTCAGGAGTTGAACCATTTTGAAAAATGGGTTATTATTATTCCAGATTTAGATAACTTTTTATCTGCAAGTGCCATTACACGGGATCAGCTGATGCGTCTATATAAAATTGGCTGGAAATACGGGATGTACTTACTTATTGGCTGTTTCCATCAGTTTATTGGAACATCGATTGATGATTTACTGAAGTCCATCCGTTCAGAATTTCAGTGGATTATTCTTGGTATGCGTCTCAATGATCAAAGCTTTTTGGATAAAGTTTATAATGCTAAAGAGGCACGGCTTGAAGCGGATGAGATTTATTTACATAATAGAAAACAATATAAAAAAATAAAAATCAGTCATTTATGATTTATAGAGTAAGAAAGGAAAAGTTATGACTATCCAAAGTAACCAGACGACACCAAGCATGTGTGCCACTGGGATTATGAGCAGTGTCGGTGCTGTTAATAATGGCGGTACTGCTGTTCAGGACACAGTCAGCGTTATTCAAGGGAATGAGAGCATGAAAAGCCATATAACGAATGAAGCCAGTCTGGCTAACAGTGTTGGCAGTAAAATTGGCAGCTTTGTCAGTACTATTCAGGGAGTGGCTAATGAATTTGATGTTTTAGATAGCGCTTTGAGCCAGCAAATAGCTGAAAAACAATCCGGTTTTATTTATTTGGACGGGATGTCTTCTCCCAGTCAAACAGCATCTAAATCAACCTCTCTTTCTTCATCTTATACAGAAGGTATTGGTGCCCCTCCATGGGAAAAGGCAACAGCTTCAGAAGGGACTATTCCAAATACTTCTTTGTTTGGAAATTAACCCGCAAAGCTAATAAGGAGCAAAAATGACTGAAGAAAAAGAACTGACAAAAGAAGAAAAAATAGATGCTAATCTGCAGTTGGAAAAGAAAACTTTAGCAGAATTGGACGACTTAGAGCATGAAGAAAGACGTCTGTCACGTTTATCTGACCAAGTGGCCAATACTGAAGGAGAAACGCGGCAATTTTTGCAGCATTTGGAACTCCTTCCTCTATCGCCAAGCTCATTGCAGGGGGTACAGGAAGTTCACAGTGATATGACTTTATTTCATCGTTACTTGCATGAGGCTCTTGAGAAACAAGAAACAGATCTAAAAAAGGGGAAGAAAGAGCTGAATGATTCTTTGGACAATCTTTATCACGAGCGTCAGCGGTTAGCACAGGAAGAGGAGAAGAAGGAGGAGCGGCTAGATGGGGATTAAAATGAGTTTGGGGAGTTCAGACACCCAGGCCAGTACAGTCTCAGCGGCCATGTCCAACCGGACATCGGCCTATGAGGGTCTGGTCAGTGCCTTAAAAACCTTTATCGGTGCTTCTGACCTGCAAGGGCAAGCCTACAGCAGTGCGAAAAATTATGCCAGTGCTGTCCTGATTCCCTTGGTTGAAGGGGCTAAGGTCCTCTCCCAAGCCCTGGCTGATGATGCGGTCAAGTTTCCGACCAACTACAGGAGTATGGTTGGGGATGAAGACCTAGATGAAGACCTGCTATTGGAAGAAATCAGACGTTATGAGACTATCCTGAGCAACAACGAATCGTTATTGAACGCGGCGATGAAGCAGGAGACCCCGGATGAGCGGACGATCCAGCAGTATCAGAAGGCGATGACGGTAGCCAGCGCTTATAAGCAGAAGGCCGAGGAGAAGTTAGCCAAGCTGAGGGCTTATGATGGAGCGTCTGTTGGTTATACCAGTGATTTAGACGGTTTATCACAGGCGGTTAACCAAGGGCTATCAGAAGTACAGGGTGATTTAAAGGGCTTCAGCGGGACTTTTCCGGATGTAAGCACGCGGTCCATGCCTTGGCTGCAGACCATTCAGACGGCTATAGCCCAGCAGGAATCCAATGGCTCTCACCCTTACCAAGCTTACCTGTCTAAGGTACAAGAGCAGGACTTTGACAAAGAGGTTCAGAAAATAGCTCAAGAGAGCGGTCTGACAGTAGAAGAGGTCATGGATTATATTCTTATGGCCAAGGCACCGGTAGGCTGGAGTAAAAAAGCTCAAAAAGTTCTGGCAACTTATGTCAAATACCGAGACGGCAAAGCCTTTTTAAACGGCCAAGCGATTACTGTTGATACGATGGGGCGCATTAAATGGGGCAAACGGTTCCTTTACAATAAAACTACCGGTAATGTCTACAATGCTGGGAAAGAGCTCCAAGCCAGCTCAGGGATTGATATTGCTAAAACATCGTATGCTAGAACAGCTGCAGGCACATTAGACTGGAAAGAAGCCGGACGGGTAGGCAAAGTGGCTTTCAAGGAAGCCATCAATCCTTTGACGGATTTTAAAGGCTGGAAAGGGGCGACCAAGTTAACGAAGACCGGTAAGTTCTTAGGTATTCTCAGTACCGGTCTGACTATTGGAAGCAATATTAATGAGAACTTTATCAAAAGTGACAATGGTGTCAATGACGGGAAGAATTGGGCTAATTTTGCGGTGGATACGTCTATTGATTTAGGGTCGGCTGCCGGAGCGACTGCCGCAGGAGCAGCGATAGGCTCCTTCTTTGTCCCACCGTTGGGGACAGTTATTGGAGCAGGCGTGGGTATGTTTGCGAATGTTGTTCTAAACTATGATTTTGAATTTTTTGGCAAACAAAGCATCACTGGTTGGTTTAAAGAAAGTATAAAAGGAGTGTATGGCGGAAATGACTGAACGGTATTATCTCAAAATATTATCCGGCCCGGCTCGGGTGAATTTTATCTATGTTACATGGGTTAACTGCTTTTTCTTTTTACTGCTGTACGGCCTTGTCAGAGGGGCCTTTGGCTTTATTCCACTGACCTATCTGGTGGTGGCTTTTGGTTTGATCCACAGCGTGCTGTGGGCTGTGATGGGCTTTTTCCGTAAGCTGCTGTACCGCTTTCAGCTGCTGGTTCTGGCGGCATCGGCTGTTCAGTTTCTGCTGTTCATCTTTTGTATAGATGCCCTCGGTTTGTTCCTTTTTTGCGGCGGCTACTATGATGGTTCAGACGGTCTTGAGGGGCTGCTGCTGCAGGGTCTTCCTGAGCAGCTCTACGCGGCAGCCATGCTCGTGGTTTTCTGTGCCGCTACGGCAATTTATGCTTTAATCTACAGACGGGCCCATCTAAGACAGGCCGGGCCGCCAGTAACTGATTTGGAACAGACGCTTAAAGAGCGTTTTAACTATAATGAGAGCTGGCTTTGGATTTTTGGGCTGGCCATCTTGGCACCGGCCCTGTTAACAGGGCGCATTTTGCTGGTGTTTAGTTTGGTTATTAGCCTGTTGATAACATCCGTTTTTCCGGCTTTGATTGTGGACTGCAGCTATGCCATCTATTGCCTGAGGAAGAACCCGTCTGAGCGGGAAGTTTACGTTCAGAGTCCGGAGAGCTTATGGCGGGTTCTGTTAACAGCACTGAGGAAACCGGGCAACCGCTTATTTACTGAGATAGGTTTGTTCCTTACCTTAGCGTTTGCACAAGGAGCTTTAACTGGTTTTGCAAGCACTGATCCCGCTCCCTGGATGCGGGTTCTGGGATTTGTTTTCCTGGTGGACTGGATCGGTATGGCGATTTGGCAGGTTTTTAAGCTTATCCGAAAAGTGTTTGGGCTGTTTAAGCGTTCGAAGTGAGGAGGGATGTTATGGAGTTAGAGACACGCAGTTTATGCTTAACCAATCAGGTTGGCTATGTGACACACTTGCCTAAAGACTGGTCTTACCCCAGTCTTTGTCAGGAAGTGTTTAAATCAGCCCAAAATTTCATTTTTGATCTTTTGGATATGGGGTTTTATTCAGACGGCCCGGTTTATTTCCGGTCGTCTCCTTTTTCACGGTCTTCAGCTCGAAGGCAGGAGCTTTTCATCTTCACCACGTTTGGGAATGCCTTTGAGCGGGTCAAGGAGAACACCAGCTCGATTCTTTTTCAGGAGACGGTCTTGGTAAAGAGCAAGGGTTATACCCGTATAAGGCCGGAAGAGCTTGGGGACTATTACCAAACCCTTTCTCAGCAGTATTCCCAAGCAGAATTAGAAGCTATCCTTATCTACCACGTCTTGTTCTATCAGGGGGAAGACTTAATGGTGGATGTTTACAGTGAGGTAGAGGTATGACTTATACAGTAGCAGAAGGCGTAACGAACAGCGATGTTTTTTCGGCTGAGAATGTTGTTAAAAAACGGCTGACCTTTCCTGTCGGCCAGATGTCGCAGGAAGCGGAAGCTTTTTTAGACGAGGTGGCTTCACAGGGTCTGCACCCAAAAGGTTCGTTGTTTTACAGTCTTAACAATGTTCCTTATGATGAAATGGTGGACATTGAATTTTTCCTGCCGATTCAAGAAACAGAGATTGGTCAGGGGGGATTAGCTTTTTCGTCTTACTTTGAGATGAATAATACGATTTTGACAGTGGTTGACCATGACTATAACACCTTAGCAGAAGAGGCCTATGCCAAACTCCTGTGGACATTGGACGTGAACCATCAGGAAGTTAATACGCCTTTTTACCATGTCATTTCTCAGGAAGACCCAAGGCGAATCACTATTTTTTTAGGCTACGCTTATTGAGAGACAGGAAGAGGAGAAGAAGGAGGAGCGGTTAGATGGGGATTAAAATGAGTTTGGGGAGTTCAGACACCCAGGCCAGTACAGTCTCAGCGGCTATGTCCAACCGGACATCGGCCTATGAGGGTCTGGTCAGTGCCTTAGAAACCTTTATCGGTGCTTCTGACCTGCAAGGGCAAGCCTACAGCAGTGCGAAAAATTATGCCAGTGCTGTCCTGATTCCCTTGGTTGAAGGGGCTAAGGTCCTCTCCCAAGCCCTGGCTGATGATGCGGTCAAGTTTCCGACCAACTACAGGAGTATGGTTGGGGATGAAGACCTAGATGAAGACCTGCTATTGGAAGAAATCAGACGTTATGAGACTATCCTGAGCAACAACGAATCGTTATTGAACGCGGCGATCCAGCAGTATCAGAAGGCGATGACGGTAGCCAGCGCTTATAAGCAGAAGGCCGAGGAGAAGTTAGCCAAGCTGAGGGCTTATGATGGAGCGTCTGTTGGTTATACTAGTGATTTAGACGGTTTATCACAGGCGGTTAACCAAGGGCTATCAGAAGTACAGGGTGATTTAAAGGGCTTCAGCGGGACTTTTCCGGATGTAAGCACGCGGTCCATGCCTTGGCTGCAGACCATTCAGACGGCTATCAGTGCAAGCAATGATAATTCTAAAGCTATACTGGATGATGATTCAAAGGCTATTTTAAAACAGGCCGAGGAAGATAAGAAAAAGGGACTTATTTCTGAAGAGACTTATCGCTCAATATGGAGCGGTATTATCAGTGGCGGGGCAGCATTTTTGAAAGAGTTGGCTCAAAGCAAGGTTACGGATGTTGCTGTTGAAACCTTTACACAAGAAGCTTTAGAATGGTTAACCCGTAATGTTCAAAATATGCAGTTCGGCGCAGTAGGCGCAGTAGTCGGCGGTGGTAACTATACCGTTCCGATAAATGTCAATCCAGCCTATAGTAATTTTGTCAGCGGTGCAGCTAGATACGGAGCTCCAGTGTTAGGTGCAGCTCTTGATTTTGGCATGCAGGTATCAAGCGGTGAAGAAGTGGGAGATGCCGCTATTAAAACTGGTGCGCATGTAGCTATTGGTATTGGAGCAGCTAAGGTTGGCGCATCAATTGGTTCTTCAATAGGGACTTTAGTCTTTCCTGGTATAGGAACGGTATCAGGTGCTACTGTAGGAGCTGTGGCCGGTTTTATTGTTGGTGTTGCAGGTTCTATGATTTTTGATTGGGGCTATGATAATTTCAAAGATGACATTGTAAATACTGGGGAACAGTTTATTGACGATGTCAGTCAAACATTGAATGAAGTGGGAGATGCAGTTTCCGGTTTCTTTTCTGGTTTAGGCAGTGCTTTTAACTGATTTTTTTAACATATACAATGAGGACGATGAATAAACTACCTTTATACAGTATTGATCACGATTTTTATTTATATTTTGACACAGAAGATAAGCATTTTTACCGTGCTTTGAACTTGTCAGTATATGGTTCTGAGAAAGAACAAAAGATTCTGACAGCAGTCTCTTTTTTCAGAAAAAGCTTTCCCGTCATTATTCCGATACTCTTAATCTTAGGTGCTTACTTTTCAGCTTATTTTGAGGCATGGACGACATTTGCTGCTAATGTTTCTATTTTAGCGGGGCTTTCACTCATTTGTCAGCTGCTCTTCCTGCAATATGCTAAGTTTTTTAAGAAAAGGCAAGCGGCTTATTACAGGAGCTTAGATTACTTAAAAATGACTTACAGTTTAGAAGAAGTCAAAGCGATTGTGCTGAAAGTCCGCAGGCACTGCTGGAAAGTTTTTGCCGTCAGGCTGTGTTTTGCGGTCATCACATTGATTTTTGGTCTGCTGTTTTGGTTTTTTTCGCACTTGCTGATTCTTTTTCTGTACCTGCTGATGTTTCTGTTAACAAACTACCTATTCTTGGTGACCTCAGTCACATCTTATTTTGTATTACATAAGGCGGTTAAAAGTTAGTGTTTCGATAAAGGAGAACGATGCTGTTTGATAAAACCAAAGTTCCTTTAATCAAGGAAGACAGCTATTTTATTTACGGCGACAGCGTGACAGGTCAGCTGTATAAAGTTTTTGAGACGAAGACAGTATCTGCAAACCAAAATAGGCTGCTGCTTTTATATATTGCCGGAGCAGCGGTCATTAAGCAGGCAGATAGACTGTATCTGCCGTTTTCAACACCTTTTTTTAATACAGCGCTATTAGTCCTATTTATGTTTTTGATAGTGCTTATGTCCCAAAAACAATTAAAACGATAGGAAAAATTTGTAGAGTATAAGGAATTTTCGGCTACTGCAAATGACCTTTCAGATATTCTGTCAAAGGCCCAAAACAGTTTAAGAGCCAATACAGTACTGCTGCTGAGTCTGATAATCTTATTTTTACTGACGGCCATACTGTTTATTCTGCTGTCCCGAACTGTCTTTATCATTATCAGTGTGCTGCTATGGTATGTCATTTCTCTGATAGCGCCGACATTACGTCTGCACGCTAGACGAAAGCTGATTGTCAGGCTAACTGAAAAACTGAAAAAGTAATACTGGAGCTGGGACTGTTAAAACTGGTTCAGATATAGATAGTCAGGAGAAGAGTACGGTGAAGTCAGGGCCTAAAGTTGAACTGTTTCACGATGGGGAGAGGTCTTTTTATTATGATACTAAAAGACTAAGCAGTTCTATCAGCACGAACTGGATACGCTGAAATACAGAGAGCACAGTCAGCAGCTGCTGGCAAAATCTACAGGATTGTCAACAGCAGTTGGGCTTTTATCTATTGTGGTTAACAGGTGGTACAGAGCTATTGCCTCTGCTGTTTGCTGCGTGTTATTATTTGAATGGTTTTGTGAAACGCAACTCAAATGATAAAGGCTTTGTATTATTAGACAGTCAGGTAATGACTGTCAGTGATTTGCTAAGCCACTCTAAGAAACTTGTCAAAGGGTTAAGCACTATGACTGTTGCCTTTTCTCTTGCAGCTGTTATTGGCTTCTATCTCTTTTTAGCTTTCTCAATTCTGTTAGGTTTGGCCATTGCCTTTGCAGGTTTCCTCTTTTCTTGGTTCATTATTAATGAACTGGATTTGTTCAAACGGTATCGGGCTATCAAAGAGTTAGATGAGGAAATACTGATGACTTAAAAAATGAGAAGACACAAGAGGGCATTTACTGCAGTTCATGGAGTTTGATTTCCGCAGCAGTGCTTTTGAGTAAGGGAGAACGCTAATGAAGTATTCTAAACAAATGATTGCTATTGGAAATTTGAATAAAAAAGCTCTTTTTTATGATAAAGCAACTGGCGAATGGTATACCAGTACTGATGAGCAGAAAGTTTCAACAACTCTGACTGTCTTTCTGACTCTTGTCAGTCTTCCTTTGGTAAGATGGCTGGATGCAGATTTTATAGTAGAAGATTTTGGGGCTAGACTGTTTCTCTTATTTGCGGGGATAGCAGCATCTGCTGCTTTTGCAGGCCATTATGCCCGCAAAAGCTACCTTAGGCTGCATTTACAGGAAATATTCTTGACTGAGGAAGAACTTGAACCGTTTTTGCAGAAAGAAGAGAAGAATGTCCGCACGGCTTTTCTGACGATTGGTATTCTGACTGCAGTCATTCTGCTGTGTGGCTACGGCTACCTCCGTACCTCTTACTTCCTCTTTTTATTTGTAACTGTGGTACTAACCTTCCCGCTTGTTTTGTTTTTGTGCAGCCGACTGTGGGAAAGACGGCAGATTATTAAACAATTAGTGCAAACCATTTAGATTAAAGCTAAAGGAAACAATAAAAACTTAGGGAGTACACTTATGACAACATTATTACCGCTTGGCAGCGTTGTTCGGCTACATCATGGGAAACAAAAAGTAATGATTACGACACGTTTTCCGCTTTATAATAACCAAGGAACAATTGGCTATTTTGATTATGCCGGCTGTCTGTATCCAGCGGGGAATACCAACAATCAAGCCTATTTCTTTAATCATGAGAATATCGCAGAAACTTATTTCACCGGTTACATAGATGAACAAGAGGAACAGCTTCAGGAAAGGTTCAAGAATCAGGCAGATAAAATTAATTATCCACGTTTAACGATTGAGGAGTTATAAAAAATGATCAATTCTTATAGCATAAAGGAGCGACTAGATGGGGATTAAAATGAGTTTGGGGAGTTCGGAGACCCAGGCCAGTACAGTCTCAGCGGCCATGTCCAACCGGACATCGGCCTATGAGGGTCTGGTCAGTGCCTTAGAAACCTTCATCGGCGCTTCTGACCTGCAAGGGCAAGCTTACAGTAGTGCCAAGAACTATGCCAGTGCTGTCCTGATTCCCTTGGTTGAAGGGGCTAAACTCCTCTCCCAAGCTTTGGCTGATGAGGTGTTGAGTTTCCTGCTAACTGCAGGAGCGTAGTGGGCAATAAAGAATTGATGGCAAAAAACAACTATTAAATTATCTAAAACGCTTTGAGTATGGGAGTTAGGAGCCAGAGATGAAAAAACCAGAAACGCTAATCAGTTTATTTGCCCTCTGCCTTTTGGCCATAGGGGGCTATATGGGCTATCAGTGGTATCAGGAACAGCAGACTGCTGCACTGGAGGAGAAGTACGGTCAGTATGCGGTATACAGCGGGACCTATACGATTTCCGACTACGCTTTCATTAAGAGCGGGAAAGGTGTTGCCTTACAGTGGGTCAGTGAGAATCCGGAAGAAGATGCCTTAATTGAACAGTACCGTGATCAGAATAATTCAGTGGCTTATACGGCAGAAGTCAAGAACAGTCTTAGTGAGGTCGTGACCTCTGGGGAACGCTATATAGTCCGGCAAAATATGAAGCTTTTAAATTCTGACCTAAAGCAGGAGAAGGATGAATACTGGACTCTCAGTGTGTATGACACCTCGGATGGGACTCTGCACAAAAAAACTTATGACCTCTATGAGCTTTTATCAGAATATAAAGATGACTATACTCTGAGTGATAATATGGAAGTTGAGATTATAGAAGGAGAGGAAGTCCTTACTATTTCTCTTTATCATTTATCATCTGGGAATCAGCCCATCCAAAAATATATAGACTTATCCACAGGTGATATTCATGACTTTGTGCCAGGAACTCCTTTTAGGCAGTTGAATGTATGGATTTATGATTATATTTCTATAACGAGTCTTAGGTCATCGCTGAACAACCAGCATCTGGAGTTTTATCCTCCCTTTATGATGTTTAGTGATGACGGTGCTCCAAAGGCTTCAGTGACTAAGACCTGGCTGGTTGCCGGTGAGTCCCCGGATGTTTTGAAGATTATGAAGAAGCAAGACAGCTATTTTTATCTGCTCTTTGATGATGAAGAGGTGAAAGTGGGGACTGATGTTTTGAAGCAGTTTTACCCTGAGGGGGCCAATCTGTTTGAAAGGGTCACGATCCCTTCTAACTACAGCAAGGACGGTCAGGAACACACAGTCAACTCTTATGAGGAGTTTATGCGCTATTATAAAACACGTAACGAAAGGCTGGAAGAAAGATATGGTACAAAAGACGATTAGCCCGAAGAAGATAAAAGGGATAACCGCTTCGATAGTATTGTGGAGTGTTAGCTGGAGCGCCCTATCAGCCGGAAAAGGCGGCACAGGGGATTGCGGACCAGACCATTTATGCCATCAATGCGCTGGGGCAGTATGAGCTTTTAAATCATTTTAATCTGTTGGGGGACCCTTACGGGAGGAAGTGTCACCCAGTTTTTATTTTTTAAAACGAAAATAAATGTTTAAAATGTATTGTATTTCTGATAAGGGTAGGTTATAATATTAGTGGTATATTACTATATCATACTATTTTAATGCTCAAGGAGATTTAAGCTATGAAATTAAAGCTTTTAGGCCTGTTTTCAGTGCTGGCTGTCTTATGCGGCAGTTTGCTGGCTCTGACGACAGTCAAGGCTGCAGAAATAACGAATTACAGCAATGCAGCCACGCTTTATTATGATCCGGAAAAAACCAATATTGAAATCACCTCCTCGACTGCAGAGGTTGTTGTTCAGTCCGGAGTGTATCTTAGACTGGTTAATAATATTGAATTTCCTAATTCTCAGGACATTAACGAGGGGGATACACTGACCATTACCTTGCCGGATGAGTTTGCCTTAGTGACAACGATGTCCTTTCCGATTACAGCAGCAGACGGAACAGTTGTCGGAACGGCTCAGGCGGATGCGGCTTCCAAGACAGTGACCGTTACTTTTACCGATCATTTTTCTAAGGTTCCGGAAAACAAAAAGATGTCTTTTGACATCACTATCCTAGCTGACAGAGGAAAAAACACAGAAGGGGAGACAACAGTCACTTTTGGCGGTGTTACGTTTTCTTATACCTATAAAACAGAAGAAGGAGAAGCCGGTGACTATGAAATGAAATACGGCTATCAAGCTCAGGAAGATGCCGGTATTGTCAAATGGCGGGTTGTTTTAAATGCGACACAGGATACGATTCGCGACATGACCATTTCAGATGTCTTCGGCGAAGGCCAGACTCTGGTGCCCGGAAGTCTGCGGGCGGTCCGCTATGAAACACAACCAACTAAAATTCGGTCGGAAGATCATCTGCTGACCTTGGATCCGGTTGAGAATTTTACCGATAAGGCTGTTTTTGATTATAATTCAGACGGAGGCATTACCGGTTTTACGATTCCTTACGGAGATAATCATAACTGGGCGATGTATATTGAATACTCAACCTACCTGTCGGATAATACGCCAGCCGGTGCCCTTGTTAATAATAATCTGTCATGGTCAGCATCTAATTTTGAAACGCGCAGTGTGGAAGCTTTGGTAAGGCTGCAGACGGCTTCTGGGACAGCTTCATCTGAAAAATCAGAGCATGTTGTCCTGCAGGCGACAAAGCTTTTAGAGGGTAAAACACTGACAGAAGGGGAATTTACTTTTGAACTCTATTCGGCAGAAGATTTAACAACCCCTATTCAAACGGTGACAAACGCTGCAGACGGTTCGGTCACTTTTTCAGCGATGACCTATTCGGCTGAGGGAACCTATCAATATGTCATCAAGGAGAAAGATACTGCAGAAGCAAATATTGCCTATGATTCTGCAGAATACAGGACAACTGTAACGGTTACAGATGAAAATGGTGTCAAAATGGGGACTGTGGACTATGATGCGGCACCGGTCTTTACCAATACCTTTACAGAACCGACAACAACAGAAGCAGCAACTACCATGGAAGAACCTGCGACGACCACTACGTCGACGACAACAACAGCAACGACAACTACAACTGCTGTTACGACAACCGCTGCCGAGACGACTACAAGCGGTTCAGCAACCACTTCTGGATCAGCAACAACATCAGCTGTGACAACTGATCCGGCAACAACGTCTGAGCCAACTACAGGGGATCCAGAAACAAGCCTGCAAAGTACAAATGGAACAACGGTTTCTTCGGGCGGTCAGGGTCCTTCAACCACAGCGGCAAGCAGCAGTGCTAAAAACCAGAAGAATCAGAAAAAACTGCCAAGTACAGGGGAACAAACCGGTATCTTTCTGACTGGTTTAGGAATAGTTATTATAGCAATTGCAGCTCTCTTCCTACTTCGCCGAAAAAAATAGTCATTAAACAATAGTCAGTTCTTATCAGCTGACCGTCAGCATTATAGATAGTTGCAAGAATGAGGTTGGAATAGAAGTTCTGACCTCTTGCTTTTTGAGAAACAATAAACGGCAGCTGCGGTTTATCTCTTATCTATATGTAGCTGCTGTTACGTTCCGGCGAATGAGAGTCAGCGGTTTTCTGAATATTGCTGCGCTGATTTTTCTGTTCATTCTTTGTAAAAATGATATAATAAAAAGATAGATATCTAATGGGTCGCAGGACCGCTTAACGGGAGGAAAAATGACTTTCTATAATCATCACAAAATTGAGAAAAAATGGCAGGCTTTCTGGGCTGCTGACCATACATTTAAAACCGGTACAGACAGTGCCAAGCCCAATTTTTATGCTCTTGACATGTTCCCTTACCCCAGCGGAGCAGGCCTGCATGTCGGCCACCCTGAAGGATATACCGCTACAGATATCCTCAGCCGCTATAAACGTGCTCAGGGCTACAATGTGCTGCACCCTATGGGATGGGATGCTTTCGGTCTGCCGGCCGAGCAGTATGCTATGGACACAGGGAATGATCCGGCTGATTTCACGGCAGAAAATATTGCTAACTTCAAGCGCCAAATTAATGCTCTCGGTTTTTCTTATGACTGGGATCGGGAAATTAATACAACTGATCCTGAATACTATAAATGGACGCAGTGGATTTTTACGAAACTGTATGAGAAAGGCTTAGCCTATGAGGCGGAAGTTCCGGTCAACTGGGTTGAGGAGCTGGGGACGGCGATTGCCAATGAAGAGGTTCTGCCGGACGGAACCTCTGAGCGCGGCGGCTATCCTGTTGTCAGGAAACCTATGCGCCAGTGGATGTTAAAGATTACAGCTTATGCTGAGCGCCTCCTGAATGATTTGGAAGAGCTGGACTGGCCGGAGTCTGTCAAAGATATGCAGCGCAACTGGATCGGCAAGTCTGTCGGGGCCAATGTGACTTTTACTGTTAAAGACAGCAGTGAGCGCTTTACCGTTTTTACCACCCGTCCTGATACACTTTTTGGAGCGACTTATGCGGTACTGGCGCCTGAACACGAACTAGTAGAGGCTATTACAACAGAAGAACAGGCACAGGCTGTTGCGGCATACAGGCAGCAGGCCAGCCTCAAATCGGATTTGGCGCGTACTGATTTAGCTAAGGAAAAAACGGGGGTCTGGACTGGCAGTTACGCTGTCAATCCTGTTAACGGCAAAGCGATTCCGATTTGGATCGCTGACTATGTTCTGGCTAGTTATGGGACAGGAGCCATTATGGCGGTTCCGGCTCATGATGAACGTGACTGGGAGTTTGCTAAGCAGTTTAATCTTGATATTATCCCAGTTCTTGAGGGCGGCGATATTGCTCAGGCAGCCTACACTGAAGACGGGCCGCACATTAATTCTGACTTTTTAAACGGTTTAGATAAAGATACCGCCATTGCTGAAATGATAACTTGGCTTGAAGCTCGGGGGGCAGGTGAAGAGAAGGTCACTTACCGTCTGCGCGACTGGTTGTTCAGCCGCCAGCGCTACTGGGGAGAACCTATTCCTATTATTCATTGGGAAGACGGAAGTTCGACTGCTGTTCCCGAAGAGGAACTGCCGCTTGTCCTGCCTAAGACAGATGACATTAAGCCGTCCGGAACAGGGGAAAGCCCGCTGGCTAATTTGACAGATTGGCTGGAGGTGACTCGTGCAGATGGTGTTAAAGGACGGCGTGAGACCAATACCATGCCGCAGTGGGCAGGTTCCAGCTGGTACTATCTGCGTTATATTGACCCTCATAATGATAAAGCTCTGGCAGATCCTGAGCTGCTTAAGGACTGGCTGCCGGTCGATATTTATATCGGCGGTGCCGAGCATGCGGTTCTTCATTTGCTTTATGCCCGTTTCTGGCATAAATTCCTCTATGATTTAGGGATTGTGGCGACCAAGGAACCTTTCCAAAAACTCTTTAATCAGGGGATGATTTTAGGGACCAGCTACCGTGACAGCCGCGGAGCTTTGGTCGCAACAGATAAAGTTGAGAAACGCGGCAGCGCTTATTTCCATCTGGAAACAGGTGAAAAATTGGAGCAGGCACCGGCTAAAATGTCTAAATCTCTTAAAAATGTTATCAATCCAGACGATGTTGTGGAACAGTTTGGGGCAGATACGCTGCGGATTTATGAGATGTTTATGGGACCGCTTGATGCTTCTATTGCCTGGTCTTCGGAAAGACTTGAAGGCAGCCGGAAGTTTTTGGACCGTGTCTACCGCTTAATCACGACTAAAACGATAGCTGCAGAAAATAAAGGCGCTTTGGACAAAGTTTATCATGAAACAGTTAAGGCCGTCACTGAACAAATTGAAAATTTGAAGTTTAACACTGCTATTGCTCAGCTCATGGTATTTGTTAACAGTGCCAACAAAGAGGATGAGCTCTTTATTGACTATGCTAAGGGCTATATTCAGCTGCTGGCTCCTTTTGCTCCTCATTTGGCCGAAGAGCTCTGGCAGTATGTGACCCAGTCGGGGCAGTCTCTGGCTTATGAAGCTTGGCCGGTTTATGAAGAGCGCTATTTAGCTGAAGATCAGCTTGAAATTGTTGCTCAGATTAATGGCAAGGTCCGTTCCCGGCTGCTTGTTGCCAAGGATGCCAGCCGTGCTGAATTAGAAGAGCTGGCACTGGCTGATGAAAGAATTAAGGCTGCAACGGCTGGCAAAAATATTATCAAAGTTATCGCTGTACCAAATAAACTGGTCAACATTGTGGTCAAGTAGCGGGCAGCGGAATCAGAGTGTCAACGGTTCTTTTGTGAAAAAGGGAGAAAATCATGTCAACATTTACAGAATCAATCCAACATTTTACAGAAATTACAGCTGCTGCAGCGCAGGAACAGATAAGCTCCGGAGCCAAATTTATTTTGTTTGTCGGCCGCGAAACCTGTCCATTCTGCAGGCGTTTTGCTCCTAAGCTTGCCCAGGCTGCACTGGCAGCTAATGCTGAGGTTTCCTTTTTAAACAGTGAAGACGCAGCAGATGCGCAGGCTATTCAGGCGTTCAGACAGCAATATGAGATTCCGACAGTCCCAGGGCTCTTGGTAGCTGAACAAGGACAAGTCAAGGTGATCTGCGATTCCTCCCTGTCTGAGGAAGCTATTGCAGAGTTTATTGGCTAAAAGCGGGAGAGCAGAGTGTGGGACAGCAGTCGGTAGCTGTCATAAAATGACGATTTCGGCTTTACCATCCCGCCTCCGTGCAGCTCTTGCTGCCAAACAAAAGTCTGAAGGCAGAAAAATGTTCTGAATATCCGAGCAGAGGCAATACAGGGATTTTTTATTTCCGTATATGAACGGGGGCTTCAACATTTCAGTGCTGCTATTTATCGGACAGCCGCTTTTTACAGCGGAACATCGATTGAAAATACAGGCATCGAAGTTTAGAAAAATCTCTTGCTCCTTTGCCAGCTGTTCAGGAAGACTTGCCTGTTGGCCGTAAATTTGGTATAGTAACACTTAGTGCTAAACACTGTCGGAACTGAACACGCCCTAAAAGCTCGGAAAAAAGATGTCCCTCCCTCGTGTTTGCAGCACATCGGTTGGGCCCCTATTTTTCAGTCGCTTTCTTAACGGGCTTTGTATCTTATTGGAACTGAACACACCCTAAGAGCTGTGCAAAAAAGACAGTCTGTCCTAGAGCCCTGTGGCTCTTCGTCCAGCCTCCTATTTTTGCTTTGCTCTTTTAACGGGCTTTGTATCTTATTGGAGGAGGAAATTATGGGTTATTCAACGATTATTATGCTGGTGGTGCTGCTTGGGCTGATGTGGTTTATGCAGCGTTCGCAGAGAAAGCAGGCTCAGGAGCGTCAGAATCAGCTGAATGCTGTTCAAAAAGGCGATGAGATTGTCACAATCGGAGGACTTTACGGCATTATTGATGAGATCGATAATGAGAATAAACGAATGGTGCTTGATGTTGATGGCGTTTATTTAACTTTTGAATTATCAGCCCTTAAAACGGTTATTACTAAGGCATCTGCTGCAGCTGAAGAAGTGTTGGAAGCGGGTGATGCTGCTGCCGATAATGATTCAGAAGCAGAAGATGCAATGGATTCGGCTATTGACAGCCAGTAAACAAAAGAGGCTCATTGTCAACTGTAGTGGGTGACTTATAGCTAAGCACGAGAGGAGACAAAGTTCGTCTCCTCTTTTGCTATGTTCAAAGCGATAAGGATGCGAGTTTTAAAATTGTCAAAGTTCCGAAAACCAAAGGCATTACGCTTGATGTCCTTGATGAGTTTGTAGCCTCAAGTTTGGCGTTAGAATAGGGCATCTGTATGGCGTTTGTAACGTATTTTTTATAGCGAACAAGTGTGGCAAGAGTGGTTCTAAAGGTTTGATTAAGGTGTGGGAAAGCTTCTGTTATCAGGTCAAAGAAACAGTTAGCGTTTTTCTCTTGCAAGTGGAAAAGCAGGAGCTGATAAAGGTCATAGTAGCCCTGTAATTGAGGGACAAGCTGGAAGATTTTGGTCAAGCATTCTTTTGGTGTCAGGGTCTCCCTAAAAGTTCTTGAGTAAAAACGGTTCAAAGAACGTTTTCGGCTGTCTTTCAAGACCAGTTTCCAGTAGTATTTGAGGGCACGATATTCCAGAGATTTCTTGTCAAACTGTTTCATGAGTTGAATGCGAGTGTGATTAAGAGCTCGGCTAATATGCTGTACGATGTGAAATCTATCAAGAACGATTTGAGCATTAGGAAATAGAGTTTTGATAAGAGGAATATAGCTGCCAGACATATCAACGGTAACGCTTTTAACGCTGTTTCTAGCCTTTTTAGAGTACTTAAAGAAATGATTGCGAATGGTTGTTTGTGTCCGATTATCCAGGATCGTGATGATTTTCTTGGTTTCACAATCTTGAGCAATGAAGGCTAGTTTACCCTTTTGATAAGAAAATTCATCGATGGAGAGGAGCTCAGGCAGATGATAAAAGTCTTCTTTGAAGGTGAATTGCTTGAGCTTACGATGGACAGTTGACGTTGAAACAGCCAAGTTCTGAGCGATGTGTGTCAGAGCATCACGTTTGATCAAGCCTTGTGTGATCTTTTGTCTAACAGGTTCAGCGATTTGGCAGTTTTTCCGAACCAAGTTAGTCTCAGCGACTGTAACTCTGCGACAGCTTTTGCACTGGAAACGACGCTTTTTGAGTTTGATAAGACTAGGAAATCCAGCAATTTCAAGGTATGGAATCTTTGACGGCCTTTGGAAGTCGTATTTTATCTGCTTTCCCCCACAAGTTGGACAAGATTTAGGCTCATAATCAAGCCTAGCCCAGACCTCAATGTGTGTTTGACACTTAAAAACTTTATTCAGAGTAATGTTTTTATCTTTAATTCCAATCAATTCTGTAGTATGATAGAGTTGTTCCATATGAATCTTTCTAATGAGTTGTTTCAACGCTTTTCATTATAAGTCATATGGGACTTTTTGTCTGCATTAAAAAGCCCTATAATCTTCGCAGTGGATTTACCCACTACAGAAATTATAGAGCCACAAAAGACAGCAGTTAACCTATAGCTGCTTTTTTTGTTATTTGATTCCGTGAGAATGCGGAGTGTTTTTAATATCCGGGGGGTTGAAGTACCGCTGTTTTAGAGGGAGAATAGGTATATGTAAAACAGTATCGCAGTTCAGTTCGGCTTTGCTGCGGAAACACATTTCTTTCTTGTAAGGCAGCGAATGATGCATAAAATGGGTAAAAAACGTTTAAAGTATGGTAAAATAGAAAAAGCAATAATATCTGTAGGAAGAGCAATGTTTAAATTTAGAAGAAAAAAAGAATTCATTTTGGAAGACATTCCCAATCATATTGCTATTATTATGGACGGCAATGGGCGCTGGGCTAAAAAGCGTATGCAGCCCCGTGTTTTTGGACATAAGGCAGGAATGGAAATGCTGCAGGAGGTGACAATTGCGGCCTCGGATCTTGGTGTTAAAGTCCTGACAGTCTACGCCTTTTCTACTGAAAACTGGTCACGCCCCCAAGAGGAAGTTAAGTTCATTATGAATCTGCCCGTGGAGTTTTTTGATCAGTATGTTCCTCGGCTTCATGCCAATAATGTCCGCATTCAGGTGATAGGAGATGTGAGCCAGCTTCCGGAAGCAACCTTTGATGCGATGGAGCGTGCCCGAGAAAAAACCAAGCACAACTCAGGATTAATCCTCAACTTTGCTTTGAATTATGGGGGGCGGGCTGATATTACTCATGCAGCTAAATTGATCGCTCAGGATGTTTTGGAGGCTAAGCTCAATCCGGGAGATATTACAGAAGAACTGTTTTCCAGTTATTTGATGACTGGCAGTCTGCCTTATCTTTACCGTGATCCTGACTTGATTATTCGGACCAGCGGGGAACAGCGGCTTAGCAATTTTCTGTCCTGGCAGTCTGCCTACAGTGAATTTTATTTCACTCCAACTATGTGGCCGGAATTTAAAAAAGAAGGTCTTTTAGAAGCAATTAGTGAATACAATCGGCGTCAGCGCCGTTTCGGCGGTGTTTAGAAAGAAGGACATAATGAGAGAACGTGTTATTTGGGCAGGTATTGCTTTGCTTATCTTTATCCCTTTTCTGGTATGGGGAGGTCTGCCTTTTCAGTTTTTTGTCGGTCTGCTGGCCATGCTTGGTGTAGCTGAGATGCTGAGAATGAAAAAACTCGAAGCCTTTTCAATAGAAGGTGTTTTCGCTATGTTAGGGGCTTTTGTTCTTACGGTCCCTTTGGATAACTATTTAATTTTTTTGCCTATTGATGCCAGTTTTTCCGTTTTCAGTCTGCTTGTTTTCTTTTTACTGGCGGGGACGGTTTTTAGCAGTGATTCTTATTCTTTTGAGGATGCTGCCTATCCGATTGCTGCCAGCCTATATGTTGGGGTTGGCTTCCAAAATTTAGTTAATGCCCGTATCAGCGGAATAGACAAGGTACTCCTTGCGCTCTTTATTGTTTGGGCAACCGATATCGGCGCCTATTTGATTGGACGCCGGTTCGGGAAAAGAAAACTCCTTGCCAAAGTGTCACCGAACAAAACAGTGGAAGGCAGCTTAGGGGGCATCGTATCCGCCTTAATTGTTGCGGCTGTCTTTATGCTGCTGAGAAGAGGTGTTTATGAACCCCGCAATTTCTTTGTCATGCTGCTTTTGGTTATGATTTTTAGCATCTGCGGTCAATTTGGAGACTTAGTAGAGAGTGCCATTAAACGCCATTTTGGTGTTAAGGATTCCGGCCGGTTAATTCCAGGGCACGGCGGCATACTGGACCGTTTTGACAGCATGATTTTTGTTTTTCCAATTATGCATCTTTTTGGTCTGTTCTAAGCTGCGGTCTCTTTGAAGACCATAAAGCAGCTTGTAACTGGAGGGAGACTGTCCTTTCTTTTCTGCTATAATGCCGGCTGCGGCAGCAACTGCAGGTTTGTCTGTATGGCAGAAAAATATGGCTTCATTTTACGGACTGAAGCCTTGCTCTTCTTTTTTTAATCAGCGGCTTATCATTAATTATTATAAGCTATCTGCTTTTACGCTAAGCTGGCTGCTTGCTTAAAGACTTTTGAAAGGAAAACTATGCTAGGAATTTTGACGTTTATTGCGGTCTTTGGCATCTTGGTTGTTGTCCATGAATTTGGACATTTCTATTTTGCCAGAAAATCCGGTATCTTGGTCCGGGAATTTTCCATTGGGATGGGGCCAAAGATTTTTTCACATATTGACAGACAAGGGACGGCCTACACCATCCGTATCCTGCCTTTAGGAGGCTATGTGCGCATGGCGGGATGGGGTGATGATGAAACTGACATCAAAACCGGCTCTTTAGCCAGTTTAACAATCAATCAGGCAGGTCTGGTCAGCCGGATCAATCTCTCGCCGAAATACACTGATCAGACAGCCCTGCCGATGACTGTTTTAAGCTACGACTTAGAGGATAAACTGGAAATTACAGGCAGGGTGCTGGATGAGGAGAAGACATATTCCGTCGCACATGACGCTACTATTATCGAGGAGGATGGGACGGAACTGTGGATTGCTCCGCTGGATGTTCAGTATCAGAATGCTTCTGTTTGGGGGCGTCTCATCACGAACTTTGCCGGCCCCTTAAATAACTTTATTTTAGGGATCTTTGTTTTTATTCTTTTGGTCTTTGTACAGGGCGGCGCTGCCAATCCTGATACGAATCAGGTCCGAGTCATTGAGGATGGCGCAATGGCTCAGGCCGGTGTCAAAAATGGAGACCGTGTGTTACAGATCGGCGGCCGGAAAATTGCAGACTGGACTGATTTGACTGAGGCTGTCAGCGCGGCGACAGAAAACCTAAAACCTGGAGAGAGCATTGCGGTAACAGTTGAAACAAACGGTCAGACCAAAAACTTGGCCATTCAGCCGCAGGAGCAAAATGGTTCTTACTATATTGGTGTATCTCAAGCTTTAAAAACCAGTTTCAGAGACAAAGTTTTTGGCGGTTTCAGGATGGCTTGGGACGGTGCTACCCTCATCCTGACAGCTTTAAGAAATCTGTTTTCCCATTTTAGCCTGGACCAGCTTGGCGGTCCGGTTGCCATGTACCAGCTGTCCAATCAGGCGGCCCAAAACGGTCTGGAGTCCGTTCTTTCACTCATGGCTCTGCTTTCAATCAACTTGGGAATTTTCAACTTGATTCCCATACCGGCTTTGGATGGCGGGAAAATACTGATTAATCTTATTGAACTTGTCCGCCGCAAGCCTCTCAGGCAGGAAACAGAAAATTATGTTACATTGGCAGGAGTTGCCCTAATGATTATTTTAATGATTGCGGTGACATGGAATGATATTATGCGGGCTTTTTTCTAGCTTCTCTGCTGCCGGCCGGAAAATATCTGTCCGGTTTGGCTTATTGAGAGATAAATAATCTTCTGAATAAGCCGCATCAATCGTCAAAACTAATTTGTTAATCATATAATATTTGAAAGGAAGTGCATCAGGACTGAAAAAACATCAATAAAACAGGAGAGATGTTTGACCATTTTCCTTTGTTGACGTTTTTAAGTTTTTGATATCTTAATTATGAAACAATCTAAAATGCTTATTCCAACGCTTCGCGAAATGCCAAGCGATGCTCAGGTTATCAGCCATGCCCTTATGCTGCGTGCAGGCTATGTCCGTCAAATTTCTGCTGGTATTTATGCTTATCTGCCTTTAGCCAACCGTGTGATCGAGAAGCTCAAGGCTATTATGCACGAAGAGTTTGCGAAGATTAATGCAGTCGAGATGCTGGCACCTGCTCTGCTGACAGCAGACCTTTGGCGGGAATCCGGACGTTATGAAACTTACGGGGACGATCTCTATAAATTGCAAAACCGTGATCAGTCGGACTTTATTTTGGGTCCTACACACGAGGAGACATTAACAACCCTTATCCGTGATGCTGTCAAGTCTTATAAACAGCTTCCTTTAAATCTTTATCAAATTCAGCCTAAGTACCGAGATGAAAAACGTCCTCGCAACGGCTTGCTGAGAACACGGGAATTTATCATGAAAGATGGCTACAGTTTTCATGCTGACTATGCCGGCTTAGATGTGACCTACGAAGATTACCGCAAAGCTTACGAGGCTATTTTCAGACGGGCAGGGCTGGATTTCAAAGGGATTATCGGTGATGGCGGTGCCATGGGGGGCAAGGACAGTCAAGAATTTATGGCTATTACGCCTGACCGTACCGACCTCGGTCATTGGCTGGTTTTGGATAAATCGATAGCTTCTCTGGAGGAGATTCCTGAGGCTGTGCTTGCGGATATCCGGGCAGAGCTGCAGTCTTGGCTGGTGGCTGGTGAGGATACAGTTGTTTATTCTGATAAATCGGGCTATGCAGCTAATTTGGAGATGGCCACCAGTGAATATAAGCCGTCCACTAAAGTGGCTGTCCAAGAAGCTGTTGAGCGTGTAACAACACCAGATTGTAAAACAATTGACGAAGTGGCTGCCTTTTTACAAGTGCCTGAGGAACAGACCATTAAGACACTTTTATTTAGGGCTGATGATGAGCTGCTGGCTGTTCTTCTTGTCGGCAATGATCAGGTCAATACGGTCAAACTTAAGAATTTTCTTAGAGCAGATTTTCTGGAGCCTGCAAGTGAGGCAGAAGCTCGGGAACTCTTTGGTGCCGGCTTTGGATCTTTGGGGCCGGTTGGTTTGCCAGACTCTGTTAAGCTGGTTGCGGACCGCAGAGTAGAAGCGCTGACTAATGCGGTTGCGGGAGCCAATACTGATGGCTATCACCTGACAGGTGTCAACCCCGAGCGTGATTTTACAGCTGACTATGCGGATATCCGTGAAGTCAGAGAAGGGGAAGTTTCACCGGATGGGCAAGGTATCCTCAAATTTGCTCGGGGAATAGAAATCGGTCACATCTTTAAGCTGGGGACGCGGTATTCTGAGAGCATGGGGGCAACCGTTCTTGATGAAAACGGCCGTGCTGTGCCTATTGTAATGGGAAGTTATGGTATTGGTGTCAGCCGTATTTTGTCAGCCGTTATTGAGCAGCATGCCCGCCTCTTTGTCAGCAAAACACCAAAAGGGGATTATCGCTATTCTTGGGGCATTAATTTTCCTAAGGAACTGGCCCCTTACGATATTCACCTGATCACTGTTAATGTCAAAGACGAGCAGGCTAGTGCCTTGACGGCTAAGATTGAACGCGATTTACAGGAGCAAGGCTATCAGGTGCTGACCGATGACCGCAATGAGCGTGTCGGCTCTAAGTTTTCGGACAGCGATCTGATCGGTCTGCCGATCCGTGTGACTGTCGGTAAAAAAGCTGCTGAAGGGATTGTTGAAGTGAAGATAAAAGCCACAGGCGACACCATTGAGGTTAATGCCGAAAATCTAAGTGAAACGCTTGGTATTTTGACCGACAGAAACGCTGATTAAAACAGAGCTTCTGTTTGCCTTTCTGCATCTGTGATGAGAAAAACGAACAGCTAATAAACGAACTGTTAAAACCGCTTTGCCTGTGCTCAGCGGTTTTATAAGATACAACGGCCGTTAAGAACGCAAAGAGAAAATAGGCGGTAAGTCCGAAATCTTTGATTTCGCAGACGCCCCCTGTCAGGATGATTAGAAGGGTGCGGTCGGCTGTGAAGACGGCAAAGCTTTCAGACGGCTACGGCTGGCTAAGTCTTGTGACAGAACCTCAAATTAGAGGATTCCCTCACTCTCTAATTTTCAAGTTCGGACTGCCTGTGCACTCCCACAGCGTTCAGACCGTGTTTAGTTTTAAGCAAAGGAGGTATTATGCCAAGAGAAATCAGGCAGCTGGCAAGGGGCTCAGGCCTGTTCAATTCCTGCTCGAAAATTAGAGAGGGTTGTGATAGAATAATGCTAAGAGGTTGGGAAAAACTATGTCAGATTTATTTAATCAATTGATGGATCAAATCGAAATGCCGCTTGAAATAAAAACTTCAAGTGTTTTTTCAGCTGCGGATATTATTGAAGTGAAACTGCACTCTGTCTCGCGTCTGTGGGAGTTTCATTTTGCTTTCCCGGAAATTCTGCCGCTTGACTATTATCGTGAACTGTCTTTTCGTTTGTCATCAGCCTTTCAAAAGGCAGATATTAAAACCACTTTTACGATTCAGGCGGAAACAGTCGATTTTTCTCTGGATTTGCTGCAGGACTATTAC
This sequence comes from Streptococcus chenjunshii, assembly GCF_003086355.1. Classification (NCBI taxonomy): domain Bacteria; kingdom Bacillati; phylum Bacillota; class Bacilli; order Lactobacillales; family Streptococcaceae; genus Streptococcus; species Streptococcus chenjunshii. The sequence continues at coordinate 2,243,868 of NZ_CP031733.1, read as the reverse complement.
CGCTATGCTTTTGAACTGCCGCTGTGCAGCAGTGCCAGCTTCAAATCGGCTTTTGCCCATCTGCCTCTCAGCTGCGATGGCGATCAGATTCTGATTACGGCTCCTCAGTTTGTCAGCAATGAACATTTCACCAAAAACCATCTGCCAAAATTGAAAGAGCAGTTCGAGCTTTTTGGTTTTGGAAAAGTACATTTTGCCATCGCTGCCGATGAAGCGATGACTCAAGAGCTCAAAGCTTCTTTTGAGGCCAGCCGTGAGGCCCTGCTGGAGAAGGCTGTACAGGACAGCTGGGAGTCCCAAAAAGCACTGGAAGCTGCAGCCCCGCCTCCTCAGGAACCGGAAAAAGCCAGTTATGATTTTGCCGGTTACAGTCAAAAACGGCAGTCCAGTTTTGAAAAAGCGGCCATTACACCTATGGCGGATATTGAAACAGAAGAAAACCGCATTGTTTTTGAAGGCATGGTATTTGAAGCTGAACGCAAGACGACGCGGACCGGCCGCCATATTATTAATTTCAAGATGACAGATTACACATCCAGTTTTGCCATGCAAAAATGGGTGAAAAATGATGATGAGCTCAAAAAGTACGATATGATTGCCAAAGGTGCCTGGCTGCGTGTCCGGGGAAATATTGAAAATAATCAGTTTACCCGGACGTTAACCATGAATGTTCAGGATGTCAAGGCCATCGCCCATCAGGAACGCAAAGATTTAATGCCGGAAGGGCAGAAACGCGTTGAGCTTCATGCCCATACTAATATGTCGACGATGGATGCTTTACCAACTGTCGAAAAGCTGATTGATACAGCAGCTAAGTGGGGACACCGGGCAGTGGCCATCACCGATCACGGCAATGTCCAAAGTTTTCCGCACGGCTACCATAGGGCTAAGCAGGCTGGGATCAAGGCGATTTTTGGCTTAGAAGCTAATATCGTTGAGGATAAGGTTCCTATTGTTTACCATCCTGCTTCTGTAGATCTGCATGAGGCGACCTATGTTGTCTTTGACGTTGAAACTACGGGGCTCTCTGCTGTCAATAATGACCTGATTCAAATTGCTGCTTCTAAAATGTTTAAGGGGAATATTGTGGAGCAGTTTGATGAGTTTATTGACCCGGGACATCCTCTGTCCGCTTTTACGACAGATTTGACCGGTATTACAGATAACCATGTTAAAGGTGCCAAGCCTTTAGTGCAGGTTTTACAGGAGTTTCAGGACTTTTGTCAGGACACAGTACTGGTTGCACATAATGCCAGTTTTGATGTCGGCTTTATGAATGCCAATTATGAGCGTCAGGGCTTGCCAATCATCAGCCAGCCGGTTATCGATACCTTAGAATTTGCCCGCAATCTTTATCCGGAGTACAAGCGCCACGGTCTGGGTCCTCTGACCAAACGTTTTCAGGTTGCTCTTGAGCATCATCATATGGCTAATTACGATGCGGAAGCGACAGGCCGCCTGCTGTTTATCTTTTTGCAGGAAGCGCGTGACAAACACGGATTAACTGATTTGGCAGACCTTAATACCAAGCTGGTCGCTCAGGATTCTTATAAAAAAGCACGGGTTAAGCATGCGACGATATATGTACAGAATCAAACAGGGCTGAAAAATATGTTTAAATTGGTCAGTCTGGCGAATGTGAAATATTTTGCCGGTGTTGCCCGAATTCCCAGAACGGTTTTGGATCAGCACCGTGAAGGCTTGCTGCTTGGGACTGCCTGTACTGAAGGTGAAGTTTTTGATGCTGTGCTGACCAGCGGTGTTGATGCCGCTGTAGAAGCTGCTAAATATTACGATTTCATTGAAGTGATGCCGCCGGCCATTTATGAGCCGCTGGTTGCACGTGAGCTGGTTAAGGATGAAGCAGGAATTCAGCAGCTGATCAAAGATCTGATTGAAGTTGGCCGGCGTCTGCAAAAACCTGTCATGGCTACCGGGAATGTTCATTACATTGAACCTGAAGAAGACATTTACCGGGAAATTATTGTACGCAGCTTGGGTCAGGGAGCGGCTATAAACAGGCCGATCGGCCGCGGCGAAGATGCTCAGCCTGCTCCTCTGCCGAAGGCCCATTTCCGCACGACCAATGAAATGCTGGATGACTTTGCCTTTTTAGGCGAAGATTTAGCCTATGAGCTTGTTGTCACAAATACCAATGCTTTCGCTGATAAGATTGAAGAGGTCGAGGTGGTAAAATCGGACCTCTATACGCCTTTTATTGAAAATGCAGAAGAGCGGGTGGCTGAGATGACCTACCAAAAAGCCTTTGCCGTGTATGGCAATCCACTGCCTGATATTATTGATTTGCGGATTGAAAAAGAGCTGACGTCTATTCTGGGAAATGGCTTTGCAGTGATTTATCTGGCTTCACAAATGTTGGTTAACCGTTCTAATGAACGCGGTTATTTAGTCGGGTCGCGCGGGTCGGTCGGTTCAAGTTTTGTTGCGACGATGATTGGCATTACGGAGGTTAACCCTATGCCGCCGCACTATGTCTGTCCCAACTGTCAGCATTCAGAATTCATTACAGACGGTTCAGTCGGTTCCGGCTATGATTTGCCGAATAAAGACTGTCCGGAATGCGGAACGCCTTATCAAAAAGACGGTCAGGATATTCCTTTTGAAACCTTCCTAGGTTTTGATGGCGATAAGGTGCCGGATATCGATTTAAACTTTTCCGGTGATGATCAGCCGAGGGCTCACCGCGATGTCAGTGATATCTTTGGCAAAGAGTATGCTTTCCGGGCAGGAACAGTAGGCACAGTGGCCGAAAAAACAGCCTACGGTTTTGTTAAAGGCTATGAGCGTGATTATGGAAAATACTACCGCGATGCGGAAGTGGATCGTTTGGCCAGCGGTTCTGCCGGAGTCAAGCGGACAACCGGCCAGCATCCTGGCGGGATCGTTGTTATTCCTAGTTATATGGATGTCTATGACTTCACTCCGGTCCAGTACCCCGCTGATGATTCGAACGCTGAGTGGCGAACCACCCATTTTAACTTCCACGATATTGATGAAAATGTGCTTAAGCTGGATGTTCTGGGGCATGATGACCCCACGATGATTCGCAAGCTGCAGGATTTGTCAGGGATTGACCCAACTGAAATTCCTGCTGATGACCCTGATGTGATGAAACTTTTCTCAGGAACCGATGTACTGGGAGTTACACCGGAGCAAATCGGAGCGTCGACCGGCATGCTGGGGATTCCGGAATTTGGGACCAATTTTGTCCGAGGCATGGTTGATGAAACTCATCCAACCACATTTGCCGAACTTTTGCAGCTCTCAGGCCTGTCGCACGGAACGGATGTCTGGCTGGGGAATGCCCAGGATTTGATTAAGGAAGGGATTGCCACCTTATCAACGGTTATCGGCTGCCGTGATGATATTATGGTGTATCTCATGCACGCAGGGCTCGAACCCAAAATGGCTTTTACCATTATGGAACGCGTCCGCAAGGGAGCTTGGCTGAAAATTTCCGAAGAAGAGCGCAATGGCTATATTCAGGCGATGCGAGAGAACAATGTTCCGGATTGGTACATTGAGTCCTGCGGGAAAATTAAGTACATGTTTCCTAAAGCTCACGCCGCTGCTTATGTGCTGATGGCGTTGCGTGTTGCCTACTTTAAAGTCCACTACCCGCTTTATTACTATTGTGCCTACTTTTCTATCCGAGCTAAGGGCTTTGAGCTGAAAACGATGAGTGCCGGACTGGCTGCAGTTAAAGCGCGGATGGCGGATATCAGTACAAAACGAAGAAATAATGAGGCTTCTAATGTTGAAATAGACCTGTTCACCAGCTTAGAGATTGTCAACGAAATGCTGGAACGCGGGTATCAATTCGGTCAGCTGGATCTTTACCGCAGCGATGCTGTAGAGTTTTTGATTGACGGCGATACCCTGATACCGCCTTTCGTGGCTTTAGATGGCTTAGGTGAGAATGTTGCCAGACAGATTGTCAGCGCCCGGAAAGAAGGAGAATTCTTATCGAAAATGGAGCTGCGCAAACGCGGCGGTGTTCCGGCTACTCTTGTTGAGAAGATGGATGAAATGGGGATTTTGGGCAATATGCCGGAAGACAATCAGCTCAGTCTGTTTGATGATTTCTTTTGATCAGCCGTTGAGCTCAAAAGGCATTTATCCTGAAAGGGCAAAAACAGTGCCCTGTCTGATGGCCCGCCCGCCGAGTCATCACGGCATAAACTTATTTGCTCCGGACAGTCGGCCCGACTGCCTGGAGCTTTTTTGCCAGTTGAGAAAATACCTAATTAGTGTTAGGATAGAAGAAAATCACTATGAGGGGGAGAGAATGGCAGAATTTAAAAATGCAGCAGTTAAGTTAATGGTTGTCATGCGTAAAGCTTTTCGGACAATTGATACCAAGGTTTCAGAATCATATAAAGAGGATAATCTGACAGCCGCTCAGTTCGCCGTCCTTGATGTCCTTTACGCCAAGGGACAGATGAAAATCGGAGAGTTAATCGACAATGTGCTGGCCACATCAGGCAATATGACAGTTGTTATCAAAAATATGGAAAAGAAGGGCTGGGTCAGCCGCCGGACAAGTCCTGATGACAGGCGCGCCTATCTGGTAGATCTGACAGATAAAGGAAGACAGGTCATTGAACATGCTCTTCCGGCCCATATTCAAAAAATAGAAGACGTTTTTTCTCTGCTTTCAGAAAGAGAGCAAGAAGAGCTGACTGCTTTGCTGAAAAGGTTTAAAGACTTATAAGCATTATGATTGACTTTAGCAGCAAGCTGTTTTATAATTTACTACATAGTAATAAATGTAGCTATATAGCAGTAAACAGATAGGAGTGCACATGTCTTTTATTAGCTCACTAAAACAGTTTTTTAAAGGAGAAGAAATGAAATCTATTTTATTTGTTGTCGGTTCCCTCCGTGAAGGTTCTTTTAATTTGCAAATGGCTCAAGCAGCGAAAAAAATCCTCGCCGGAAAAGCACAGGTCTCATATTTAGATTACAGTCAAGTGCCTATTTTTAATCAGGATCTTGAAACTCCGGTACTGCCTGCAGTAGCAGAAGTCCGCAAGGCTATTCAGGAAGCAGATGCTGTCTGGATTTTCTCGCCGGTTTATAATTTTTCAATTCCAGGACCAGTGAAAAATTTGTTAGACTGGGCATCGCGTGCAGTTGATCTTGCAGATCCATCAGGCCCTTCCGCTATTGACAGTAAAGTCACTACAGTTTCTCTTCTGGCTAACGGCGGTCATGAACAGGCTGCAGATATTTACCGCGCTCTGCTTCCGTTTATTCGGACCAATTTTGTAGATCAGGTAACAGCTTCCCGCATTAATGATGAAGCTTGGGCAACAGGAGAACTGACCTTAAGCGATGATATTTTGGAAGAATTAGGCAAACAGGCAGAAGCAGTTCTGTCTGCCCTGAAGGGCTGATTTTGCAGCAGCCCAGCCTGTACAACATGAACCTAGGCTTTTTAACCGAGCTTCACAGAGTTCTAGTTCTAATAAAAAAACTCACATCAGGTGAGTTTTTTTTATTTATTCATAATAGTTTGTCAAGCTCAAGGCGCTTTTATCCACCACATTATTGTAGCCAATCAGGCGGTACTGACTGAGCAGCTGATTATCAGCAGGTGCTTCAGCAGAGTAAGCGTAATCGGCATTATAGTAGCCCCAAGTGGTCATAATCGGGATTTGCTGCTGCAGTTCGGAGAGGAACTGGTAATAAGAGGAGACCGGCAGCGGATAATCCGTCTTTGTCAGAGTACTGAGGAGATAAGGCACAAGGTAATTAGGACTGAGCTTGATGTCATCGTCCTGAGGCAAATCAAAGTTAGCCCACATGATAAAAGGGGTTTGGTATTTAGCGCTGGGGTCATTGGCATCCAAAGCCGGCTCAAAATAACTGTTGGAGAGCTCGGGCTGATGGTCACCGTACATGATAACAACAGTGGGTTCATCCGAAGCGTTAAGAGAGTTGATGAAATCTTTGAACGCCTGATCAGAAGCCCTCACACTGGATAGAAAATCGGTGGCGCTGCTGTCATCGGGGCTGTTGGTAATAGAGACAGTCCTTGGATTTTCTTCTTCTGAAAGACCGTAGCTCTCATGCCCCTGCATTGTCACGATAAAATTAAAGAGGGGGTCATCTGTGTCTTCAATCAGCTTTTGGCTGGCTTGATAAAGGGATTCGTCGCTGACATAACCCCGCAGATTCTCAACGTCAACAAGATCGGAGATTGCAGGCTTAGAATTATTAAAATAGGACTCATCAAAACCTAAATAATCATAGACCAGATTGCGCCGGTAGAAATTTTCGAGATAGGGATGAACGGCCACGCTTTGGTAGCCGTAACTGTTTAAAGCACTGGTTATGTTATTTTTGGGAGAAGTAATCAGCTGCTGATAAGGGAAAGCATTTGGCGGCAAAATCGCTAAACTGTTGCTGGTCAGCACCTCGTACTCAGTATTAGCAGTACCGCCGCCCAATACAGAGGCATAAAAAGCCCCCTTAATTGTATTATCGGTCATGGAATGGATAAATTCCAGCGGATCGGGACTAAAGTTCAGAGAGGTCAGCTGACCGTAGTCAGTCAGCGATTCATTTTGGATAATGATAATATTAGGTTTCTGCTTGGCAGAATTGTCTTTTCTGGGATAGTGATCCAAAATATCTGTTACGGCCTCGCTACTGTATCCCTCTGGTTCAGTAATCTGTGAAACCTCATAAAATCTTGTAAATGAAAGGGCAAAACCATGTTCATAGTAGGTTTTCTGCATGGAAAAGAAAAGCAAATCCATATCCACACTGTTAGCGATATGATAAACTAGAGGTCTTAGGGCAAAGAGTGCGGTCAGGATACCAACAGCCGAGATTATCAGCTTCTGGTAAAGTGTTTTTCTTAGAAAAGCTAAGCGGTTCGGCAGTTTTTGCCAAAACGGAAGCGGTTCAGGCCAGGCAAATAATGTTCTGGAAGGCGGCAGGAAAGCCAGTGCAATCAGGTAAAAGGCGGTTAAAAAGATTAACTCCGGAATAATTAATTCAACAGTGATTTTGGTGTTCTGCGCAACATTCAGACCATCGCGAATTTGCAGGAAATGATAGGCCAGAAGCGGTGTGGACCGGATAGCAATCAGCGCTTTATTGACAATGCCCATAATCAGTCCGCCCGCAGCAGCCAGCATACTTGCCATACGCAGGGAAGTCGTCAGCATAGCCAACGTCAGCCAGATGACAGTAATGATAGCCAGATTAGCCGGAATATCCGCAGCTTTTAGATAGGAATCATAAGCGGAAGGCATTTCCAGCAGATAAAAAGTTAAAAAGGGAGCGGGCACAATCAGGAGCAAGTAAAGGAGCTGTCCCCAATAGCGCCAGCGTGTTTTTACAAAGTAGAACAGAACCTGACCCAATATTAAAGCAAAAAAAGTGAATAACGTCAGCACCAGCATAGCTTTATTGAAGCTGTATAGGGTGTTGGAAAAAACGAAGCTTTGCGGCAGGGTATAGTTCAAGCCCGCCGCTAAGGCATAATAGGAAGCAGCCAGCAAGATAAAAGCCAGCAGGAACCGCCGGAAGGGCAGCCGTTTATAGAGTTCCAGCTGCACAAAAAGCGGCAGCGCTGCTGCTAAAATGGCCATCTGCAGCCACCAGACAGCATTGGTGCTGCTTAGACCGTAATGCTGAGGAAAATCAATAGTCAGCAGTTCGTAGCTCTCTTCTTCCTGATATGTGTTGAGCTGCATATAAAGCACATCATCCAGATAGATCTGCAGATAGCCGCCAAGATAGTAGCGGCTGTATTCAAAGGAAATATTTCTGACCGGTCCATCATGCTGGATTTCCATAGTCGGATTTTCCAAGTCATCTGTGGCTTCGGTGATGTTAATAGGAATAGGAACAGCAGCGCTGTAGACTCCCCAGTCATTGCGCACAATCTCATCATCATTCAGGGGTTGTCCTTCAAGAGCAATCTGTCTGGTATTTTCACGGTAACCGGCCGCTAATGGATCTTTTTGCTTGGCTGCGACAATTTTGATATTCCCGTTATTATTTGCAACTTTCAGTTCATTGCGCAGCAAAAAAACATAGGAAAAAAAAGCTAAGGCGCAGACCAGACTGATTAGAAGTTTCTGCCGCTTTTCTACCCAATTGATCATTCTTTTCACAATGTTCTCCTTGATGTTTTATTCAATAATCAGCATGCCTTCTTTAACGGCGAAGGGTTCGGCTTCATTGATACGGTCGAAGAACATAATACCGTTTGTGTGGTCAATTTCATGCTGAACCACAATGGCATGGTAGCCTTTCAGCTTCATCCGCTTTTTGCTGCCTTGTTTATCAAAGTACTCAACGGTTACACGGGCATGCCGGACAACATAGCCGGGAACTTCCCGGTCAACAGACAGACAGCCTTCACCGTCAGCTAGGGCAGCTTCCTGAACAGAGTGGGCGATAATTCGCGGATTGTACATTATTTCCTGCAGGCTGTAGCTTTCTTCCGGCGGATTGCCTTCTTCATCCTCCGGATTAGGAACCAAAACAGCGATGATCCGTTTGGAAATGTCCAATTGGGGGGCTGCCAGACCTACGCCACCGCGCAGCCCCATTTTTTCAGCCATCACAGGGTCCTGTGAGTGTTTCAAAAACTGCAGCATCTTTTCTCCCAGAATGACGTCCTCATCCTTAAGAGGAAGAGAGACATCTTTGGCCCGCGCCCGCAGCGTCGGATGCCCTTCGCGGATAATATCGTCCATATTAATATTATGGCTCGGCCGTATTAATTTGTCCTGTACTGACATAGTATCTCCTTTATTAATTCAACATTAAATTAATTTTGAATTCAAACAAATCTACTATATCACAAAATGCCCCGTAAATAAAGAAGTGAGCCTTCTTTATGAAATGCTCGGCAGCTGTCTCTGTCATGTATAATCAGGGGCTGCAATAGAGACAATCCAAACTCTATTGCAGCAGCCATTCTATCGGTAACCAGCAGTTCAGCCCCATTTATCAGAATTATCTGGCTTACGATTCTTTTTGCCCGGTAATGATTGACGGGCTTTTTTGAATTTGTTACAATAGGAGCAGTCGCAAAGACAAACTAACTTTTTCTTGGTTCCGGGAGCTGCCAAAACCCAGAACTCGGATGAAGCAATAAAAGGAGAAATGATTATGGCAATCTCAAAAGAGAAAAAAAATGAAATTATTGCACAGTATGCGCGCCATGAGGGCGATACCGGCAGCGTAGAAGTTCAAGTAGCTGTTTTGACTTGGGAAATTAACCATTTGAACGAACACATCAAACAGCATAAAAAAGACCATGCAACATACCGGGGCTTGATGAAGAAAATCGGTCACCGCCGCAATTTGCTGGCTTATCTGCGCCGCACAGATGTTAACCGCTACCGTGAACTGATTCAGTCATTGGGACTGCGCCGTTAAGCAAACTCATCATTTTAAAAAACCAAAGCCAAAACAGACGATTCTTGGCTTTGTTTTTTTTATGTAGAAACAAAAACCGCTAAGAAATCCATATGAAAAGGCGGTAAGTCCGAAATCTCCGATTTCGTAGACGCACCCCTGCCAGGATGATTAGAAGGGTGCGGTCGGTTGCTAAGACGACAAAGCCTTCAATCAGCTACGGCTGGCGGTAAGTCCGAAATCTCCGATTTCGCAGACGCACCCCTGCCAGGATGATTAGAAGGATGCGGTCGGCTGTTAAGGCGACAAAGCTTTCAGATGCCCACGGCTAGTTAACTTTAAATCAATTCTAAACTTAGCTATATCTTTTTTGCAAAGAGTTTTAGGCTGTGTTCAGTTCTGACAAGATAAAAGGCCATAGTGGAAACTGCTGAGACAGGTTTCGGCTGAAATGCTGCAAACACAAAGATAATAGGGACCTTCCATCAGCTTCCTTCCCAGCTGTACAGTGGCTGCCGTTTTTATCAAAAAGCTTTGGGACGCCTGTAAATCAGCCCTTCGATACTGGGAGAGAAAATAAATGAAAAAAATCACAAAAAATACTTGATTTCACCTGCGGAAAATTATATAATAGCAAGTGAAAAAAATCACAAAATACTTTTCTTAAGCTAAAGGAAAGTATCCGGCGCTATTTTTGTAAAGGAGTTTTTAATGGTTAAAGAAGCAAAAACAAATGTCGAAAAGACAGAGCTTACCGCGGAAGAAGCTGCGGCACAGTACACAAATACCTTAGTTGAAAAAGCTTTGGTGGCCGAGGAAGCTTATGCGACCTATACACAGGAGCAGGTTGATAAAATCGTAGCGGCTATGGCTTTAGCCGGATCTGAAGCTTCCCTGCAGCTGGCAAAAGAAGCGCACGAAGAAACAGGGCGCGGTGTTGTTGAAGACAAGGATACGAAAAACCACTTTGCGACAGAGAATGTTTATGAAAGAATTAAAAATGAAAAAACGGTAGGCATTATCGGTGAAGATAAGGTGTCAGGCAGTATCAAAATCGCGGCTCCTCTCGGTGTGTTAGCAGGTATTGTTCCAACGACTAATCCGACATCGACAACCATGTTTAAGATCTTGGTAGCTTTAAAGACCAGAAACGCTATTGTCTTTGCCTTCCACCCGGCAGCACAGAACTGTTCAGCTCATGCGGCTCAAATCCTGTATGACGCAGCACTTAAAGCTGGGGCACCTAAAGATATTATCCAATGGATTGATACCCCTTCAATTGCCAATACCAGTGCCTTGATTTCCAACAAAAAGATCGCTTCGATTTTGGCAACCGGCGGGCCGGGCATGGTTAACGCAGCTCTTAAATCAGGGAACCCGTCTATGGGTGTCGGAGCCGGCAACGGTGCCGTCTTCGTTGATGCGACAGCTCACCTTGACCGTGCGGTCGAAGATCTTCTTCTGTCAAAACGTTTCGATAACGGTATGATTTGTGCAACTGAAAACTCAGCAGTTGTCGAAGCGCCAATCTATCAAGAATGGCTGGAAAAAATGCAGGAAAAGGGAGCTTACTTAGTTCCTAAAAAAGACTACAAGAAACTTGAAGATTTCGTGTTCAATGATGGTCACGGCGTTAACGGACCGGTTGCAGGTATGTCAGCACAGTGGATCTGTGAACAGGCTGGTGTAAAACTGCCTGAAGGCAAAGATGTTCTCTTGTTTGAACTGGACAAGAAAAACATTGGAGAAAAGCTCTCATCTGAAAAACTCTCCCCGCTCTTGTCTGTTTACAAGGCTAAGGACCGTCAGGATGGTATTGAAATTGTAGCTGCTCTCTTGGACTACCAAGGGGCAGGCCACAACTGCGCTATCCAAATCGGCTCACAAGCCGACCCATTTGTCACCGAATTTGGCGATGCTTTGAATTCATCCCGTGTCTTGGTTAACCAACCGGATTCAGTCGGCGGTATCGGCGATGTTTATACGGATGCATTGGAAGCCAGCTTAACTCTTGGAACAGGATCATGGGGGAAAAATTCATTGTCTCACAATTTATCAACCAGCGACCTTCTGAATGTGAAAACTGTTGCCAAACGCCGCAACCGTCCGCAATGGGTTCGTCTGCCGGAAAAAACATACTACGAAAAGAACGCTATTTCCTACTTGCAGGATGCCTATGAACCAATGGAACGCGCACTGATTGTAGCTGACCCGGGTATGGTTCAGTTTGGTTTCGTTGATACTGTTTATGCACAGCTGGCCCTGCGTGATGAGAAAGTTGTGACATCGCTCTATGGAACGATCAAACCGGATCCGACACTGGGACAAACTATCGAAATTGCTAAACAGATGCGTGATTTCAAACCGGATACAGTTATTGCTATCGGGGGCGGTTCGGCAATTGATGCATCTAAGATTGCCCGTCTGATCTATGAAGTATCGCTCGACAAAGAGGATGGCTGGCTTGACAGCTATGACAATGTCAGCGAATTCTTCCTTGAACTGCAGCAAAAATTCATCGATATCCGCAAGCGTATCGTTAAATTTAAACATCAGACTGTAACCCGTCTCTTCTGTATCCCGACAACTTCCGGTACAGGTGCGGAAGTAACACCGTTTGCCGTTATTACAGATGACTTTACCCATGTGAAGTACCCATTGGCAGACTATGAATTGGTTCCGCAAGTGGCTATCGTTGATCCGGAATTTGTCATGACTGTGCCAAAACGGACGGCTGCTTGGTCAGGTCTCGATGCTCTGTCGCATGCGCTTGAATCATATGTTTCTGTGATGGCTTCTGATTTCACCCGTCCTTGGTCACTTGAAGCGATTAAGCTGATTATTGAAAACTTAGAAGATGCTTACAACTATGACCCTCAGAATCCAACTCTGCGCGGCGAGCAGGCCAAAGAAAACATGCATTACGCCTCAACAATTGCCGGTATGGCATTCGGCAATGCTTTCTTAGGAATCAACCACTCCTTGGCTCACAAAACCGGCGGTGAGTTTGGACTGCCGCACGGTCTTGCTATTTCTATTGCTATGCAGCATGTTATCCGCTATAATGGGGTGTCCGGCAATGTGAAACGCTCCGTTTATCCGCGTTATGAAGAATACCGTGCACAGCGGGATTATGCCGATATTGCCCGTTATCTCGGCCTGAAAGGCAAAGATGATGCTGAATTGGTTGAAGCGCTCTGCCAGCGTATTGATAAGCTGATGCACGCTGTCGGTGTTGAGCCGAAACTGTCTGCCAACGGTGTTACAAAAGAAGCCTTTGATGCAGCTGTTGACCGTCTGGCAAGTCTGGCGTATGACGACCAATGTACTCCAGCAAACCCACGTCAGCCTTACATTGCAGAGCTGAAACAATTACTGATTGACCAGTTCTAAGAGCTGATTGACTGAACCTCCCTTCAGGGGAGGTTTTTCTTTATTAGGGAAGAGAAAATCATCTGCTGCTCTTTTTAAAGACAGCAGTCTTTTTTTAAAAGGAGACAGTTTTCCGGATTTTTTATTTTGCTTAAATTATGGTATGATAATAACAATACGTGGTTTTATGCAAAAACAAGTTTGTAATTCTTTACAGATTGGTTTTTGTAGAAAACGGCGTATGGTAAATCATTAAGAACAAAAAGAAAGTTATAACTGGGAGTTAGTTGACAATTTTTCAGCCTCAGTCGTTAAAAACCGTGGGGGTTGAAAGCTGCAGAAAAACAGCTGTCAGCCTCTTGTTTTTGAGCGTTTCTTTTTGCTCTTGTATTATGAACAAAAGGAGTCATAAATGACAAAACAGGTTTTTCAAACAACTTTTGCGGGGAAACCGCTGATCGTTGAAGTTGGTCAGCTGGCTAAACAGGCTAACGGCGCTGCCTTGATTCGTTATGGGGAAAGCACCGTGCTGACCGCTGCTGCAATGTCTAAAAAAATGTCTACAGGGGACTTCTTTCCCTTACAGGTTAATTACGAGGAAAAGATGTATGCTGCCGGGAAATTTCCGGGAGGATTTAATAAACGGGAAGGCCGTCCGTCGACAGATGCAACTTTGACCGCCCGGCTGATTGACCGTCCGATTCGGCCGCTGTTTGCAGAAGGCTTCCGCAATGAAGTTCAGGTCATTAACACTGTCCTGTCCTACGATGCCGATGCCAGTGCCCCGATGGCTGCGATGTTTGGTTCTTCGCTGGCTCTGTCTGTCTCTGATATTCCGTTTAATGGTCCAATCGCAGGTGTTCAGGTCGCCTATATTAATGGTGAATATATCATTAATCCAACGGCACAGCAAAAAGAGGATTCGCTTTTGGAACTGACTGTAGCAGGAACCAAAGAAGCTATTAATATGGTGGAATCCGGGGCTAAGGAATTATCTGAAGAGATCATGCTGACAGCTTTGCTTAAAGGGCACGAAGCGATCAAAGAGCTGATTGCTTTTCAGGAAAGCATCATAGCTCAAGTCGGGAAAGCTAAAGCTGAAGTGGAACTCTTGCAGGTTGACAGTCAGCTTCAGGAAGAGATTACTGCCGTTTATCAATCGGAACTGCAGAAGGCTGTTCAGACTGAAGAGAAGCTGGCTCGTGAAGCAGCTACAGAGAAGGTTAAAGAAGATGTCAGGGCTGTCTATGAAGAAAAATTTGCTGATGCCGAAGATCTCGATGTGATCATGCGTGATGTCTCTGAAATACTTGAGCAGATGGAGCACGCTGAGGTGCGCCGCCTGATTACTGAAGACAAGATTCGTCCGGATGGCCGTAAAATTGATGAAATCCGACCGCTGGAAGCAGAAGTAGATTTTCTGCCTCAGGTCCATGGTTCGGGGCTCTTTACGCGCGGGCAAACTCAAGCTCTGTCAGTTTTAACCTTGGCTCCCATGGGAGAAACCCAAATTGTTGACGGCTTAGAACCGGAATACAAGAAGCGTTTTATCCATCACTATAATTTTCCGCAGTATTCTGTTGGTGAAACTGGCCGCTATGGCGCCCCTGGCCGGCGGGAAATCGGGCACGGGGCACTCGGTGAACGCGCTCTGGCTCAGGTGCTGCCAAGCTTGGAGGAATTCCCATATGCTATTCGCTTGGTGGCGGAAGTATTAGAGTCAAACGGCTCTTCTTCGCAGGCATCTATCTGTGCAGGCACTCTGGCCTTAATGGCCGGCGGTGTTCCAATCAAAGCGCCTGTTGCCGGTATTGCTATGGGATTGATTTCAGATGGCAAACAGTATACAATATTGACAGATATTCAAGGGTTAGAAGACCATTTTGGCGACATGGACTTTAAAGTAGCCGGAACACGGCAAGGCATCACGGCTTTGCAAATGGATATTAAGATTGCCGGTATTACTCCGCAGATTTTAAAGGAAGCCTTAGCACAAGCCAAGAAAGCCCGTTTTGAAATCTTAGATTTAATTGAAGAGACAATCGCTGAACCGCGTCCAGAATTGGCTCCTACAGCTCCTAAAATTGATACTGTTAAAATTGATGTTGATAAAATCAAGATTGTTATCGGCAGAGGCGGGGAAACTATCGATAAAATTATCGAGGAAACTGGTGTTAAGATTGATATTGACGAGGAAGGCAATGTAGCCATATTCTCCAGCGACCAGTCAGCGATTGATCGGGCTAAGGAGATTATTGCCAACTTGGTTCGCGAGGCCAAGGTAGATGAAATTTATCACGGCAAGGTTGTTCGGATTGAAAAGTTTGGGGCCTTTGTCAACCTTTTCGACAAAACGGATGCTTTGGTACATATTTCCGAATTGGCTTGGAAACGGGTCAATAAAGTGGAAGATATTTTGAACCTTGGCGATGAAGTGGATGTTAAGGTCATTAAGATTGATGACAAGGGCCGGGTAGACGCTTCCATGAAAGCTCTGCTGCCGCGTCCGCCAAGATCAGAAAAGAGTCACCGAGAGCATTCGAATCACAAGCATAATCATAATAAGAAAGAAAATAATCATGGCTAACATAGAAGAAGTTGATTACAGTCTGAGAAAGTTTATCGAAGATCCAGAGCATTTTCTGTATAGTATTGCCTTAGTTAATGCCCTTCACAGCTACCCTGTTTTGGCCAGTGACCAGCCTTATATTCTTGAAGTCAGCGGCCAGCAGGTGACACCTGTTTTTACTGATTTTACTGACTTGGACCGGTTTAAAAAAGAGGAAGTCAGTGCCAGAAATCAGCATTGGACCAAGCGGTCGGCCTTAACCGTTTTAGAGGAGGCTATTGCCAAAAGATCATCCGGCTTGGTTTTTAATCTGAAAAAGACGGGAGATTTTGGGAATTCAACTATCTTTACAAGTAAAGACATGATCCAGTTTTTGAATGCCTATACATCCATTTTGGATGATTTGCTTAATGAAAATAATATACAGGCTGACACTATGGATAAGTATTACTTGGTTCCGGTTTATATTCATCCTCAAGGGGAGAGCCGCTTTGAGCGTCTGTTTCCGATCATGACAGCACCGGAAGGGGAGCGCTATGTTCCTATCTTTTCCAACTTAGCCAGTTTTGCTAAATGGTACAATGAAGCAGAATTCGGCGGTGCGTTTCGGCAGGCACAAGGTTCAATTCTGACTTGGAAAATCGAGGATATTTATAAACCGAGAAACGGAGAAAATGATTTAGAAGAGACATTTGGCTTGGCCGTTAATCCTTTTGATGAAGAGCAAATTTTAATCAATTGGTCAGACATTGATGTTTAAGGTGGGGATGAAAGCTGCGGCAAAAAGGTTTTCTCCTTCTGGAGCTGATTTAGCATCAGTCGCCGGCAGCTTTCTGGTCATCTTGGTAAGGGTGCGTCTGCGAAATCAAAGATTTCTGGCTTACCGTCTTTTCATACGAATTTTTACACGGCCTTTGTATCTTGTTTAATTGAACACGGCCTAAAATCCTAGTGAAAAAGATGGCTGTCTTCGTGATGCTTAGGCATCACTTGCCATCCCCTATTTTCATACGGATTTTTACACGGCCTTTGTATCTTGTGAATTGAACACGGCCTAAAATCCTAGTGAAAAAGATGGCTATCATCGTGATGCTTAGGCATCACTTGCCATCCCCTATTTTCATACGGATTTTTACACGGCCTTTGTATCTTGTTTAATTGAACACGGCCTAAAATCCTAGTGAAAAAGATGGCTGTCTTCGTGATGCTTAGGCATCACTTGCCATCCCCTATTTTCATACGGATTTTTACACGGCCTTTGTATCTTGTGAATTGAACACGGCCTAAAATCCTAGTGAAAAAGATGGCTGTCATCGTGATGCTTAGGCATCACTTGCCATCCCCTATTTTCATGCGGATTTCTTAACGGCCTTTGTATCTTGGGGAAGGAGTACTATGGGTTGGTGGAAAGAAAGTATTGATATTGTAAAAGAAAATGATCCGGCTGCCCGCACATCGCTTGAAGTTTTATTAACCTATCCGGGTATCAAAGCTTTGGCTGCACACCGGCTTTCTCACTTTTTATGGAAACATGGTTTTCGTCTATTAGCTCGGATGCACAGCCAGTTTTGGCGCTTTTGGACTCAGATTGAAATTCATCCCGGCGCTCAAATTGCCGAAGGTGTCTTCATCGACCACGGTTCAGGTCTGGTCATTGGAGAGACTGCCATTGTTGAAAAAGGGGCAATGCTCTACCATGGTGTGACTTTAGGCGGTACGGGAAAAGATGTTGGCAAACGCCATCCTACCGTTCGCCAAGGGGCACTGGTATCAGCGCATTCACAGGTTATTGGACCTATTGAAATCGGTGAGAATGCCAAGGTCGGCGCTGCAGCGGTTGTTGTTTCAGATGTACCGCCGGATGTGACTGTTGTTGGTGTTCCAGCTAAAGTTGTGCGTGTTCACGGGAAGAAGGATGAGGCAGCGATCAGTCAGTTGGAAGAAGAGCGGGAATCTAAATATTATACTTCGAAGCTGGAAGAAGCTCGTTATGAAAGTCTGCATTCGTCTAAGCTTTGACGTAAAAACTGTTGAGGAAAAGGCATGCTCTTAAATGAATTTGAAAATATTCCGGCCATTATTGAGCCAACAGATCGGGGGATTCGAGGCGGCGGAGAAATCTGTGATACGATTATCCTCCCATTTGCCGGAGAGACGGTCCAAGCAGCGGCAGCCTGTCCTGAAACACATATTGGCGGCTATTTGCAGAACCTCAATGGGAAGCATTTTTGGTATATTTATGAAAAAGATAAATTCAAAGCCGCAGTGAGTCTGGCCCCTGTTGGGGCTCCCGCATTGGTGGGGCATTTGGAAGAATTAAATGCCAAAGGCTTCCGCCGTTTTATCATCATGGGGACTTGCGGTTTTTTAGATGAAACCATAAAGAACCATGATTTTATCTTACCTGCTGCTGCTTTGCGTGATGAGGGAACCAGTTATCACTATGCTGCACCCAGTGATGAGATAGCTTATGATTCAGCTTTACTTTCAGCTATGTCAAAGATTTTTGACAGACACGGTATCGGCTATATCACTGCAAAAACTTGGACGACAGATGCTTTCTACCGTGAGACTCCAGCGAAGGCGCAGCGGCGTCTGGCAGCTGGTGCACAGGTGGTTGACATGGAAGCGGCGGCTGTTATGGCTTGGGCACAGTTTCGTAAAGTGCCAGTCTATCAGTTTTTCTATCCGGCTGATTATGTTAATTCTATCAGCCATAAGTGGGAAACAAGACGCAAGGACCTTGCTGCTTCAGAAGCACTGCTTGATTTGGCTTTAACGATTGCAAAAGAGGTTGAAGATGAAGCAATTTTGGAAACGTAACAAGTGGCTGGCAGTTTATTTGATAGGCAGTCTTGGCTATGTCAGCTCACAGATCCAGACAGGTCATTACAAGACCGTTTATCCGGTGCTTATTTTAATTCCCAGTCTGCTTTTATATCTTTATTGGGCAGATAAAAACAGGAAATAGTGAATGCTTGATTTAGGATTCAGCAGGACGTCTATAATTAATGTCCAAGGCTGTTCGAAACAGCTAATAACCCCTTATTGTTCAGAGAAAAATCCAGTAAAAAGAGATACTAAATGTTAAAGGGAGGTAGACATGCCTATGATTCGAATTTATGACACCATGACCCGCAGTTTGCGTGAATTTGTGCCCCTGCAGGAGAACACAGTCAACATGTATGTCTGCGGGCCAACTGTTTATAATTATATTCATATTGGCAATGCGCGCAGTGTTGTTGCTTTTGACACTATTCGCCGTTACTTTGAATACCGCGGTTACACTGTCAACTATATTTCCAATTTTACCGATGTTGATGATAAGATTATAAATGGCGCACGTGAAACTGGCATGGATACCAAAGCTTTTTCTGATAAGTTTATCGCTGCTTTTATGGAAGATGTGAAACAGCTTGGGGTGAAACCTGCGACAAAACATCCGCGTGTGATTGATTATATGGATGAGATTATCAGCTTTGTAGAGGTACTGATTGATAAAGGTTATGCTTATGAAAGTCATGGCGATGTTTATTTTCGTGTAGCTAAATCCCACAATTATGCTAAATTGGCTAATAAAACACTGGCAGAGCTTGAAGCTGGCGCCAGCGGCAGAGTAGATGGAGAAGGTGCTGATAAAGAAAATCCGCTTGATTTTGCTCTCTGGAAGGCTGCGAAACCGGAAGAAATTTCCTGGGAAAGCCCGTGGGGCGCCGGACGTCCCGGCTGGCATATCGAATGTTCTGTAATGGCGACAGCGATTCTGGGAGATACCATTGACATCCATGGCGGCGGCACCGATTTAGAATTTCCTCATCATACCAATGAAATTGCCCAGTCAGAAGCTAAAACAGGTAAAACATTTGCTAATTATTGGATGCACAATGGCTTTGTCAATGTTGACAATGAGAAAATGTCTAAATCTCTGGGCAACTTTGTAACCGTTCATGATATGCTAAAGACGGTTGATGGTCAGGTGCTGCGCTTTTTCTTGGCAACTCAGCACTACCGCAGGCCGGTTAATTTTACAGAAAAAGCTGTTCATGATGCTGCAGTCAATCTTAAATATCTCAAAAATACTTTTACACTGCCTGTCAGCGGAACGCCAGATGAAGCAGTTTTGGCAGACTTTATGACCGATTTTGAGGCTGCAATGGACGATGATTTCAATGCAGCGAACGGCATCACAGTTCTTTTTGATCTGGCCAAATGGATTAACTCTGGTAATTATAATCAGGCGGTCAAGGATGCCTTTGCCAAAATGCTGGCTGTCTTTGGGATTGTTTTTGAAGAAGACGTTTTAGATACAGATATCGCAAAAATGATTGAGGAACGGCAGGAAGCCCGCGCTAAACGTGACTTTGCGAAAGCAGATGCCATTCGTGACAAACTAGCAGCACGGGGCATCAAGCTGCTTGATACCAAGGACGGGGTGAGGTGGAGCCGTGAATGAGCGACTTGATGTTGAACTGATTAACGGTGTTGCTTTAGCCTTTGAAGGAGATGCAGTTTATTCGATGTATGTCCGCCGGCATTTGATTTTTCAAGGACTGACTAAACCTAATCAGCTTCACCGCAGGGCTACTTACTATGTTTCTGCAAAAGCGCAGGCTGAGCTAATCAAGCAAATGCTGGCAATTGATTTTTTAACTGAAAAAGAGGCGGCTGTCTACCGGCGCGGCCGCAATGCTAAAAGCTATACTAAAGCCAAGAATGCAGACATCGTTACCTACCGTATGTCTACAGGTTTTGAAGCAGTTATCGGCTATCTGCACATGACCGAGCAGCACAGTCGGCTGGAGGAAGTCATTACCTGGTGTCTGGCTGCAGTAGAAAATAATGGCTAGCCGCCTAGGGAGACGGTGGGACGTCGAACGTTATAGTCTAGGATTCTGTCTCGCCCCTAGTCATCCTGGCAGGGGTGCGTCTGCGAAATCAAAAATTTCGGACTTACCGCCTATTTTCTCTTTGCGTTCTTCACGGCCTTTGTATCTTGTTGGAATTGAACACGGCCTAAACGCTGTGAGAAAAAGACAGTCCTCCCTTGAGTCTTTAGTGACTCGGCGGTCAGACTTCTATTTTCTCTTTGCGTTCTTCACGGCTTTTGTATCTTGTTGGAATTGAACACGGCCTAAACGCTGTGAGAAAAAGACAGTCCTCCCTTGAGTCTTTAGTGACTCGGCGGTCAGACTCCTATTTTCTCTTTGCGTTCTTAACGGCCTTTGTATCTTTTGTTTATTTGCTCTATCCAAAAGCTGTTTTCGTGTTATAATGTTGTTATGAAAAATAGACATTCTGGAACACCTTCTAATATAGTTTATGGGGTGCATGCTGTAACAGAAAGCCTGCAGGTCAACAGCGGTCTCGAGCTGTATATTCAGGAAGATTTGCGGGGAAAAAATCTTAATCAAATCAAAGCACTGGCAGCTGCTAAACAGGTTACCGTTTCTTACCGGTCTAAAAAAGAGTTGTCCGATATGACTGCTGGAGCAGTGCATCAAGGTTTTGTCCTGCAGGTGCCTGAATTTTCCTATACAGATTTCAATAGTCTGCTGCAAAAAGCTCAGGCCGCAGAAAATCCTCTTCTGCTTATTTTAGATGGACTGACTGATCCGCATAATTTTGGGTCAATTCTGCGAACCGCTGATGCGACAAATGTTTGCGGGGTCATCATCCCCAAGCACCGGGCAGTTGGGGTAACGCCTGCTGTTTTTAAAACATCAACCGGTGCAGCTGAGCATGTCCCTATTGCCCGTGTGACTAACCTTAGTCAAACAATAGATAAGCTTAAAGAACAGGGATTTTGGATTTTTGGTACTGACATGACAGGCACACCTGTTTATGACTGGCGAACAGAAGGGAAACTGGCCCTCATTATTGGCAGCGAAGGCAAAGGGGTTTCGCCTCGGCTTAAAAAGCAGGTTGACGAAATGATTGCTATTCCAATGAATGGGCATGTGCAGAGTCTTAATGCAGGTGTTGCTGCTGGGATTCTTATGTACGAGGTCTTTAGACGCCGCTTGTCTTAATTTTATGTTTATGAAGCTCAATCGCTTTTGAGCTGGTTTTTGCTATAATATCTTACATCATTTGTCAGTCAAATGATATAAGAGAGGTGAGTTGAGAAGGAGTAATATGGGATTTAAAATCATAACGGATTCCACAGCCGATTTACCAGAGAGCTGGGCTTTGGAAAACGATGTTCAAATTTTGGGACTGACCGTTCAGCTGGATGGTGTGACCTATGAGACAGTTGGCCCTAACCGTTTGACCAGTGAGGTTTTGCTGAAAAAGATAGCAGATGGCAGTAAACCGACCACAAGCCAGGTGAATGCCGGTCAGTTTGAAAAGGTTTTTCGGCAGGCGGCTGAAGACGGAGAAGAAGTGCTCTATATAGCCTTTTCGTCTGTTTTATCAGGGACCTATTAGTCATCTCTGATCGCGCGTGATCTTGTATTAGAAGATTATCCAGAAGCTGTCATTGAAATTGTGGATACTCTGGCAGCAGCAGGAGGAGAAGGTTACTTGGTAATGCTGGCTGCTCAGGCCAGATCACAGGGGAAGTCACTGCAGGCTGTCAAAGAGCTGATTGTGGATACAGCTCCACGGCTGCGTACCTTTTTCCTCGTTGATAATCTCTACCATTTGATGCGCGGCGGACGGCTTTCCAAAGCATCAGCGGTGGTCGGCAGCCTCGCTAATATCAAACCGCTCTTGTGGCTGGATGCAAGCGGGAAACTCGTTCCTCTTGCAAAACTGCGAGGTCGTAAAAAAGGCATGAGGGAAATGGTGAAGCAAGCAGCTGTCAATCTCGCTCATGATACTGCTGTAGTTGCCTATGCCAATGATGCTGAAGCTGCTCAGAACCTGAAAGAGCAGCTTTTAGAGTATGAAGCTATAAAACAGGTTGTCATCCTTCCTCTCGGTCCTGTTATCTCAACCCATGTTGGACCTAATACGTTAGCCGTGTTTACAATTACTAAAAGTGCGAGATGAGTAAAAGCTCGGCTGACTGAACGTTCTGAGATCTATTAAAGACACACGGAAGTGAAGGGACCGGGTCTTTGGGCATATTCTGAGGCAGTGGATTCTGCATGATAAATGAGGTCAGGAATAACTGGGAAACCAGCAAAAACCGTTTTGTGTTTATATACAAGGAGAATAAGAATGAAAACTAAACGTTTTAAAAGAGTTTATAATGAAGGCGCCATGGCTGTTAGTGAAATCTTTGTGGATCAAGAAACTGGGGTCAACTATTTCTTTCACTCCAATGGCAACGCCGGCGGTTTAACCCCTTTGCTGGACAAAGAAGGAAAGGTCGTTGTAACAGAGATCGCTGATACTTCTTTCTAAATATGCAAAAACAAGCGGCAAAACGAATTTGCCAGCATTTACAGCTATTGTCCTGCTTTTAAATAGCCCCTGCAGATTGTGAGTTGAAATCACAGGAAAAGCCTGCTAAATGCTTGAAAATAGGTTTTTCCAGCGGTATAATTATCTTGTAAGGCAAGGGACTGTTTTTTAATTAGTCTTACTTGCTGCATGAAAAATGTTTCTCCGAAAAAAGGGGATACAACAATAAGGTGGAGGAGGTAAATGAAAATGCTGACACCTAAATTATTTTCAGATGGCTTATTAGATAACTGGTTTGATGATGTCTCAAAAGAATTCACCAATATTCGTCGCAGTCTCAGTAAAAACGTTGGACGTGAAATGTTGATGGATGTCAAGGACAAAAAGGACCATTATGATGTGGAAATTGATTTGCCGGGAGTTAAAAAAGAAAATATAACTATTGAACTCCAAAACGGCTATCTTAATATCACAGCTTCAAAAAGCCATGATCAAGAAGAAAAAGATGAGGAAGATAACATTATCCGCCAGGAACGCTATTATGGCACGATGTCCAGGAGTTTCTATGTAGGCGATGGCATAACGGCAGATGATGTTCGCGGGAAGTTTGAGGATGGCGTACTTACCTTGACTATTCCTAAAAAAGAGCCTATTGAAAAGCTAGATAATCCTAATCGTATTTCAATCGATTAAGCTTTTTAAAAAAAGAGAGGGAGATGGGACTCTCAGGTTGTAAGCTTTTCTTCGTCTTTAATTTTAATGTTCGGACTGCCGTAAGGCAGCCCGTTTTCTATCAGCTGATTAGGATAGCTCCTGTTACTTAGGCAGTAAAAGATCCGAATCCGCTGTGACAAGAATTTACTTATACAGTGTCGTTTAGCCATTGTTCGAAAAAACTAATGAGCCAAGAGAGACTGTCCTAGACTTGAGAATCGAGAAATAAAACAATTTTTAGCTCTTTTTTATAAAATACGCTTTGCTCAAAAACTCAGACACATACCTTTAAGAAAAAAACCTTGACTTTTGTCTTGGTTTTTTGGTATGATTATGAATGGTATTGTTTACCCCATTTGAAAGGCCCCGGAACCCTTCAAATATCTAGTGGACCGGAACATCCACTGCTTGTAAACATAAAGATTCGTATAGGAGAAATCATGAATAAAACAACATACATGGCTAAGCCAGGTGAAGTTGAACGCAAATGGTATCTTGTCGATGCAACCGATGTGCCCCTCGGCCGTCTTTCAGCAGTTGTTGCTAGCGTTCTTCGCGGAAAAAACAAACCAACCTTTACGCCTCACACTGATACAGGTGATTTTGTCATTGTGATCAATGCTGAAAAAGTGAAGCTGACAGGCAAAAAAGCAAGTGATAAAATCTATTACACTCACTCAATGTATCCTGGCGGTTTGAAACAAATTTCGGCAGGAGAACTGCGCTCTAAAAACGCTGTGCGCTTAATTGAAAAATCAGTTAAAGGTATGCTCCCGCATAATACTCTTGGCCGTGCACAGGGCATGAAACTGAAAGTATTTGTCGGTCCGGAGCACACTCACGCTGCTCAGCAGCCAGAAGTGCTTGATATTACAGGACTTATCTAAGAGAGAAAGGAGCACTAACTAGATGGCACAAGCACAATATACAGGTACTGGACGCCGTAAAAATGCGGTAGCCCGCGTTCGCTTAGTTCCAGGAACTGGAAAAATTACAGTAAATAAAAAAGACGTTGAAGAATACATTCCCCACGCTGATTTACGTCTGATCATCAACCAACCGTTTGCTGTAACGTCTACAGCAGGTTCTTATGATGTTTTTGTCAATGTTGTCGGCGGCGGTTATGCCGGACAATCAGGAGCCATTCGCCACGGTATTGCCCGTGCGCTTCTCCAAGTTGACCCTGACTTCCGTGACTCGCTTAAACGCGCAGGCCTCCTTACCCGTGACGCCCGTATGGTTGAACGGAAAAAACCAGGTCTTAAGAAAGCGCGTAAGGCTTCACAATTCTCAAAACGTTAATTATCTGCGATATATCAACGTTTCAAGGCACTTTGCAACAGGTTTGCAAGGTGTCTTTTTTTGTGGAAAAGTGGGCTTGGTAATCTCTTAAGAACTGGTTAAATTTTGGTGGAAAAAGAAAGCTAAGGTTATTTAGCTTTATTGAGGTATTCAGCGAATGTTGTAATGGATTGTTTTTCACCAGCTTTTGTGGCATGGCTATAGGTGTCCAGAGTCATTTGACTACTTGCATGTCCTAACCGTTTGGCAGCATTCACAGGATCTACTCCCATTTCAATCATTAAGGTAGCATGGGTGTGTCTAAATCCATGTGGACTGACTTTCTTTAGCTTATACTGGCGAATAATTCGTTTGAGAATGTTGTTGATGTAGTCAGCATGAAGAGGTTCAATATCACCTGTTCTTGTGCAGTAAGTGAACATAAAATTATCTTCTATGGAGAGAGGTGCGATATGTAGCTGGCCTTTCTCTTGGATAGATTCTTGTTTCCACTTATGGAGTATGGTACAAGTCTCATCGTCAAGGTAGATTGAACGCACAGAAAATGAGTTCTTCGTGTCTTTTTCAACGGCATGACCATCTATCCTACCCAAGCTTTTATTGATAGTTAGTAATTGGGTATCTGGATTAAAGTCTGACCACCTAAGAGCATATAGTTCACCTTTTCGTAAACCACTATAAGCTAATAGTCTGAACAAGGCATAGTGTTTATAAGGTTCATTTTCTAAAATGATTTGCAAAAACTGCTGCAACTCACTAACTGACCAGTAATTTTCACTGGCAGTTTTTTTGATTCTAGGCATAATCACCTTGCTCATTGGATTACGTTCAATGTAATTCATGTTGATAGCAAATTCAAAGATTTTTGAGGTATATGACTTGATTTGTTTCATATTCTTGAATGACTTGGCCTTATCTGTAATAAAGGTTTGGCAATCCAATGGACTAATTTTTGAAATCTTTTTCTCCCCAAAGATTGGTAGAATATGAAGGCGATATAAGTCAGCAGTTTTCGCAGCTGTGGTTGCTTCCACAGTATCTTTATAAGCTTCGTACCACTTTTGATACAACTCTTTGTAGGTAAATGAGGCCTGTCTTGAAAGTTGAACAAAAACTCCAGAATTCAGCTGGTGAGTAATAGCCGCTTCATGTGCTTTTGCAGCCTTGCGAGTTTTGAATCCTCTCTTGGTGTAATATTTTTTCTTACCGTAGTCGTTTAGACCAAGGTAAATTTTGACAAAATAGGTTGTTCCTTTAAGTGATTGGTATTTATGAATTGACATAACATTCCTCCGTATTTATTCAAGTTTTCGGAGCTTATGTAATTGAGAAATGTTAGCTTATTTTTTTTCGCGATCTGTTCGTCTAATTTGATACTCTTCTGTCTGAGTCCAGGTCTTCCAAAGATCTGATTCACGATTTTGGCTGTTCATGTGCTTGATTAAATGTTTGATAAATGTCTCTTCATAATCAACCAAGTAACCTGATAAGACACGTCTAAATTCATCTGAGAACGTCTCATTTAGGGGCATAGACAGATGAATTTCTCCAAGCTCGATACTTTTCTTAAGTCTATCCATATCGCTCTTAAAGGGCGTTACAGAGGTGATTTCTGATGTTTTAAAACTATCTGCGACGATTTTCAAATTAGATGGTGCATTTTTATTATCATCTAGACCTAAAATATAGGCTACTGAAACACCAAAGTAGTCTGCAAGCTTTTGGGCATTTTCTTTTTTGGGTTTCCGTATACCTTGATTGTAGCTAGATAATGTGGGATAAGATATATCGAGTGCTTCACTAATAATTTTTATTTTTTTGCCACTTTCTTCGATAAGTTTGGCGATATTATTGGTCATGGGTAACCTCCTGTTAGATATTGTAACACATTCAATACAAAAAGTATAATTTTAGTTGACAAAAACACAAAAAGTATATATAATTTAAGATGTATAAAAAAATATACAAATTTCGGAGTTTATTTAATTGAGAAATAGAAATGAGGTAACGATATGTCAGAAGAAACAACTTTGGTTGTCCAACTTCCCAAAACACTAGAAAAGCAATTACGAGCTCACTATGATGAGATGATTGCAACAGCAGTGGAGCGAGCTTTAGAGGATAAAGAGCTCTATAAACTGATGGTGCGTATGGCTGCTTTGGCAAGATGGTTAGATGTTTCCACAACCACTTTGCAAAAATGGACACGTGAGGGCATGCCAACTATGGTGATAGATGGTGCAACTCTCTACGATAAGCGGGCTATGACACGCTGGTTGAAGCAATATGAAAGATAAAGAGGAACATTTATGAGTGATGTTCGGTGGATTAAGATTACAACGGATATTTTTGATGATGAAAAGATTCAGTTGATTGAATCAATGCCAGAAGGAGATACCCTGATTGTTATTTGGTTCAAGTTGTTGGTTTTAGCAGGTAAACA
This sequence comes from Streptococcus chenjunshii, assembly GCF_003086355.1. Taxonomy (NCBI): domain Bacteria; kingdom Bacillati; phylum Bacillota; class Bacilli; order Lactobacillales; family Streptococcaceae; genus Streptococcus; species Streptococcus chenjunshii. The sequence goes on along the minus strand of NZ_CP031733.1, from coordinate 2,216,704 downwards.
GAATTACAGTGGCGTATTAGCTCTAGGCGATAAAATCTTTTACACTGAAGAAATGTTGACGACGGTTTTCAGGCGAAAAGCTACAACGGTCAAGTTAGCCTTAAAGACCTTTGAACAGTTTAGCATGATAGCATTTGTAGATGGTGCTGTCACCATTCCAAATTGGGAAAAGCATCAGAACATTGATGGTTTAGAGAAAATTCGCCAGCAGACTAGAGAAAGAGTGGCTCGCTACCGTCAAAAGCAAAAAGCTTTGGTGGCTGGTCAAGAGCAGTTAAAACTAGAGTGTAACGTTACTGAAGCGTTACCTGTAACGGATGGTAACGGTCAAGTAACGCAACAGATTAAAAACAAGAATAAGAAAGAGAATAAGACTATACTGGATAATAGTTCTAGAGAGACTCAACCTTATATCAAACCTGAATATTATTCTTTGCTACAAATCATTGCAGACAAGTACAACGAAAAGTTTATTTATCCTTACAATTATAGTCTGACCCATCAACAAAAGATGCTGATTGGTCAATTTTTGAGTGATGGCTACATGACAAGTGATGAGGTTTTGGCTATGATTGATAGGATTCCAGAAGATGTAGAATCTCCCCTAGCTTATCTAATCAGTTCCATGGAACGGTTAAAGGAGGAGAGGTTGTTAGAAGCGAAAGCCATTGCCCATGAAAATGCTAGAAGAAAGTATCAAAAGAAATAGAGGTAAGAAGAAATGACAAATTATTATCAACTTGAGAACATGCTGGTGGCTGGTTTTAAGTCGCAAGATGAATTTGAACGCTATCAAGAGTTAAAGCAAAACTACGAAGCTGAGACGATGGATTACAGTTTTTCAATCAGAGAAATTGTTAGTCAGTTGGAAGTTATTATCGAAACCAAGGAAAATGATTTTCCAGATTTGGAATTAGGTTTGCTACATGACTATCAAGCCCTGGTGGAACGTTTACGAAAGCATGATGTTGTTCAGGCGGAATTTTATAGAAAGAAGGTGCAGCATGGTTGACCGTTATCGAACAGTCCTGAAAAAATTCTACATTACTGAATCACAGAATCAAGCCTTAGATTATCTTATCAGCTATACAGAATTAAGAAATTTTTCCAGCTATGCTAGGAAAATGTTATTCAAGAAAAAGCCAATTGTTGTGACATTTGATGAAACAGCTTTTGAATCATTGATATTTTCCTTGAGGAGAATTGAGAATAATTTGAATCAGTTGGTAAGGATTGCAGAACAATCTCAGGATAGTCAAGCCATGCGAGCTATGGGATATAGTGTTCAAATGATTGGAAAGTATGAAAAAGTGTTACTCAAACACCATAAACAGAAGAGGAAGAGGTTGCTATCAAAAGTGGATTGAGGAAGAAGAGAATCAAGAATGTTGTGAAGCAAGTCTTTCTGACTCAGGAAGAAAATGCGAGATTGCTAGCTTTGATGTCGGAGGAAGGGGAGACAAACTTTTCAGCCTATGCCAGAAAGAAACTTTTTAACAACGAACTAGAATCATGGACAGTCAGTTTTCCTGAGTATGAGCAGTTGACAGAGCAATTGATTCAGCTTGGTCGTTCAATCAATGCGATTGCTAAGTTGTCAACTCAGGTTGGAATGATTTCGCAATCGGATTTTATAGAGCTTGGTCAGTTGGTGACTCGATTGATGGAAGCAGTGGAGAAAGAAATTTCAGTCATATCCCAAAAGAAGTCCCGCAAAAAGTGAATAAAACCGTTGGCAGCAGCCAGCGGCTTTATTGTGTTCTTCGGAAATTCAGTTGCCTAGCAATGTCACCCCCGTATTTACCCCGGGACAATGAGAAAGGACTGAGAAACTTGAGTTTAGGTCTTTGCGAGCTCAGATAGTGTATACACACTATCGCAAAAAATCCACCACCCAGAGTGAGCAGACAGCTCCTTTAGGTGGTGGATTTAGTACTTGGGGCAAAGCCCCAAACCCCTTAAACTAATTGAGTTGTGCGAGATTAAAAAGATAGAACATGATATAATGGAGATGGAAATATGAGCTAAGGGTACCCTTAGTGTATTACATTGTAATACACTAATCCTATCAGTCCCTTGCTCTTTAATGGGAGAAAGGGAAGCACGATGACTTTTGAAGCGCTAATTAAACAGATTAATGAGTTGGCAACAACACAGAGAGATAGAGGGACATATTTTGAATATTTAGCTCGAGCTTATTTTCAAAATGAACCAACATATAAAAATGAATTTAAACATGTTTGGATGTTATCGGATGTTCCAGTTGAATACGGCATTCCCAAAGCTGATATTGGCGTGGATTTAGTTGCTGAAAGATACACTGGTGAACTGGTAGCTATTCAAGCCAAGTTCTATAATCATGTTATTCAGAAGAAAGATATCGATTCGTTTCTTGGTGAGTTAGGCAAAGATTATTATGAGTCAGGAATAATCGTTGCATCAACAGATAAATGGGGAGCGAATGCAGAGAAATCTTTAGCTGATCGTAGTGATGTTATCCGTATTGGTCTATCTGACCTTAGAAATTCACGTATTGATTGGTCACAGTTTTCCTTTGAACGTCCTGATGTTGTTAGCGTTAAAACGAAAAAGCAACCGCGTTATTATCAAAACAATGCCATCTCTAACGCCTTGGTCTATTTCAAGGAACATGACCGTGGTCAGCTCATCATGGCTCCCGGTACCGGAAAAACATTTACAAGTTTGAAAATCGCGGAGGCTCTAGCAGAGGAGGCTTATAAAGAACAGTATGTTGTCCTTTATCTCGTGCCAAGTATTCAGTTATTAACTCAGACTTTACGTGGTTGGAATAATGATACCGTTATGAGCATGTCTTCTATGGCTGTTACTAGTGATAGAAACGCTAGTCGTGGAAGCGTAAAAAATGATGAATCAGATATTCGGATAAAGGCAAGTGATATCGGTTTTCCTGCTACTACTTCCGCTAAAAAGGTAGTGGAAAACTATGAAGAATTGATGAAACAACCTAAAAAGGAACTACTTGTCGTTTTTGGAACTTATCAATCCATTGATGTTCTAGGGAAAGCTCAGAAGAATGGTTTCCCAGATTTTGATTTGATTATTGCAGATGAGGCTCATCGAACAACTGGTGCAAAATCTTTTGGTGAAGAGGCATCTGTATTTACCAAAGTTCATAGCGATGTAAATGTTAAAGGCATGAAACGTCTTTATCAAACGGCAACACCGAAACTTTATGGCACGGATGCTAAGAAAAAAGCAGAGGATAATTCGATTGTCATCTCAAGTATGGACGACGAGTCACTTTATGGTAAAGTTTTCTATCGTCTTGGTTTTGGCGATGCGATTAGTCATGATATTTTGACCGACTATAAGCTCATGGTTTTGGCAGTTGATGAAACTGTTGTTCAAAAAGACATGCAGAGATCTCTGTCAGACCCTGAAAATGGACTGAACATTGATGATGTCGGTCGTATCATCGGTGTTTGGAATGCGATGGTAAAACGTGAGAGTTTTACAGATAAGGTATCTGGTGAGCCGATGAAACGGGCCATTGCATTTTCAAGAACGATTGCAGATAGCAAACGTCTTTCAGCCCAATTTGAAAATGTCGTTAATGATTACCTTAACTCAGAGGATGGCTATTCTGTTAATGTCCGACATGTTGACAGTAATATGAACGCCTTGGAGAAGAACGAGGCGTTGGACTGGCTTGCTAGCGATGATATTCCTGAAGATTCAGCTCGAATTTTATCCAATGTCCGATTCTTGACAGAAGGGATTGACGTGCCAAACTTGGACGCCATCATCTTCCTTTCTCCTCGTAAATCGCAAGTCGATATCGTCCAAGCGGTTGGTCGAATTATCCGTAAGTTTGAAGGGAAAGATTACGGCTACATCATTCTTCCGATTGTTATTCCTGCTGGTGAAACCCCTGAAACAATTTTGGATAACAACAAATCTTATGATGTGGTTTGGCAGGTTTTGAACGCTCTGCGTTCGGTTGATGAACGTTTTGAGGCGACAATCAATAAATTAGAGTTAAATAGGAAGAAACCAAAAAACATTCAAGTAATTGGTGTTGGCGGAGCTCCAGATGACCCTAATTTTAGTGGTGGTTTTGTTGAGGAACCAACAGTAGGCTACCAGACGGAACTGGAGCTAGAATGGGAAGCTGTCGAAGGGGCAATCTATGGGAAGATTGTCCAAAAAGTGGGTGATAGGCGCTATCTGGAAGATTGGTCAAAAGATGTGGCAGATATTGCACGACGTCATATTCAAGGGATTAACATTATACTGGAAAATAATGCTGACAGTCAAAGAGCCTTTGAACGGTTCTTGTCTAGTTTACAACACAATATCAATGAATCCATTGACCAAAAGCAAGCCATTGAAATGTTGGCACAGCACCTGATTACCTTGCCTATTTTTGATGCGCTTTTTGGTGAGTATGGTTTTATCAAAAACAATCCTGTCAGCTCTGCCATGGAACAAATTGTGACAGAACTGTCTCAATATGGCTTTGAAAAAGAACAAAAAGAACTCCAACCCTTCTATGAATCCGTCCGTTTACGTGCAGAAGGAATTGATAATGCTGACGCTAAGCAGAAAATCATCATCACCCTTTATGACAAGTTCTTCTCAACTGGTTTTAAATCTACCACGGAGCGTCTAGGGATTGTCTTTACCCCTGTTGAAGTTGTAGATTTTATCGTCAAATCTGTTGATGTCGTTTTGAGAAAACACTTTGGTAAGACCTTAGCCAGCGAGAATGTTCATATCCTTGACCCCTTTACGGGGACAGGTACCTTTATCACCAGAACCCTCCACTATCTCAAAACACTCATGGATAAGGGGGAAATCAGCTACGCTGACTTGGTGAGAAAGTACACGCAAGAACTCCATGCCAATGAAATCGTCCTGCTCAGCTATTATATCGCTGCCATCAATATTGAATCGGTCTTTGATGACATTAACGGAGAAGAAGATTATCTTCCATTTGAAGGCATTGTTTTAACAGATACTTTTGAATCGACAGAAACCGAAGATACGCTGGATGATTCCTTCTTTGGCACCAATGACCAACGCCTTAAACGTCAGCAAGAAAAGCCGATTACAGCCATTATTGGTAATCCACCGTACTCTATCGGACAAGACAGTCAGAATGACAATAACCAAAATATCTCTTATCCAAAATTAGATAAACGATTGGCAGATACCTATGTGGCTAAGTCGAATGCTGGATTAACACGTGGACTGTATGATTCTTATGTCAAAGCCTTCCGTTGGGCGTCTGACCGTCTCAAGGATAATGGTATCATTGGTTTTGTAACCAATGGCGGCTTTCTAAATTCAAATTCTACAGATGGTTTGCGTGCAGGACTTTATGAGGATTTTAATCACCTTTATATTTTCAATATGCGTGGGAATGCCCTTGGACTTGGGGAACTTCGTAAAAAAGAAGGGGGAAATGTCTTTGGCGGAGGTACAAGAACAACAGTTGCAATCTCTATTCTAGTTAAAGATGGTTCAGATGACCATGTCCTGCATTATCACGATATTGGTGATTACCTGTCACAAAAAGAAAAGCTAAATATCATATCTGACTTCGGTGACACTTCAGCTATTGAATGGCAAGAGATTATACCTGATGACAATAATGACTGGCTCAATCAAAGAGATCCGAATTACCAAAAATATACTGTTATGGCTGGGGAGCAAGATTCAGTGTTTTTAAACAATTCCATGGGTATTTTAACAAGTCGTGACACTTGGGTATATGGGTATTCAAAGTTAAAAGTAGCTAAAAATACTGAAAGATTAATTCAAAATTATAATAGTGAACTTACACGTTTGAAAACAATTCCTGCAGGTGAACGAAAAGATTTGCTGAATAGAAAGTCTGATTATATCAACTGGTCACGTAAGCTTGAAAGATTTGCTGTAAATGATATTGAACTAGAATACCATCAAAGTCATTTAAAACTTAGCCTTTATAGACCATTTACTAAAAAATAGGTCTATCATGATAAGGCACTTAATGAAGAAGCTCGTCTCTACTACAATAAATTCGGTCAAGATAATCTTGTCCTCAATACAACAGGACGTGGGGTTTCGAGAGATTTTTCCGTTCTTGTGAGCAATATAATGCCGAATCAGCATACGATGGACACTGGTCAAGGCTTCATGCGCTATGATAATGAAAACGGTGAAACTCAACTGTTCCAAACTAATAGCAACATGAACCAAGCATTTGCTGACAAGTTGGGTTTAAGTTTGGATGACACTTTTGCCTATGTTTATGGTCTGCTTAATTCTCGTGAATATCAAGAAAAGTATGCCAATGACTTGAAGAAAGACTTGGCTCGGATTCCGATTGTTAATCAGAAAGATAAGTATGTTGAGGTCGGTAAAGCTTTGATGGACTTACACCTCAACTATGAAGAGGTGCCTGTCTATGATGATGTGGAGATTCAGCTATCAGGTCAGCCTTCTTACAGGGTTACGAAGATGAAGTTTATTAAAAAAGGTGACCGTTCTGCTATTGTCTATAATAACGATATTACCATCAGAAATATTCCTGAAAAAGCCTATGAGTACATGGTCAACGGTCGCTCGGCGATTGAGTGGATTATGGACCAGTACCAAGTTAAAACGGATAAGAAGTCTGGGATTACTGATGACCCTAACGATTACAGCACAGATGAAAAGTATATCTTTAATCTATTGCTTAGAATTATCAATGTATCAATGCAGACAGTAGATTTAATTAATAGTCTGCCTAAGTTTGAAGTGGAGGAGTAGGATTTGGAGATAATACAGAACATAATTGTCAATCTAATTGTTGCTATTATTAGTTTTCTTGCCTCAACAATATTTCATAATAAACGTAGAATAAAAATATTGTATCAGTCTCTTTTGCGGTGGAATAAAAATATAAGACTGAGTTGTGCTTATCTATTTCAAATTAAGCATAATAATCGATATTTGTTGATAAAAGGGAAACGAATAGATCAATATCAACCTATAGGAGGTGTCTATAAATATCACGACTCCTTCAAAAGACTAAAAGAAGAATTAGAGTTGAAAGATGAATCTGAAACTCGATTCTACGAAGGTGAAGATTTAAGACTGATAACAAAAGGTAAGCACCTTGTAAAGTTTCTTGATTGGTTTGATTCGAGGAAAAATAGGGAAGTAACTGTAATTAGAGAGCTTATTGAAGAATTAGAACCTGCTGGAATTTCTATAGAGCACCTAGTAAAAGAGACACAAGTTGAGTACTTAAAAACTATTAAGGAACCGATTATGTTTTCAACTCACTTTCAAATGGATGAATTAAAGATATTTGAAATCTTTGAAGCAGACATACCTAAAGAAATACTGGAAAAGGTATTGGAGAGTGATGACTATTTTATTATAGAGGCTGCGGATATAGAAAAAAATTGTTTCACTAAAGACGGGCTCTCTAAAAGGATTTCTGCAACCTCAAAATATATAATTTAGAAAGGAAGAGTATTTGAAAGATATTATTATCAACAACGAGATTCAAGATCTAATTCAAGAATTAGATGTTCCTGACTCCAAGTATGAGCAAGCAACTAAGAGATATAATTCTATCGCTAACTATATCAAAAATTCGGAACTTAATTCAAATAGACCAGATATATATTTGCAAGGATCGTTTAAGCTAGGAACAGCAGTTAGACCTCTGACAGATGATGGTGGTTATGATATAGATATAGTTTGCAATTTCACAGCATTAAGAAGAGAAAATCAATCACAATTTTCTTTAAAATATGACTTGGGTGAAGTTGTAAAGAGTTATGCTAAAGCTCAGTCCATGTCTAATGATCCGGAGGAAAGCAAACGTTGTTGGACATTAAAATATGTTGATGAAAGCAACTTTCATATAGACATACTACCATCAGTTCCTCTAAACGAAAAGGATGATGGATTTATAGCAATTACGGATAAAACTCATGATGCTTATTTTGAAATAATTTCTAATTGGGAGACAAGCAATCCAAAAGGATATGCCACGTGGTTTCGAGATATTTCAAGGTTCTCTATTTATCAAACAGAAGTTGCTAAAAGATTTCATGCATCTATTGAAAAGGTTCCTGAATATAAAGTAAGAACTCCTTTGCAAAGGATTGTCCAACTCCTGAAACGTCATGCAGAGGTTTGTTTTGAAGAAGATTTTGAACATAAACCAAGCTCTATTATCATTACAACATTAGCAGCAAAGCAATATCAGTCTGCTAGTACAAGCCATAGTGATTTTATGGATATTATTAACTATATTATAGAACACTTAAAGGATAGTATTGAATTTAGAGACGGAAAACCTTGTGTATATAACCCTGTAAACAAAGCAGAAGTCCTATCTAATAAATGGGATAAAGATAGTAGTTACTTTGAAGCATTTGAAAAGTGGTTGGAACAACTTAAACTAGATTTCAATGTTGGAAATAATAATTTATCTTATTTAGACAAAATTAACTGTATAAGGAAAAGCTTATTTAAGAAAATTGGGGATCAATTTCCAGTTGTTAATGTCAACTCCATCAGTCACCATCAAAATTCAAAATGGAGAGAACTGTTGATAAAAGATGTATCAATAAAGGCAAGTTATCTGCATAAAGGATTCAGGTGGAAGGATATTAAAAGCGGAACAATATTGAATAAGCACGGTAGTCTTAAATTTGAAGTACAAGCTAGTGGTTTACAAGATTATGACATTTGGTGGCAGGTAACAAATACTGGTAGAGAAGCTGAATTGGCAAATTCCTTACGAGGTGATTTTTACGGTTCGGAGTTAGTCGAAGGTAGAAGAGTTAGAAAAGAAAGTACACTTTACACTGGAAGACATTATGTTGAAGCGTATTTAGTCAAGAATGGAGTCTGTTATGGAAAAAGTAATCCATTTGAGATTATTATAACCGATAAATTTTCAATAGATTTTGCAAGGTGACGAGGACTAGGTTGTACTTTTGTTACACACTATTATCTAAAAATAGTTCTGTTCTAGTCTGTTTAGGTGGTCCATATCTAAAATCGAAGATTGCTGATTTTATTATGGCTTACAGAGGGCTGGGTTGTAACAGTATTTAGATGCTACTTGATTTAATTGTTTAGGCGTAATTAGAGTGTAATCATGATAAATCAGGCAGTTGCTCCATAGTGACAAAAAACTGATTTGGTTATGTTATAATAGAGCTATAACACTCAGGAGAATGATATGAATCAAACCCTATCCCACTACCAATTCTCACCAGAAACTCAATACTTGGACAGGAAATCTGCACGCAAAAAGCCGTCTGAACTTCTTAAACACCTGATTGCCTTTGCTAATGCAGATGGTGGCCAGCTGGTAATCGGTATTGAGGACGACAAGCAAAATAACATCATTACTGGCTTCAAAGATGGCAGAGCCTATCCCATTGATGAGTTTAAAAAGATTGACCGTGAAATGCGTGAGACACCTCTGGATTTGTCATTTGAAGAAATTCCTGTGGTTAATCACAAGGGTGAAGACGATGTGATTTTGGTCATCTCAGTTGAATTGTCTTCAAACCGAGTGATTGCTGCGCCTAATGATGAGGTTTACCTGCGTCAGGGTGATGAGATCGTTAAGCTCAGTTATGAACAACGAACTCAACTCAGCTATGATAAGGGACAGCGTTTCTTTGAGGATGAGGTTGTGGCTGACGCGACCTTGGAAGACATTGATGGTAGTCTGGTGCAGGATTTCAAGAATCGATTTGATATTTCAGACCGTTCTACGGAAGAAATTCTCAAAGCTCGGCGTTTTTTGGTCCATGGAAAATTGACCAAGGCAGCGATATTACTTTTTGGGAAGTATCCATCAGCCTTCTTCCCTCAAGCTCGTGTTCGTTTCCAGCGGTTTGATGGTACGGATATGGGGACAGGTAGCAGTTTCAACGTCATTAAGGAAGTGACCTTTGATGATGCTCTACCAAGCCTGATTATCAAGGCTCGTGACTTTATTCGTACCCAGCTGCGTGAGTTCCAATATCTGGATGACAATGGGCAATTTCAAATTTTGCCTGAATATCCAGAATTTGCCTGGTTTGAAGGTGTTGTCAATGCTGTTACTCACCGTGATTACTCTGTCTATGGCGACCATATTCGTGTGCTTATGTTTGATGACCGCTTGGAAATTCATAGCCCAGGAAAGCTACCAAATATCGTCACTGTTGATAATATTAAGCATGAACGGTTTTCAAGAAATCCTCGGATTGCCAGAACCCTGACGGAGTTTGGATGGGTCCGTGAGATGAATGAAGGTGTTAAACGGATTTACTCAGAGATGGAATCAGCCTTCCTCCATGAGCCAAAATACTCTGAACCTGGAAACAAGGTTGTTCTGACGCTTGAAAATAATATTGTCAGCCGACACCTGCGAACCAGAGACAGTTTAGAAAAACAGTTTACTGATTTTGGAGACCTCAATGCAGACGAGCAATTGCTGGTTCATTTCATGTATAATTCAGGTGAGAAAATGACAACAGCAAAAGCCATTGAACTAACAGGAAGAAGTCGCTCGTTTGTCGTTAAAATGTTGCATCATCTTCGTGATTTAGAAATCATCACTTGGTTTGGTTCAAGCAAAAATGACCGCAACCAATATTATCTTTTAGTTGATAAGTGATTGCAGTCAGGGTACTATTAGTAATAAGAATACAGTAGAATACAGTAGAATACAGTAGAATACAGTAGAATACAGTAGAATACAGTAGAATACAGTAGAATACAGTAGAATACAGTAGAATACAGTAGAATACAGTAACGGACATTCCTCAACTACATAAGCTCCGAAAACAGATTTTTGGTAATCTAATGGTAATCCATTGTTTGTAAGATTGAGTTATAAGTGTCTATTTGAGATGAAAATGAGTATTGAAAGCTTGATTTAATAGCCTTTTGCAGATATTTTACTTCTATCACCCAAAACCAGGTCTTAAGAAAGCGCGTAAAGCTAGCCAGTTCTCAAAACGTTAAAAATTGCTTTACATCAACGCTTACAAGCATTTTGCAAGTCTCTTGCAAGGTGCTTTTTTGATGATTTTTTCTTTTAATACCGCTTTGGAAGTGCTTCTGCATCATTTTTTTTGGCTCTTATTTTACTTTGAGATAGTCCGATAATTGTTAGATTGACTTATCCTCTTCGTTAGTTGTTGAATGATTGCAAGTATTTAAAGTCAATTGACTGCTGACATGACCTAGCCTTTTTGCTGTATTGACTGGATCAGCTCTCAGGTACGCATGAGGTCCGATTTCCTTAAGCTATGTTTTTTGATGACCCGTGACAGCACATTGTTGATAGCTTGAATGAAGTAGGTCTGTTGAGCTTGATCTAGTGCAGTAAACAAAGTAAAAGTCTTGCTCAATAGAAGGAGGTGCAACTGCCTGTTAAGACTTTTCTTGTGCTATTTAAATAATTTATAAAGCCTTTTATTTTCAGCGATAAGCTGTAAATAAAAGGCGTTTCAAGATAAAAAAATAATGCTTGACTTAAACACTATTTTAAGTGTTAATATAGATATGATTTACATAAAATTGTGAGGTGCTTATGTCTTATACAATAAAAGAAGTTGCTGAAATTATGGGAGTCACTCCATCTGCTTTGCGCTATTATGACCAGCAGGGATTACTTCCGATGATCGGCCGGAAAAATGGGAAACGTATTTTTGAAGATGAAGATTTCAAATGGCTGCGTGTCCTGAATTGCCTAAAAAATACAGGAATGCCCATCAAAAAAATAAAACAATATGTTGATTTGGCTCAAGAAGGCGATGGGACATTAGCTGAACGCCATGCACTGATTACAGAACAAAAAGCACAAATTCTTGATCAAATCACAAAGCTGAACCACTATCTCCAAGAGATTGAATTCAAAGAATGGTATTATGAAACTGCCATCGCTGCCGGAACAGAAGCTGCAGTAGCTGATGTGCCGGCCAGCCAAGCAAATATGGAGATAGATAAAATTCCCAGTGCTCCGCTAAATTTCAAGTTGAAGTTAGCCACTGAATACAATTTCTCTAGGTGTCTTGTAGTTTAATATTCGTTTGGGATAATTGTTTATCCACCATTCAATCTGAGTGGCCAGTTTTCTGGTCGCTCTTGTTTTTCCCTTGGGTAGGAAACGTCGAATAAGACGGTTGTGATTCTCATTAGAGCCTCTTTCCCAAGAGCAATAAGGGTGAGCATAGTAGATCTTCTCTTCACTAAAAATCTCGCTTAGTCTAGCAAATTCTGCCCCATTATCAGCTGTGATTGACGTGATCTGATATTCCTGTAAAATGCTCGACAAGGCTTCGTTAACGGCTTGTGCTGTCTTACTGGGCAAGTAACGAATGATTTCATACCTGGTTTTTCGATCTGTTAATGTCAGAAAGCAAGGCGCTTTAGCCCGTGTCTGAACAACCGTATCAATCTCATAATGCCCAGCCTCCAGTCGTTGAGTGATCGCTTCAGGCCGCTCCTCAATCGACTTTCCAACAGGCATGAAATTAGGACTGGCTGTTTTCTTAGGGGATTTGCCTTTTCTTGGATACAGCCTATCTGCCTTAGTCAGCCCCAGGTACCCCTTGTCCATCCAGTAGTATATGGTGGATTGTGGGACGTTGACTTTACGTTTTGAAATCATCTCAGGTGACCACTTCAGCTTGATGTAGTGGACAATGGTTTCCTTGACTTTCTTCGTGAGACTAACAGCTTTACGGCTATTTTTTCGATTAATCTCATACACTTCCTGAGCTCTATCCGCCCTATAAAGCTTCTCAAACTTCCCCTTACGCACCTGTTGGAGGACCAGTCCACGTTTCATCTCGTTGTTTATCGTTTGAGGAGCTTTGCCTAAGAGACCTGCAATCTCACGATTAGATTTCCCTTCTTGCTTCCAGCGTTCAATCAAGCGGCGATCAGCTATTGTCAAGTGCTTGCCTGTTGGTGTATAATGGTCTTGCATCTCTATGTCCTTTACTTGTGTTTTCGTCAACTACAAGTGTAACATAGAGGTGTTTTTTTGCATCTAAGTGGCTAACTTCATTTTAGAACTTTCAATTCCCAGTGCTCCTCGTTGCTAGTACAAAAAACCGTTTTCAAGGGTTGACATCAGGGGCAGAGAGATGCTATACTAATGAAGCTGTCAGAGGGGGAAGGGTTTCTGTAGGCCCAATCTTTCTTTAAGAGGCTTTTGATATGTGATGAGCGTGAAAAAAAGTCCAAAAGGTTCTTGACAGCCGAGTCGGGATTTGCTAGAATAAAGGAGTTGGTCTCGCAGGAGGACATGACCTTTGAAAACTGAATAAAAACCAAGACGTGCGGGTTAAGGAATTAACCTGTCAAAAAAAGAATCTGTCAGCGGACAGAAAAGACGAGCAAGAACAAGCTCATATTAGTGATGAGAGTTTGATCCTGGCTCAGGACGAACGCTGGCGGCGTGCCTAATACATGCAAGTGGAACGCTTCTTTCTTACCGAGTGCTTGCACTCACAAGGAAGAGGAGTCGCGAACGGGTGAGTAACGCGTAGGTAACCTGTCTTTAAGAGGGGGATAACTATTGGAAACGATAGCTAATACCGCATATTTTTCTCAGACGCCTGTTTGAGGGAAGAAAGGGGCAAGAGCTCCGCTTAGAGGTGGACCTGCGTTGTATTAGCTAGTTGGTAGGGTAAAGGCCTACCAAGGCGACGATACATAGCCGGCCTGAGAGGGTGAACGGCCACACTGGGACTGAGACACGGCCCAGACTCCTACGGGAGGCAGCAGTAGGGAATCTTCGGCAATGGGGGGAACCCTGACCGAGCAACGCCGCGTGAGTGAAGAAGGAATTCGTTTCGTAAAGCTCTGTTGTAAGTGAAGAACGTGCTTGAGAGTGGAAAGTTCAGGCAGTGACGGTAACTTACGAGGAAGGGACGGCTAACTACGTGCCAGCAGCCGCGGTAATACGTAGGTCCCGAGCGTTGTCCGGAATTATTGGGCGTAAAGGGAGCGCAGGCGGTTTTGTAAGTCAGAAGTCAAAGGCATTGGCTTAACCAATGTATGCTATTGAAACTGCAGGACTTGAGTGCAGAAGGGGAGAGTGGAATTCCATGTGTAGCGGTGAAATGCGTAGATATATGGAGGAACACCGGCGGCGAAAGCGGCTCTCTGGTCTGTTACTGACGCTGAGGCTCGAAAGCGTGGGGAGCAAACAGGATTAGATACCCTGGTAGTCCACGCCGTAAACGCTGAGTGCTAGGTGTTAGGCCCTATCCGGGGCTTAGTGCCGGAGCCAACGCAATAAGCACTCCGCCTGGGGAGTACGACCGCAAGGTTGAAACTCAAAGGAATTGACGGGGGCCCGCACAAGCGGTGGAGCATGTGGTTTAATTCGAAGCAACGCGAAGAACCTTACCAGGTCTTGACATCCCTCTGCTAGGTCTAGAGATAGACTTTTCCTTCGGGACAGAGGAGACAGGTGGTGCATGGTTGTCGTCAGCTCGTGTCGTGAGATGTTGGGTTAAGTCCCGCAACGAGCGCAACCCTTATGGTTAGTTGCCATCATTCAGTTGGGCCCTCTAGCCAGACTGCCGGTAATAAACCGGAGGAAGGTGGGGATGACGTCAAATCATCATGCCCCTTATGACCTGGGCTACACACGTGCTACAATGGCTGGTACAACGAGTTGCGAGTCGGTGACGGCAAGCTAATCTCTGAAAGCCAGTCTCAGTTCGGATTGGAGGCTGCAACTCGCCTCCATGAAGTCGGAATCGCTAGTAATCGCGGATCAGCACGCCGCGGTGAATACGTTCCCGGGCCTTGTACACACCGCCCGTCACACCACGAGAGTTTGTAACACCCGAAGTCGGTGAGGTAACCTAATGGAGCCAGCCGCCGAAGGTGGGATAGATGATTGGGGTGAAGTCGTAACAAGGTAGCCGTATCGGAAGGTGCGGCTGGATCACCTCCTTTCTAAGGAAAAGAAGTCGCAAGACTTTAGAACGGATACGTCAGAGGTTTTTATTCAGTTTTGAGAGGTCATGTGGGGCCTTAGCTCAGCTGGGAGAGCGCCTGCTTTGCACGCAGGAGGTCAGCGGTTCGATCCCGCTAGGCTCCATTATCTAGGGGAACCTAGATAAAGAGATAGGACGTATGCCGCCTCATGCGCAAGTCGCAGGGGGGATGGTTCTATGCTTTAGTCCATTGAAAATTGAATACCTCAACCACATTTATGATGGCAGGTCAGAGAGAGGTCTGTGCCTGCCATGATAGAACATAAAAAGAAACCGAAACGCTGAAAGAAGACCGAAGAGAGAAAATAAGGTTAAGTTAGTAAGGGCGCACGGTGGATGCCTAGGCACTAGGAGCCGAAGAAGGACGTGACAAACAACGAAATGCTTTGGGGAGCTGTAAGTAAGCGAGGATCCAGAGATGTCCGAATGGGGGAACCCACCAGCTAGAGGCTGGTATCCCACACGATAGCGTGTGAGGAAGGAAGACGCGGTGAACTGAAACATCTCAGTAGCTGCAGGAAGAGAAAGCAATAGCGATTGCCTGAGTAGCGGCGAGCGAAAGGGCAGGAGGGCAAACCGGAGTGTTTACACTTCGGGGTTGAAGGACTGCCGTCAGGTTACATAGAGCTATAGAAGAATTATCTGGGAAGATAAGCCAGAGAGAGTAAGAGCCTCGTATTTGAAATAGTTATATATAACCGGCAGTATCCTGAGTACGTCGGGACACGAGGAATCCCGACGGAATCTGGGAGGCCCATCTCCCAACCCTAAATACTCCCTAGTGACCGATAGTGAACCAGTACCGTGAGGGAAAGGTGAAAAGAACCCCGGAAGGGGAGTGAAATAGCCCCTGAAACCGTGTGCTTACAAGAAGTTCGAGCCCGTTAATGGGTGAGAGCGTGCCTTTTGTAGAATGAACCGGCGAGTTATGTTTAGATGCGAGGTTAAGCTGAAGAGGCGGAGCCGCAGGGAAACCGAGTCTGAAGAGGGCGGATGAGTATCTAGATGTAGACCCGAAACCAAGTGACCTACCCATGAGCAGGGTGAAGGTGCGGTAAAGCGCACTGGAGGCCCGCACCAGGGCACGTTGAAAAGTGCTTGGATGACTTGTGGGTAGCGGAGAAATTCCAAACGAACTTGGAGATAGCTGGTTCTCTCCGAAATAGCTTTAGGGCTAGCGTCGGTGTGAAGGAGTCATGGAGGTAGAGCACTGTTTGGGTAAGGGGTCCTTCCCGGATTACCAAACTCAGATAAACTCCGAATGCCATAGACTTCCGCCCGGCAGTCAGACTGCGAGTGCTAAGATCCGTAGTCGAAAGGGAAACAGCCCAGACCACCAGCTAAGGTCCCCAAATAACTATTAAGTGGAAAAGGATGTGGGGGTGCAGAGACAACTAGGATGTTAGCTTAGAAGCAGCTATTCATTCAAAGAGTGCGTAATAGCTCACTAGTCGAGTGCCCCTGCGCCGAAAATGTACCGGGGCTGAAATAGTTTACCGAAGCTGTGGATACCGCAAGGTATGGTAGGAGAGCGTTCTATGTTCGGCGAAGGTGTACCGTGAGGAGCACTGGAGGGCATAGAAGTGAGAATGCCGGTATGAGTAGCGCAAGACAGGTGAGAATCCTGTCCACCGCAAGACTAAGGTTTCCAGGGGAAGGTTCGTCCGCCCTGGGTTAGTCGGGTCCTAAGGAGAGACCGAAAGGTGTATCCGATGGTCAACAGGTTGATATTCCTGTACTGGTATCAGGAGAGAAGGAGGGACGCAGGAGGCTAGCTCAACCGGACGAATGGAAGAGTCCGGCCAAGCAGTGAGGTGAGTGAAGAGTCAAATGCTTATCACTAATGACACTGAGCTGTTAAGGGGAGCGAAGTTAATAGTAGCGAAGTGAGTGATGTCCCACTGCCAAGAAAAGCTTCTATCGTAGAGAGATACCACCCGTACCGCAAACCGACACAGGTAGTCGAGGCGAGTAGCCTCAGGTGAGCGAGCGAACTCTCGTTAAGGAACTCGGCAAAATGACCCCGTAACTTCGGGAGAAGGGGTGCTGACTAAGGTCAGCCGCAGTGAAGAGGCCCAAGCAACTGTTTATCAAAAACACAGCTCTCTGCGAAATCGCAAGATGATGTATAGGGGGTGACGCCTGCCCGGTGCTGGAAGGTTAAGAGGAGCGCTTAGCGGAAGCGAAGGTGTGAATTGAAGCCCCAGTAAACGGCGGCCGTAACTATAACGGTCCTAAGGTAGCGAAATTCCTTGTCGGGTAAGTTCCGACCCGCACGAAAGGCGTAATGATTTGGGCGCTGTCTCAACGAGAGACTCGGTGAAATTTTAGTACCTGTGAAGATGCAGGTTACCCGCGACAGGACGGAAAGACCCCATGGAGCTTTACTGCAGTTTGATATTGAGTATCTGTAAGACATGTACAGGATAGGTAGGAGCCAAAGAAGGAGGGACGCCAGTTTCTCTGGAGGCGTTGTTGGGATACTACCCTTGTGTTACGGCTGCTCTAACCCGGTAGGTTATCCCTTACGGAGACAGTGTCTGACGGGCAGTTTGACTGGGGCGGTCGCCTCCTAAAAGGTAACGGAGGCGCCCAAAGGTTCCCTCAGATTGGATGGAAATCAATCATAGCGTGTAAAGGCAGAAGGGAGCTTGACTGCGAGACATACAGGTCGAGCAGGGACGAAAGTCGGGCTTAGTGATCCGGTGGCACCGTATGGAAGGGCCATCGCTCAACGGATAAAAGCTACCCTGGGGATAACAGGCTTATCTCCCCCAAGAGTTCACATCGACGGGGAGGTTTGGCACCTCGATGTCGGCTCGTCGCATCCTGGGGCTGAAGTCGGTCCCAAGGGTTGGGCTGTTCGCCCATTAAAGCGGCACGCGAGCTGGGTTCAGAACGTCGTGAGACAGTTCGGTCCCTATCCGTCGCGGGCGTAGGAAATTTGCGAGGGGCTGCTCCTAGTACGAGAGGACCGGAGTGGACTTACCGCTGGTGTACCAGTTGTTTTGCCAAGGGCACAGCTGGGTAGCTAAGTAGGGGAAGGATAAACGCTGAAAGCATCTAAGTGTGAAGCCTGCCTCAAGATGAGATTTCCCATAACAGTAGGTTATTAAGAGCCCTGAGAGAAGAACAGGTAGATAGGTTAGGAGTGTAAGTAGTGTGAGCTATTAAGCGGACTAATACTAATTGCTCGAGGACTTAACCAAGGCGTAAGGAGAGGGAGAGGTATTCAATTTTGAGTAGACTAGAGGTTTATTCATCGAGTTAAGTGACGCTAGCCTAGGGGATACACCTGTACCCATGCCGACCACAGCAGTTAAGCCCTAGAACGCCGGAAGTAGTTGGGGGATGCCCCCTGCGAGATAAGGAAGTCGCTTAGCAAGGGGGAGTTTAGCTCAGCTGGGAGAGCATCTGCCTTACAAGCAGAGGGTCAGCGGTTCGATCCCGTTAACTCCCATAAAAAGTAACTAAGGGCGTTAAGAAAGGCGCATGCTTTTAGCCTGAGTACTATTTATTTGATTGTACAAGAGTTACCTGGTCCCGTGGTGTAGCGGTTATCACGTCGCCCTGTCACGGCGAAGATCGCGGGTTCAATTCCCGTCGGGACCGTTAGGCAGTAGAGGACTCGTTAGCTCAGTTGGTAGAGCATCTGACTTTTAATCAGAGGGTCACTGGTTCGAGCCCAGTACGGGTCATGAGGGGAGAAGAGGCGGGTGTGGCGGAATTGGCAGACGCACCAGATTTAGGATCTGGCGCTTAAGGAAGCGTGGGGGTTCAAGTCCCTTCACCCGCATAGAGGAAAGGCCGGCTTAGCTCAGTTGGTAGAGCATCTGATTTGTAATCAGAGGGTCGCGTGTTCAAGTCATGTAGCCGGCATAGCGAACGTAGTTCAGTGGTAGAACATCACCTTGCCAAGGTGGGGGTCGCGGGTTCGAATCCCGTCGTTCGCTTTTAGCGCCGGGGTGGCGGAACTGGCAGACGCACAGGACTTAAAATCCTGCGATGGTTTCACATCGTACCGGTTCGATTCCGGTCCTCGGCATTAAAAGGTAATCAGCACCCTTGGCTCAACTGGATAGAGTACCTGACTACGAATCAGGCGGTTGCAGGTTCGAATCCTGCAGGGTGCATAGAGCGGGAAGTAGCTCAGCTTGGTAGAGCACTTGGTTTGGGACCAAGGGGCCGCAGGTTCGAATCCTGTCTTCCCGATGCGCATGGCGGTGTAGCTCAGCTGGCTGTTTGAATTTATCATTAAAAAGGCTCACTGTCAACTGTAGTGGGTGACTTATAGCTAAGCACGAGAGAGAATCAGAGAGGTTCTCTCTTTTTGAATGTTCAAAGCGATTAGAATTTTAGTTTTAAAGTTTTTGAAGTTCCTAAAACCAAAGGCATTTCGCTTAATGTCTTTGATAATCTTATTGGTAGCTTCGAGTTTGGCGTTGGAGTAGGGGAATTCAAGGGCGTTGATAATCTCTTTTTTGTATTTCTTGAAGGTCTTAAAGGTCGTTTGAAGCACTGAGTTGACCGTGCCCATGTGTTCTTCGATCAGTTCGAAAAAGTACTTGGAATTCTTTTGCTGAAAATGGAATAAGAGCAGCTGATAAAGATCATAGTAATAGCGAAGTTCGTCTGAGAGATTTAATGTTTTCTCAATGATTTCACGAGGTGTTAAAGTCTGTCTGAAAGTTCGTGAATAGAAGGGTTTGTCAGAGAGCTTCCGACTCTCTTTTTGGAAGAGTCGCCAGTGATTTTTTAAGGCACGATAAGGTAATGAGCCTTTATCAAAGGTTTTCATGATGGCAATTCTGGTAGCCAACATAGCACGTCCTAGGTGCTGCACAATGTGGAAACGGTCCAACACAATCTTGGCGTTTGGAAATAATCTTTTGATTAGGGGGATATAGCTTCCAGATATGTCTGCGGTCACGACCTTAACCTGCTCACGACCCTTTCGAGAGTACTTCAAAAAGTGGTTCTTGATAGTTGTTTGCCGGTTGTTGTCTAAAATGGCCATAATCTTTTTGGTTTGAAAATCTTGAGCGATAAAAGCGAGTTTTCCTTTTTGATAAGAGAATTCATCCCAGGATAAGACCTCAGGAAGTCTTGAAAAGTCCTCTTTGAAGGTCAATAGTTCTAACTGTCGTTGGACGGCAGAAACGGAGATATGAAGGGCTTTAGCGATGTCTGTATTGGTCCGTTTTTCGGTATGAAGTTGGGTGATTTTCTGGCAGACAGGATGTGAGATTTGGTGATTCTTCTTAACCAAACTTGTTTGAGCGACTCTGACTTTACGGCAGGACTTGCATTGGAAGCGTCTTTTTTTGAGTTTAAGGAGGGTTGGCATGTCTTGGATATCTAAGATTGGAATGGTAGATGGCTTTTGGAAATCATATTTAATCATGTGGTGATTACAGAGAGGACACTGTTTTGGTGGATAATCCAGCATAGCGTTGATGACAATATGACTATCGTATTTAACAGCACTCCCTATGATGATATTTGGGTCTTTCATTCCGATTAATTCTGTGGTATGCTTAAGATGTTCCATATGAGCCTTTCTAATGAGTTGTTTGAACGCTTTTCATTATAAGTCATATGGGACTTTTTTTCTACAGTCAAAAAGCTCCATAATCTCCAGTGTGGAGTTACCCACTACAGATATTATAGAGCCATTAAAAACCGATAGAATCATTTAGATTTTATCGGTTTTTTTAATATAAATAAGAAAGTGGTTAGCTGTTTTCGTGCGGGAAAAAGGCTTGGTAGAGTGCCCGCACGGCTTTCTTTTCATTTTCGGTTTTGATAACAAACATGACAGAGACTTCGCTGGAGCCCTGAGAAATCATCTCTATATTGATGCCCTTGTCTGACAGTGCTTTTGTCGCAGTTGCAGCAACACCGACATGGCTTTTCATATTTTCACCGACAAGCATAATGATGGAAAGATCGCGCTCAATATCAACATGGTCAACTTCCAGTTTGCGTGTGAGCTGCGATACAATTTCTTCCTCTTTGATTGGTGTCAGTTCACGCGTACGCAGAACAATGGACATGTCGTCAATTCCTGTAGGGATGTGTTCCCAACGAATGTTGAGTTCTTCCAAAATTTGCATGACTTTGCGCCCAAAACCGACTTCGCGGTTCATTAAGTATTTTGAAATGTTGATGCTGACAAAGTTGTCATCTCCGGCAATTCCAACAACCGGCATGCCGTTGCTGCGGCGTTTTGTGACAATCTTAGTTCCGGGGTGCTGCGGGTTGTTTGTATTCTTAATGACTAAAGGAATTTTTCCGCGGTAAGCTGGAATTAGCGCTTCATCGTGAAGGACTGTAAATCCGGCATAAGCAAGTTCCCTCATTTCCTTGTAAGTCAGTTCTTTAATGGAGTCCGGTTTTCTGACGACTCCAGGGTGAGCGGCAAAGATGCCGTCCACATCAGTAAAGTTTTCATAAAGATCAGCTTTAACACCGGCTGCTAAAATTGAGCCTGTGATATCAGAACCTCCGCGTGAAAAAGTACAGATTTGGTTATTGACCGTTACACCGAAAAATCCAGGGATAACCAAGATATCATCTTCATCTCTTAATTCTTCCAATTTATCATAGCTGGAAGGCAGGATTCGCGCATTGCCTGGTTCACTTGAGACAACAATACCAGCTTCTCTGGGATGGAGATAACGGGCTGACAGACCGTTTTTACGGAAAAATGCGGCAATGAGTTTAGCATTATTGTCTTCACCTGCTGCTAAGAAGGTATCATAAAGAAAATCATTGCCCTCGATAGGCAAGGTTGCCAGCTTTGTGATAGATTCTGAAATTTTTTCTAAAATTGAATAGTCTAAATTTAAATCATCAACAATTGCTTTGTAGCGCTGGATAATCCAGTTTTGTTTTTCTGTAACATCCTGATCGCTCGTATACGCCCGGTAATACCTAATCAAAGCATCCGTTACTTTACTGTCATCAGCATCGCGTTTTCCCGGAGCAGACACAATAACAAAGCGGCGATCCTTATCGGATTTTATAATGTCAAAAACTTTTCTCAGTTGTTCTGCAGAAGCTAATGAACTTCCACCAAATTTAACGACTTTCATAATTTCTCCATTAACTGTCATTTTTAAGTAAATTATAGCAGAATTTAGGGCGGGTGTCAGCAGTTTTCGGAAAATCGGCCTGCTTTCTTTTCATATTTGCAAAAGTTGGGGGAAAACAGGATCATATGGCTGTAAACTGTATTTGTTTTGAAGTGTTCCAGTCTGCTTTCTGTTTATAATGAGGCTTTGTAACATCTTGTGTTGCTAAATTCATTTTTGTTATCATCGGAAAGTTTGATAAATCAGTGTTATTAGGCGGAAGCCTCTGCTTTTGTCAAGAAAATAATTGCTTTTTATCTTGCGTTCAGGCTTTTTTTTGTGTAAAATAAAAGCAATTTCAAAAATAATTTGACTGTCAAACTTTTTAGTCTATTTTGGAGGAAAAACATGTCCTATAATGGAATTCTTTACAGTGTCAGTGATGAGGTTGCGACATTAACGTTTAATCGACCGGATGTTTCAAATGGTTTTAATATCCCAGTCTGTCAGGAAATTTTGGCTGCATTAGCAGAGGCAGAAGCAGATGAACAGGTTAAAATCCTGATTATTAACGCTAACGGCAAAGTTTTTTCTGTTGGCGGCGATTTGGTGGAGATGCAGCGGGCAGTAGAGGCTGATGATGTCCAGTCTCTTGTTTTGATTGCTGAATTAGTCAATAAGATTTCTTTTGCCATTAAACGATTGCCCAAACCGGTCATTATGAGTATTGACGGCGCAGTTGCAGGAGCAGCGGCTAATATGGCAGTAGCGGCTGATTTCGTTATAGCTACACCTCAGACAAAATTTATTCAGGCTTTTGTTAATGTTGGTCTGGCACCTGATGCCGGCGGCTTGTTTTTGATGAGCAGGGCTATCGGTATAACGCGTGCCACTCAGCTGGCTATGACAGGGGAGGGCCTAACAGCAGAAAAAGCACTTGATTACGGCATTGTTTACCGGCTGTGTGAAAGTGAAAAGCTTGAACGGACGACCAAGCAGCTTGTTAAACGTCTATTGCGCGGTTCTATTAATTCTTACCGTGCTATTAAAGAGATGGTTTGGGCTTCTTCGTTTGCTGGCTGGGATGATTATGCTGAAACCGAACTAAAACTTCAGGAAGAACTGGCTTTTAAAGAAGACTTTAAAGAAGGAGTTCGGGCTTACGGCGAAAAAAGGCGGCCAAAGTTTACAGGGAAGTAAGCAAATACTCATTTATTTTCAGAAAAACATTGAAAATTGTTTTAAGTTTTGATATACTTTGATTGTCAAAGTTTATGGTAAGGGGGTAAGGTCTTGGAATATGACAAAATAAACGAGTATCTTGTTGATATTTTCAATAGAGTTCAGGTCATTGAAGAAATTAGCCTAAAAACCAGCCGGTTTAAAGACGTTTCTTTAAAAGAAATGCACACAATTGAAATTATCGGCAAACAACGTGATGTGACACCAAGTGATATTGCTCGTGAATTGATGTTAACTCTCGGGACTGTTACAACCAGTTTAAATAAATTAGAGACAAAAGGTTATATTGAAAGAATGCGTTCAACAGCAGACAGGCGTGTTGTCCATTTGCGTCTGACGAAAAAAGGCCGGCTGCTTAATCGGCTGCACAGCAGATTTCACAAATCTATGGTTACACATATAGTAGAAGGTTTAGACAGCGATGAGATAAAAGTCTTGACTCGAGGGCTAAGCAATCTTCATAAGTTTCTGGAGGAGTTGGTGTAATGACATTTGCAAAAATCACACAAGTGGCTCACTATGCTCCGCAGCAGGTCATCAGTAATGATGACCTCGCAAAAATTATGGATACTAGCGATGAGTGGATTGCCTCTCGTACAGGAATCCGCCGGCGTCATATCAGTCAAACTGAGACAACCAGTGAACTGGCCACGCATGTTGCTGAGGAACTTTTACAGCGGTCAGGTACAGATGCCTCAGAGTTAGATTTTATTATCATAGCTACCATTACGCCGGATTCTTTAATGCCCTCTACAGCGGCTCGTGTCCAAGCTAATATTGGGGCTGTAAAAGCTTTTGCTTTTGATGTGACAGCGGCTTGCAGCGGCTTTGTTTTTGCTCTCTCTGCTGCTCAAAAACTGCTGGAGGGTGGCTCTTACCGCAAAGGCCTTGTTATTGGGGCAGAAACACTGTCTAAAACCCTTGACTGGTCTGACCGAAGGACAGCTGTACTGTTTGGTGACGGTGCCGGCGGCGTTCTTCTGGAAAAAAGCAAAGAGCAGCACTTTCTTGCAGAATCGCTGCATTCTGACGGCAGCCGCGGTGAAAGTTTATCTTCGGGGGTGGCAGCCCTTGACTCACCTTTTTCTGAAAAAGGTGAAGATGATAAGTTTCTGAAGATGGACGGGCGGGCTATTTTTGATTTTGCAATCAGAGATGTTACACAAAGTATCATTCACCTGCTTGCTGAATCTGGTTTGCCTGCTGAATCAGTCGATTATTTTCTTTTGCATCAGGCTAACAGCCGAATCTTAGATAAGATGGCAAAGAAAATGGGGATTGATCGCCAAAAATTCCCAGCCAATATGATGGAATACGGGAATACCAGTGCGGCGAGCATTCCTATTCTATTATCTGAATGTGTTCAAAATAACCTTATCAAATTAGATGGTTCTCAGACAATTTTGCTGGCTGGTTTCGGCGGGGGTTTGACATGGGGCTCACTAATTGTTAAAATCTAGTTATATCTTGTGCATCAGCACATTATAAAAAAATATTTATTTTAAGGAGAAATAAACATGGCAGTATTTGAAAAAGTACAAGAAATTATCGTAGAAGAACTCGGCAAAGAAGCTGAAGAAGTGAAAGCAGAAACAACTTTCGATGAGCTTGATGCTGATTCACTTGATGTTTTTCAAGTCATTTCAGAAATTGAAGATGAATTCGATATTCAAATTGAAACTGAAGATGGTCTGAACACTGTAGGTGACTTGGTTGCTTACGTTGAAGAGAAAACAAAATAATAGGAAGATTTGAGAGTATTCGTAGCCGAATATTCTCTCTTCTTATTTTGATAGTTTGATTGTCAAATTATTAAAAGCTACACTTAGAAGGTTGAGTAAATGAAAACGAAAATTACAGAATTATTAAATATTAAATATCCTATCTTTCAAGGAGGTATGGCCTGGGTTGCCGATGGTGATTTAGCTGGGGCAGTATCAAATGCTGGCGGCCTTGGTATCATCGGCGGCGGGAATGCGCCGAAAGAAGTCGTAAAAGCTAATATTGATAAAGTAAAATCAATTACTGATAAGCCTTTTGGTGTAAATATTATGCTCTTGTCACCATTTGTTGATGACATTATTGACCTTGTTATAGAAGAAGGGGTAAAAGTGGTGACAACAGGAGCCGGTAACCCTGGGAAGTATATGGAGCGTTTCCATGAAGCAGGAATTACTGTTATTCCGGTTGTCCCAAGCGTTGCATTGGCTAAGCGGATGGAAAAGCTTGGGGCTGATGCCATTATTGCTGAAGGGATGGAAGCCGGCGGTCATATCGGAAAATTGACCACCATGACATTAGTCCGTCAGGTGGCTGCTGCTGTTGATATCCCGGTTATCGGTGCCGGCGGTGTTGCTGACGGGCGCGGAGCTGCGGCAGTCTTTATGCTTGGGGCTGATGCTGTTCAGGTCGGAACTCGGTTTGCGGTAGCTAAAGAATCTAATGCCCATCAAAACTTCAAAAACAAGATTCTTAAGGCTAAGGACATTGATACTGTTATTTCTGCCCAAGTAGTTGGCCATCCGGTGCGGGCAATTAAAAACAGACTGTCAACGGCCTATGCCAACGCTGAAAAAGACTATCTGCGCGGTATCAAAGATGAGCAGGAAATTGAAGAGCTCGGTGCGGGTGCACTGCGCAATGCAGTTGTAGATGGCGATGTTGATAATGGTTCTGTAATGGCTGGTCAAATTGCCGGCTTTGTCAGCAAGGAAGAAAGCTGTAAAGAAATTTTAGAAGATTTGTATTACGGAGCAGCTGAAATCATTAAAGCAGAAGCGGCACGTTGGGCCGATGTGGAGAATTAAAAAATGACAAAAACAGCATTCTTATTTGCCGGTCAAGGGGCACAGAAAGTCGGTATGGCAGCTGATTTATATGAAGCGTATCCCATCGTTAAAGAAACTTTTTCAACTGCCAGCCGTATTTTGGGATATGATCTTCGCGAACTGATTAATCATGATGAGGAAAAACTTAACCAAACGCGTTATACTCAACCAGCCATCCTGACAACTTCTGTAGCTATTTACAGAGTGCTGCAGGAAAAGGGGTTTGCTGCAGATATGGTAGCTGGCCTATCTTTAGGTGAATACTCTGCCTTAGTTGCTGCAGGGGCACTGAGTTTTGAAGAGGCTGTGGATTTAGTGGCTAAACGCGGTCAATTTATGGAGACTGCTGCGCCTGCAGGGACAGGCAAAATGGTGGCTGTTATGAATACAGAGCCCTCTGTTATTGAAGAAATCTGCCAAAAGGCGTCAGTTAAAGGAATTGTCAGTCCGGCTAACTACAATACTCCGGGGCAGATTGTTATCGGCGGTGAGACCGCTGCAGTGGACTATGCTGTAGAGCTTTTCAAAGCAGCTGGGGTTAAACGGCTGATTCCGCTTAAGGTTTCCGGTCCTTTCCATACAGCTCTTCTGAAATCTGCCAGTGAACAGCTGGCGGCTGAACTGGAAAAAGTAACTGTTAAACCTTTGCAGATTCCTTTAGTTGGCAACACAGAGGCCAAAGTTATGGAAACAGAAAATATAAAAGCACTCTTAGCCCGTCAAGTGATGGAGCCAGTACGCTTTTATGATTCAGTTGCCACAATGAAAAATGCAGGAGTTGAAGCGTTTGTTGAAGTTGGTCCGGGTAAAGTTCTAAGCGGTTTTGTTAAGAAAATTGATAAAAACGTATCTGTTGCACATGTTGAAGACCTTGAAAGTCTTCAAGCATTAGTTAATGAAAAGTCATAGAGGGGATATCATGGAAATTCAAAATAAAAATGCTTTTATTACAGGGTCAACACGGGGTATCGGTTTAGCCATTGCACATAAATTTGCCGCTTTGGGTGCTAATATTGTTTTGAACGGACGTTCTGCTATTTCGGAAGAATTCTTGGCAGAATTTGCTCCTTACGGTGTAAAAGTGATTGCTGTCTCGGGTGACGTTTCGGATTATGCGGATGCTCAGCGGATGGTGAAAGAAGCGCAGGAAAAACTGGGGAATATTGATATCTTGGTTAATAATGCTGGGGTTACTAATGACAAACTGATGTTAAAAATGACAGAAGCTGATTTTGAAAGTGTTTTAAAAATCAATCTCACTGGGGCTTTTAATATGACACAGTCAGTCTTAAAACCGATGACAAAGGCCCGTCAAGGTGCTATTATTAATATGTCCAGTGTTGTCGGCTTGACTGGAAATGTCGGTCAGGCTAATTATGCAGCCTCTAAGGCGGGACTTCTTGGTCTGACAAAGTCAGTTGCACGTGAAGTTGCTGCCCGTGGGGTGAGAATTAATGCCATTGCTCCCGGTTTTATTGAATCAGATATGACAGATGCCATTCCTGATAAGATGAAAGAAAGCATGCTGGCACAGATACCGATGAAACGGATCGGCAAGGCCGAAGAAGTCGCTGAAGTCGCCGCTTTTTTAGCACAGCAAGAATATCTTACAGGTCAGGTTATTGCCATTGACGGCGGGATGACGATGTAGGTACTGATATTTTTGGGATAAATTTACATTTTTGCTGGTTTTTATACAGCTTGTTTTCGCTAAACTATTGTGAAAAAATCATATCAATATTGCTGGTCAGTTCTTATGCCTAGTAATAGTTGCTGTTTTTGGAGAAACTAAAGATCTCTAGTTTTTCCTCAATATAATAAACAAAGAAGGGTTTAACATTATGACATTCAACAGAGTTGTAGTTACAGGTTATGGGGTGACATCGCCAATAGGTAATACACCAGAAGAATTTTGGAACAGTTTGGAAAAAGGGAAAATTGGGATTGGTCCGATCACCAAATTTGACACATCGGAAATTCCAGTTCATAATGCCGGTGAGATTAAGGATTTTCCTTTTGATAAATATTTTGTTCGCAAGGATAAAAACCGGATGGACATGTATTCGATTTATGCGATTTATGCTACCTTGGAAGCATTGGCAAATGCTGATTTAGATATGGAAGCAGTGGATCGCGACCGTACGGGTGTAATTGTCTCCAGCGGTATTGGTGGTCTGCAGGAGATGCAGGAACAGATTATCCGGATGCACCAAAAAGGCATTAAGCGTATCCAGCCAATGTTTGTTCCTAAAGCATTGTCTAATATGGCAGCCGGCAATATTGCTCTTCGTATTGGCGCTAAAGGGGTATGTAAATCTATTACAACAGCTTGTGCGTCAGCTAATGATGCTATCGGTGAAGCTTTCCGGGAAATCAAATTTGGTTTTCAGGATGTTGTTCTTGCTGGCGGGGCTGAATGTACTATTAACGAGATCGGTATTGGCGGTTTCAATGCTTTAACGGCACTGTCAACGACCGAAGATCCTAACCGTGCTTCTATTCCTTTTGATAAAGACCGCAATGGTTTTGTTATGGGAGAAGGCGCTGGAGTCTTAGTTCTTGAAAGTCTTGAACATGCTCAAAAACGCGGGGCGACCATCCTAGCGGAAATTGTCGGCTATGGAAATACCTGTGATGCTTATCACCAAACCAGTCCGGATCCAAACGGTTCCGGAGCAGCTAAAGCTATGCAGCTGGCAATGAAGGAAGCAGGGGTTGAAGCAGCAGATATTGATTATGTCAATGCACATGGGACTTCAACGCAGGCTAACGAAAAAGGAGAAAGTCAGGCTATTGTTGCGGTTCTCGGGAAAAATGTTCCAGTATCATCAACTAAATCGTTTACCGGTCACCTCCTCGGTGCAGCAGGCGGTGTAGAAGCAATTGCTACAATTGAAGCAATCCGCAACAGTTTTGTTCCGATGACTGCCGGAACAAAAGAACTGTCAGCTGACATCGAAGCTAATGTTGTCTATGGACAAGGACAGGCTGCAGAAATTAAATATGCTTTGTCCAATACCTTTGGTTTTGGCGGGCATAATGCGGTGACAGCCTTCAAACGTTGGGAGGACTAATCTTGAATATTGAAGAAATTAAAGACTTAATGGCTCAGTTTGATCAGTCAAGTCTTAAGGAATTCTCTTACCGCAGTGCAAATGATGAACTGACTTTTAGTAAAAACACTGCTCATTTACCAGAGCCTGCAGCTCCTGCCAATTCTGTTGCTGAACCGGTTTCAGAAAAGGAATCACCAGCACCTTCATCTTTAGTTTCTGCGGATTCAGCTGAGCCTTCAGCATCTGCTGCAACTGCAGAAGCTGAAGGGGATCTTGTTGAGAGTCCGCTTGTGGGCGTTGCTTATTTGGCTCCTGCGCCAGATAAACCGCCTTTTATATCTGTTGGCGATACCGTTAAAAAGGGACAGACCTTGCTGATTATCGAAGCCATGAAAGTCATGAATGAAATTCCTGCACCACGTGACGGAATCGTGACGGAAATTTTGGCAGTTAATGAAAAGGTCATTGAATTTGGCGAAGGGTTGGTACGTATAAAATGATTGATATTCAAAAAATTCGTGAAGCATTGCCCCACCGTTATCCTATGCTCTTAGTTGATCGTGTTATCAAAGCAGAAGAGGATGAAATTGTTGCTTTAAAAAATGTCACCATCAATGAACCTTTCTTTGACGGTCACTTTCCTCAGTATCCTGTGATGCCGGGAGTCTTAATCATGGAAGCTTTAGCACAGACTGCCGGGGTTCTGGAGCTGTCTAAAGAGGAAAATAAAGGCAAATTGGTTTTTTACGCCGGAATGGATAAGGTGAAATTTAAAAAGCAAGTTGTCCCAGGGGATCAGCTGGTTATGACCGCTAAATTCATAAAACGCCGCGGGACGATTGCTGTTGTTGAGGCAAAGGTGGAAGTAGACGGACAGTTAGCCGCCAGCGGGACCTTAACTTTTGCGATTGGCAGCTAAAATAAAAAAGCTGATAAAGGAGAAGTACAGCACTATGTTTAAAAAAATTTTAATTGCTAATCGCGGTGAAATTGCGGTGCGCATTATTCGAGCAGCGCGTGAGCTTGGAATTACAACAGTTGCTGTCTATTCAGAGGCTGATAAAGAGGCTCTCCACACTAATTTAGCTGATGAAGCAATCTGCATAGGTCCTGCCAAATCGGCTGATTCTTACTTGAATATGAATTCAGTCTTATCGGCAGCTGTTGTCTCTGGAGCGGAAGCTATCCACCCAGGATTTGGCTTTTTGAGCGAAAATGCTAAATTTGCAACCATGTGCGAGGAAATGAATATTAAATTTATCGGTCCGGCCGGTTCCATCATGGATAAGATGGGGGATAAGATTAATGCGCGTGCAGAGATGATTAAAGCTGACGTTCCTGTTATTCCGGGTTCTCCCGGGGAAGTCTTTACTGTCGAAGAAGCCCTTGAAATAGCTGAGACGGTCGGTTACCCCGTCATGCTAAAGGCCTCTGCAGGCGGCGGCGGCAAGGGCATTCGCAAAGTTGATAAGAAAAGCGATCTGGCTCCTGCTTTTGAATCTGCTTCCCAGGAGGCTTTAGCCGCTTTTGGGAATGGTGCCATGTACATCGAAAAGGTTATCTATCCGGCTCGGCATATTGAGGTCCAGATTTTGGGAGACAGTTTTGGCCATATCGTCCATTTAGGAGAGAGAGACTGTTCCTTGCAGCGTAATAATCAAAAAGTGCTTGAAGAGAGCCCTTCAGTTGCCATCGGCCCTACACTTCGAGGGAAAATGGGTGCTGCTGCTGTACGTGCTGCTCAGGCTGTTGCTTATGAAAGTGCAGGGACGATTGAATTCCTCTTGGATGAAAAATCGGGACAGTTCTATTTTATGGAGATGAATACCCGTGTGCAGGTTGAGCATCCAGTGACAGAATTTGTGACAGGAATTGATATCATCAAAGAACAGATTAAGATAGCTGCCGGTCAGGCTTTATCTTTTACACAGACTGATATTACCATTAAGGGGCACGCCATTGAATGCCGAATTAATGCTGAAAATCCTGATTTCAATTTTGCGCCGAGTCCCGGAAAAATTACAGACCTCTACCTGCCGGGCGGAGGAGTTGGTTTACGTGTTGATTCTGCTGTTTATCCCGGTTACACTATTCCTCCTTACTATGACAGTATGATTGCTAAAATCATTGTCCACGGGGAAAACCGCTTTGATGCGCTTATGAAAATGCAGCGGGCTTTGTATGAGTTAGAGATTGAAGGTGTTATAACGAATACCAGCTTTCAAATGGATTTAATCTCTGACAGCCATGTTATTGCCGGTGATTATGATACGTCTTTCCTGATGGAATCATTCCTGCCGAATTATCATAAGAAGGATTGATAGGAGGGAGGTTTCATGGCTTTATTTAGTAAAAAAGATAAATATATTAGAATAAACCCTAATCATTCCGTGAAAAGAGAAGCGCAGCGGGAAGCTCCGGAAGTTCCTGATGAGTTATTTGCTAAATGTCCAGCATGTAAGCATATGATTTATCAGAAAGATCTGGGGCCAGCTAAGATTTGCCCGTCTTGTTCTTATAATTTCCGTATTTCAGCTCAGGAACGCTTGGCTATCACTGTCGATGACGGGTCTTTTGAAGAGTTATTTGCCGGAATGGAGACAAAGAATCCGTTGAAATTTCCTGACTATGAAGAGAAATTAGCTCAAGCCAGAAAAAAGACGGGTTTAGATGAGGCTGTCATAACAGGTAAGGCTTTAATCAAAGGTCAGCTTACGGCGCTTGCTGTTATGGACTCAAATTTTATTATGGCAAGTATGGGGACTGTTGTCGGAGAAAAAATCACACAGCTGTTTGAACTGGCTCTTAAAGAAAAACTGCCAGTTGTGATTTTTACAGCTTCCGGCGGTGCCCGCATGCAGGAAGGCATTATGAGTCTTATGCAGATGGCTAAGATTTCGGCGGCGGTTAAGCGCCACGCAAATGCTGGCCTATTTTATCTGACTGTTCTTACGGATCCGACGACCGGGGGCGTAACTGCAAGTTTTGCTATGGAAGGTGATATTATTTTAGCAGAACCGCAGGCACTCGTGGGGTTTGCTGGTCGGCGTGTCATCGAGACTACTGTTCGGGAAAGTCTGCCGGATGATTTTCAAAAGGCAGAATTTCTGCTGGATCATGGTTTTATTGATGCTATTGTTAAACGAACGGAAATGCCGGATACAATCGCCAGATTACTTGAATTCCACGGAGGTAGCAGCAAATGAGCGATGTCGCTAGAATTTTAAAAGAAGCGCGGAATCAAGGACGGCTGACGGCTCTTGATTATGCAGAACTCATTTTTGATGATTTCATGGAATTGCATGGTGATCGTCACTTTGCAGATGATGGCGCTGTTGTCGGCGGCCTTGCCCGTTTGGACGGCCGTCCGGTTACGGTTATCGGCATTCAAAAAGGGAAAAATTTGCAGGACAATTTGAAGCGTAATTTTGGTCAGCCTAATCCTGAAGGCTATCGTAAGGCACTGAGGCTGATGAAGCAGGCTGAAAAATTCGGCCGTCCTGTTATTACTTTTATTAATACAGCCGGTGCTTATCCTGGGATTGGTGCTGAGGAACGGGGCCAAGGCGAAGCTATCGCCAAAAATCTTCTTGAGATGAGTGATTTGCGGGTTCCCATCATTGCCATTATTATCGGCGAAGGCGGTTCCGGCGGTGCCTTAGCACTTGCTGTAGCTGATCAGGTCTGGATGCTGGAACATACGATTTACGCAGTCCTCAGTCCGGAAGGTTTTGCCTCAATTCTCTGGAAGGATGGCAGCCGGGCTACAGAAGCAGCTGAATTGATGAAAATTACCGCAGGAGAATTACTTAATATGGGAGTAATTGACCAAATCATTCCCGAACACGGCTACTTTTCCAGCGAAATCATTGAACGCATCAAAACCAGCTTGATAGCAGAGATAGAAAAACTTAGCCAGCTTCCTCTTGAAGACTTGCTTGAAAAGCGGTATCGGCGTTTTAGAAAATACTGAAAAGCCAGCTTGCCTTTAATAGCACGGCTGTCTTCATACCAGCTGTTCTCTCAAGTGTTTTCACGAAAGATTTTATAACAAAGGCTGTGAGGGAAAAGATGTATCAGGAAATAAATCACTATCTTGCTTTTCGAGGAGTCAGATACATTAAGCCGGAAAAAGCCGGTCCCTTGGCTGATGATATGCTGTCCCTAAAACAAGCTGGACAAGCAGCTAGAGCCAGTTTCACTGAAATCGCTAAAGCTCTGGCTCTAAAAATCAGTCCTTGGGAAATGGGCAGGGTGAGCAATTGGGCTAATCAAGCCCAAATTGCCCGCCCTCATTTTTGGTGCTACTATAAAGCTCCTGAAGATAAATCGGATGATGTCGGTTTTGCTATTCGTCTGTACGGTCAAAAGAATGATTTTGGAATATCTGCAGAGGTCAGCTTTATTGAACGGCAAAAATCGGAGCGGACATTGGCTAAGCAGCATCAGGTTCTAGAGCTTCCTATTGATGCACCGCTTTATTATCTGGTGCAGGAGAAGGGGAAGAGCTACCGTTTAACTGGGACAGAAGAAAACCGTCAGCAGCTGAAAAAGCAAGTAAAACAAGGCGAGGTTCGGAAAGTTTTAGTCAAATATGATTTTCCCATCAAGGAGAATCAAACCTTAACTGAATTGATTGAAAATCTAAACCGAGGTTTTAAAGTCCTCTTGCCTTATTACAAGCTAGCTAACGGACAATCTTAGAATCCAAGCAGCTTGCCAAGCTGACTGGGGACCTTATAGTTTGGGGTTCTGCCCCTCCCTAGTCGTCTTGGCAGAAGTGCTGCCTGTGAAATCAAAGATTTCGGACTTACCGCCAGCCGTAGACGTCTGAAGGCTTTGTCGTCTTAACAGCCGACCGCACCCTTCTAGTCGTCTTGACAGGGGTGCGTCTGCGAAATCAAAGATTTCGGACTTACCGCCTTTTCATACGGATTTTTTCACGGCCTTTGTATCTTGTTATGAAATCATGTAAAAAGGGCTCATTGTCAACTGTAGTGGGTGACTTATAGCTAAGCACGAGAGGAGACAAAGTTCGTCTCCTCTTTTGCTATGTTCAAAGCGATAAGGATGCGAGTTTTAAAATTGTCAAAGTTCCGAAAACCAAAGGCATTACGCTTGATGTCCTTGATGAGTTTGTAGCCTCAAGTTTGGCGTTAGAATAGGGCATCTGTATGGCGTTTGTAACGTATTTTTTATAGCGAACAAGTGTGGCAAGAGTGGTTCTAAAGGTTTGATTAAGGTGTGGGAAAGCTTCTGTTATCAGGTCAAAGAAACAGTTAGCGTTTTTCTCTTGCAAGTGGAAAAGCAGGAGCTGATAAAGGTCATAGTAGCCCTGTAATTGAGGGACAAGCTGGAAGATTTTGGTCAAGCATTCTTTTGGTGTCAGGGTCTCCCTAAAAGTTCTTGAGTAAAAACGGTTCAAAGAACGTTTTCGGCTGTCTTTCAAGACCAGTTTCCAGTAGTATTTGAGGGCACGATATTCCAGAGATTTCTTGTCAAACTGTTTCATGAGTTGAATGCGAGTGTGATTAAGAGCTCGGCTAATATGCTGTACGATGTGAAATCTATCAAGAACGATTTGAGCATTAGGAAATAGAGTTTTGATAAGAGGAATATAGCTGCCAGACATATCAACGGTAACGCTTTTAACGCTGTTTCTAGCCTTTTTAGAGTACTTAAAGAAATGATTGCGAATGGTTGTTTGTGTCCGATTATCCAGGATCGTGATGATTTTCTTGGTTTCACAATCTTGAGCAATGAAGGCTAGTTTACCCTTTTGATAAGAAAATTCATCGATGGAGAGGAGCTCAGGCAGATGATAAAAGTCTTCTTTGAAGGTGAATTGCTTGAGCTTACGATGGACAGTTGACGTTGAAACAGCCAAGTTCTGAGCGATGTGTGTCAGAGCATCACGTTTGATCAAGCCTTGTGTGATCTTTTGTCTAACAGGTTCAGCGATTTGGCAGTTTTTCCGAACCAAGTTAGTCTCAGCGACTGTAACTCTGCGACAGCTTTTGCACTGGAAACGACGCTTTTTGAGTTTGATAAGACTAGGAAATCCAGCAATTTCAAGGTATGGAATCTTTGACGGCCTTTGGAAGTCGTATTTTATCTGCTTTCCCCCACAAGTTGGACAAGATTTAGGCTCATAATCAAGCCTAGCCCAGACCTCAATGTGTGTTTGACACTTAAAAACTTTATTCAGAGTAATGTTTTTATCTTTAATTCCAATCAATTCTGTAGTATGATAGAGTTGTTCCATATGAATCTTTCTAATGAGTTGTTTCAACGCTTTTCATTATAAGTCATATGGGACTTTTTGTCTGCATTAAAAAGCCCTATAATCTTCGCAGTGGATTTACCCACTACAGAAATTATAGAGCCGTAAAAAGGAATCTGGACTTTGTCATAGATTCCTTTGTTTTTGTGTCAGTACTGTCAGCCACTTATGGTTTTAGGGGAATCCTGTCTGTGCCTTTCATGTAAGGACGCAGGACTTCCGGTATTGTGACAGAACCGTCTTCATTTTGGTAATTTTCTAAAATAGCTGCTACAGTACGGCCGACAGCCAATCCGGAACCATTGAGGGTATGCAGCAATTTCACTTTACCGTCTGCTTCGTCTCGGTAGCGGATTTGCGCGCGTCGGGCTTGGAAATCCTCCGTATTTGAACAGCTGGAAATTTCTCGGTAAGTGTTTTGGGCTGGCAGCCAAACTTCTAAATCATAAGTCTTAGCAGCTGAAAAGCCCATGTCACCAGTACAGAGCACGATAACTCGGTAAGGCAAGCCAAGTTTTTTAAGAATATTTTCGGCATTGGCTGTCATTTTTTCCAGCTCATCATAGGAGTTTTCCGGCTTGGAGAATTTAACCATTTCGACTTTGTGAAATTGATGCAGCCGAATTAATCCCCGAGTATCGCGGCCGGCTGAACCAGCTTCTGAGCGAAATGAAGGACTCATAGCTGTAAAATAAACCGGAAGGTCCTTACCATCTAGAATTTCATCTCGATAATAGTTGGTCAGAGGTACTTCAGCGGTAGGAATAAGAACATAATCAGATGCCGCTAATTCAAAAGTATCTTCCTTAAATTTAGGATACTGACCAGTGCCAAACATCGACTCATGATTAACCATGTAAGGAGGAATGACCTCTGTATAGCCCTCTTTAGCATGCTCATCCAGCATGAAGTTGTAGACAGCTCTCTCTAACTGGGCGCCTAGCCCTTTATAAAAAAGAAAACGTGAGCCGGTTACTTTACCGCCTCTTTCCCAGTCAAGGATTTCTAATGCTTCACCGATATCCCAATGCGCTTTTATGTCAAAATCAAAGTCTTTCGGTTTTCCCCAGCGGCGTACTTCGACATTATCTGACTCATCTGCCCCAACCGGAACATCTTTAGCAGGGATATTAGGAAGCTCCCAGAGAATGGTCTGAAGTTTTTCTTCGATTTCAGCCAATTCATGGTCAAACTGTTTAATTTCTGCAGCTAGTTTTTTCATGGCTGAAATGGCTTCTGACGGGTCTTCTTTTTGACGCTTGGCCTGTGCAATAGCGGCAGAGGCTGTATTGCGTTCAGCTTTAGCTGTCTCCGTTTTGACAAGCAGACTGCGCCGCTGCTCGTCAAGTTTTTTGAGCTTATGTAAAATATCAACTTCAACACCGCGGTTGGCTAAGTCAGAAGCAAGAGCATCAAAGTTTGTTCGGATATGTTTCAGATCTAACATATATTTCCTCCTAAAAATAGATGGGAGCATTTTTGCGCCAAAGCGCATTGGCAGTGCAGTTTGGCAAAGAAAGCTATTAAAAAGTTTAGCTGCTAACGAAAAAAGCACACAGAAACGGCAGTGCTGGAGCGCTTCTGCGCGGTTCCATCCAGCTTCACATTTTTGTGCACTTACTTGCTTATTAAACTGCTTTCACGGTAGAATTTCATATTTTTTTCTTATCTGCTCACAGCAAACGCAGATTTTCTGAAAAAGAAAAAAATCTTACTTATCCGTTGTTGCTATTATATAAAAAATTTACTGAAAAGTAAACTTAAAAATTGTAAGCAGATTGATATGTCTGAAAATAACAGATTATGATAAAATGAGATATTATGAAGACAAAAGAGTTAAAAGTTTCCTCTTATAATGCAGGAATTGATTTTTTGCGTATTTTCGCTATGGTAATGATTATTATTACGCATATTTTGGGAAAAGGGGGTATACGAGATGAAGTACAAGGTGATATTGATATCTACTACTGGGTGACCTGGCTGATTCAAGTCACAGCTTACGGCGCTGTTAACTGTTATGCTTTGATTAGCGGCTATGTAGGCTTAAGGTCTGCTTACAGGTACTCTAAGGCGCTGTCCTTGTGGCTGCAGGTGTTTTTTTACACCATCGGTCTGACCTTAATCTTTGCTGCAGCTGGGCAGACCCTCAGCGGCGGTGACTGGCTGGGCGCTTTTTTCCCAGTGATAACGGGGCAGTATTGGTATATTACGGCTTATTTTGGTCTCCTTGTTTTTATGCCTCTGCTGAATACTGCCCTTGTAAAGCTGAGCAAGAAAGATTTGAAACACCTTGTTTTTGTAGCAATCTTTTTTTTCTCAGTCATGCCGGCTTTGTTCAACACTAAAGTTGATGAGTTTTCTTTTGCCAAGGGATTCAGTATGAATTGGCTGATTGTCCTTTATATTATTGGAGCCTATCTCAGCCGTCTTGACTTGAAAAAACGATTTAAGACACAGAACTTGATCTTGATTTACAGCGCGTCAATTTTGGTGACCTTTACCATGAAATTTTTAATCGGCGATATTTGGTACTGGTACACGTCTCCGAGCTTGCTGGCAGGCTCTGTCGCTTTGTTTATCCTCTGTGCGAATCTGGAAATAAAAGAAGGGGGCCGTTTTTTTGCTTTTATTAAACGATTTGCTCCAACAACCTTAGGGGTTTATCTGTTTCATCTCAACCCTTTAATGGTACGCTTTTGGATGCGTGATGTTTTTATTCCTTTTGTTGATGCCCCAATTATGCTCTTTCCCTTGCTGATTTTAGGAACGGCAGTTCTTATTTTTGCCATATCCGCTTTAGTAGAACTTTTTCGCTTAAAACTATTTAGGTTTCTGAGAATACAGCAGCTGGCAGCTCGATTAGACCGGCTCTTTCCCTTTGGACAGTGAATTTGTCTGCCCAATAGATAACAGACAGGTTGTATAAAGCAGACAATTTGTGCAAAAACTAAAAGTGAACCTCAGTTTGAAGGTTCACTTTTATGGCTCTATAATTTCTGTAGTGGGTAAATCCACTGCGAAGATTATAGGGCTTTTTAATGCAGACAAAAAGTCCCATATGACTTATAATGAAAAGCGTTGAAACAACTCATTAGAAAGATTCATATGGAACAACTCTATCATACTACAGAATTGATTGGAATTAAAGATAAAAACATTACTCTGAATAAAGTTTTTAAGTGTCAAACACACATTGAGGTCTGGGCTAGGCTTGATTATGAGCCTAAATCTTGTCCAACTTGTGGGGGAAAGCAGATAAAATACGACTTCCAAAGGCCGTCAAAGATTCCATACCTTGAAATTGCTGGATTTCCTAGTCTTATCAAACTCAAAAAGCGTCGTTTCCAGTGCAAAAGCTGTCGCAGAGTTACAGTCGCTGAGACTAACTTGGTTCGGAAAAACTGCCAAATCGCTGAACCTGTTAGACAAAAGATCACACAAGGCTTGATCAAACGTGATGCTCTGACACACATCGCTCAGAACTTGGCTGTTTCAACGTCAACTGTCCATCGTAAGCTCAAGCAATTCACCTTCAAAGAAGACTTTTATCATCTGCCTGAGCTCCTCTCCATCGATGAATTTTCTTATCAAAAGGGTAAACTAGCCTTCATTGCTCAAGATTGTGAAACCAAGAAAATCATCACGATCCTGGATAATCGGACACAAACAACCATTCGCAATCATTTCTTTAAGTACTCTAAAAAGGCTAGAAACAGCGTTAAAAGCGTTACCGTTGATATGTCTGGCAGCTATATTCCTCTTATCAAAACTCTATTTCCTAATGCTCAAATCGTTCTTGATAGATTTCACATCGTACAGCATATTAGCCGAGCTCTTAATCACACTCGCATTCAACTCATGAAACAGTTTGACAAGAAATCTCTGGAATATCGTGCCCTCAAATACTACTGGAAACTGGTCTTGAAAGACAGCCGAAAACGTTCTTTGAACCGTTTTTACTCAAGAACTTTTAGGGAGACCCTGACACCAAAAGAATGCTTGACCAAAATCTTCCAGCTTGTCCCTCAATTACAGGGCTACTATGACCTTTATCAGCTCCTGCTTTTCCACTTGCAAGAGAAAAACGCTAACTGTTTCTTTGACCTGATAACAGAAGCTTTCCCACACCTTAATCAAACCTTTAGAACCACTCTTGCCACACTTGTTCGCTATAAAAAATACGTTACAAACGCCATACAGATGCCCTATTCTAACGCCAAACTTGAGGCTACAAACTCATCAAGGACATCAAGCGTAATGCCTTTGGTTTTCGGAACTTTGACAATTTTAAAACTCGCATCCTTATCGCTTTGAACATAGCAAAAGAGGAGACGAACTTTGTCTCCTCTCGTGCTTAGCTATAAGTCACCCACTACAGTTGACAATGAGCCCTTTTTACATGATTTCATAACAAGATACAAAGGCCGTGAAAAAATCCGTATGAAAAGGCGGTAAGTCCGAAATCTTTGATTTCGCAGACGCACCCCTGTCAAGACGACAAAGCCTTCAGACGTCTACGACTGGCGGTAAGTCCGAAATCTATGATTTCGCAGACGCACCTCTGTCAAGATGACTAGAAGGGTGCGGTCGGCTGTCAAGACGACAAAGCCTTCAGACATCTATGACTGGGTTGTTTTGCAATATGCTCTGCATCATGATGGCAGGCGTCTTTTTCATTAGGATTTTAGACCGTGTTCAGTTCCATTAGAAAAAAATTTGGGGTGGCTTCACTCAGTTTTTTTTGAGTTAAATATTTTCTTCAGGGACTGTCCAATAGTTTGTAACAAAGTTGGCAGCTTAACAACCTTGTCATTGCCAATATGTTCTCTGGCGATTTTAAGGATTTTCCCTGAATCTTTAGAGGCAAAAAGGAACTTCCCCTTATCGGTAAAGATTTCAAAATGGCGGCTAATCTTTTTTTGAGAGACATTAGCCCCGATTTGATTAATAGATGACCAAGGAATTTGGATGTAATGCTCAACATTATTATCATTATAAAATTCAAGTGCCTTATCGCCGATTAAAAATTTTCCGACTTTGCCGCCAAATCCCAGATAAGACACCCCCTTACCGCTGTAATCAACTTTAGTATTAAGAGATTGTGCCATAAAACTCTCCTTATATTAAGATACAAAGGCCGTGAAAAACACAAAGTAAAAATAGGAGCCTGACCGCCGAGTCACCAAAGACTCAAGGGTGGGCCTACTCACAGAGTAGCCACATTCGTACACCAGCCTGCGCTTCCTGCGACTGCGTCTCTTTTTTACACAGCGTTTAGGCCGTGTTCAGTTCCTTTAAGATAGAAAGGATGCCCGGAAATGAACAAAATAAGAGGCTGCCCGCACAGATAAGGGCAGTCTGCCATTTTCGGCCTTGTCACTCATTCTATTATATCAAAAAAAGAAGGCTGCAGCCTTCTTTTTTGTCATCACTTTTCAGATGGATTACATCCAGCCGATAACGTGAAGGACGATACCGACGATAAAGAGTCCGATGATAATTGTAATTGGCGAAACTTTCTTCTTAAGCAGCCACATACAGAAGAGGGTGAGAAGAAGTCCCATTAACCCAGGGATCAAGGAATCTAATTGTCCTTGTAGGGTATTAGTCTGTTCTTGAGTCAGACTGAGACCATCAGCCACTTGTCCGAGGATTTCCTGCAGTTTACCGCCTGTTACAGCACCGTTAGGGAATTCGATATAGGCACCTTCAGAAAGCTGAGTAGACGGCAGATTAAGAGTGAAACTGATGCTTACCCAGCGCTGTACCAGAGCAGCCAGAATAAACATACCGAGAATCGAAGCGCCTTTAGTGATATCCTGAAGAATACCGCCCGAGAGGTCTTTGGTAATTTCTGAACCAGCACGATAGCCGAATTCCTGAGTATACCATAGGAAAGCCATACGAATGAGGTTCCAGCCGAGGAAGAAAATGATTGGTCCCAGAATGTTGCCGGATGCAGCCAGAGAAGCACCCAGCGCTCCGAGGATTGGACGAACTGTAAACCAGAAGACTGGGTCACCGATACCGGCCAAAGGTCCCATCATACCGATCTTAACCCCTTGGATAGCGGTATCGTCAATCTCAGCACCGTTAGCACGTTCTTCTTCCAAAGCAAGCGTTACACCAATGATAGGTGCAGCAACATATGGATGAGTATTAAAGAATTCCAAGTGGCGTTCCAAAGCAGCCGCTTGATCTTCTTTTTTAGTATAAAGTCTTTTAATTGCTGGGATTAAGGAATAAGCCCAGCCGAGGTTTTGCATACGTTCGTAGTTCCAAGATCCTTGAAGGAAGGTTGAACGCCACCAAACTTTCTGACGATCTGATTGTGTTAATTGAATTTTTTCAGCCATTATTGATCTCCCTCCTTCTTAGTAATCTTCCAGGATATCGCCGATTGGGTCATTTGAAGCGCTGCTGCTGCCGCCATTTCCTGAAGAACCGCCTTGTTTAGACAGGTTAAGGTAGATAAGAGCAATAGCCACACCGATAACCCCAAGACCAATCAGTGTCAGCTCGCTGAGGGCTGCAAATACAAAACCAAGGGCAAAGAATGGCCAAACTTCACGAGTTGCCATCATGTTAATAACCAAAGCATAACCGACAGCAACGACCATACCGCCGCCGATTGTCATGCCGTCTGCCAGCCAATCAGGAATCGCACCAAGCATACTTTGAACACTTGAAGTCGGAAGAGCGAGCAGAAGGGCAGCAGGCAGAGCGATACGCAGGCCTTGCATCAGCAAAGCAGCATAATGGGCACGCTCAACAGCTTTGATGTTGCCGTTTTTAGCAGCAGCATCAGCCGTATGGACAACGGCAACTGATAAGGTGCGGACAATCATGGTAAGTGCCAGACCGGCAACAGCAAGAGGAATGGCAACGCCTGTAGCGACGCTGATACCGCGCTGAGTGAAGTCCCCGCCTTTAACCATAATAATGGCAGCTGCACTGGCAGCTAAAGCAATATCAGGTGCAACTGCAGCTCCGATATTAGCCCAGCCGAGTGCGATCA
Organism: Streptococcus chenjunshii; assembly: GCF_003086355.1. Lineage (NCBI taxonomy): Bacteria > Bacillati > Bacillota > Bacilli > Lactobacillales > Streptococcaceae > Streptococcus > Streptococcus chenjunshii. The sequence continues at coordinate 2,174,193 of NZ_CP031733.1, read as the reverse complement.
TCTGCAGAGAACCGCCTAAGATAATTCCGGCTTCTAAATGTCCGGTTACAAGACCGATAAGTGTGCAGGACACCAAAGGCTGGTGCAGTTGAAATTGGTCCAGGATACCATCGAGCCCTGCAAAAAAGGCAACGATGATAACTAGGATTGCAGAAATAATTGAAATATCTGACATGATATATCCTTTCTTTTTCGATATACAATGATTATTGGACGTTTGCCTTGTTAATCAGTTCAAACAAGTCTTTCGGAGAATCGTTTGGAACTTTGCGGACATCAAAACTAACGCCAAGATCGCGCAATTTTTCAAATGTGGCTACATCATCCTTATCCATTGATAAGACATTATTGACCATTGTTTTTCCGGTCGAGTGGGCCATTGAACCGATATTCAGTTCGGTTATCGGAACTCCGCCTTCAATAGCTTCAAGAGCTTCCTGCGGTGTTTCAAATAAGATAAGCGCATGCGTATTACCGAAGCGTGGATCTTTAGCTGCTTCAATTAATTTTTTGATTGGGACAACATTGGCTTTTACCCCACCGGGAGCGGCCTGCTTGATTAAGCCTTTGCGCAGCTCATCCTGTGATACAGTATCTGAAGCAACGATGATCCGATCTGCTTTTGAAGCAGGCGTCCAGTTGGTTGCAACCTGTCCGTGCAGCAAACGTGTATCGACACGGGCTAGATTGATCTTAAGCTTGCCGTCTCCGATAACGGTTCCTTCCGGAATTGCTCCTTGTGGAGCTTCTTGCGCAGCAGGAGCAGCTTCAGGTGCTTCGGCAGGATTAAGAGCTTCAGGCAGAGCCTTGACCCCATCCTTGGCCTCTTTTATGATATTTGCAGCAACCTGTTCAACCCCTGCATCAGCGTCCATCATACGCTCTGTATAGGCTTGAATAAGCATTGGCAAATTGAGGCCGGTGATGACAGCCATTTTGCGTTCTGGATTTTCCTCCATGACGCGGCTGGCCTGATTAAACGGTGAACCGCTCCAAAGGTCAGCCAGTACGAGAATCTCATCGTCAGCATCGAATTGTGCGACGGCATCGTTGAAATGTGCATACAAATCATCCGGTCCTTCGCTTGGCATAAAAGTGACGACTTGGACTTTTTCCTGATCGCCAAAGATCATTGAACCGGATTGGTGGATGCCTTCGGCAAATTTACCGTGGCTGGCAATGATAATACCGATACCCATTCTTGTTCTTCCTCCTTATTTATATTTTTCCTTAAAATGAAAAAGAATAATCTCCTTCCAAAGTAAACGGCAGCCCTGGATATTATCCAGTTCTTAGCGGGAAGCAGCTTATTTTGGCAATTCTTTTTTAATTTAGGGAAATTTAAGAACATATTAATTGTAAAACGTTTTCAATGAAAAAGCAATAGAATTTTGAGAAAAATTTTCAAGAAACAAAAAAAGCTATCATTTTCATGCAGCTGTTTTGTCTTTATTTGAAAGTTTTTGAAAAATTCTAAGATAGATAACAAATTAATATGTTATTTGCAGCGGCTTTTCTCTTGAAAATATAAATACTGTTCAAAAAGCATACAGTGAAATCGGAGAACAAACCGGGAAGCGGGACAAGTGCCTTACGCTTACAGTGCTCAGTTTAATAACAGTTCACAGCAGCTGACTGGCTATTATTCTCTCTGGTATTTGCCGGCCAGCTGTGCGGGACTGAGGGCTTATCACCATGTGTGTAAATGTGATGAACTGGCTTTTGTTTCCTGCTGAAAATTGATAAAAGCGCTGCTGGAAGCTAAACGGCCAGACTGCCTGCCTTGACTTTAGGTTATAAAAATAATTTTTCTAATTGTTTTGCGACGCCGTCTTCTTCACTGGTAAAGGAGAGCTGCTCATCCGCATAAGGCAGAAGGATAGGGTTGGCGTTTTTCATAGCATAGCCGGTTCGGGCCAGAGCCAGCATTTCTGTGTCATTGTGTTCGTCACCAAAAGCAATCAGCTCTTCTTTAGTCAGTTTATAGACATTCAGCAGATGCTTAAGGGCAAAAGCTTTGTTGACGCCTCTGGCCGAAAATTCCAGAATATTCATCGGGCCGCCCCAGGAATCGATTTCCATTTCATCGTTGAAATAGCGGCGCATTTCAGCTGCCAAGGCATATTTGTCTTCATGCCGTGTCTGCATTAAGAGCCCTTTTGGATTTTGTGTGATTTTTCGAGGATCCAGACGCATTTTGTCAGTAATTTCTTTTACACCAAAGAGTTCTGGTCTGATACTTCCAGGATTATCCATTGTGATGTAAAATTTTTTCCGATATTCGCTGGCGATAAAATCAGCGGCAAAAGCCTGCTTTTGGTTTAATACTTCAAACAAATATCGTTTATCAATCGTTATGCTGAGCTCCTGCGACCAGCGCCGGTCGGGGATATGTGTCAAAGCCCCGTTAAAGCTGATCATTGGTGTTTTTAATCCTAAATGATAGTAGTGATTTGCTGCCATAGAGAACGGCCGCCCTGTGGCGATGACAACGATATGGCCGCTGGCAGTCACTTTTCTGATAACTTCAGCTGTATAAGCTGAAATAGTGTTATCGCTGTGCAGAAGTGTCCCGTCTAAATCAATTGCAATCATTTTTTTCGTCATACTGAAAATTATAACATATCAGGAAAAAGAAGAATAATGAAAAAGCCGTTTTTTCTGTGATATAATAAACAGTACAGATTGGAGTATTTTAATGCGTAGAGTTATTCTGGTTCATTTCTTTGCTGTTTCGGTTTTCATCGCTGTTTTTATCTACCAGCCGCCTGCTGAAAACCTGCTGTCTGACCTCATTTTTGCTGCGGTCAGTTTAGAAATGGGCTTTGTTGCCCAGTATTCTCAAAAAAGGCTTTTTCGGCTGCTGGCTTTGCTTATTTGGTGTTTTGCCTACCCTCATATTTTTAATACTTTAATTGGCCTAGCTGATTTGTCCTGGGACAGTGCTCTGTTAATGGGCTCAGAGGGGACTTTTTCCTTCTTCACTTATCTGGCAGCTCTTGTTTTTACTTTGATTGCTGCGGTTCTCAGTTTTCGGCTGCTGCTGAAAAGTTTTAAACCTAATCGGTATTTATATTATTTCTTGCTGCCTTTTTTTGCCCTGACAACCAGTTTTTTTATAGAAGCTGGCAGGAGCGGTCTTCTCGTCTGGTCTGAATTTATCAGCAATCCCGCCGGCATCTTCAGTCAGTTTCTTGGTCAGTTTGCCAGTCTCAATATTCCGTTTATTCTAGGCTTGACCTTCATTCAGCTAATGCTGCTCATTTTATTAGGGGATGACTAGGATAAACAGAGCAGGAAACTCTGAAGAATAAATTAGTCTCTTGTTTTTTAGCGGACAGTCTGCTTAAGTGAGCAAAAGAAATTTATCCTGCTTTGTTGAAAAATGAACGATTGTGTAGTAAAATGATTTTATCGTTCGTAAATAAAGGAGAAATCATTAAAAAATGGAAAAGTTTTTTAAGCTTAAAGAACATGGGACAGATGTTCGCACTGAAATCACTGCAGGGCTGACAACCTTTTTTGCTATGTCTTATATTCTCTTTGTCAATCCTTCGATGCTGTCACAGACCGGCATGCCTGCTCAAGGTGTCTTTCTGGCGACTATTATCGGTGCGGTTGCAGGGACATTGATGATGGCATTCTATGCTAACATGCCTTATGCTCAGGCACCTGGTATGGGACTTAACGCATTTTTTACTTACACTGTCGTTTTTGCGCTTGGCTACAGCTGGCAAGAAGCCTTGGCTATGGTCTTTCTCTGCGGTCTTATCTCTATTGTTATTACGGTAACCAAAGTTCGGAAAATGATTATCGAGTCTATTCCGGCGGCACTAAAATCCGCTATTTCAGCTGGGATTGGTGTTTTTTTGGCCTATGTGGGGATAAAAAATGCCGGACTGCTGAAATTTTCCATTGATCCGGGAACTTACAGTGTTGCCGGAAAGGGGGCTGAAGAAGGTCTGGCTTCTATTACTGCCAATTCAGCAGCAACGCCCGGGCTGGTTGAATTCACCAATCCGGCTGTTGTGGTCGCGATTGTCGGTTTGGTTATTACGGCTTTCTTTGTGATTAAAAATATTAGGGGCGGTGTCATTATTTCTATTGCCTTAACTACCGTCATTGCTATTTTTGCCGGTGTTGTTGACCTTTCCAGTATTGATTTTGGTTCCAATAATGTTGGCACAGCTTTTAGTGAATTAAAATCTGTTTTTGGAGTGGCTTTAGGGCATCAGGGACTAGGCTCTTTATTTGGAGATGCCGGCCGGATTCCAGAGGTTTTAATGGCTATTCTTGCTTTTTCTCTGACAGATATTTTTGATACTATCGGTACTTTGATTGGGACCGGTGAAAAAGTTGGAATTGTGACTGCAGAAGAGGGAGGAAAAGGAACAAAAGGACTGGATCGGGCACTCTTTTCTGATTTAGTGGGGACAACGGTTGGTGCCATTGCCGGCACTTCAAATGTTACAACTTATGTTGAATCTGCTGCTGGGATTGGTGCAGGCGGCCGGACAGGTCTAACAGCTTTGACAGTTGCTGTACTCTTTGCTGTTTCCAGCTTGTTTAGTCCTTTGTTGGCTATAGTCCCTAATGCTGCAACAGCCCCGATTCTCATTATTGTTGGGATAATGATGCTGTCGAATCTTAAAAATATTGACTGGCATGATATTAGTGAAGCTATACCTGCTTTCTTCACATCGATCTTTATGGGCTTTGCTTACAGTATTACACACGGCATTGCGGCTGGTTTTATTTTCTATACGCTGGTTAAAATTTTTAAGGGGCAGGCCGCTAGTGTTTCTGTTGTTATCTGGATCTTGGATATCCTCTTTATTCTCAATTTTATTAGTTTAGCTGTTTTGTAGAATAACACCACTGTTTGACAGGTGCTGTCCTTTCGATTAACTTTTATGACGACCTCCTTCTGATACTGAGCTGGAAAGCAAAACGGTCAGAAGGAGTTTTTTGTGTGGAATTAAAGGCAAAAGTCTGTCGGAAACTTCTTATAAAAACGGCAGATTCGAGGTAGAGGCGGTTAATAAGAAGTGTTCAGCACCACTCCCAGTACAAGAAAAGAAAAAGTAAACCAAGTTTCAGAAACGATTTATTTTGCTGTCTAGGAGTTGGAAGAAGTGTCTTTTTTTGATATAATAAGGCTATGTTTTACAGTCGCACTGAAGATGAATTGATTGCCATCGGTAGACAAATCGGTCAAAAATTACAAAAGGGACAGGTGCTTGTTCTGACAGGCGAGCTTGGTGCCGGCAAGACGACCTTGACTAAGGGCTTGGCTCTGGGGCTTGAAGTCAGTCAGATGGTCAAAAGCCCGACTTATACGATTGTCCGTCAATATCAGGGACGGCTTCCTCTCTACCATTTAGACGTTTATCGGATAGGGGATGATCCAGATTCGATTGATTTGGATGACTTTCTCTATGGTGACGGTGTGACCGTCATTGAATGGGGCGAGCTTTTAGCTGATGCTGTATTGGACGATTATTTAGAAGTACTGATCACTAAAAAAGAAACCGGTCGTGAACTGGATTTTGTCAGTCATGGGGACGTGTCAGGCCGCTTGCTTGAGGAGATTAGAAGTGACTCAAAAAGAATTACTGGTTGAAGAGGCTCAGCCTGAAGATGCTGGAGCTGTTGTTGCTCTTTTAGACCGAGTCTTGATCGAAACAGAATTTTTAACAAAATTTTCTGAAGAGACTGTGCCGACAGAAGCTCAGATGGCCGCTTTTCTTTCACAGAAAGCAGAAAGTTTGAATGAGATTTGTTTAACAGCTAAACTGGACAATGATTTAGCAGGTATTCTGATTATTTCCAGCGATTCCCATCATCGTACAGCCCATATTGGCTACCTTTTTACGGCTGTTTTGCAGAAGTATTGGGGATACGGCGTTGGACAGCTGTTAATGGAAGCGGCTGTTGACTGGGCAGAGCACAGCCAAGTGATTCGGCGGCTGGAATTAACAGTACAGAAGCGCAATGCAGCGGCTGTTCACATTTATAAAAAATTTGGTTTTGTAACAGAAGGCACTAAAAAACGTGGTATAAAAACAGAAAACGGAGAATTTCTTGATGTTTATCTGATGAGTAAACTGATAGATTAAAAAACGACTATGAAACTTGGTAAAAAAATTTTGCTGATGCTGCTTGCTATTTTTCTGACAACTCTTGTAGCTGCCGGCATCTATGTTACTGATGCTCTAAGTTTTTCCAACAGTGAGCTGGCAAAGACTTTCAAAGATTTTGACACAGGTTCTAACAGCGAAGCGATTCAGCAGACAAAACCTTTTTCAATCCTGCTGATGGGGGTGGATACTGGCAGCGCAGACCGGGACTCTCAGTGGGAAGGGAACAGCGATTCTATGATTTTAGTTACTGTGAATCCGCAGACCAAGTCAACAACAATGACCAGCCTCGAACGGGATATTCTGATTACTTTGTCTGGACCTGAGGACAATGATATGACTGGAGCGGAAGCCAAGCTGAATGCTGCTTATGCTTCGGGCGGAGCTCAGATGGCTATTATGACGGTTCAGGATTTACTGGATATCGATATAGATTATTATATGCAGATTAACATGCAGGGGCTTGTGGACTTAGTTGATGCTGTCGGCGGTATCACGGTTACAAATGAATTTGATTTTCCAATTTCTATATCAGAAAATGAACCGGCTTATACGGCTACAGTGGAGCCTGGAACCCATAAGATTAATGGCGAGCAGGCTTTGGTCTATGCCCGCATGCGTTACGATGATCCTGATGGCGATTACGGCCGGCAGAAGCGTCAGCGTGAAGTGATTCAAAAGGTGATGGATAAGCTGCTGGCTCTTAATAGTGTCAGCTCCTATAAGAAAATTCTTTCGGCTGTAAGCAGCAATATGCAGACTAATATTGAAATTTCGACCAGCACACTGCCCCAGCTGATGAATTATTCCGATGCTTTAAGGAATATATCCTCTCAGCAGCTCAAAGGCGAGGATGCTATGCTGGATGGAGCTTCTTATCAGGTCGTCACAAGTGAACATATATTGGAAATTCAAAATCGGATAAAATCAGAATTAGGTCTGAGTGAAAGTAAAGAGCCAAAAACCACTGCCACTCTCTATGAAAATCTTTACGGTTCTTCTTCTGATTATGACAGCGGCTTGGATTACAGTGCCTCAGAGGACACTGCTTACAGTGATACATACTCGGCTGGGAATGACTATGGTTACAGTCAGGAACAGGGTGGCGGGATAGCAGATTCCGGCTACTATGGTTATGGCTACTAAAAAGCGGGTAGCTGCGGAAAACAACATACAAAAAAGGAACCGTCACAGTTCCTTTTTTGTATGTTTTAATAGTCCTCGAAATAGGGTACAAAGATCGGTAAGGTTCCACATAGTATAGGCAGAAGGCCAGCCGATGCGGCATTAGAGCCTGAGGCAGTCGATGACACCATAGAGAAGCCCCTAAGACTTCCTATACTTACCTCCGTTTTTGGAAGGAACGAAGCAGTGTTCCAATTTATCAAGAAAATCACTAATAGAAGTCTGAAGATAGGAGAGGTGCCTGATTAAAGACTTGGGGTAGACAAGTTGGCGGGTTTTAGCTTTTATACTTATCAAGAACGGCAGCAATCTGTTTAAGGTGTGCCTGAAGTTCCTGGTTAAAGACACGGCCTTTGTATGTCAAGTCCTGATTGATGGCTTGCAGATTTTCCGTTTGCTGGGTGATTCTTTCCAGACTTTTCTGTATATTGTGCCAGTCTGTTTTAGCCGCAAGCAGCGATTTTTTGGCAGAAAGAGCGCTGCTTTTGATAATCTCACGGTTTGCGTAGGCATGATAGCCGGTATAGGCCAAAAGACTTAGCATAAGGACGTTTTTCACTTTCATTTGCGGACCTCACTGCTGATTTGTTCTGCCAGCCGGCTGAGTGCTGAGCCATCGGGTTCATGGGCGGTGAAATGAATCTGCAGGCCATCATCAAGGCCATAACGTGGGATAAGGTGTATGTGCGCGTGGAAAACGGTTTGTCCGGCAATTTCTTCATTATTATTGATGATATTCATGCCGCTGGCTTTAGTGGCTTGCTGCAGGGCACGTGCCAGTTTAGGCAGTCTGGCAAAAACAGTCTGTGCGAGTTCTCCGTCCATCTCCAAAACATTGCGGACATGTTTTTTAGGAATGAGGAGCATGTGACCCTTGGTTGTTTGAGAGATATCCAGAAAGGCCAGAACCTGATCGTCTTCGTAAACCTTAGCTGCTGGGATTTGCCCGGCTGCAATCTGACAAAAAAGGCAGTTTTCCATTTTATTTCCCTTTCTCTATATGAATTTGTTATAATGTTTAGTATAAGTATATCAAAGTTAATGGGAAATCGCATGTTAAAAATTGAGAATGTTACAGGCGGATACAGCCACCTTCCTGTCTTAAAAAATGTTTCTTTTTCAGTCAGCTCTGGAGAATTGCTGGGTTTGATCGGCTTAAATGGGGCTGGGAAGTCTACAACAATTAATGAAATTATCGGGCTTTTGACGCCTTTTCAGGGGCAGATCAGTATTGACGGACTGACTTTGGATCAGGATCAGACTGCTTATCGGAAAAAAATCGGCTTTATTCCTGAAACTCCCAGCCTCTACGAAGAATTAACTTTGAAGGAACATCTGGAAATAACAGCTATGGCATACGATATGGATACAGATGAGGCGCTGAGACGGGCTCAGAGATACTTGGAACTTTTCCGCTTAGAGGATAAACTGGATTGGTTCCCCAGCCGTTTTTCTAAGGGAATGAAGCAAAAAGTGATGATTATCTGTGCTTTTTTGATTGACCCTGATTTATTTATTTTTGATGAACCTTTTTTGGGACTAGATCCTTTGGCAATTGCTGACCTGAGTCAGCTGCTTGCTGATGAAAAAGCAAAAGGAAAATCCATTTTGATGAGTACGCATGTTTTGGATTCTGCGGAAAGAATGTGTGATCGTTTTGTGATTCTGCATAAAGGGGAAGTCCGTGCCTCAGGGACCCTGTCGGCGCTTCGCGGACAATTCGGGGATGACCGGGCGAGCCTGAATGATATTTATGTCGCTTTAACAAAAGAGGTGTAGGATGTTTCAGGTTTTAAAAAAACGCCGCCGGCTTTTTCTTTCCCGGCTGCAAAAATATGCACGATATGTTTTTAATGACCATTTTGTGCTCGTCTTATTGTTTCTGTTGGGTTTTCTTCTAGTGCAGTACAGAAATGTGCTAACTGATTTTCCTGACCGGCCGGTCTTTCTGTTAGCCGGTATAGGAGCTGTTCTGCTTATTGTTCTGAATTTAGGATCTATTGCCAGCTATTTAGAGCCGGCGGATAAGCAATTCTTACTGGCTAAGGAAACTGAGCTAAAGGCTTGGCTTCTTCAGGCCCAGAAACGCTCCTTTATGGCATGGTTCTTTCTGCAGACGTTTTTAATATTGCTTTTGATGCCCGTCTTTTTCAAGCTGGGACTCTCACTTTGGCATTCGGGCCTGCTTTTATTCTTTTTAGCTGTCCTGAAGTGGTTTATTATCCAGCATAAGGCTGGGATTTTTTGGACTGCCGAGGGACGTTTAAAATGGGACAGTGCTATTGAATATGAGCAGAAACGCCAACAATCAATTTTAAAATTTTTTGCGCTTTTTACATCCGTTAAAGGGCTTTCTGTCAGTGTTAAACGCCGTTCTTATTTAGACAGACTGATGGTGTTTTTAAAAAAGGATGCTCTGTCTTTGTGGGAAAACCTTTATTGGCGAGCTTTCCTGCGCAGTTCAGATTATCTGAGCTTAGCTCTGCGCTTGCTGGTTTTAAGTCTTTTGAGTCTTATTTTTATTGATAACCCTTTGCTGGCCGCAGGTTTAGCCTTAGTGTTCAATTATCTTTTGCTTTTTCAGCTGTTGGCTCTGTACCACCACTTTGATTATAATTATTTCACGCTTCTTTTTCCGGCTGATCAAGAACTAAAAGCCAGAAATTTGAGACAATTTTTAAGACGTATCGCCTACAGCATGCTGGCGGCAGAACTGATATTTACTTTTTCCTGGCAGGGAGCTGGGCTGCTGACTGCTGTAATGCTTGTCCTAACGGAATTTTATCTGCCCTATAAAATAAGGCGGATGATTGACTAAGTACGGTAAAACAAGTAAAATAAACACTGATTATTATTCTAATTCATAGACAAAGAAAAGGAGGGGACAAAGTGACTTCGTCAGATAAAGATTTAACTTTAACACCCTTGAGAGGAGAAAGCGGTAAGGCTTATGTCGGCACTTATCCAGATGGAGAGAGGGTTTTTGTCAAAATTAATACAACACCGATTTTGCCGGCTCTCTCCAAGGAACAGATTGCCCCGCAGCTATTATGGGCTAAGCGGATGGGCAACGGTGACACTATGAGCGCTCAGGAGTGGCTTGACGGCCGTATTTTGACTCGCGAAGATATGGGCAGCAAGCAGATTGTTCATGTTCTGAATAGGCTTCATCGATCAAGAGCCCTGGTTAACCAGCTTCTGCAGTTAAGCTATAGAATTGAAAACCCTTATGATCTGCTTGTGGACTGGGAGAATAATGCCCCACTGCAAATTCAGGAAAATACTTATTTGCAGTCGATTGTCAAAGAGCTAAAGCGGAATTTACCGGAATTTCGCTCAGAGGTGGCGACAATTGTTCATGGAGATATTAAGAGGAGCAATTGGATTATTACAACCAGCGGTATGATTTACCTAGTAGATTGGGACTCTGTGCGTCTGACGGACCGTATGTATGATGTGGCCTATCTGCTGAGTCACTATATCCCGCAGACACACTGGCATGAGTGGCTGTCCTATTACGGTTATAAAGACAATGAAAAGGTTATGCAAAAAGTATTTTGGTATGGACAGCTCTCTTATTTGACACAAATTTTAAGATCTTTTGACAAACGGGACATGGAACAGGTGAATCAAGAGATTTACGGGTTGCGGCAATTTAGAGAATTATTTAGGAAAAGCTGATGCGAGTAAGAAAACGTAAAGGGGCAGAAGAGCATCTGGAAAGTCATCCTCAGTTCGTCATTTCTCAACCGGAAGCAATGAAGGGACACTGGCGGGAGCTGTTCGGCAATGACAACCCGATTCATATTGAGGTCGGATCAGGTAAGGGTGCTTTTATTTCGGGGATGGCCCTTAAGCATCCGGACATCAACTATATTGCGATTGATATGCAGGTGTCGGTACTCAGTCATGCTCTGGATAAGGTTTTAGCCAGTCAGGCGGCTAATGTCCGTCTGCTTTTGGCTGATGGATCCGATTTGAGAAATTACTTTGCAGCTCAGGAAGTTGATCTGCTTTACCTTAATTTTTCAGATCCTTGGCCGAAAACAAAGCATGAAAAACGCCGGCTGACTTACAAAACTTTTCTGGAAACTTACCGGTATATTTTGCCTCAAAAAGGAGAAATACATTTTAAAACAGACAATCGTTCGCTCTTCGAATACAGTCTGGTCAGCTTTTCGCAGTATGGGATGCTCCTAAATAAGGTCTGGCTTGATTTGCATGACAGTGATTTTTCTGATAATGTTATGACCGAGTATGAAGAAAAATTTTCCAAAAAGGGGCAGGTTATCTATCGTGTTGAAGCCCAGTTTTTGTAAAAGGCTTCAGCACGCGGCGCTGGGCAGGAGGACTGACTAACTGAAATGGCATAGGCGGCCTGTCATAACTCAATCGGGTCTTTTCATTTTGAATAATTATGATATAATAGTGGAAAAGCTGTTTTTCAGCTTTCTGACGGAGAGGTCGCATAGCGGCTGAGTGCGCACGCTTGGAAAGCGTGTAGTCCTTAACGGGGCTCGGGGGTTCGAATCCCCTCCTCTCCTTTTATCCTATTGATATATCAATGACTTGAGGCTGTTCACCCGCTTTTCACCCGTCAATTTTAGATTTTTGAAAAAATATCTTTAACAACACGGTCATTTTTTTCTTTCAGTTTTTCGAGTTGGTGAGCATAAATTTTTAAAGTGATGTTCAAATTTTCATGTCCGAGCAGTTGAGAAACAGAAATGAGATCTACCCCTTTAAAAATCAGATAAGAAGCATAAGTGTGCCGCAATGAATGGTTGGTGGGAGCTGTCCTGCCAACCATTTTTTTAATGGCCTTATTTGTGGCATTATTCGATGCGCCAAAGCAAATTCTTTCTAGTCGGTTTGGCTGGTAGTAATCGTTTTTGTAGACCTTTAAAAGCTCAATTGTACGGTTATCCACAGGCACTTTTCGAATAGAGGCTTCGTTTTTGGTTGGAGCAAATTCTTGTGAAATCGTGTAATCAAAAGTTTTATTGATGTCTATAAATCCACTTTCAAAATCAATGTCTTTCCATGTCAATCCTTGCACTTCTGCAAACCTCATACCAGTAACTGCAATAAGATAGATGGTGAAATAAGAAGCGTATTTCATTTTACTTCTGGCAACATCAATTAAGTGTAAGTATTCGTTTTCTTCTAAAAACATATCTTCTTTAGCTCGTCTTGGCTTTTGGGATTTAACAATAGCTCCTTCAGCAAAATTATATTTGATGACGCCATCACGGACAGCAGCTTTAGCCGCTCCTTTAACTTGGTAGTGAAATTTATCGAGCGTTTGTTGGGCTGCTAGTGCACCAAAATCATTGAGCACCTGCTGATAGAACGTGTGTGTGATGTCTTTTACTTTTTTGTTTCCGAAATAGTGTTTAATGTGCCTGAAATTCTTATTGTATGTTTGCCAGGTCTTAGCCGTGACATGAGGCCTTTTATAAACTTCCGCCCACTGTTTTGAATAATCATAAAACAGCATATCCATAAGCTCTAAAACGCTTGAATTAAGTTCTGACTCAACCTTTGAAGCAGCAATCTTAGCTAAAGTTTTAGTCTTGAAACCTCGCTTTGATTTTTCGTGTTTTTTCCCACTCTGATCCCGATAGGTGATCCGATACTCCCAGCCTGAGTCTAATTTTCTAAAGAATGCCATTTGCTTTCTACCTCATTTCTTGTTAAAATGGGTATAGTAAAAAGGCCTACTGCAAAGCAGGTTTTATTACTATACGGAATGAAGTCCTACACTCAAGCTTGCCGGCGGAGAGTGTGGGGCTTTTTATTGTTGACGACATAAAAAAGTTGACTGATGTTTAATCAGCCAACTCAGTGAATGTGGAATTCCCTTCTTCACGCACGCATGAAGTATAGGGCGCTGAACTTAATCAGTCTTACACGTACATTCATTCTAACATACTTAACTATAAAATAGCAACGATTTTTTGAAAAATAACAAACATTTTTGTGAGTTCTATATTTTTCTTATAATCTTCTTTATGTCGTTGACAACGGATTAGAAAATTCTTTATATCCTCCTTTTGATATTTGTATACATCAGGAGAGCAATATACTTTTGCCAAAGCAAAAAGAGATAATAAATCATTGACCTTTTTAAAGTTTTTGTATTTTAGTAAATTGGCCTGTGAAGCAAGTGTAGTAACAGAGGCGCTCACATTTTCTAGTTTATTGTCGTCTTTAAAAATATTGAGCAAAAAGACACTATTATGGGCGCAAGCATTACGGATAAAACGAGCATTATCACCTAATTCATAAGCTTTTTTGAGAGATTTCGGTTTGTATTTTTCATAATACATTTTTAAGAATTGCATTAAGCACCCATAATCCATATGCTCCAAAAGTACCCAGTACGGAACATTATCACGACGTTTTATATACATATCATTTTGATATCTAGATTTTTTAAATTTGCGCCAAGTTATTTTATAATACTTCTCACCTTCAAAATCTTTAAATTTTTTAACGATATCATAGCCATCTTCTTTAGGATTATTATCAATTTGTCTTGTCAACTCAGTTTTGATAAAATGCTCGGTGTTTATTGATATATTGAGTAAGATGTTTCTAATTCTAAAATCAAGAGAAGCTAAATCTTTTAAATATTCAAAATCAAGATTTTGATATTTATCGCCTCTTTTTGTAAAATTTTTTCTAAATGCAGAAATTTTGTAGTAGTAATTATTTCTGTCAATGAAATTAATAGCCTGGCCTTTTGTGCACTGCTGAAATGTCACGCCTTTATTTTCAAGATGATTGATTAGTTCTCGGTGTGACATTTTATTTTGTCTCGCCAATTACATTCACCCTTTCCCTTTAAATCTCCACAGTAGAGTCCGTTCCAACTACACTAAAAATGCGTATGTGCGTGTCTTCAGCGGGCGGAAAATCAATAATGATATCTTTATATTTCGGATTGATGGACACTAATCTTAGCTGTCCTTTTTCCGTATATACTTTCTTAAGGTAAGTTTTATCCCCTACAGCAACGGCGCAGATTTCTCCGTAATAACTTGAAAATCCTTTATCGATTAAATAAACAATATCTCCGCTGTGGTATTTAGGCTCCATGCTGTCTCCGTAAACAAAAGAGGCTAGATCGTGCTTAGGTGGTTTGTTATCTACGTACACAATTTCCGTGTCGTAGTCGTTAAACGCGTATCCTAGGCCAGCCGCTAGCTTAGTGGTGGTTAAAACTTCGTATAGTTCTACAGGTTCTTCAATTACACTTTCAGCTTTCTGTTCTTTAAGCTCTTTATTAGCGTAATTGAGCACTTTCTCTTGGCGCGGTGGGTGAAGCTCATTGTATATGGATTGGATATCGGAATTTTTATCAACTTTTTCTTTAAAAGTGGTATCAATATCAGATTTCTGTACTCCGAAAAAATCAGCCATCTTTTGGATTATACCAAAAGAAGGAGCACTTCTTAAATTCATATAATCAGACATCGTACTAGGGGTAATACCTATTTTTTCTGCTAGTTCTTTTTGTGTCATTCCTTTTAATTTTCGATAATAAGTAATGTTATCTGCTATTATTTTCATTCTATCTTCTTTTTCCAAAAACCTCACCTCCGTCATTAACTATAACTATATTCATTATATGACAATTTTTATAGTTTAACAATAAAAAAATACGAAAAAAACATATTTTTTTAGAAAATCTATTGACAATACGAAAAAATCGTATTATAATTATTTACGTAAGGTTGAGCTAGACCTTACAAATCAATGAAAAGGAGGTCAGCAGATGGCTAAAACAAAAAAGCCTAAACACAGAGAGCTCGAACTTGAAATAAAGATTCTCTGGTTTAAGCTTAAAATCAAATACTTAATCAAGCGGTAACTTGATTGAGTAGGGGGTTAGCAGCCCCCTCCCCTTAAGGGGGATATATTTAAGTATAGCATATTTGCTGACTTCCTGCAAAACCATAAGAAAGGAGCGATTATGAAATTAAAAAAGTTGCTATTTGGTAACATCAACTATAGTCATAAGGCAGCTGACGGATCTAAAGAAGTAAGTTTTAGTTTAAAAGGTGGGCTATTACCCAGTTTGTTAGTAGTGCTCGGAACAGCAGGCCTGTTGGTTTGGTTGTGGAGCTTAGTATTTTAAGTGGAAAGAGAGAAAATGCATATTATTATCGTTATTCTTGTTTCTTTTATGGTATCGATTTTATCTTCGTTATTAACAATGAAATATATAATTGAAACGTTAACGGCTTCTTGGCTACATATTTCAATTGATAGTTATAGGAGAGCTCAGAAGGAATATGAATCCGCGATTAAGAATATTAAAGGCTGAGAGCATCTTTCAGTTCTTCACCTGTTGGAGTAAGTGTGTAGACTTTGTGTTTGACATTAAATTTTACCTTAGGGGTAGAGAATTTGTTCTCTCTGACTAGTTGCTGAGCTTGTTCGTCAGTATCAAAGACAAATTTTTTAATACTAGGAATAAATTGGTGACAAGTGTATGCTGGATTTTCTTGTATTAATTTTTTGGATAATAAGAACAAAATAGCACTTTCAATTCCTAAACTTTCAGAATATGCTTCATCATATTTATAGATATCTTCGAGAGGTGTAGAGTTTTCTTCTAAGGATTGTCTATCGTAGTTTCTAAAAACTGTGAAATTTTCTTTGATTTTGGCTTTGAAGTAGCGTTTTGGCCAGTACCACCTATATAAATCAGGGTTAGAAAATAAGTGATTGCTGCTAGTTATTTGTATCTCGAATAAAAAGGTGTACTTTGAAAAATATTCAAATAAATCGGCTTCTTCAGTAGACATTTCTCTGATGAGAGAGGAGTAGAAAGGCTTAACGCATTTTCGATTATCGCAAGAAGAAGCAATTAACCCAGCATAATATTCTCTAAATTGCTCTTTGTCTAATTGATAGATAGAGTCATCTAGAATTTTACCAATTTGCCTCATATTTGCTAGGGTTTGGTTAGCATAAGGAATTTCATTATACTTATTTCTAGTAGATTTTGCGAGTTCTTCTAATTCAATTTCAGAAGTGATATTATATTGTCTTGGTTTCTGAAAAACAAAAGCGAATATGCCTGCTAATCCCTCACTGATAGGCTTTAAGATCTTATTAGAAGATTCAATAAGAGGGGTTAAATCGCCTTTTAGATTAATAGGTGACACGAGAGTTCTCTCCATTCGTTTTTATTTTATTTCTAGTTTATAATTCATAATAATATAGTAATTTAATTATATTATTTTGTCAATATGTTGTGCCTACAAAACAAACAAACACAATATATAGTGTTTTTCGAAAAAATAAGGAGTGTGAAATGTGGGAGAAAATTAATAAAATATTGCAAGAAAAAAAGACTACAATGTATGCAGTCAGCAAAAAGGCAGGAATTAATCAGAATGTGTTGATTGATTTGAAGGCAGGGCGTTCTAAGCGTGTCTATTTTGATAACATGGTAAAGATTGCTGATGCATTAGATGTCAGTCTAGATGAATTCAGATAGTTTTAAAGTTGTATTGTTTTGAATTTAGAAAGGGGGTGGGAGTGTGCAGTGGACACTTGAGTCAATGCGAGTTGCTGCCGGATTAACTCAAAAAGAGCTAGCGGCAGAGTTTGATGTATCGGACCAGACGATTGCTAAACTTGAAAAAGATAGCTCTGACATTGGTCTGAAACTTTTGAGAAAATATATGAATAAATTTCACATCAAATTTGATGATATTTTTTTAGGAAAAAAATACGAAAATTTCGTAAAAATAAAAGAAGGGGCTTGAAAGGAGCGGGATGGAAGAAATTAAAATTCGTGAGGACGGAATTTATTTGAATGGTAAGAAATTAAAAGGCGTACAAGCAATCAAAACAAAAAGCACAGCTAATGAGAGCTATTCGGATGTTTATTTGAAATTAGTTGTTAAATTGATTTAAAAAACAGAAAGGAATTAACATGAGCATAAAAGGAAGCAAAGAATTTTGGGAATTAAGAAAGCAATTCACTGACGAAGATTGGGAATATCTAAATTTTGCGTTTCGTGATGCGTTAACCAGAAAGAAGGAACGCATGACTAAAGGTGTTGAATTAACAGATGAAGATGTTCAAGGATTGATTGAATAAAAGCCCCTAGAAAACTAGAGGCACTGTTACTAGTCGATTTCTCCACGTAATCGACGTTGTGTTCTATCGTATGCAGCGATAGACTTTGAAAGATCCTCAGCAGCTCGAGTATCTGATGAAAAGCGTTTCAGCACTTCGGCAAGTGCATTAGCTAGATTTTCAGAGTTATCAACATTATGCTTGTTGAGGATTGTTTGTATTGTTTTACTGTCCATATAATCACCTCCTTTCGAGATGATTATATCAAAATTAGAAAGGAACCAGCATGAGGAAAAAGAAACTGACAGAAGAAGAACAAGAACTGTTGAAAAACCTAACTTTTACGGTTGTACCCAAAAAGTCGGCAATTATCCAAGGGTCGGAAGAGAAAAAACCTGACCTGGGGGATACAGTGCTTTAAGGACGAAAAAAAGCGAGTGATAAAATCACCCGCACAACAAAAACTATTTACTTAATTATAGCACGAAATGGAGATTTTAACCATGGAAGAATTATTTTTAAAGGCTTATGACCAATTCGAGGCTGGATTGCAGGAACGGATGCTTAAGGTCATACAGAGGGTTAGCGATGAAAAGCAGATTTATCCGCTAGAGCTCAACAAAAAGCAGTGTGCCAAAATGTTAGGAATTGACGTTAAGACGTTTGATATGCGTTTTAATTGCCACGAAAATTTTCCGCGGATTGAAGGCAGAAGAGAAAAATACCCGCGTGACGCTGTCATAGATTGGTACCACGAAAACTGGATGAAGACAGGAGCATAACATGAAAATATTTAATTGGATTTTTAGCAGCAAGAAAGAAGTTCCACGGCCTAAAAAAGAATATCCCAAAGGTTTTATTGACTTTGATACAGGCCGATATGTAGAGATTGACCCGGTGACTAGAAGAGAAGTTTTTATTGATTAGGAGGCGGAAATGGAAAATGAACTTTTAAGCAAAGAGCAAAGCAAGTATATTGATAGTCAAGTTAAATTGTATCACGCTATTTTAAAAAAGATTGCTGAGCGGAATATGATTGTAATGGGCACAACGGCTGACCAAGCGATACAGATCGCTAATGCTATCTATCAAGGCTATGTAATATCAGATGCTTTGGAGGACGGTACTTATAACTTAAACGAAACAGTTAAATATTATCTGGAGGGCTGAAAATGGATGTGAAACAATTACAAGAAAATCTGTTAACTTTTATCGATGACTCAAAAAGAGCAGCTGTAGCTTTAAAAGCTCTAGAAGATGCATCTTATGAAGGAGACGATCAAATTGGTTTGTTAAAAAATTACATCAAATATTTAGAGTATGACAAGCTGAACGAAATATTAAGGGAGGTAACGAAAGGATAAATATGGCTAAATTGTATGACCTTGTTGGTGAGTATCGTTATTTATATGACCTAAATTTAGATGATGATACTCTGAAAGACACACTGGACAGCATAGACTGGACTGAACGTCTTAATGAAAAAGTAGAAGGCTATGCTCAGGTTATTGAAAATAAACTGGCAGAAGCCAAGATGTTTGAAGAGGCTGAAAAGAAGTTCAAAGCTAAAAAAGAAGCGGCTAAAAAGTCCGCTGCTTGGCTGCAAGAAAATATCTTTGATGCTATGAAATTGACCAACCAGACAGAAATTAAAAGCGGAATTTTCACCGTTCAAATCCGTAAAAATCCCGAGTCTGTGAAGGTTGATGAGAGTTTGCTCCCAAAAAAATACTTCGTTAAAAAAATAACCACTGCACCGGATAAAAAAACAATCAAAAGCTTGCTAAAAGCAGGCAAAAAGGTAAGAGGTGCAGAATTAATTAGGACAGAAAAGTTGGTGATTAAATAATGGGATTAGTTGGTAAAACACAAATTACAGATAACTTAGCAGTGATTGTTGGTAATAACACTATTGATGTTCTGAAAACAGAAGGCTTTCCATTTGATATTCAAATTCGTTTTGTTAAGGTTGATGAAAAGCGTTTGGATACAGAGGAAAAAGAAGCCGTCTTTGAACCTGAATATCAGCTGGCTTATGCGGCTGTTTACACAAATGACATTATGGCAATCAAGGATATTGAGGACGTTAAAGCCTTTGTTAATCAGCTCAAAGAAATCAAGAAACTATTTGAATTTGCTAAGCAGAATAAGCAGAATTGGTTTGATACAGCACTTTTCGAAGGTGTGCTAAGCGAGAAAGTCGGTACACTATGAAGATTTTAGCAATCGACCCCAGCAGTAATCGGATTGACACTAGCACAACAGGAATTGTCTTATTGGATAATGCAAAATTGATTGATTACTGGGTAGTCCCTTACGGCGCTAGGAACTTTCGCAGGTGGTTTTCTGAAATCGGACAAGAACTTGCATATGATGTGTGTGTGATTGAAGAATACATTGCGCGGGATAATGATCGTTCCAGAGACAACTCGGTATTAGAAACCGTTGCAGCTATCCAGATGTGTTATCCAGATAGTGTTTTACAGCGTAATGCTGGTTATCAGTCAGATATCCCAAATACTTTACTCAAGGTGCTTGGGTTGTGGAAATTCAAAAAGTCACACCATCAAGATATCAGGGCGGCAGCAAGACTAGGGCTGTTTTATGCGATGAGAAATGACATCGAGGAGGTAGTTCAGGATATTGGCAAAATTGCAACTAAGAAAATGGCAAGCTGAAGCAATTACTAGGAGTGACCTTCCAGTAAATGGAATTTTCTTAGAGGCTCTTGGAGGCCGCGGGAAAACCATCTGCGCGCTGGAAATTTGTAAACATAAGCAAGCTAAGAGTGTGATAATCGTAAACAATCGCTTATCTATTCTTAGGGGCTGGGAAAAAACCATCGCTGAATTTAAATACGATAGTGAAACAGCCTTTTTAACGATTACAGACAGGTCATTGCGTAACAAGCTTAAAAATAGCCCTAGAATGTCCTGTGACGTGCTTATTATTGATGAGTGGCAGAATAACTCAAGTGATAGCCAAACACGCTTATATAGCAAAATAAAGCGCAATTACACGATAGGTCTTAGTGCTACACCAATACGAAAAAAAGGACAGAATTTCTACCCGTTGGAAAAAACGATTTTTGGCAAGGCTAACCCAAACCGAAAATTTGACTGGCAAAAAGCACATGGGCAAATGGTTTATGATCCCTTTGCTTACTCAAAGGAAAAGTGGCAGGATTTTAAAGATTATGAGTCTTACATATCGGGGCTGCCAAACTTCATGAGGTGGGAGGAAATCGAAGAAATCGAGAACGCCACTGAAAACAATGGTTATGAGATTATCTTTTATCCCAGAGTGCTTCCGGTTGGCAATCCTGCGAAACTTAAACAGTTCCGCGAGTTAAACATCGTTGAAGCCAACGGTAAGTATGCGATGGCTAAGCAGTCTTTCGGGCGCAAGACCTTTGAGCGCTACCTCAAACAAACAGGCGTGAGCGTGGCTTTTCCAAAGCTCAAAGCAACAAACAAAGATACGCCGCTTTTGCTTGAATTGGACGGTTTGATAGAGCGTGCACCGCATGATATGCTGATTGTTTCAAAATCGAAGCAGATTGTTGAGATTATCCACCAACGCAAACCACAGACCGGTATATGGACCGGTGATAAAAAAGAGGGTTTAGATCGGCAAGTGGTTGTCGCAACAAATCAAGTGCTGGGTGTTGGTGTGGACGGTCTGCAGCATAAGTTTAAAACAATTGCTGTGCTTGACCCTGTCAATAAGGACAGCGGAGAGTATGACGACTACCGCCAGTTGCTTTGGCGGATAACAGGAAGTCGGCAGCAGCATGATGTTAACGTTATAGAATTTTATTTCAAGGAGGACTAAATGACTTTTACTTTACCCAAAAACGGACCTCAAATTCCAAAAGACACACCGCGCAACTTCTTTATTTACGGTGCAACCATGAGCGGGAAGTCTTACCTAGCCAATGAGTTTCCTAACCCAATTGTTCTAAATACAGATGGAAATGCTGAAGCTAATAGCGTCCCAAGTATCCAGCTTGTTAACGTCAAGAATGACACGGGGCGGATTATTCATTCAGTTATCCAGCAGCTTGGAGAAATTCTTCTGGCGCTGCAAACTCAAAAGCATAGCTACGAAACAGTTGTCATTGATGTTATCGATGATGTTATCGAAATGATTAAGATTGCAGTTTGTGATGAGTTAACCCCGCCGGGTAAACCACGTTTGAAATCTTTATCAGAAATTCCGTATGGGAAAGGCTATGACTTTTTTAATCAGGCTATTACAGAGCTTGTTATCGACCTTAAGGCTTTGCCAATGAATGTGATTTACATCAGCCGGCAAGTATCAGAATATGACGATAACGGCAATGCGACCAAAGACAAACCGAGTTTAAAAGATAAATACGTCAACCTTATCAACGGCAACTCGGACTTGATGATTAAAACTGAAAAAATCGGTAATCATTACACCCGTGAGATTGACCGCAAGCGCAAGACTTACTACGCTGATCAGGTCGATGACAAGGCTGTGCTTAAGATTTTAACGACTATCCGCGGAGCTGTTGAGCCTGCGAAAGAAAAGGCCGCTAAGACTAAAGAAAAGAAAAAAGTTACTTCAGAAGCAGGATTATTTTAAAAAAAAAGGAGACTGAAAAATGAGTTTATTAGATGTTGTAAAAAGTATTAAAAAAGATGGTTTCGACCCACGTAAAGACAGTGCTAACGGTCCAGCACCTATTCCGGCCGGGACTTACCCAGTAGTCTTGAAAAAGGCAACGTTTAACATTTCAGAGAAAGGCTGGGAAAGCATCGGTTATCAGTTCGAAATCCGGGGTGGCGATCACAGCGGCCGGTCAGAATTTGCTTCATTTGGCACACTCGACGAATGGAACGGCAAAAACTTAAACTGGATGGTTGAACGTACAATGAAATTCTTCATTAAAGCTTTGGTTTTGGCAGGTGACAACGTACAAGGGAATGAAACAGACGGAAAGGCCTTAGAAGAGGCTTTACAGCGTAAAGCTGTAGGCTCGTACTATAATCTGGTTATTACAGACAACGAAGGCCGGGACGGCCGTTCCTTTAGAAATTACGATTTGGAAGAAGATAGTTTCCAACCGGATAAAGCGGCTGAAATCGATGACTCGGATTTACCTTTCTAAGGAGTTAGCTTATGCCATCAATGCAAGAGTACGCTTTGCAGTACCAAAAATTAGGTTTTGCAGTGGTGCCTATTAACCCTAAGAACAAAATGCCATTGATTGAGTTTGCGGATAAGCCGGCTATGACAGCCGACGAAATCAAGAAAATTTGGACGTCTTGGCCTAACGCAAACATCGCACTGCGCACCACTAACTTTTTTGTGATTGACATTGACCGGCACGGCAAGAATGATGGTTTTGAGTCTTTAAAGCATTGGCAGCATCTCAAATTGCTAGAACCCACCCTGCAAGCTAAAACAGCCAGCGGTGGGAAGCATCTCTTTTACTTCAAAAGGGAAGATACCCCCGTCAGCCAGATGATTGGTTTCCTACCGGGGGTGGACATCAAAGCCCATCAAAATAATTATGTTTTGGTAGCTCCATCAGCAACCGAAAAAGGGCAGTATGAATGGGACCTCGAAAAATCAAAGGAGGGCGGTACGATTGTGACGCCTTCCAAAGATTTAATCCTAGCGATAAAACGGCAATATGAAGAAACTCACGGCTATAAGCATGATGGTTTAGATGGCCTACGAGACCTCAGACAGAGGTCTTACAGCAGGCGTAAAAGTAAAACAACAGACTTATTTGAAACCATCGCTTTGGGTTTTGGAAATGAAGGCGGCCGCAATGACAAACTCGCTAGCTTTGTGAGCGGCTTACTGATACGCGCTGTTGATGATGAGTATGTCTTAACTCTAGCCCAAATTGCAAACAGCAATAGCGCGCAGCCTTTGCCGGATAAAGAACTCGTGCGAACGGTTGAAAGTATGATTAAAAAAGATAGGAGGTGATCACCATTGGCGATATTCTAAAAATTGACAGCAGACCAAATTTGATTATGACGGACAATGGTGCGATTAAATCCACCAGTCCTTCAAATGTGCTGATGAGTTTTAAAGCTGATGAACAGTTGGGTGCTTACCTCAGACGAAATGACTTTTCACAGGAGTATGAGTTTACGCAAGATGTTAAAATTGGCAATACTTTTTTCAAACAAGGAGAGTTGCCCGCTAATTTTAATAGCGTAATTACCGTCTACTTTGAAAATGCACTGGGTGTTGCTTATTCTAATAATGCTTTTAAAGCCGGCATGGAAACTTTTCTATCTGAACGGTCGTACAATCCCGTTAAAGAATACATGGAAGAAGCCGCTGAAAATTGGGACGGGAACAAGCGTATTGAGCGTATGTTTCAAGTTTACTTAGGTGCTAAAGATGACCCCTTGATTTCGAAAATTGCCCAAATGTGGTTAGTTGGTGCCGTCGCTAAAGTCTATGCCCCTTATGTAAAATTTGATTATGTTTTAGATCTGGTCGGCGGTCAAGGTGTCGGTAAAACCTCTCTTCTTCAGAAAATAGGCGGTGAGTGGTACACAGATGCTGTTACTGACTTCTCAAACAAAGATAATTATGACATCATGCTGAAGTCTCTAGTTGTTAACGATGATGAGATGGTCGCAAGTAACCGCATGTCTTTTGCGGAAACAAAAGCTTTTATCTCAAAAACCAGTTTGCGTTTCCGTAAACCGTATATGACCAAAACGGAAGAGTTTGCTAAGAACTTTGTTATTGCGCGCACTACAAACCAGAAAGAATATTTGAGAGATAAAACCGGTGAGCGTCGTTTCCTCCCAATACTGGCCGATGCTAAAAGACAAAAGAAACATCCTATGCAAATTGCCCCGGAAACCATCAAGCAAATTTGGGGTGAGGCTGTTACCATCTATAAATCCGGTGTGGATTTGATGTTTGATGAAGAAACGGAAAACGAATTAAGCATCTACCGTGAAGCCTTCATGTACCGCGATGAAGTCGAACAGCAAGTCCTAGAGTATCTGGATATGCCAGTACCGAGCAATTGGGAACGGTGGTCAGCACAGCAACAACATCAATACACTCAGAAGTATTTTGATAATACCCCAGACTTCGAAGCCGGAAACCAGCTGTTGATGAAAGTCTCTACACGCGAAATGATGTATAACCTCTTCCTAAAAAATTCTAATGATCAGAAACTATCCAAGAAAATTAATCTGGTGATGGATAGTTTGCCGGATTGGGAGAAAAAAGTTTTCAAAAAGAATAACAAAGCGACTAAAGGTTTTACTAGAAAAATCATAGAATAGTATCATTTTTG
Organism: Streptococcus chenjunshii; assembly: GCF_003086355.1. Taxonomy (NCBI): domain Bacteria; kingdom Bacillati; phylum Bacillota; class Bacilli; order Lactobacillales; family Streptococcaceae; genus Streptococcus; species Streptococcus chenjunshii. The sequence goes on along the minus strand of NZ_CP031733.1, from coordinate 2,149,451 downwards.
AAGTAGGTTAAACCGGTAACTTTTAGAGTTTTTACCGGTAACTACCGGTAACCTTTTGTCTTCCTACCGGTAACTTTTGGGCTTACCGGTAACTTTGCGGTAACCTCTGTAACCCATTGATATTATTGAGTTTATAACTATATATTTTATTAAAAGTTACCGGTTACCGGTATTTTATAAAAAAGTAGTAAAAATTTATATATATAATAAAAAGTCTATTAAATCAATATTCTTTATAAAAAAATATATTACTTTTTCGAAAAAACGGTAACCCGGTAACCTTATAAAAAAAACAAATAACTATTTAGGAGGAAAGTATCACATGATTAATAATGTAACACTTGTTGGTCGCATGACATGGGACGCAGAACTCGAACACACTCAAAGTGAGCAAGCAGTAGCTAGTTTTACCTTGGCTGTGAACCGTGCAGAAGGACATGAGATTGATTTTATTAACTGCGTTATTTTGGGACAAGCAGCCGAAAATTTGACGAACTGGTGTAAAAGAGGTGATTTGATTGGACTTACAGGAAGAATTCAAATCAGCCAACAAAGAATGGAAGTTGTTGCTGATAACTTTCAAATATTGGAAAATTGAAAAAATTGAAAGGAAGGTATAAGAATGAATAAAGGAGATTTTAAAAGAGTCGCAAAAATAATTGATGAAATAAAAGAGTGGGAAGTCACAAACGCTGTGAAAGTCAAAAAAAATTTGGTTATCAGAAGCTTGTTTTGGGCAACAAAAGAAATGACTGTCAGCCCTGAATTATCCGCTAAAATTTTATTAGTGATAGACGAACACATTAAAGAGTTAAAAGCTGAACTTAAAGATTTGGGGTTAGACTATGAAAACTGAAGACATTATCCACAAGCCAAAACATTATCAAGGCCGATATGGCTTAGAAGCAGTAGATGTCATTAAGAATTTTGGAGCCTCTCCAGAATTTGAGGAAGGTTTCTATTGGGGCAATGCCATTAAGTACATGCTGCGGTATCACTCGAAGAACGGGGTGGAAGACCTGAAAAAAGCCAGACAAAACTTGGATTGGCTGATTGAAAAATTGGAAAGTGTAGGGCAGGGCGATGATTAAAACAGGCGATATCGTCACAATCAAAGTCAGAGTGATGACTGATGAGTTGGACGGAAATTTTTTAGGACAAGTACAGTCTGGGGAGTACTTTAATGTCAATACTGCCGAAGTGGTAGATAAGCGGGTTAAATGGTCGCAAGATGACATTGATTACCTAATTCTAGCTTATCAAGACGGCGAAAGTACACTTGATAAGATAGCGGATTTCCTAGGACGAACACGCTCCGCAGTGACTCAAAAAGCGTATCAGCTTAGACGCTCTGGTTTAATTGACACCGCACGTCTGAATGGTTGGACGAAAAGAGAACTGCAGGAATTAATAAACTATCACGGTAAGCTTACCAACAAAGAAATAGCGCAGCAATTAGGCAAATCGCTGCAGGCAATTGAACACAAAATTACAACTCTGGGAATAGCTAAATGGGTTCCTACCGATATCGAAAAAGTCAAAAAGCTTGCAGCACAAGGACTGACTAGAGAGCAGATAGCGAATAAGCTTGACGTGGACATTGAGACAGTTAAACGGATCGTTCGTAAGCATGACATTAAGGTTCAGCCAGCCGAAAATTATTTTCAGAGCGGGCACAGGGACTTTGTGCATCAAAGCATTGTAAGTATTGGCTCAAGCATTAGCTCTAGGTAGGTGCAAGTCCTGTCTTGAGTATGGCCGGGGGAATAAATAAAGAAAGGTGATTTTCTGATAAAGCAGAGCTCCTGCTTAGATTCCTTTGTTACCCGCCGTGACCCCGGCTATGGCGGCGTGGTTTGAAAAAGAAAAAATGATGAAAAATACAACTAAATTTTATAAAACTTACCAAAGCGCGCTAGAAGGCGCAGGGCACAAAGACGCAGTTAAGCAGTCGCACGGGATATACGGCGGAAGCTTGATGTATGTCTTTGATGATGAGCAGACAAAAGAGTTTGTGACGTTGTTAAAAAACAAGAAAGGCTGGCGTGTTTTGTCGTGCAGAAAATACTATGGACGTACCGGAGTAGGTCCGGGCGGGTTTGACATTAAGGAGTGAGGAGGTAAAAGATGATACCGAAATTTAAAGCAAAATCAATTGCAAAAGAAAACAATGGCGAGTGGATATATGGCACACCTATTGAAGGTGATGATGGAACATTTTATATACTCGGCGGAGTGTTTGAGGCTACAGACGAGTACATAACTATTGATAAATGGTGCGCGGTCGCCAAAGAGACTATCTGCATGTCAACAGATTTTTTAGCAAACGGAAATGAAGTCTTTGAGGGAGATATACTGCGAGACGGTTACGGGCACCGAGTTGTTTGGTACAACGAGATTTGGGGGGCGTGGATAGCAGGCACTGACGAGTACGCTAAAGATTTAAAAGACTGTTGGCGGGCGGAAATAGTCGGAAATAAATTTGATAATCCGGAATTATTGGAGGTGGAAGAAGATGAATGATACAGCAGTAATTGTTTTAATCGTTATAATGTTTATTAATTTGTATTTGACGAAAAAGTAGGAGGCGGACAATGTGGACTGAATTAAGGCTGCGAGAGGCAGACGCTGAAGAACGTGAATTTTTTGGCAGTGATTGGGTTTGGAACGGACCAGTACCGGAAGAAGATGAGCGGGTTTTGGTTAGTAACGGCATTGATGTTTGGATAGATACATGGGTTTATGCTGACAGCCAAAATGCAGGACTAGAAAACGAGCCAGACGGTGGGAATGGGCTCTTTTGGGCACCGCTGCCAGAACCGCCGAAAGTAAAAAATGGAAGGAGAATGAAAAATGAAATTTATGATTACAACAACGATAGGGAATGTTGATTACTATCTTAATGACGTCCTAACTGGAAAATACCCAGTCACGAAAAAGGAAACAAGCCATGAAATAGGGATGGAAGAAGGCCGTTTTATTGAAGTCAACAGCTTAGAAGAGCTTTTAAAAATCAAAGAGAAAACCGGCTATAATTTAATCATTAGCAAATCCCCAGAAAACAGCGAAATTCCGTGCATTGAAATCTATAACGGGTGGAGAGAGTGAGTGAATATGTGGATTGTAAAAGTATTTAAACAGGAGTTCGGCCGGCCGAGGCATGAAGTGCAAAGCGTTGAATTTGAAACGGAGACGGAAGCAAAGAATTATCAAGCGTGGCTGTTGGCTGAAAGCAAAATATATAGCGAGGTGATCTATATTGAGCGAGTGCATAGATAGCGTGTTTTTTCCTGAGATTAACATCAGTAAGACTAAAGCTAACGCCAAACGCAAGTTAAGAGAGTACCCACGCTGGCGAAGGGATTGCAAATGACGTTGGTGAGCAAAAGGTAACGCAAGTCTTTACATTTGAGCCAAAAGGCGGACACTCAAAACCTAGCCAGCCAGTAGAGCAGCTGGCAATCAGAAAAGTGGATGCTGAGAGTGAGCTGCTAGCTATTAGGCAATCTATCACTGGACTGTTTGAGCCGATGCATAGGCGTATATTGTTTGATAAGTATTTAGCCGCTTATCCAAAAAAAGACTATCAAATCTATACCGAGTTAGGCTACGAGCGTACGCAATATTATGAGATGCTCGATAATGCGCTGCTTGCTTTTGCTGAATTATATCGAAGTGGGGTTTTGCTCGTGACAAAACCGGACTAAAAGCGGACTTTTTCCGGACTAAAAGCGGACTTTTTAACGCTTGATAAGTAGTAAGATAGTAACATAGATAATTGATGGTGTGACCTCGTCTTTCTTTATTTTTTTTGTTCTTTGTTTTGTTCTACGCATTGATTATCTATAGTCAGCTTAACCGCTGACTTTTTTTGTGTGTTTTAGTTTAAAGTAAGAGGTAAAACGCTAGACTTTAGTCTGGAGATGGGGTTCAGGGCCTCAAACACATATTCCCTGGCGTATATCTAATCTGCAGTAAGAGTACGTAAAAACAAGGGCGAAAAGGTGACGCAGATTGGCCAAGCGCTCTTTTCAAAAAAACATGTGCAATCAGGGTAAGCACATACAGCGTGAGTGGCCTTTCTAGCGCTGGAAGAGCACGAGGTAGTTTGGAAAAGGTTTCTTTCCATCCGGAGGAAAGCAGGTTCAATTCCTGCCGGACTATTTAATCACGCGCCTTTTAAAATTGTCTTTTAAAAAACGTTTTTAAAATTTGGCAACAAAAAAAGCGCAAGTAAGTTCTTACGCTTTCCGCCACAATGATTTGTGACAGTTCCAGCCATCACTCCTTCGCTTTACAGCATACCACGCAAGCGTGGTTAAGCTGAGCGAAAGGAGGTGATAGCGTGGAACAAATCATACTTATCCTTATTATACTATACTTGCTTAAGCATGGCAATAGTAAGTGAGGCGGAAAGCATAACCCCCAAAGCTCTATCGACCTTTGGGGGTTTCTTAAGGGATAGGATTGATGCAAAGGTTTAAGTAAAATACTTATCATATTTAGATTAAGCAGGAGGGCGGAGCTAGTGAGTGAGAGTATACACATTGATACATCAACCGCAGAAAGCCGCCATCAATTCTATCAATCCACTGCTTGGAAGCGGCTTAGGCAAAGAGCGTTGGAGCGCGACCATTACGAGTGCTTGTGGTGTAAGCGTGAGGGACGAGTGACAGCATCAGCACTCGAGGTGGACCACGTCGCAGAGCTGGAGCACCACCCAGACAAAGCGCTAGAGCTAGAAAATCTCAGGACATTATGCAAGTATCATCACAACATGAGGCATGAGCGGTTCCAGTTTAAGCGGACGAAAGAGAAAGAACCTAAGACCTATCGTGAGGACGAGTGGTTCGGTTGACACGCTTTACAGTCCTGTGGATAACTCTGTGGATAACTTTTTGGCAATCAATCCCCCCGGTCTCGAAAAACCGCGTCGTTAAAGGCTTTTGGGTACCGGTGGACGGGGTCGATTGCACAGATATTTGCTTAATTTTTACGTGAAGGGGGGAGAGGAATGAAGTTTACCCAAAGAAAGTTGAAAAAAGAACTGCTATCTAAGATAGACCAATCAAGCCAAGTACAGCTTGAAAAGGTTGAGCGGTATTTGAATTTGGTAGAGCTCTTTTATGAGCTTGATGAATATATCCAATCAGAAGGCCCGCTGGTTTTAACGGTAAATGGCAGTCAGCGCTTTTTAAAAACCAACCCTGCTTTGCAAGAGAAAGGCAAAATTAACACACAAATTCTGGCACTTGAACGATCGTTTGATTTTAAAGTTGAAACAAAAATTGATGACAGCGGAAGTGATTTGATTTGATAACACACCCTTATTTTGAAGATTACATTAAGCTGATTGAAACTGGAGAAATTAAGGTTAACAAAGAACGCTTAATGTTGATTGATGTGTTGAGAGAAAAAGTGCTGTCTCGTGATGATATTTATTTTGATGAAGAACTGATAGATAACTATGTCAGATTTGCAGAAAAGAACTTTTTTCCGCTAGCAAAATATCAAAAGTTTATCACGCCCTTTATTTTTTTGTTTCACAAAGAAACAGGAGAAGTTTTTTTCGACGAATACCTCATCACCCTAGCGCGTGGTGGTGGCAAGAACGGTTTTATGTCAACGCGGGGCGCGTTTTTTATTAGTCCGCTTTATCCGATAAAGAATTACGATGTTACAATTACTGCTAATTCCGAAAAGCAAGGAAAGGTATCTTTTGAGGAAGTTTATGAAACGATACAGGCAAAGGGTCTTGAAAGTCATTATTATTTAACCAAAATGAGCATCACAGGCCGGGCTAATAACTCGGTTTTTGCTTTTAGGACTAATAATCCTAAAACCATGGACTCCGCCCGAGATGGCTGCTTGGAATTTGACGAGATACACCAATTTGAAGATACTAAAGCGGTTGATGTCCAGCGGTCTGGACTTGGTAAGGTTGCACACCCGCGCACGTTTTACAACGGGACAAATGGATATGTGCGCGGTGGTTTTTATGATAAACTCGTAGAAGAGTCCATGCAGATTTTAAAAGGTGAAGTTGATGATTTTAAATTGTTTCCTTTTATTTGCAAACTAGACGAGCCTGACGAGGTAGACGATATCAGCAACTGGCCTAAAGCAAATCCGATGTTAGACGAGGATACGCCTTATGCCAAACGGCTTTTTTCGCAAGTCAAAAAGGATTATGATAAGCTGGAGCTTAACCCTAGCGGGCGGCAAGAGTTTATGACAAAGCGCATGAACTTGCCAGAAGCAGACTTGGAAAAAGATGTCACGACTCGTGAAAAACTGCTGGCAACATTGAGGCAGCCTGAAATAGATTTGGCAGGTCGGTCTTGTGTCGCTGGATTTGACTATGCCAGCATACGAGATTTTGCCAGTGTAGGATTGCTCTTTAAGAATGGCGATGAGTTTATCTGGAAGCAGCACAGTTTTGTCCGTCAAGATTTTATCCGTGATTTTAGGCCAAAAGCACCACTCAGCGACTGGGAGGAACAGGGGCTGTTGACGATTGTTAATGAGCCAAGCATAGACCCCCGGCATTTAGTTAATAAGTTGATTGAGTGGCGGGAGATGTACCAGATTGAAATTGTCTGCGCTGATGGTTTTAGAATGGACTTGCTCAAACCGCTACTAGATGACGCTGGTTTTGAGTATGAGTTTTTGCGTAATCCCGGCGCTATACAGTCTAAGGTTGCACCAATTATTGAGGACGCCTTCGCGAATGAACGCTTTGTATTTTTTGAAGACAAGATGATGTTATGGTACACAGATAACACGTTTGTTAAAGAGGACGGTAACGGAAACAAGCGATATCTCAAGAAAGAGCCGGTTAGACGCAAGACAGACGGGTTCCATGCTTTAGTCTCTGCACTGTATAAGCGTGAGCTAATCGCGGAAGGAAACGCAGCAGACTTTTTGGAGGCTATTGCTGATTGGGATTTTTAGAGCTATAATTGTTTTAGGAGGCAAAAGAAATGAAAAAGTTTTGTTGGATTTTATGTTTACTGGGATTTACAGTGTTTTTGGCTGGTTGCTCTGATATTGGGAAAAAACAAGAGCTTGAACCGCATTTTTACGTAAAAGTTTTAGCGGTAGAGTACGACTCCGGCGAAGTAAGGGTTGACGTGGAAATGGACTCAAGCGAAATAGCAAAGAGCCCTTTGCTGTACGGACCGGAAATGACGTTGAAAAATGCTGATGGTGATGATATTAAATTCAAACGCATTGAACTTGATAAAGGAACGGTTGACGGAGTGCACGGTGATGAAGAAGTGTGTGAGTCTGATTTTGTAGGTACCTACAGCAAGGGAGTGTTTACGGCTGTCTTCGGTGAAGATGATGTAATATCAAAGTCTTACACATTTAGTCTTGATTATGATGATAAGACTTTTACATGGAAAAGTTAAATAACCCTAAGCACCGTTTAGGTGCTTTTTTTGTGCCTAAAAAAACCTAGAAAGGGGGTGGTGCAATGGCCTTGTTCGAGTCCTTCTTTGGACTAATAAGGAAGAACAAAAGCCCTGATGTTAGCTATGATTTTGATGAGCTGTTTTCTGATCTCCAGCAAATCCACCTGAAGCTGTTAGCGATTGACAAAAACGCTGAATTTTTATCTCGGGTGTTCTCGCGGTCTGAATTTAATTACCGGGTCAATGACGAGCGCATGGATAATCAATGGTCTTATATCCTAAATGCTAAGCCAAATAAAAACGAAGCCGGCTCTAGGTTTTGGCAGAGACTTGTTTATAAGTTAATCACGCAAAATGAAGTGCTGGTTATCTTATCAGATGACGACCAGCTATTAATTGCGGACGCTTTTAATCATAAGGAATACGCAGTTTATGGTGATGTCTTTGAATCTGTGGTTGTAAAAAACTATCAGTTTAAGCGCAGTTTTAAAATGGACGAAGTCATTTATCTGCAATACAACAACAACCGACTAAGTCTATACTTAGATAAGCTGTTTGAAGATTATCAAAAGTTATATAGTCGGATGGTTGAGGCGCTTGCCAGAAATAACCAAATCCGCGGGACGCTTAAGGTCAAAGGTGCTAACCAGTTTAACAAAGAGCAAACTCAAACGCTTAAGAATTATAGCGAGCGACTGTTTGCTGCGTTTAAAGATAAGTCAGTTGCTATCGTGCCTATGATAGATCAGATAGAGTATGACGAACTGACAAACCGCGTTGGTGTATCTGATACCTCGATTGATGAGCTTAAAAAGCTGCGCCGGCAGTTTGAAGATGATGTCGCTGATTTGATAGGTATCCCGGTAGCCTTGCTGCATGGTGAGATTGCTGGTATTGAGGACGCTCAAAAGTCGTTTAACATGTACTGCCTTGAACCCTTGATAAAGCGCGTGGAAGATGAGCTAAACTCTAAAATCATTGACGCGGCAGATTATCAAAAGGGCGCTAAGATTGAGATAATCGGCGTCGAACGTCGAGACCTCTTCGAGTTAGCCTCTAGCATTGATAAGCTGATTTCTAGCGGTGCCTTTAACCGTAACGAAGTCAGAAAAGAGCTTGGCTATACAGCTATTGAGGGCGGAGATGAGTTTTTGATTACTAGAAACTATCAAGAATTTTACGAAGGGAAAGGGGGTGAGGTAGAGGGTGAAGATTGATATTAAAGGGACGATTGTTTCTAATGATGTTAAATGGTTTTATGATGAGTACGGTTTAACAGCAACAGCACCAAAAGACATTGTTTTGCCAGAAAACGGTGAGCCTGTGGAAGTCATCATCAATTCAGGCGGTGGTGATGTGTTTGCTGGCAGCGAGATTTATACAGCATTAAGAGATTATTCTGGAGCTGTCTCAATTAAGGTTGTTGGCATCGCAGCTAGTGCTGCCTCTGTGATAGCAATGGCAGGCGACAGTGTGGAAATTAGCCCGACAGCGCAAATGATGATACACAATGTGTCAACAGTTGCTGAAGGCGACCACAGGGAGCTAAAGCATGAAGCCGAAATCTTGGAGAATTATAACAAGTCTATTGCTAATGCTTATATCCTAAAGACTGGTCTGTCGCCGGACGAGCTATTAGATTTGATGGCTCAGGAAACTTGGCTGTCAGCCGGTCAAGCGGTTGAGAAAGGTTTTGCGGACAAAGTGATGTTTGCGGAAGACGAGCTGGCGCAGTTGGTTGCTGCTGCATCTGATGTCGTGCCAAATCAAATCATCTTAGCTCAAAAGCTAAGAAGTGAAGAACTAGACCGCTTTAAGCGAGAAGTCAGTGCTAGATTGGATAATCTGGAAAAACAGCTGGTTACTCAAAACGAAAATGAAAAAGAACCAAAAGAAGAGCCTAAAGGATTTAAGGCTTTTTTGTTTTAAAAAAGGAGAAAATTTAAATGACAATGAAATTATCGAATGAATTTAACGAAATCCGCCAAAAATTTATCGATGCGGTGGCGGCTGGAGAGCCTCAAGAAAAACAAAATGAACTTTACGGTGAAATGTTGGAGTCTATGTTTGACGAAGCAAAGAAAGTAGCGCACAAAGAAGTAGAAACGGCAATTGCTACTACCCCGCAAGAAGCTAAAATGACGGCCCGCGAACGTAAGTTTTTTAATGAAATTGACAAAACAGTAGCACCTGGATTTACTGAGTTAATTCCAGAAGAAACGGTTGACCGCATCTTTGAAGACTTAGTCACACAGCACCCATTGCTGGAGCATATCGGTCTTCGCAACGCTGGCCTGCGCATGAAGTTTATTGATTCTGAAACAGCAGGAGTGGCTGAATGGGGTGAGCTTTACGGCAAAATCAAAGGTCAATTGACTGCTAAATTCAGCCAGTCTAAAGCAATCCAGCTCAAGCTGACTGCTTTTGTGGTTATCCCTAAAGACGCTGAAAAATTCGGTCCTGCGTGGATTCAAACTTTTGTTACAACTCAAATTAACGAGGCCTTCGCAGTAGCTCTCGAAGCAGCATTTCTTAATGGTGACGGTAATAATAAACCTATCGGCCTGTCTAAATCTCTGACTGGTAAAGCGGTAGGCGAAATTACTACTTACAGCGATAAAGCCGCTACAGGAACCCTCACGTTTGCAGACGCAGCAACCACTGTTAAAGAATTGACGCTGGTACACAAACACCACTCCGTCAAGGAAGACGGTAAAACACCGGTTGCTGTTGAAGGCAATGTGGTTATGATTGTTAATCCGGCTGACGCTTGGGACGTTAAGAAACAGTACACATCGCTTAACGCGCAAGGTGTGTATGTGACTGCTTTGCCTTACAACTTGACGCTGATTGAGTCTGTAGCTCAAACGGCTAAGAAAGTAACTACGTTTGTTAAAGGCCGTTATGATGCTTATGTGGCCGGCGGAATTGAGCTTGGCCGCTACACCGAAACTTTCGCTATGGAAGACCTCAACCTTTACACTGCTAAGCAATTTGCTTACGGCCGTGCTAAAGATGAGCGCGCAGCGGCCGTGTGGACATTAGATGTTCCAGAACCGCTTCCGGGAGCATAAGCCTATGGCTGAACAACTGCATGCGCTATTAGGGGCTTTTAAACCCCGTATGCGCGTTTTTCACGACATGGAGGATTATAACCTATCCTTTATGTTAAAGAGCTCAGAAGAGGCCTTAAACAGCCTTCTGGGCGTTGATATGATGTCCAGCGATGCAGGCAAGGAATTAATCATGGAACGGGCTAGGTATGTTTATAATGACAGCCTCGATTTGTTTTATGATAATTTTAAAAACGAAATTGCCCGAATGGCTCTGACGACTTACAAGGAGGAAGACAGTGAAGGTTAAGGTTTTAAAAGATTTTAAAGACCTCAAAGAAAATCTTATTCGGCGTACCGGTGAAGAATTTGAGGCAAGCAAGAAGCGCTTTGATGAAATCAAAGCAAAATTACCCTCTTATGTGGAAGAGGTGAAGACTAATGCCAAGAAATCAAACAAATAACGGCGACCTTCGGACGCCTATTGTTTTTTATTCAGCAAAAATTAATGAGGGTATAGACGGCCGTGATGTTGCCTATGAGCAAGTTTATGCAACATTTGCGGAAGTTTATAACCCAAGCAACAAAGACATCACTATTGCAAATTCCATCAGTACCAAAGCTAGTTACACGGTTAAAATGCGAGACCCTTTAAATGCTTATCAACCTAGCAATAAGCACTATATAGAGATTAGGGATCCGCGCTTAATTGGGACTAAGTATCAAATCATTGATATTAGACCTAGTTTTGATGAGCGGCAGTTTTTAACTGTCGTTGTCGGGGGTGCTATCGATGGCTAGCGGTGCGAAATTAAAAGGTTATGATGAGTTAATCCGTAACATGGAAAAGAAGCTAGGTCCAGACAAGGTTAAGCGTGCGGTTAATAAGTCTTTAAGGGAGACTAGTAAGCTGATTGAGCCTGATTTTAAAGATGCTGTGTCCAGTTATAAAGACACCGGCGCGACTGTCAATGCAGTTGTGATATCAGGGGTTAAGCGTGATATGGGTATACCTAGTATTAAGCTAGGGTTTACCAGCCCGCGCTGGAATCTGGTCCATTTGCAGGAATTGGGTTACTCACGCAACCCATCACCTAGGGGATTTGGGGTAATTAGGCGCTTTTCCAACGAGCTGGAGGGTGTCTATCCTAAGCTAATTGCGGAGAAGTTGAAGGAGGAGTTCGGTGACTAAAGACATGCTCGAAACGCTTTATGCAAAATTAAAAGATGATAAGACCTTGCGTGATGTCACCATCAAGTCCTTTGTTCGTCCGGAAGGCTTAGCTATGGACGCGGCAAGCATTGTCATCATACCCATCATCAGCCCTGAACAGGCCGTGAGAGCCTCAAACACGAGCTTATCAAAGAAATTTGTTTATCAAATAAACGTTGAAAGCGTGGACCGCAAAGAGGCTAAAGACTTACAGCGGCGGGTTGAAAAGGTGATGGAAAGCTTAGGCTTTTACCAAATAGCTGGCGGTCTGGAAGATTTTATTAGTGATGTTAAGCGTTATGTGGACGCTAGGACCTATCGCGGTTTTAGTCCACTCTATGAAGATTATTAAAAATAAAAGGAGATACTAATGAGTTTAGTTGGTTTTAAGAAAATGGAAATCCGTGTTTTAGACGGCAAAGAGCCTACAGAAAATGAAAATGTTTTTTCCGTAGCTGGTGTGCAAGATAAGGGTGCAACTCAAACAGCGAATATCACTGGCCTGACGTCTGAACCGCAAAAGACTTATGGGTCTGACGTTGCCTATTTCTCCACTCAAAAAGGCGTGGGTGATGTTAAGGCAGAACTTGGTTTGATTGACCTGCCGTTTGATTTACAAAGTACGATTTTAGGCCGTGCCAAAGGCGAAGATGGTGTTGTTACAATCGGCGCTGACACAACAGCACCGTTCTGCTCGTTAACGCTGTTTTCGACGACAGCACAGGGTGAGGAAGTAGCGATCGGCTTCTTCAAGGGGCAATTCTCGATGGAGAGTATCGAAATTGAAACGCTGACTGGTGAAAACCCAGAACTAAAAACAGAGTCGCTTACGTTTACAGCCCTTGCGAGTGACGATGGCGACACAGCCGGCCAGTATGTCGGTATCGGCGTAGGTAAGGCAACAGTAGATACGTTGAGGCAAAAAGTAAAACTTACTGCAGCAGCGTAATTTTTTAGTACTGAGTGGAGCAGTCCACTCAGTGTTTTTTTGATATTAAGGAGTTAACATGGCAACTATTGAGATTAAGGTGCGTAACGAAAAAGGCCAAAAAGTAGCGTACGAAAATGATTATATGCCAGTCTCTAAATACCGTGAATATTTAGAGATGGAGGCGGATATCGCTAACAAAGGTTGGTCTGAAGCCGAAAAGTTAGATGTGCAATTAAAGTTTATCGCTAGTTTGTTTGAGGGTCTGACCGTTGAAGATATGTACAACGGCTTAGAAATGAGCGAATTGAATAAAATTATCGGTACAGTTTTTGTCAAACTGGTAGGGGGCGACCCTGACCCAAAAGCCGAAAAATAAAGCCGGATGAAGCACTGGATAAGTTTTACGGCTTTATTCGTAATGTCGTGAAGTCCGGTCTTGGCATGTCAATTAAAGATGTTATGGAGACAGACTGGCGGGACTTGCTCTCTATTTTAGACACGGCAGACGGCAAACCAAAAGAAAACAACGAAGTTATGAGCCTAGAAGAATTTATCGGCCAAATATAGGAAGGAGGAGCTATGCCATCAGGTACACCTTTAGGGAGTATGTTTATTGAGCTGGGGTTAGACACCAGCAAATTTTCAAGCGATGTTAACGGTGCTAAGCGCGCTGTTAATTTTTTTAAAGCAGAAACCAAAGCGCTGGACTCGGCGCTAAAAGGTAACGGTAACAATGTTAATCTGCTGCAGACTAAATACAAATCTTTGCAGCAAACTATAGACGCGCAGAAGAAGGTCTTAACAGGACTAAAGGCTAACTTTGATGAGCTTGAGCCCGGCACTGCCAAATGGGAGGCGGCCGCTGTGCAGATTGAGCGTGAAAATGCCAAACTGCAAGACCTAGAGGGTCAATTGCAGGCGGTATCTAAAGCCATGAGGGACGCAGCGAGCCAATCAGGCTTTACTGGCTGGCTACAATCCAGCGGGAAAAAGGTTGATGAGTTTGGGCAAAAGTTAAAGACTGCCGGTGATAATCTTAAATGGGTTAGTGCAGGTATGGCTGCGGGTGCTGGTTTTGCTATCAAGTCAGCAAGTGACTTTGAAAGCGCGTTTACCGGGGTCAAGAAGACGGTTGACGAAGTCAAAGACAGTAACGGTAACGTAACTTACTCTTACGAGCAACTGGCGCAAGGTATCCGAAACATGGCTAAGGAAATCCCGGCGTCTACAACCGAGATTGCAGCTGTAGCAGAGGCGGCAGGACAACTTGGCATTAAGACAGAAGACGTCTTGGCGTTTACCCGTGTAATGATTGACATGGGCGAGTCCACCAACCTATCTGCTAACGACGCAGCGCAAGCCCTTGCTAAGTTTGCCAACATCACCCAGATGTCACCGAGCAAATACCAAAATCTTGGCTCTGCTATTGTTGCGCTGGGTAATAATTTTGCGACGACTGAAAGCGATATTGTAAACATGGGTCTGCGCTTAGCTGGTACCGGGCATTTAGTAGGACTGACAGAGCCGCAGATTATGGGTCTGGCTACCGCTATGAGCTCTGTAGGTATCGAAGCTGAAGCTGGTGGGTCTGCCTTTAGCAAAGTCATGCAAAAGATTAACTCTGACGTTATGTCTGGCGGTGGCAATCTGGAGAAATTCGCAGAGACGGCCGGAATGAGTGCTTCTCAATTTGCGGAAGTCTGGAAGAAAGACCCGCAGCAAGCGATCACTGACTTTGTTAAAGGGTTAGGCAAGATTAAAGACGGCGGCGGTGATGTCACCGGAGCGCTAAAAGAGATGGGTATCAACTCTGTACGTGAGTTAGACACCATGCAACGTTTAGCGGGCGCTGGAGACCTCTTAAGCAAGTCATTTGAGACTGCAAACAAAGGCTTCAAGGAAAATACGGCTCTGACTAAAGAGGCGGAGAAACGCTATGAGACCTTCCAGAGCAAGTTAAAAATCTTTAAAAACAAACTTAATGATATAGGTATTGAGCTAGGCGGTCCGTTAATGCAAGCGGCGTCTGACGCATTGGACGCAATGAAGCCCCTGTTTAAGACCATTGAAAACATGGCTAAGGCGTACTCTAACGCCAGCCCGGAAATGAAACGTTTTATCGCTTATATGGTTGCTGGAACTGCTGCAGCGTCTCCTTTACTTAAAATTTTAGGCTCGACAACGTCTGGGGTTGGTAAGCTGATGAACGGCGTAGGCAAGTTAGCCGGTGGGCTTAAAGGTTTAATGGCAGTTAAGGATTTAGCGCCGGCTATGGGAGCAGTAACCACTGAAGCAACCGGGCTTACGTCTGCTGTTGGTTTGCTTGGCAACCCAGTGACTTGGGGTGTGCTTTTAGGCGGTGGTGCTTTATTGGCTATAACCGCTTGGTCTGAACATGCCAGAGAAGCTAAAAACCGGACGCAGGAATGGGGGACTGAAGTTAGCAAAACGCAAGCTAACGAGTTAAGCGAGTTTAAAGATAAGGTCGATGAAACTTCAAGGGCTATGGAAGGCTTCGGGACTGGCGGTACTCAAAATGTTAATGACGTTAAAAAAGCATTTAAAGAGCTAGCAGACGAAATCACAGCATTGACAGATGAAAAATTAGCGAAAGATTTAAAGCTGGCTGAAAAATGGGGTCTATCAGACGAGCAGAAGCAAGCTATGATAGATAACGCTAACCAGACAAAAGAAAACGTTCAGCGCATGTCTGATGAAGTCATTGAAATTTATAAAAATGCCAGTGACAACAACCGGAAATTATCCGCAGAAGAAAAAGAAATCATCTTAAATAACCAGAAAGAGCTTATCAGCAAACAACTTGAGATGATGGATTTGTCTAAAAAAGAACGGACAGCAATCCAAAAAGCCATGAACGGCGAACTTGACGAGCTTAACGAAACCCAGCTCAACAAAGCTTTGAGCACGACGCAAGACTGGCTAAAGAAAGAAAATAAGCTTTACAAAGACGCCAAAGACGAGCTTAAGCAGCTGCACAAGGACGGAGGCTTAAGTGACAAGGCATACAAAGAAGAACTTGAAAAACTAGAAGCGGACCACTTAGCCAAAATGGAAGCTTACGGTGATAAGTACATGGATTTGCGGAAGAAGATTGCTGAAGTAACAGGCAATCTTGACAACTCTGGCTATTGGACCACAGTAGAACAAGACATGGAAAAGTTAGGTTTGAGCTTTGATGATATGCAGAAAAAGCTTGAGGGATTTGCGGATGCGGCGGACAACACGTCCGGTTTAGTCGCCAAAAGCGTTGCTAACATGTCAGACGAAATGAGAGCGGCAAATATGCACTGGAACGGTCTTGTGTTAGACCCTAAAACAGGAGAAATCAAAACTAACGCTCAAGACGAAATCCAAAAAGCACTTGAGGCTGAGAACGGCTGGGAGAATCTCAAGTTCGACCTTAAAAACGCCAACCTTGAAACTAACGCTAAAATAGCAATCGGTGAAGCTCTAGTCGCGACTGGACAGTGGGACAGCTTAAGTCCAAAGGATAAAAAACTTATTACCGATAACAAGCCAACTCTTAAAGCTTTGATGTCCAGCAAAGACATGCTTAAGCAATGGAACGGCTTACCTGTTGAGGTCAAGAAGATACTAGCTGAAAACGAAAGCTTCTTGAATGACGCAGATGCAGCTAAAAAAGCGCTGGACACATGGAACCTGCTTCAACCGCAACAAAAAGAATTGCTGGCTAAAGATATGACTAGCGGTGATGTGGATAAAGCGCAGCAGGCTATTAACTCGCTGACGGGTAAAAGCGTAATCATTGACGCGGATAACCAGACAGAGCAAGGAGCACTTGAGGCTGGTATCACGGTTAACGGTGTTAAACAGGAGGTCCCAACCTCAATCAACGCAACGGATAACACCGGCGCGGCTGCAAGCAGTGCGAATAAAAGCGTTAACTCACCTAAGCAAAATACACCGGTTAAGCTTTTGGCTAGCAATTTAACAAAAGACGCTGTGGATAAAGCGACTAAAAGCGTTAATAGCGTTAAAGATAAGACCGTAACAATTAATGCTAGGGATAATGCCTCAAGCGTAATTGCAAATATCGCAAGCAGTCTAACCAATTTATCCAGTCAATTAATCAGCATCGGCGCAAGTGTTATTGCTAATGCTACAGGTACCAATTACCACCCCGGCGGATTAGCAATGGTTAACGACCAAAAGGGGCCTATGTATAAAGAAATGGTGACTTTACCATCTGGGCAGTCCTTTATCCCAGAAGGCAGGGACGTAGTCTTGCCACTGCCTAAAGGCTCTAAAGTCCTCAAGGCTAGTCGTACAAGGGACTTGATGTCTCGGTTGGGTGTCTCTAAGTACCAAAACGGTATAGGTATACCAGAGGACGCTAAGTTTTTAAAAGACTTAGAGCGTACGGATAGAAATGTTACCGTCGTATCCGGGGATAATCAAGGCAATGATGAGGTTATCCGGTTGTTAAGACAAATGCTGTTAGTCCTTAACAAAAAGGATAAGAACGGCACACAAGCCATTTACATGGATAAGCGTAAGGTCGGCGAAATCCTCAAAGAGGAAATGCAGCGAGCTGAGACGCAAGCCAAAAGATTGGAGGGAGATAGAGCATGGGCATTGTAACTATGACTTTTGACGGGTTAAAACTCGACGAAACTATCGAGATTAACGATATCCAAAGAGGCATAGGGAATGAACGGTCAATCACCAGTTCTGCCGCTCCAAAATTAGGGGTTAACCTCCAAAAAGTCAATACAGAGGCTAAAACAATTACTGTTGAGTTTAGTATCTGGTCTAAAGACCGTAACCGCGTTAAGCACCACTTAGCCGGCATATTTAACGTTGACGAACCTAAGCGCTTAATGTTTTCGGACGAGCCGGATAAGTACTATTTAGCTTTACCGATTAATGACATTGAGATGCTGGAGGTGTCTAACTACAGGTCTCAAGGCTCTATGGAGTTTTTAGTCCCGGACGGCACGGCACACAGTACAACGTACCGACGCTTTACAGATTACACCGAAGATAACGGCAAATACACCTTTGAGATTGATAATCAGGGCAACGTAGACGCGTTGCCTGTTATCACTTATCGAAACATTGACGAAAACGGATATATCGGTATCGTCAATAAAAACGGCGTCTTTGAGGCCGGCGATAGGGAAGAAGATGATGGAAAGATTGTGCAAAAGTCTCAAACACTGCTTAATTTTACCAATGATAAAATCATCGACTCTTTGAAACAAGGTACAGAAAGGGTTGGGATTACCAACGATAACAGCACAGAGACCGCTCGGACTGATATGGGGACCTTTAAAGGCACTTTTGGCCGGGACCATATAGGTATTTGGAACAGAGGGGTCTCTACTAGCCAGCCATGGATTACCTCGTCCATCACTTGGGAAATTCCAGCCGACCAAAACGGGGATAAAGGCAGTCTTTACGACTATATCTGGTGGCGGCAGATTTTCTATCCGGGTGACCTCAAACAGCGCGGTTTTATTAAAGTCACCGTGTCGGACGAAGATGACAAATTTCTGTACGGCTTTGAAACAATGAAGCGGTCAACTGGTCTCACTACGCATTACGCTTTAATCGTAAGAGACGAGGGCGCAGCATACGCTTATAAGGTGCAGCATGCTTGGCATTTTAACGCAACTGAAAAAGACGTTGACAATCCTTTTAATTCTGGTCGCGGTTACTCTGATGTTGTCCGGTCTGATGATAAAATCAGCGCTTATTGGTTCGGCTCTCGTAAAGACTTTACAGTCCCGGGTATCAAGGGTAAGAAGTCTAAAAAGGTGCATATTACCTTTGGACAGGCTAACGGGATTGATAGAGTAACTCATATGTACGTCGACGCGTTTAAGTATGTAAAAGACAAAATGAGTGTATGGGAAGATGTGCCTAATAAATTTTCTCCAGCCTCTGAAGTTGTGATGAACAGCGAGAACAACTCGCTAAGCGTTGATGGCATTGATAAGCTGGCTTTGCGTGTTGTCGGATCTGAATTTATGACAATTCCACCCGGCACGTCAGAGCTACAATTCAGGCAGTCTAGTTGGAATAAAACAAAACCTTTAATAGAGGTTGTTTTTGAGGAAAGGTGGTTATAAATGATTATTACCGTACATGATAATAAGCTTAATCAAGTAACCACCTTAGACAATAGCAAGCAAGGAACGCTCAACTTTGAGGCGGACCAGTGGCACAGATACTTAGAGACCGGCTCCTCAACTTATAACGTTACGGTTTTAAAAAAGCGGTTAGCGACTGATAAAAACGGTAAATATGCCTTCCAGCATTTAAAAGTCGGGGCGTTTTTGTCTTTTAAATATAAAGATAAAGACTATCTTTTTAAAATCATGCACATTAAAGAGGACGACGATAGCCTGCAAATTGAGTCTGAAGCGTTAAATCTAGAACTACTCAATGAGTACGCTAGAGCGTACACCGCTGAAAAAGCCTTATCGTTAGCGGAGTACTTAAAAGAGCTTAACATAGTTAACGTTAACAATAACCTGCAGATTGGTAAAAACGAAGTTGCAGACAAAAAGTTAACGTTAGAGTGGACGGCAGAGGAGAGTAAGCTCAAGCGCTTAATCTCTATTGCTCAAAATTTTGACGCGGAGCATGAATTTGAGATTGAGTTAACCGCTAATGGTAAAATCAAAAACTTTAAAGTCCACTTTTACAAACAAAATGACGGCGATAAAACACAGGGTGTCGGTAAGCTAAGGGAAGATGTTGTTTTGCGCGATGGCGATAATATCGAGTTTGTCCGAAAAACAGAGGACATAAACGAGCTCTTTAACATGACTCGGCCTAAGGGTAAGAAAAAAATCACAAAAACCCGAGTAGTTAAAAACGCTGTCACTAAATCAACTACGGTTGCTGCCAATCAAAAATACACCGGCGGAGCTATTAGATATGCTAACGGCTCGCTATCTGTTGCGCATATACAGGAGATTTTAACGCTCTGTGTAAAGCACAGCTTACTGCCGTCTGGTGTTATCTGTCAGCTCTATTTAGAGAGTTTTTGGGGGAACTCTGCAGTTGGCCGGGCGGATAACAACTGGTCGGGTATGACTGGCGGTGCTGGTGTTAGACCGTCAGGCGTTAGAGTTAGCACAGGGACATCAAGACCTGCAGCCGAGGGCGGCACCTACATGCGCTATGCTAGTGTATCGGATTTTTTAAAGGATTACACTTACCTGCTTGCCGAGCAAAAAGCCGGTAATGGTGCTAAATTTTATGGTGTCAAAGGGAAAAACAACATTACCGATTATACCAAAGGCCTCTTTCGGATCGGCGGGGCCTTGTATGATTATGCAGCTGCTGGATACAATCACTATATCAGCTTGATGGTGAGTATACAGCGGGGCGTTAATCAAAATAATGGTGACGTTTTGACTAAGCTTGACGCGCAATGGAAGAAACCGGTAACACCAGTAACAACTACTACCAACGGCAAAGGCGCACCAAATGCTAAACGGGTATTAACCCAGCTAGGCAGTCTCTTAAACCGGACACTAGGGAATGGGCAATGTTACGCTGTGGCAGCATGGTACGCGCAGCAGTTAGGCGGCCCCGGCCTTGGTGCTGGAATTAATGCGATATCTGGCTTGCGTGGTGGTGGTATTGCTGCCGCTTACATTGGTACGGATTATGCTTGGGGCAATTACAAATGGAGCGTTGAGGGTCAACCGATTACTGCCGCTAAAGTTAGAGCCGGCGGTATTGCTAATATCAGGCCTAACTACGGCAGTCCGTTTTGGACAGGTGTTTACGGGCATACGGTTGTTATCGAAAAAGTCTCTGGAAACACTATTACAGTACTTGAACAAAACTACGCCGGCAAGCAATCAGTCACCCGTAACAGCTACAACTTGCAGGCTTATATGGGCGGTATTTTGACTGTTTGTTACCCGCCGGAAATTGCAGCGGGCGGTGCAATTGACGCACAAGCCAGCACGCAAACCACCATCACTAATGCGGACGGGACAACGCAGATTGTGGAAGTCGTTACGCCTGAAGAAATTGAAATCACTGAAGAAATCGTTGACCTTTTTATCAGCAACGATACAAAGAAAGAGTACAAAAATGCAGCCGGACAGGTTGAATACAAAGTCGAAAACGGCTTTGTGTTTAGCCCGCTGTCCAAAGACCTTTATCCGGCCGTCTTTACCGGCGAAGAGGTTAACGATAACTATATCCGCCGGGACTTCGAGTATGAAATAGATACGGAAGAACGGCTGATAAGCGAGTCTATCGAAAAGCTTAAGAAATATGCCTTCCCACGGGTTGAGTATGAGGTCGAGGGGTATTTTGAGGGCTCAATTGGCGACACCTTTTTGATTGAGTCCGGGAACTTTTATCCTAAGCTAGCGCTTAAGGCTAGAGTATCGGAGCAAGTTATCAGCTTCGCAGACAGCCGTAATAATAAAACGGTATTTAGTAATTATAAAAAGCTAGACCTACGGACCTCAAATGATTTGCTATCCGAAATGTACCGAATGGTTGAGGACTCGAAACCTTACGAGATTACGCTGTTTACAAATAACGGTGTCGTTTTTAAAAACAATGAGGGCGAAAGCGTCTTAACAGCTAGCGTCTCAAAATCAGGCGTCGAGGAAGAAGACACTATCTTTATGTTTAAAGATGGTGATAGCCTTATCGGTATGGGTAAGCAGCTGACTGTCAAAGCAACAGACTTTGACCGTATCCTAAATGTGACGATTGAGGCTTACCTGCGTAACGAACTAATAGCCGGAGGGCAAGTCAGCTTTAGCAAGACCTTTGACGGCGAAGCACAGTTTACGCATATCGCTTATGCTAATAAAGCTGAGGACGGCTCTATCATTGACTTTTCTTTGACCGAGACCACAGATAGGGAATGGCTAGGCACGCTTACGGATAACAACCGCGAAGCTTCAGAAGACCCTAACTTGTATACATGGATTAAAGTAAGAGGCCCTAAAGGTGCTCTGGACGAAGAGCAAGTTGCTGAAATGACTGATAGGATTGACTCCAAAGCAGACGCACAGCTGACTATACAGCAACTAAACGCGCTCTACGAAGCGCAGGCGCTTGCTAGGGCGGAGATGGAAGCCAAAGCAAGTATTGACACAGTGGATCAGTGGATTGCTGCGTATATCGATTTTGTTAATGCTAATGAAGCGGACAAAGCTAAAGCAGAGCAAAACCTCATAGCAGCAGGCCAGCGCATAAGCATGTTAGAAACAGATGTTGGCGATATGGCGACGCGGTGGAATTTTATTGATACTTACATGAGCGCAAGCGAAGAGGGTTTGATTATCGGCCGGAACGACAGCTCGGCGACTATCAAGATAGCGGAAGACCGGATATCTATGTTTTCTGCCGGTTCTGAAGTCATGTATATCAGCCAGGGGGTAATCCACATTGAAAATGGTATCTTTTCTAAAACCGTGCAAATCGGCCGGTTTCGAGAGGAGCAGTACCACCTTAACCCGGATATGAACGTAATACGATATGTAGGAGGTCTTGTTTAATGGCATCAGGAAAATTTGGGGGTGCATACGGCAGTCATTTAACAATGTCTGTCTATTGGGGCACCGTCTCAAAAAGTATAGAAAACAACACCTCCCGGGTGCGTGTCTGGGCGACTTTATCCACAAGTGACTATGGGAGTGTGTACGGTGTGACAGCGCCTTTGACTATCAATATTAACGGCGGCGGCGCTATTGAGCAAGTTGCTGTTAATATTGGGGCAGGCAGCACTGCCACAATTTGGCAAAAAGAATACACTATTAATCACAATGCTGACGGGACTAAGTCCTTTAATATCAGCTTAACCTTAGCTCTTAATGTTGACGGGTACAGCTCCTGTACAGTGTCGCAAACAGCAACTTTAGGGACTATCCCCCGAGCTAGCGATGTGACGGTTAACAGCGTAACAATCGGCAGTGCCTTAAATATCAAGATTAACAGAGTATCAGACAACTTTAAGCACACGGTGCGTTATGGTTGGTATAACAAGACAGGAGTTATCGCAAGCAACATTGATACGTCCACGAGCTGGACGGTGCCGATGGATTTTTGTAACGATATGCCTAACTCTGCCAGCAGTTGGGGGACAATCTATGTTGATACCTACAGCGGCGGTACGCTGATAGGGACTAAGTCAGCCACCTTTACGGCGACTGTCCCGGCTAGTGTTAAGCCAACTTTCACCGGTTTTAGGCTGTCAGATACCAACGCCGCAGCGCAAAAGCTTATCCCTAACGATACGCACTATATACAGGTTATATCAAATATTCAAGTTGATTTTGACGGTGGTAAGGGTGTTTACGGCTCAAGCATAGCCGGGTACAAAGCTGAGATTGTTGGCAAAAACCAAAGCACCACAGTTAACGGCGGGACGCTTGGTCTAATGCCTTACAGCGGAGAGGTGACTGTTCGCGCTAGTGTCTTTGACAGCAGAGGCAGGCAGTCAGATGTTAAAGAGACTAAAGTCACTGTCTTAGAGTACTTCGCACCGACACTAAGCTTTGATGTGCAGCGTTCGGGCTCAACGTCTAGCACTTTTACAGTCAACCGTAACGCTCGTATAGCGGCGCTAAGTGTTGATGGCGAGCAAAAGAATGTAATGACTTTGTCATTTAAAGTCGCACAAAGAGGCAGCACTAGCTATACCACGGACTCCAGTCCGGCGTCTGGCTCTTGGCTAAGTCTCTCATCACTCACCAACTCACAAGCTAACTTATCCGGCACTTACGCAGCTAACAAGGCTTGGACGGTGATTGGCACGCTTGAGGATAGGTTTACTAAAACCGAATTTATGGCAAGCGTCGCTACGGAGTCGGTTGTGATGAGTTACGACACGTCAGGCGTCGGAATTAACAAAATCCGAGAACGTGGCGCTCTTGATGTCCGCGGTGATATCTACGCCAACGACTCACCTATCCAACAGCACGAATTAACCCGCAAAGACGGGCGATCACCTTATAATGCAGCTAATACACTTGATTTAAACACTTGTACGATTAATAAATTTTTTAGCGTCAACGTCCCAATTAACGGACCATCAGTTAGCGGTCCGAATGAGTTTTATGTGGCGGTCTACTCTGAAAGTGATAACTATTTATCGCAAATGCTTATCCAAAAGGGAACGGGCAACATATACACACGGACTCGGCACGGTGGTAATTGGACGAATTGGCTTAGTTTTGCTTCAGCAAGTCATAACAATTTGGTTAATTCAGGCTGGCAAACCGCCGGCATGTCCGTTAGTTGGGCAAAATATAAAAAGGTAGGTGATGTAGTTTACATAGATATACAGGTACCAGCCAACACCTCAAACCGGACGTTCGGCTATCTGCCGGCTGGCTATAGGCCTAGCCATGGCTTAATGCTGCCGGCTCAACGCTGGCGACTTGACGGTCTATCAGCTAATGTCCAAATTGAGGCTAACGGCGAAATTATCATACTTAACGCAAGTTCAGACACAGTCAAAGCACAGGTTAGCTTTTGCGTCTGATTAGCAAAGGAGAGAAAAGCAGGTGAAAAGCATGAAACTTGAGTATCGCAGCAAAGCTCTTGATTATGATGATAGCGGCGCTGCTAAGCACACGAGAATTGTTTTAGGCAATTCAGACGGTGCTTTTTATCCGGTGTTTCTGCCACCGGACAAAATAGAGTTAAGCAATACAGAGCTTACAGCTTTAGCGCTGGAACAAATCTATCAAGATAACTTTCCAGCGCGCGCAGAAACAGAGAAATTTACAGAACTAGAAACAATCATTGACAAAGCTAATGCTAAATTAGCAGAAGTTGATGACGCTTTGACTGCCATCACGGAGACGGCGACAACGTCCCAAATGGTGCTGCTGGAAATTGTCGAGCAGTTATACACAAAAGGAGTGATTGCAGATGATGACATTGAGTTACTGGATAGCGAAGCTTAAAGAAGCAAGGCTTAAAATCAAAAACACAAAGGAAGAAGGGATTGACATGATGGTTAAACTTTACGTGATTAGCATTTTATCAGGCAAATGGCCTTACAAACGGGTACCGGCGCCCCTCAAGAAAAA
The DNA here is from genome assembly GCF_003086355.1 of Streptococcus chenjunshii. Classification (NCBI taxonomy): domain Bacteria; kingdom Bacillati; phylum Bacillota; class Bacilli; order Lactobacillales; family Streptococcaceae; genus Streptococcus; species Streptococcus chenjunshii. Next base: position 2,124,762 of record NZ_CP031733.1, on the reverse strand, counting down.
AGTATATGAACAGCTTGAACTGGCTGTAGAAGACCCTGAATTGCTCGCTGAATTGACAAAAGAAGACTAGGAGGTACCATGCCAGAAAAAGAGTTAATGCACTGGATTATGACAGTGCTTTTCCCAGTTTTTATTTCAGCAGCCGGCTTTTTTAGCGTGACAAAAGCGCACACAGCAAGCTTAGAGCACCGGCTGACAGAACTTGAGGCAATGGAGCGGTCTCAAGAAAAAATGATTGACATGCACACTGTGCGTTTAGACAAGCACGACGAAGACCACAAAATGCAGCTAGGCATGATTGAACAGATTAAGAATTTATCTGAAAATGTCAACGAACTAAAAAGCGACCTCAAGGAAATCAAAAGCAGACTTTAGGAGGAACCCATGAAGAAAATTTTAAACGATTTGAAACACGTTAACGCAGGCACTTGGGCACGTACAGTATTGTTAGCTTTAGGTGTGGTCAATTACTTTTTAAACGCCTTTGGCATACAAGTGATTGCGTTTGATGACAGCCAAATCACAGAGTTAGTCAACGCAGCTTACATCGCTATTACCGGCTTTTACGCGCTGTGGAAAAACAACAGCTTTACTGCAGAAGCGCAAGAAGCGCAGCACTATCTCAATGATTTAAAGGTTGTGCACAAGGCAATTGCTAAAAGTACAGACGAAGCACAAGCGACTAACCACGCAGAAAGCAATGATGACAATATTGTCATGGGGTAATCCATGGCAACAACGCAACAACTTTTAAATTATGCGCAATCGTTAACCGGCCGAAAAGTCACGGTGGCCACCAATCCTTATGGTGGCCAGTGCGTGGCCTTTGTCGATCACTTAACACAGTGGGCGACCGGAAATAAGTATAATCTAGCGTATACTAATGCTATTGACCTACTGGCTAAAGCACGCGCTAACGGCTTCCAAGTCTTTTACAACGGCTCTGGCACTCCACAGCCTGGGGACATTTGGGTCACGCGCACCTATGGACACCCGTACGGCCATACCGGTATATTTTTAACAGCAGGCGGTCAGCCTGTGACATTGGAACAAAACGTCGATGGCAATGCAGACGCTTTGACTAATGGGGGTTGGGTACGCCGAAAGCAACGCTTGCTGTACGCTAACGGAACAATGAATTACAGTCCATGGATAGAGCAGCAAACGCTTATAGGCTGGTTTAGATTGCCGCTGACTAACCAACAAACGACATCAACAGCGACAAAGACCGCTGTTAAGAAAGGAAAGAAAACTGGAATGTATGGATCACATCTATTTAGTGTAAAAGAGGGGGACAATGAGTTTGTTAAAGGCGCTGTGTATCTCTACAACACCGCGACAAACGCAGTAACTGGTATGCACAACTCTGAGGAGCTCAAATACGTGCAGGAAAATTACCGTAAATCTTACGGTGAAGATATGCGCATGGAAACTTACTCAACACAAGCACCAACTTACCGCAGATTATTTGCTGGCTTAAATACAGACACAAAAGGCGGTTATACGCAGTTTAGTGATGTCAAGAAACAGCTAACAGCTATCACTAACAAGCTTAATCAAGTAGAATCTACCGTCAAAACAGACACAGCGAAAACAGCAGAATTGCCTAATTTAGCCGGGTCGCTGAAAGGTAATGATATTGCCAATAAGCAAACCTTTAAAGCCTCTGTCAACCTCAACATCAGGGAAGCGGCAAGCATTACGGCAAACAAAGTGGCTATTCTGCAGGCAGGTGAAACGGTGGATATTGTCGGATCGGCTACGGCTGACGGCTATTACTGGGTATCATTTATGCGCAATAATAAGCTTGTTTATGTAGCGTCCAAGGTGCAAGGCGGCGATACTTACGGTGAGGTTTTTTCGTAGTGACGCCCTGTCACAGGGCGATTACTTTATCGACGTATCCGCCTATCAGCCGGCAGACCTGACAAGCATATGCCAACAAGCCGGCACAGACAAGGCTGTAATTAAGCTGACAGAGGGTGATAGTTATTTATCAAGTGCAGCGGAACAGCAAACAAAGACTAGTACTGCACTAGGCTATTACAGTTATGCGTGGTTCGGCGGTGATACAGCACAAGCTAAAAGAGAGGCTGACTGGTTAATCAAAAACATGCCTAAGACTGACGTTAAATATCTAGTTTGCGACTACGAGGAGCACGCCAGCGGTGATAAGCAAGCCAACACTAACGCTGTACTAGAGTTTATGGGCACTTGTAAGCAGGCAGGGTATACGCCTATCTTGTATACCGGTATACCGTACGCGGTAGCTAACCTACACTTAGACCAGATAGTGGATAAATACCCACGCGCTTTATGGATCGCTTGCTATGCCACCATGGACTATAATCCGGAGTACGGTACAGGTGACACCGCTGTTTTAGACAAAGTGCTTAATCAATACAGTTTAACGCACATCAAGCAGCACATCAAGCAGCACATCATCTGGCACCAGTTTAGCTCAACGGCTTTGCCTGGTGGCTTAGATAAAAACATTGTTTTAAACTAAGACACTTACAAGCAGACGAAAAAATATAAAAAAAGAAAGCAGGTAATCTCCTTACCGTCTTATCGCTGGACGTTAAAAAGCGTAGTCGCTTTGTGTCTATAACAAAAACGACCGCTCATCAAATGAGCGGTTTTTTATGCTTTTTAACACTTTTTTGTACTTTTTTTACAAAAAAATCACCTTTTGTGTGTTAAAGTGTGTTATACTTATTTTACAGAAAATTTATAAGGGGGGGAGTATTAGTATGGCTACAAAAACCTTCACTATGGATATGAATTTAACATTTAGCAGGAAGTCTGCTAACAATCTCATCAAAACCCTTGAAAACAACAAGAAAGTTAAGCTTGCAAAAAATATAGAAGCTAGAGACATCAAAGACTCTCAACAGATTAAAAGAATGTTTAGCAAGGGATAGAAATTAGTGGCGTTCAATGTTATTTCATTGGAAAAAATGTTAGATGCTTTAGATGCTTCTAAGGTGGAAGCTGTTTTAAAGACTTTTAAAAGTATTTCATTACGAGATGAGAGGCATGATGTTGAAATCTTTTTGCATCAAAAAGCTATAGAATTCGAAAAAACAGCTATAGCTTCAACTTATTTAGTTTTTGATGAAGAAACCAATGTTTTACTTGGTTTCTTTTCATTGGCTAATAAACCATTAACTATGAATAAGAGGAACTTTGAACGTTTAAGTAAGACACAACAAAAGAAATTGAAAAGTTCTGGCCGGCTCATCGGAGATAAGTATCAGGTAATAAGTTATTTAATAGGACAGTTAGGAAAAAACTACTCACAAGAAGCAATCTCAAACGGTGGTATCACTGGAGAACAGCTTTTAACTTTAGCTTACAACAAGGTTATCGAAGCTTCACGAATTATAAAAGCTAAGTATGTTTGGCTTGAGTGTGAAAATATAGAGTATCTTGAAAGTTTTTACTCAAATTTTGGATTTCAAAAAATACCAAATTATGTTTCTGATAATAATTTAAGTGTTATGCTATTAAAAATAAAATAGACCTAGGCCCTATAAAACAAAGTTTCTTTTTATTACCCGCCAAACACCCGCCAAAACTATTCCAACTATCTTCTTTTATCCTTTGATGAATATTAAAAACGTTGTTCTGAAAGGATTTTGAGGAGATAAAAATAGTTGAAAAAGTCGAGAAAATCCCCTCCTCTCCTTATTTCAAATTATATGAAAAACTGCAGTTGATTTCTTCGATAGAATCGGCTGTAGTTTTTTGTTTTCCAGTAGCATATTGAAGATTTTTTCAGCAGCTATAGCAACCATGGGTGATAAGAAAATAATTGGATTTTGATTACAAAGAGAAAATTTTTTTGGTTTTTTTACAAAGGTATTTTATTTAAGTTAACTTTAAGAAAAGTGCCTTGTTTTTTGCTTTGAGTAAGTTATAATGAGAGTGTATTTTTTATAAAGAAAAGGAGATTTTACTTTATGGCTACAATTAAACTGACTCCTGAAGAACTGCGTACTTCTTCACAAAAATATGGTACAGGTGCTACCGACATCGACCAAATTTTAACGACTTTAACAAATGAGCAGGCTGTTATCAGCGAAAACTGGTCAGGTTCAGCATTCGACAGCTTTGAAGTACAATTCAATGAATTATCGCCTAAAATCAAGCAGTTCTCGCAATTATTAGAAGATATTCAAACACAACTGAATTCAGTTGCTGATACTATTGAACAAACAGACCAAGACATTGCTTCAAAAATTGGTCAATAGTTTCTGACTATAACATAAGAGGGGGAAGGCGGAAACTTCCTCCTCTTTCTTATTTATCAGGGAATAACAAAATGAAAGTTAATAATTTTTTACAGTATGGAAAATATCTCCTTTTTATCGCTGCCATGCTGGGCGCTGTCCTTCTTTTAAACATTGCTGTCCAAAAAAATAACAGCAGTCAGGAGAACAAACGGATAGATAAGCTGAATGTTGCTCTGGTCAATGAAGATCAGGCTGTTGTCAGTCAAACTGGAGAGCGTTATCAGCTAGGGGCCAGCTATGTTAAGAGTCTGGAAAAGGATGATTCAAATAACTGGACTGTAACTAGCCGAGGGGCGGCTGAGAACGGTCTGGAAACAAACAGATACCAGCTGATGGTTGTTATCCCTAGTAATTTCTCGGGGAAAGTTTTGGATATTGACAGTCTGACAGCGAATCAGGCCTTAGTAACTTATACAGTCAATGCTAATGGCAATCGGCAGCTTGAAACAAAAGCTAACGAACTCGGTGCTGATATTGTTGATGATTTGAACAGCCAGCTGGTCAACATGTACATGGCCAGTATTTTAGGTAATCTCTATACAGCTCAGCAAAATGTGCTGGCTCTTTCAGAACTGCAGTCGGCCAATATCGGCAGCTATAATAACAGACTTTATCAACCTGTGCTTGGTTTTCCAGATGTCTTTTCACCTTTAGTCAGTATGGCAGACGCCTCTTTTTCGGCTAATACGAGCCTGTTGGAATCACTTAATGCTTCCTATAATAACAGTGTTAACAGTGCCAATGCCGCTGAGAGCAGGCGGCCAGCTGATTCTTCCGCTGCATCAGGTGATGATCAGATCGCCTCGCCAGACAGCTCTATTCCCGGAAATACGGCAAACAATGGGCTTGCTATGACCAATGATGAGTTGAGAGCTGAACTGCAAAGATTATCAGAAAGTATTCAGGCCAATCAGAAGCTGCTTGGTGAGAAAAAGCAAGAAGAAAACGAGATAACCGGTCCATCTGAAACGGATATTGAGACAGATCCATCTTATAATCTTCTGGTAGAAGATTTGCAAAAACAGATTGATTCTCTGGAAGGCGAATTAAAAACCATTGAATCAGAAATCAGTGAAGAAACCAAAACAGCTAGGGACCGCATTGCTGAAAAATTAGCTGCTTATTACGGCAAAAAAGCCGGTGAGTCTATTACGCTCAGAGATTTTCTGGAGAAAAAGGGTGAAAAGGACTACCTTGACAGCATAGAAACGAAAGAAGAGGCTGTCCAAAAGGTCATTAATACCTTGCCAACTCTTGATGCAGACAGTCTCAAAGAGGATTTAAGCGGATTGAATGATAATCAGGCATCATTTAAATATGCCGATTATGCCAAAGAGCACTATGGCAGTGATGATAAATACCAGCCTTCGGAGCTTGGTAATAGGCTTAAACAGGCAAAGGCAGATTTGGAGCAGGCTGCAAAGAATTCTGTTGACGGCAAAAGCGGACAGGCTGTTTATGTTTATAATAATCCAGCCTTGGATGCAGCAGATGAAAATCAAGCACCAAATAACAATGCTGATGATGAAAAAGCGGAAGCTAAAGAGAACAGTCCGGCTGAACCGCAAACGCCTAACCAAGAAGAGGAGGCTCCTGTTAATACTCCGGCGGCTTATAAAAAAGAGACTTACAGGATTATTCAGACAGATAATGCCGGTAATGCAGGCACCGCAGTCGTAAGTGTTGATTTTCCGGAAAATCTTATTTCTGTAACTTCTATAGCAGTCAACGGGCAGGCAGTCGGAGATGGTTCAAGTGCATCTTTGGCAGACGGCAACAACAATATTTCAGTATCCTATACTTATAAAGAAAGACCAGCTAATCTTGATGCTGTGCAAAATATTGTTATAACTGTTACTCCTGACAAGGGTTCTGAAGTCAAACAAACGATTCCCGTTGATCTCAGTCCTTATGTCAATGATGACTATGTTAAAGCTGTAGAAAACTACAGCGCACTCGTTCAGCAAGTCAAAGATGTCTACAGCACTGCAGATGCTGTTATTGAAACGGCTGTGCTGACTACAGAAGGAAAAGAGAAGTCGCTCAATGATTTTCTCGATATGGATATCAGCGATTATTTGCGGGAAGTAGTTACCAGCAGCCTAACAGTCGCTTACGGCGGCGGTGCTGATGGCACTTCTTTGCCGGAAATTAAAAAGACAAAAGAGGATCTGCAAAAAAATTTGGATGCTCTAACAAGCAATCAGACCAATCTCTCATCTCAAATCACTGACCTGCTTGCAAAAACAGAAAAGCTTCAAAATGATTTGGACACTGGACAGCCAGGCGGTTCTTCTAATACCGGAAACAGTCAATCGTCAGGAAGGACTTCGTCCGCTTCCGGTTCAAACTGGGACAGTGAACGGGCAGAGCAGCTGAGAAGTCTTCAGGCTGCCAGCGCCTCAATGCGGGCAGAATCCGCTCAGCGGGTCAGCAGTGCACAGGGCGTTAACAACAGTTTCCAAACCTTTAAAAATGAAGTGGATGCAGCTCAAGCCAGCAGCCAGGCTCTTTCTCGGACAGCCGATGATTTGATGAAAGAATTTGACGATGAACTGGAGCTTAATGGGGATTTTGTTGATGCGTTTTCTAAAGTCTTTAATAATGCCTATAACAACGGTGTAGCTAATGAAGCACTGCTTGGTTTTCTGGCTAATCCGGTTAAAAAATCGGCACAGTCTGCTCAGGCGACTGCCGATGTGCTCCGACCTTTCACTTGGATTCTGCTAATTGAAATTATCACTTTATTTACAGCTTATGTTTTTGGAACACAAAATATTTTCCAGCGGCTAAAAGACAAGTACAAGGTCAGTTCTCTGAATCAGGCCGATCTTATCAGTGCCGGCCTGCTGATCGGCTTATCCTTACTGTTGGGAATTATTTTAGGGGCCGTTTCTGCTCAGCAGCTTTCTATTATCCGTTCGGGGCTGCCAGCTTGGATTTTTCTGAATATCCTTTTGAGTTTGATTTTGGTCTTGAGTCAATATCTGCTGATTAAATATTTCCGCGCAGTTGGTATGGGCTTAGCGCTCTTTATGCTTTTAAGCTATATCTATATGACGAGTGCTGTTGGGACAACTGTTGCTGTCAACGGAGGACTGGCTCTTATTAAACGTCTGAATTTCTTGGTTTATATCGAAAATCTCTTTGCTAACCTCTTTGCAGGCAATATGGTTAGTGCGGGCAGCATCTTTATTCTCCTCCTTTTAGCTGTTGCAGTCATTGTGCTAAATGTATCGCTGCCAAGTTTAGAAGATAAGCTGAGGCGGGAGGCTGTGAAATCATGAAAATAGCTAAATGGTTGCTGTTTATCGGATTGTTGTTTAGTCTGGGGGCTGTACAAATCAGTGCTGCCGAAAAAATAAAAGATAACAACCTAGTCTTTGATGATGAACGAATTGAGCGCGAGGAAAACGACAGTCTGGGCAGTGTTTCTGATTTAACTGCCCAGCTTTTCAAAGAGGACAGCAAAGAGCAGTTTAAACAGTATAAAGAAAGTAAAGCAAAGAATGACCAAGCTGTTCTCAATAGTATATTTAGCGGTCAGGAAGCCAAAAAACCAGCAGTAGATACGGCAAATATTTTTTTAGAGACTCAAATTAGTCCTAATTATGCCAGGCACCAAACGCAGGATACAGACTCACAGGTCGGACTGTCTGTAGACAGTTTTACCCTGCTGGCTGTCTACACCGGCTTGCTTGTTCTTGTTTTAGCTGCAGCCGGTATTGGCAGTTATCGTATCAGTAAAGGGGACTAAGGATGGATTCACATATTAATATCACACTGCTTATCGGCGGAAAAAGGGCAGATGTCCGTCTTCCGCAAAATATGGAAGTCAGCCATTTAATTAAGGAACTGGATGCGATTTTTAACCAAGTACAGAACAGAAAGAAGTATCAGATCCGTGTTGTCAATAAGGGGCTGATTCTTGATGAAGGGAAAATACTCAAAGATTATTCTGTTACAACAGGGGATCTCGTAGAAATTATGGAGGATGGCGCAGTTGACTAAGGAAGAAATCACATTTGATCAGCAGACATTTTCTTTTGATAAGGCAGACAGTCAGTGGGTTTTGACCCTCAAGCGGTCTGATATTACCACACAGGCAGTTGAGCAGGTTCGTCTGCTTGAAATGGAGCATCCGCTCCTGCTGCCGCAGACAAGCCGCTGGGATAAAGAGACGGTCACTTTTACCTACACCATTGAAGAAAATGGGATAAGCTATGATTCTTTAAAGGCTATGCGCCTGTCTGAAAAGATACGGGCTGCGCTTAATATAACGGATTTGGCTGATTGCCTGACACTGCCGATTACCTTTTTTATCGATCCGGCTAATCTCTTTTTTACAAAAAATGGAATGGCCAAGATCGCTTATCGGGCTCTGCCAGAGATTATGAAACCTGTCAGTCTTTCTGAACAAGATTTTTTACGGCAGGTCAAATGTACTATTTTGACACTTTTTACTGACCATCATTTTGAAGATTTGTACCAGGGTGCTTTGGAGGTTATCAAGGACATTCCGCCTTTTCTGGAAGAAGTGGTGGCGACCGATTCACTTGCTCAGCTCAGAACAAATCTGACAAAAAGCTTTGAAGAAGTACTGGCTGATGAAAATGCTACTTTATCTTTGGTTCCCCGCCGCAAGTATAAGAGATTTAAGTACCTGACCATCTGGTTTTCAGCTCTCTCTGTTGTTTTAACGGTTCCGTTGGTTTATATCATTTTCCTGCAGATGCCTTTTCAGCAGAAAATGCTGGATGCTGATCGGGAATTCCTTAAGCTCAACTATTCAGCTGTTGCTTCAACCTTAAAATCAGTTGACCTTAACCGGATGCCGTTTACGCAGAAGTATGAGTTGGCTTATTCTTATGTTCAGAATTTGAATTTTTCCGATGAACAGCGATCAGCTGTTTTGAATAATATTTCACTCAAGTCCGACGAACTGCTTTTGGATTACTGGATTGAAATCGGGCGGGCCAACAACGACGAGGCTATGGATATTTCCATACGTTTGGAGGATTATGATTTAATCATCTACGCCATCGCTCAAAAAATCGAAGAGGTCAAAAACGACAGTTCTTTATCAGGGAGTGAACGTGAAGAGCAACTGGAGTCGCTCCAATCTGATTATGAGACCTATAATGAGGAACGTCAGGCAGCGATTAACGGCGGCGATGATGAATCGGATGCTTCAAGCAGCAGTTCCGGCAAATAGGAGGAAAGGACGTTCGCAATGGAAGGTTATTTACCGATTTATATCGGAGATTTGCGCTATGAACTGACTATAGATGGTGATGGAGAGCATTTTGTCTTAGGCAACGATGCCAATGCCTCAGTTTATCTGGCGGAGCTCTCCCATCCATTAGTGATTGCCTGTCAAAAGGGTTCATTGTTTTATCAGTTTGCTGATGACCAGCCTCAGCCTTTGGAGCTGCCCGCTGATTTAACAGACCGTATTCGGATTGAAAAACTACAGGATCAACCATCTACAGTGGTTGATGTGTTAGATAAGCAGCGCATTTCTGTTAATCCAGGTGATCTGCTTTTTGACAATGAAGATGTTCAGCTGCTGTTCTTCAAAAAGACTTCTAGCTGGGAGTTATCTGTTTTTGCAGGGACTGTTTATATCAATAATCAAAAGCTGAGACAAGATAAGATTGATTTGGCTTTTGGCGATGAGGTCACTTTTGGCAGTAAAAAAATAAAATTATTAAATGATGAACTGCATCTTTGGGGAGAAAGCGGGATATCAGGTCAGCTGATTAAACGGACTGAGTCCCGCTATCATTTTTATCCAGGCTATCCGGATTACCATCGTTCTCCGCGTTTGATTTACCGCGGTTCAGAGGAAAAGTTGGAAGTCAAGGCGCCGCCTCAGGAGCCCAGAAAACCAACCGATCAGCTTCTTAAACTGATTATTCCGCCGCTGATGATGATTGGGATTACCATTTTGATTACCTTGATTCAGCCGCGGGGGATCTATATCCTGATGACGATTTCCATGTCGGCAGTGACACTGGTTTTCTCCATTTCCAACTATATCAGAAATCGTAAGCAGTATAAAATTGATTTAGCAGATCGGATTGAGAGCTATCAAGCTTATTTGTCAGATAAATCGATAGAACTACGGAAAAAAGCAGAAGAATACCGCAAGGGCCGTCTTTATCACTATCCGGATTTACCTGCTATAGATAGCCTTCTTAAAGAATACCATCACCGCATCTATGAAAAAACACCGCTTCATTTTGACTTTCTCTATTACCGTTTAGGTCTGGGGAGGATTAAACCTTCTTATAAACTGGCTTATTCGGAAAAAGAACGCAATAAAAAGACAGATGATTTGGAAAAAGAAGGGTTTGCGCTTTATGAACGCAACCGCAAGGTTTCAGATGTCCCTGTTATAGCCAATCTGGTTAATGGGCCTGTCGGCTACATTGGCGAGCGCGCTTTAGTGATTGAGCAGCTTCAGCTCATGCTGACTCAGCTGGCTTTCTTTCACAGCTATCATGATGTCCAGTTTATTCCTATTTTTCCTGAAGAAGAAAAGGCTGAATGGGACTGGCTGCGCTGGCTGCCTCACGCTAGGCTCCAAGAGCTTAATGTCCGCGGCTTTGTCTATAATCAAAGGACCCGCGATCAAGTTTTAAACAGTCTCAACCAGATTTTAAAAGACCGTCAGACTCAGAAAAGGACCCAAAAAAACGGCCAGGAAAATATTCTTTTTTCCCCGCACTATGTTGTCCTGATCACAGATGAAAAGCTGACCCTTGATCATGGGATTATGGAATTCTTTAATGAAGACCCGACAGAGTTGGGCTGCAGTGTTATTTTTGTCCAAGACGTGCTCAGCTCGCTATCTGAAAATGTTAAAACCATTATCGACATCAAAGACGTTAACTATGCTGAGCTGGTGATTGAAGAAGGGGAGCTGAAGAATTTAGATATTGCTCTGGATCATTTCCCTGAAAATTTTGATAAAGAAAGTATCTCGCGTCGCCTAGCGCCGCTCAACCATCTGCAGAACCTGAAATCTTCCATCCCTGAATCGGTCACCTTTTTGGAGCTTTATCAGACCGAAGATTTTCAAGGACTGAGGGTGCCTGAGCGCTGGGAACAGAACAACCCTTATAAGAGTCTGGCTGTTCCCTTAGGCTTAAGAGGGCAGGATGATATTGTTTACCTTAACCTTCACGAAAAAGCTCACGGCCCTCATGGTCTTATCGCAGGGACGACAGGTTCAGGGAAGTCAGAACTCATTCAGTCCTATATTCTGAGTTTGGCGGTCAATTTTCACCCGCACGATGTCGCCTTCCTTTTAATCGACTATAAAGGCGGGGGCATGGCCAATCTCTTTAAAGACCTTCCACATCTGCTTGGCACCATCACTAACCTAGATGGCAACCAGTCCATGCGCGCCTTAGCTTCCATAAAAGCCGAGCTCAGACGCCGGCAGAATCTCTTTGCCCAAGCGGAAGTCAATCACATTAATCAATATCAGAAAAAATATCAGCTAGGAGAGGTTGATGAACCTCTGCCCCATCTCTTTTTGATATCCGATGAGTTCGCCGAACTGAAGGCCGACCAGCCGGACTTTATGACAGAGCTGGTCTCGACCGCCCGGATCGGTCGGTCTATCGGGATTCACTTGATTCTGGCCACGCAAAAACCGTCCGGTGTTGTCAATGACCAGATCTGGTCCAACTCCCGCTTTAAAATCGCTTTGAAAGTAGCGGAACGAGCCGATTCACAGGAAATGCTGAAAACATCTGATGCAGCTAATATTACCCAAGCTGGCCGGGCCTATCTGCAGGTTGGCAATAACGAAATCTATGAACTCTTCCAGTCAGCCTGGTCCGGCGCGGATTATGAACCGGATAAGACTGACCAAGGGATTGAAGACAATACCATATATGCTATCAATAATCTGGGACAGTATGAAGTTCTCAATGACGATCTTTCAGGCTTGGAAGAAGTCGATGATATTCGAGAAGTTCCAACGGAGCTGGGCGTAGTGGTCAATCGTATTCAAACTCTAACTAAAGAGTTAGGGATTAAGCAACTGGCTCAGCCTTGGCTGCCGCCACTAGAAGAGAGAGTGTATTTGGAGGAACTGTACAAAGAGGGATATACTGCCTATGATGCTTGTCTGGGGCTTGTAGATATTCCAAATGAACAAGCACAACGAGTAGCGATTTACAATCCTGTATTACAGGGGAATCTTTTGTTGTTATCTCAGCCAGGCATGGGGAAATCTACCTTCTTACAGACTTTAATCATGTCTCTAGCGACCCGCCATACGCCTGAGGAAATTCATTTTTACCTGCTGGATTTTGGAACTAATGGTCTTCTACCGCTTAGAGATTTACCGCATGTGGCAGATCTTATTACTGCCGATGATGAGGAAAAAATATCTAAATTTATGCGCCGCATGAATACAGTTATGACTGACCGTAAAGATTTCTTGAAAGCACAGGGCGTGGCTAATAGTGCAATGTATCGTGAGCAAGGACATGTTTATCCGCAGATTATCATCATTCTAGATAATTTTGAAGGCTTGAAGGATAATCCGCAATATGATGCTATGGAAGCCTTAATCCAGCTGTTAGCTCGAGATGGTAACGCTCTAGGTATTACGGTCGTTATCACAGCTGGCCGACTGTCGGCTCTTAAAGGAGCGCTACAGGCTAATATGCGAGAGCGGATAATTTTGAAAATAACCGAGGAAAGTGATTCCAAAAGTATTATTGGCCGGCATAATTACACAATGGAAGATATCCCAGGACGCGGTTTGATACGCTATGATAATCCAGAAATATTTCAAACAGCCCTGCCAGCTTATGGGAAGACAGGGCAAGATGTCTTAATGGCTCTGCAAGAAAAAATTGAGCAGATGGATCGCGATTGGTCGGGACAGCGACCAGAGCCGATCGCCTTAGTTCCAGAGTTATTAACATTACAAGATTTCCGATTACGATCCAGTGTTCAATTTGACATTAGCAATGGTGCCTTGCCTATCGGACTCAATACGGAAACCGTGGAAAACGTCACCATCCCTCTAACGCGTCTGAAACACGTCGCCATGATTTCTGACACAGATGAACACCTTGTCAATATAACTAGACATCTAATTGATGTATTAAGCTTGTTACCGAATCAATCAATGATGCTGTTTGATACTGAGAAATTTTATGAAGATTTAGCTGATAAGGTTAAAACTTACGTTACAGAACCAAAAGAAGTAACTTCTCGCTTAAACCAGTTAATTTTAGAATTAGAAAGACGTGAAACAACGGATGAAGCCTATAAAGAATGGTTTGGGATTATTCCTGATTTTCAGAGCTTTGTCTCTCAGACCAATTTAGATTTGGATATGCTTCAAACGATATTTGAACATGGTCCTAAGGTTCAGATGCATCTATTTGCAGGCAGTCCATTGTCATATTTGGGAAATAATGCAGGAGATATACCAAAATATTATCGCCAAAATGCCAGTCACTTTCTATTTGGCATGCGGATGATTGATCAGGTTTTCTTACCGAAAACCTATAATTCTAAGGAACCTTATCTCAGCATAGATACTATTTACCTGCATAATCGCAGGAAGGAACAATTAGTGAAAATTACAAAGCCGGAAGGAGATTAAACGATGGGAACAATTAAATCAGATCCAGGGCAGGCAAGCAGTGCTGCGAATGCTATTAGTACAGGAACAACGACTGTTCTTGGTTACAGTGCTGCCACTAAAGATGGAGATTCTACCATCACGGGCAACGTCAGCAAAGCCTCACCTCTTATTGACAATCTTTCAAACTCTGCTAACCAAATTGCTAGCGCAACTGAGAACTTTTCAGCTTGTATTACACAAATTGACAGCAATTTCCAAACCAATGATGCCCAAATAGCCCAAAGCCTATCAGGATTAACCGGTTGGGATTCCTCGGTTGCAGAGACCAACCGTTCCAACGCTAATGAGACGGCAGGGTCCGGAGCAGAAACAGCTGGGACAGAAGCAGACAGTGAGGCTTTCAATTAAGCCGAGTGGATACGGCTTAGGTATTCTTGCTGTTTCAATAATACGAATAAGTTTACTACTGAAATTAAACACGGCCTAAAATCCCAGTGAAAAAGATATCTGCCAGCGTGATGCAAGCATCACTTGCCAGCCCTTATTTTCATACGGGTTTTTAAACGGCCTTTGTATCTTATGAAAGGACAATGATTTTATGGTCAAAATGGTCTTAGGCAGCTCAGACAGCCAAGCTTCTTCAGTAGCCAGTCTGGCTGACAATTATACTTCAGGCTTTAACAGTATCATCAGCGCTATAGAGAATCTAGCGAATGCGGATGGCTTAGAAGGCGAGGCTTACACCAATGTCAAAACCTACGGCAGTACAGTCGTCACTCCGCTGGCAAAAGGGTTTATTCTCTTAGCTGATGCCGCTAAGACGGATACCCAGCTTCTGCCCGACCGTTACCGCTCGGATGTTGGCAGTGAGGATCTGGATGAGGATACGCTAACGGCGCAGATCAGAGCCTATCAATCGACGATCGATGCCAATAATACGACATTGGGGAAGATGGAGGCAGATGATCCCAACAAGTCCTCTGTGCAGTCGGCTGTAAACGACGACACGGCAGAGAAGGGGAAGCTGGAAGAAAAGCTGAGGAAGCTTCGGGAGTATGATGCGGCTTCATCAGGATTTTTTGATGATATTTCGGACTTGGAGACTAATATCACTACCGGTTTGTCTCAGCTCCAGACAGACGTCGCTGCTTTCAATGGCACCTTTACTATTCCGAGTAAGGAGAATTTGCAGTGGGCTGATAGTATCAATGAGAATTTTGAGACTTATACGAATTATCAGTCGGCCATTGCCAAGGTTCAGAAAGGAGAAGAACTGACTGAGGAAGAAGCCAGAGCAATAGAAGCCTATCAAAAGCAGCATCCAGGCCTAACATTGGATAAATCCGTTGTTGAAGCGAAAGACGCTAAGCTTGCTGAAGCTGATATTGATCAGTGTGCTCAAGAATTGGCTGATGAATGTGGAATCTCTTATAGTGAAGCCTTAGACTGGCTCATTTCAGGGAAAAAACCAGTTGGTATAAGTAAAAAAGCCCTAACACTTTATAATAAGTATGTCACTTATAAGGGAGAGATGCGTTTTATCAACGGCCGCCATGTTTATGTTGATGCTAAAGGGCGTGTCCGAGCGGGCAAAATTAACCTCTACAATCGAAACAACGGCCGTGTTTATGCAAATAAGGGGGCAAAAAAATTTAAGGAAATTATGGGAGAAGAAGCCGATATTAAAAAGACTAATATCGGCAGAGGTGTCAGGGCAACAGGTTGGGAAAATGCTCTTGGAGACGCTGCGGCTTCGGCTAAGAGCGGCTTTAAGTCTTCTCTGAAAGTATGGGACGATTTCAATTGGAAAGATGCTTCTAAACTGACAAAAGTTGGAAAAGCAGCCAAAGGGCTTGGTGCTGTCGGAACGGTTCTAAATGTTGGGGGCAACATCAAGGAGAATTTCTTTGATGATAAGAGCTCTTCCGTAGGAGAAAAGATTCGAAACTTTGTGGTTGATCAAGGAGTTGACACTGTTTCAGGTGCCGGTGCTGCCGCTACTGGTGCTGCTATCGGGACCATGATTGGCGGACCTGTTGGAACTGTTGTTGGAGTTGCGGCTGGTATGGGAATTTCATGGCTTATGGATCAGAAAATACCTGGCTTAGGTAAATCAGTAACAGAAGCAGCCAAGGATGGCTTAAAAAGCGCCACAAATGCCATTGGCAGTGGCTTAAAAACAGTAGCGGGGTGGTTTAGCTGATGAAAAAGAGAAAACAAACAGCAGTAAGTCCTAGAGAACGCTATCACGGACCTTTGCTTACAAATGGTGTCAGCCTAGGATACCTCAAAATTTACCCTTGGATTAGCTTGCCTTTTTCTCTCCTTTTTTTCTTCGGGTGGGGACAAGGTGATACTCTAGGGTTCATTAAGGGTCCTTTCTTAGCTTGCATTATTGTTAATGTGGTGAGTATTCTCTTTTCCTTTTTCCATGCTCTTGTTAATCGGTTTAAGTCTTTAACCTATGTTTTGATTGCTTTAGTTACTTGGACCGTACTGATGTGGCTGGACTTTATTGGCTTGATGATGTTCGTATCCGATTCAAATGGTAGTACTATTGATGCAAAGAGAATTTACGAGTCTCCTCTAACTTTATTTTACGTTATCCCTATTTTGCTCCTCTTTCTTGTTTTCTGCGGTCTATACACTTGGTATTATCTGCCTACAAACCAAGGCAAAGTGTGGCAGTTTAATCAAAGAGGCACTAAAGATAAAAAGAGAGCCTTTGTCAATAATTTTTTGATTACCTTTGGGATCGTGATGTTTGTCCCACCTCTGCTGACAGGCTATCTTCAAAATGCCTTTGGCCTTTTCTTGGGCGTTTTGATGACATCTACCCTAACAGCGGTTATTGTGGATGCCGTTTATGCAGCGATTTATATCAGAAAGCATCCAGATGAGGATTCACTCTAGATAGTCTCCTTATTGGAGCTGCTTTAGCTATGGGAATTTCATGGACTGCCGCTCAAAAAATAGTTTGGGAGATTCAATAACAGGATGGGTTAAAAAAGACTAAAAGGCTTATTTGGTGGCTAATATGAAAATGAAAGATATCATGGACCTTTGATTCAAGATGGAGCATATTTTGGATACATCAGACTATTTCCGTGGATTACTCTTTTTATATCGTCTTTGTTATTATGGGGAAGTAGCTTCATTGATAAAGTTGGAGTCTTCAAAGTTATATTCCTAATCTGTGTCTCAATTAGTCTAATTTGTATTTTATGGTCATTTAGTCAGCGGCTATTTTATCATTTTCAGACTTTCACATACATACTGATTGCATTGATCGTTTTGGCTATCATTATTGATTTGAGTTTTATTGGTTTGGTTATGTGTGTAGGAAATGAGGGAATATATTCATTGATATCTGCCATCTATAATATCATCATGCTACTTCTTTTTCTTCTTTCCTGCAGCATCTACTCTTGGTATTACCTGCCTAAGGATCAAGGAAAGCAGCGGGCCTTTAATCAAAGAAAATCTAAAGTTAAAAAGAGTGAATGGCTAACCAATTTTGGTGTCGCTTTTGGTGCGGTTAAGTTCCTCTCGTCATTACTAACAGGTACTCTTGAAAATGTTTTTGGAGTCTTTCTGGGAGTTATGATAACGGGAACACTCTCAGCTGTTTTTGTAGATGTTTTGTACGCAGCTGTCTATGTCAGAAAGCATCCAGAGAAAAATAAAAATTAAGTTATTTAAAAATTCACATATATTATCAAGAAAGTTAGGAGAACGATATGGATATCAGACCCAAAACATTAAGCATTGTACAGATGGTAGGTTATAAGGAGGAAGGACTAGTAGGTGTTTTGACAGATGAGATCTGTTGGGATGTCTATGCTTTAGGTCAGGATTTTATTGAAGGAATGCTGGATACGGTATATTCAGATGGCCCTGTTTATTTCAAAAGCTATCCATTTTCTGATTTAGAATCTGTAGCTATTTTCACCACTTTTGGCAATAAAATAACTCCAACGGGTGAAGAAGTGGGACCGCTTTTGTTTGAAGAGAAAATTTTAATAGAAAGTGATGATTTTGCGACCTTTTTATCTGATAATTTGTCAGAGTATTACGAGGCTTTAGCTTCGAAATATTCTGGGAAGCCTTTAGATAATTTAGCTGTCTACCATGTCCTGTATCATCCTAGTGAAACAAGTGTTGTGGTAGATGCTTATAGCAGTTGGGAGGAAGATTGATGGAGTATATTGTAGCCCAAGGTGTAATCAATGAGGATCTATTTGAGGCACGTAATGTTATTCGAAAACGCAAACAATTTCATGTGAATCAAATGAGAGAAGAGCTGGATGCTTTTATGACTGCTGTCGAGGCTGCCGGAGGTCATCCTGCCGGCCCTATTGTCTATAGTCTCAACAATGTCCCGCAGGATGGTTATATGGATATTGAGTTTTTCTTACCGCTAGAGGAAGAAAATATTCAAGTTGAAGGGATGACATTCTCATCTTATTTTGAAATCAATAATGTTATTATGGCATCAGTAGACCACAATTATGAGGAACTGACAAAAGAAGCTTATGCAAGACTACTGTGGACCTTGGAACAAAATGGAATGGATCAAAATACACCATTTTATCATATTCTTTCCACAGAAGGTTCAGGAAAAGTAACGGTTCTTTTAGGGTATGCTTACTAGCTTATACTGATTTCAAAAATCAAGGAGATCTATATGAAAGTCACTTTTATTGATCCGAACACGAATCGGACAGAAAAGGGTGCCAATATCTTTGATTCTGAAATTCAGGCTTAACAGTAGAGGAGAAACATGTCAGAGCAGAAAGAAAAAAAGTTAAAGCCAGAAGTTCTTGAGGAAAGGATGTTCAAACTCAGACATAATCTGGAACAAACGGAAGATGCGTATGCAGAGTTGAAAAAGACGCAGGAGAGTATTGACGAAAATTTTGAGATAGCACAATCTCAGTTACGGCAGTTGGACTATTACCAGCTTTCACATGAAGAGTCTATGAAACTTTCGACTGTCATGCAAAGACAAAATCATTTACGACAGCTGATAAGAGACCGTAATGATAAACGACTAAAAGAGTATCAAAATTCCAAAGAAAGCAACGAAAAAGAGTTGGCTAGTGTGAAAAAGACCTACTACAATCTTCTTGACAACCAGTCCGATGAAAAGAAAGATAATCAAGTTTGATTTAGGAGCAATAAAAGCATTCTCCTACCTGTTTTATTGAAATAGCGGCGAGTCAACGATTGATTAAATTTCTTTTAAGTGATAGAAAGTCATTTATTTTCTCCGATCCTTCCTATCGATACTTTTGAGCAACTGTATACTTCAGGCAAAAGCGCAGTTCTCAGAAGCTTATCCCACGTTGTGAGCTTTATCGCTAAAGAAAAAGAAAGGACAATGATTTTATGGTCAAAATGGTCTTAGGCAGCTCAGACAGCCAAGCCTCATCAGTAGCCAGTCTGGCTGATAATTATACTTCAGGCTTTAACAGTATCATCAGCGCTATAGAGAATCTAGCGAATGCGGATGGCTTAGAAGGCGAGGCTTACACCAATGTCAAAACCTACGGCAGTACCGTCGTCACTCCGCTGGCAAAAGGGTTTATTCTCTTAGCTGACGCGGCTAAGACGGATACCCAGCTTCTGCCCGACCGTTACCGCTCGATGTTGGCAGTGAGGATCTGGATGAGGATACGCTAACGGCGCAGATCAGAGCCTATCAATCGACGATCGATGCCAATAATACGACATTGGGGAAGATGGAGGCAGATGATCCCAACAAGTCCTCTGTGCAGTCGGCTGTAAACGACGACACGGCAGAGAAGGGGAAGCTGGAAGAAAAGCTGAGGAAGCTTCGGGAGTATGATGCGGCTTCATCAGGATTTTTTGATGATATTTCGGACTTGGAGACTAATATCAATACGGGTTTGTCTCAGCTCCAGACAGACGTCGCTGCTTTTAATGGCAGCTTTACTATTCCGAGTAAGAAAGCATTGAACTGGACAAAGGCCATCAATACCAAGTGGGAAAAACGGACCCTAGTCATGAATTATGTTAATACCTATGGGTTTGATATTGAGACAGCCAAGCAGATTATTCAGGTGAAGCAGGGGATTGATAAGAAATTTCCGGATATGTCTCAGGAAGAAAGAGATTATCTTTTGTTGCGAGTGCTTGGAAGTGTTTCCTATGGAGCAGTTAATGGGACAAAAGAAGAACTACTGTGGAACATGACAGCAGGGTCTCTAGGGGATTACTTTTACAAAGAAAAGTCAAACGCTAGTGGTAATAGTGTCTACCGTGAGGAGATGACTTTTGATGAAATTATGGCAGAGCTTGGTTTAAGTGATGAGGGAGCTAAGACTCTTTATAAAAATTTGACTCTGCAGCATGGATTATCCGGTGATGATAGAGATTTAAATGCCATGAGTGAATCACAACTTAGACAGTATGCCGAAGAAATATCAACTTCGTATCAGAACGATAAAGGGATAGATATTACTGTTGATGAAGTTCTGAAAGAGATTCAAAATATGTATCAAAAAGCGGACTTCACTCATCAATCTATTACTATGGCAACTCATCTACGTCCTTCATATTATCCTCTGATTAATGACCAAGTGGAAGATTTGGCAGGTTGGGAAGGTGATACCACCAAAAATGCCAATGAAAGAGATCCAAGTATCGCAATTGATGACTATTTAGCGGATTTAGATGCTGTCAATATTGTGAATCGTATGGATTCTGAATCCGGGCAATCCTATATGGAAGCTTTCAATGCCTATCATAAAGATTTGGAGAAAGGAAAGACGAGCCGAGAGGCGGAATTCAAACAAAATGTAGACGTCAAGGAAGTAAAAACGACTATTTTTTCCAGTTTAATACCTAATGGTTTATCTGGGAAAGTAGCTGGAGTAGACCCAACAACTGGAACGATTATCTATGCACCGGCTTCAGAAGAAGAAAAGATGGCTTATCTTAAAGATAATCACGAAGGCTCATATAACTTCATCAAGAGCTTGGAAGATGAAGAAAACCAATTTGAATAGGTGGAGTGATGAAAAAGAAAGCATTTTTATTAGTGAGTTTAGTTGCCATTGTTATAGTCGTGGGCTTACTTGGCTACCGATGGTCAGTTCGTAGGAATTTGAAGAATCCGTTTGATGAGATGGTTTATTCGGAAACACAGTCAACAAAAGTAACACTTTTTACCCCACTAAGTACGGTTGTTAATAGTGATAGACACTTTAAAGCGGACGATGATTTTGTTACTCTGAACTATGACAGTGATTTGCTTAATGGTGGTGAATTGATGTATGCCTTTATGTCTAAGTCAGTATTATCGTTTACCTATGATAAAGAAATTGAAGAAGGTATTAAATTAGTTATTGTATATAGCTATAGCCCTGACAAGACTACAATAACTCAAAAAATTTATTTATCCGATCAAACCGGGGAAGAGACGATTTATAAGGGAGAAGAGTTATTAGAAAAATTATCTATATATGGCAAAGACGTAGACTGGCTTGAATCCACCAGCCAGAAAGTGTTGGAAGAGTATATCTTAGGGCTTTGGTTTGAAAAAGGCAGCGGCAGGTATTCGCTTGAGAATTTAGGGGACTTAAAAATTCAGTATGATGAGGTGTTAAACAAAGGGAGCCATGAGGAGTAGGCAATCAAACTAAGGGAAATCATTCTACCTATATTAAAGCTGTTTAGGCGAAATCAGAGATTTTTGGCTTACCGCCATTTTCATACGGCTATTTAAACAGCCTTTGTATCTTATGAAAGGACAATGATTTTATGGTCAAAATGGTCTTAGGCAGCTCAGACAGCCAAGCCTCATCAGTAGCCAGTCTGGCTGATAATTATACTTCAGGCTTTAACAGTATCATCAGCGCTATAGAGAATCTAGCGAATGCGGATGGCTTAGAAGGCGAGGCTTACACCAATGTCAAAACCTACGGCAGTACCGTCGTCACTCCGCTGGCAAAAGGGGTTATTCTCTTAGCTGATGCCGCTAAGACGGATACCCAGCTTCTGCCCGACCGTTACCGCTCGGATGTTGGCAGTGAGGATCTGGATGAGGATACGCTAACGGCGCAGATCAGTGCCTATCAATCTACGATCGATGCCAATAATACGACATTGGGGAAGATGGAGGCAGATGATCCCAACAAGTCCTCTGTGCAGTCGGCTGTAAACGACGACACGGCAGAGAAGGGGAAGCTGGAAGAAAAGCTGAGGAAGCTTCGGGAGTATGATGCGGCTTCATCAGGATTTTTTGATGATATTTCGGACTTGGAGACTAATATCAATACGGGTTTGTCTCAGCTCCAGACAGACGTCGCTGCTTTTAATGGCAGCTTTACTATTCCGAGTAAGAAAGCATTGAACTGGACAAAGGCCATCAATACCAAGTGGGAAAAACGGACCCTAGTCATGAATTATGTTAATACCTATGGGTTTGATATTGAGACAGCCAAGCAGATTATTCAGGTGAAGCAGGGGATTGATAAGAAATTTCCGGATATGTCTCAGGAAGAGAAGGATTACCTGCTATTGCTTCTGCTAGGGCAAACTACTACAGAATATGATAATTTTCTTTGGCATAACACGGCAGGAAATTTTCGTGATTATTTTAATAACGTTTCTGATGTAGAAGATGCATATAAAGAATTAGGTTTAACAGATGAGGAAACTAAGAAATTAGTTTATAATCTTCGTATTCAGCATGAAGTCACTTCTGGTGCCTATGATGATTATGAGCATTTATCTTCTGAGCAAAGAAAAAATTTTAAAAAAAGTGCAGAAGAAGCATACGGCATAACGATGACAGACACAGAATTTCAAGAATTTTGGAACGAAAAATATTCTAGTTTTAGAGCTAAAGGGAATGATGAGGAAACCTCAAAAGGAGTTCCCGGTCCTGGTAATAATGCTGATTTTACGCATCAATCAATGACTATGGCCACTCACTTAAAGCCAGATTTTGCTTTGGCTCATTTATTAGGTGGAAAGGATAACGCAGAAGATTTAGCCGGTTGGGAAGGTGATACAACTACAAATGCAGAGAAAACTCCTAGTATTGGTAATGATGACTATAAATCTGATTTGGATTCGGTTAATATTGTTGAAAGAATGAAGAAAAATAACCAAAGCTATCTAGAAGCAAGTAATGATTATTATCATGAACTTGAATCAGGTAAAACTAACCGTGCGGATGAGTTTACGAATCATCAAAGCCTTGATGAAGTTAAGGATACAATTTTTAGAAGTCTAGTTCCTCAAAAAGTTTATCAAATTGCTCCAGATGTTTGGGGAACAAAAGATAGAACAGAAGAAGAAAGTATGACTTATCTTAAGGAGAATTACCCAGAGTCTTATAATTTTATTAAGAGTTTAGAGCAAAGTAAAGGAGATCTTAATGAGTAAACAAAAAGGTTATTTAATAAAAAAGGTTCTCCTTCTTGCTGCTTTACTGCTGATATGTTTAGGAGGTGTAGTGACTGCTATGAGTTGGGGTACTAGAAAAGAAAATATTTTTGAAGAAATGTATTACAATGAATATTACAGTGCTACTAAATGGTTTTTTTATCCTAAATTTGCTTGGCGAAAGGCTGAGAATATTGCTGGCCAAGAGGCAACTACTCTAAATTCAATGAATGAGACGAATGAACAATACCAGGCGGATGCTGTTTCAGATCAATTAGAAAAACTAAACCTCTCCTTTCGTTTTCCAGATGGGGAAGCAAAGAATGGGACTGTCTCTATTTTGATGGTATTCAAGTTATCTAATTCTGAAAATGTACATGTGAATTATCTCTATTCTTTAAAAGAAAAGACATTGGTACAATCAATTTCTGAATTCATTGATCATCAGGAATTGACGAATAAAGAGATAATACAATCTAACCTTAAAGCAGCTGGTAGCAGTTTGGAACAGATAGAACAATTGGGTAATAATTTTTTAAAAAATACAGTGCTTAGGGATTGGTGTTTAGTTTACGATAGCCGTTTCTCAGTTGATGACTGGGGTGATGTCAAAGTAGTGACGAAGTGGTAAAGAACGGTGATAAAGCTATTTAGGCGAAATCGGAGATTTTTGGCTCAGCGCCATTTTCATACGGATTTTTAAACAGCCGTTGTATCTTGGTGGAATTGAACACGGCCTAAACGCTGCGAGAAAAAGGCAGTCCTCCCTTGAGTCTTTAGTGACTCGGCGGTCAGGCTCCTATTTTCTCTTTGCGTTTTTAAACGGCCTTTGTATCTTATGAAAGGACAATGATTTTATGGTCAAAATGGTCTTAGGCAGTTCAGACAGCCAAGCTTCTTCAGTAGCCAGTCTGGCTGACAATTATACTTCAGGCTTTAGCAGTATCATCAGCGCTATAGAGAATCTAGCGAATGCGGATGGCTTAGAAGGCGAGGCTTACACCAATGTCAAAACCTACGGCAGTACCGTCGTCACTCCGCTGGCAAAAGGGTTTATTCTCTTAGCTGATGCCGCTAAGACGGATACCCAGCTTCTGCCCGACCGTTACCGCTCGGATGTTGGCAGTGAGGATCTGGATGAGGATACGCTAACGGCGCAGATCAGTGCCTATCAATCTACGATCGATGCCAATAATACGACATTGGGGAAGATGGAGGCAGATGATCCCAACAAGTCCTCTGTGCAGTCGGCTGTAAACGACGACACGGCAGAGAAGGGGAAGCTGGAAGAAAAGCTGAGGAAGCTTAGGGAGTACGATGCGGCTTCATCAGGTTTTTTTGATGATATTGCGGACTTGGAGACTAATATCAATACGGGTTTGTCTCAGCTCCAGACAGACGTTGCTGCTTTTAATGGCAGCTTTACTATTCCGAGTAAGAAAGCATTGAACTGGACAAAGGCCATCAATACCAAGTGGGAAAAACGGACCCTAGTCATGGATTATGTTAATACCTATGGGTTTGATAGAGCTACTGCGGAAACTCTTTATAAGCTGCAAGAAGGAATTCTAGAAAAAGCTGATAAGGAGAATTGGAGCAATAAGAAAGTTTTGTATGAATATAACCGACTGATTGCTTCCTTCGCACCAGACAGCTATGTTTCCACTCGCTGGAAAGCGATTTGCGGAACAGAAGAAAAGGAGGAACGGGATAAGCTATGTAAAGAATATGGATTATCAAGCGGAGATATCGAGACTCTTGAAAAGGGAATTGTAACACAACATACAGATTCCGAGGTTTCCAAGGACTTTGCCCACGAGGCGGTTCAGATTGCCGCTTTTACAGAGGAGAGCTGGGATTTTATTTCAACAGATAATGCGGTTCATAACTTATCCCATATAGTTAATGAAGGCTTAGAACATGAGGAAATCTCTTTTAAAGGTGATGTGGATTCTGGGCGATACAGCGACTCAGATTTTAATTCTGACTTAGATGCTATTAATTATTATAAACGGGCAACTGCAGATAAGGCCGACAGAGATGATATTTTTACGATTGGTGCGGACTATAATTCCGGTATTTCTGATAACAGTATCAATCGTGTCAATGAATTTTATGACAATTACGATTATTCTGGTATTATTTTTGGCTGGGGCAAGAAATCAGGTGAAGATGTTGTGGAAGATATTATTGAAGACGAAACTATTGGAAGCAACCATATTTCGTCACCGTATAGCGATGACGAAAAAGAAAAGCATAAAAAAGATTTCTATGATTATTTAGAACGAGGAGAGAAGAAAAATGTCAAGTAAACGAAAAAAACACCTTATTCTGAGCATTTTTATGCTTCTCCCTCTTTTAGCCGGAGGACTGCTTTGGGGTTATCTCCACTATCAATCGGGCGCTTTTCAGAGAGCTTATGAGCACGGCAACACCTATGAGCAGCTGAACAGTTTAATGAACACCACCCGCTATGCGGAAGCAGTTCGACAAGCTGGTTATGACGTTGATAACTATGGCCTTAAGATGAATAATCGGATTGATAGTTTAACGACTAAGACGAAACCTGCGGTTGTCATTAGTGTGCCGACAAAGAGCGGCGTGTTTGCTCGTATGGATATTAATGCAGATGAGGATCTTATGCTGGAATTTGATGAGAGGATGAAACTGAAGACTATTGTTTATGGAAAAGGTAGTGAAAATCTACACAACAATGAAATTCCCAAAGACGACCGCGATAAGTATGAAGCATTTGTCCGTGAAGCCATGGAAAAGACGATTGAGGACATTCATGACAGTATGTCTTCCTAGAGAAAATGCTGAGGAGAAAAATGCCAAATTCTAGGCAAATTTTCAATCATTTGCCATTTTTTATCCCTCGTGCTGATTCCGATTTTTCTCATACATCTAGTATAACCGGTGGAGCATCATCGCTTTCGAATGATAATCCTTTTTTAAAATAAACAGAACTCTTTTCAAAAAAGCACAATTTTGTTATAATATTACCATTATTATTTGAAGGAGTTTTTTTAGTTAAATGAAGGTTACATTAAAAAACAAAGAAAATGAAGAGAAAAAGGTTCCAATTGGAATAAGCTGGACAACTTTCTTTTTCGGCCCCTTTGTTCCTTTATTTAGACGTGATTGGAAATGGTTTGGGATTATGCTAGGTGTTACTTTTGTTGTAGCCGCCATTTTTATAGCTTTAGATATTGAAACTGGTGGCGGTGTCGTAGGTGTTGCTTTTTCTTTTATTTATAACCGACTTTATTGTCAAGACCTGCTCAAAAAAGGTTGGCAGCCAGCCACTGAAGAAGATACCCAGCTTATTAATGAAAAAGTTAATTGATAGTTTTTGGCTATCAGGCCTTTGATACCTAGTGTCAATAAATTAATAGTTAACCTCAGTAAAGCAGGGAAGCACCCCCCAAAGTTTTTAGTAGTTTGATTTTAATTCTATTTGAAAAAGACAATATTCTAAAAAAACAGCTACTGTTAGCATAAAAAATCTGCTGCTGTTAATGAAAAATGATTATAATTGCAGTGAGGAAGCCAGTCTTTCTTAGCCTGCCAGTCTTTATATTATTGCTCTAAAACAGCTTCAATCATTTGCCATTTTTCAGTTCCTTTGTGCCGAGCCTAATCTTTCTCAGTCATCCAGTATTCCAGTGGGACATTTTTACTTTTGAATAATGGAGGAATGATTTAAAAAATTAGGGGGTTGACAATGGCAACTGCAGCTGATATAATGATTTATGTTGCTGAGCGGGAATGGCGGAATTGGCAGACGCGCAGGACTAAGGATCCTGTGACCGCTTTAGGTCGTGAGGGTTCAAGTCCCTCTTTCCGCAAATAACAGTTAGCTTATTTACTGATTAGAAAGTGAAGAGCTCACATCTGAAAAGAGACCGGTCCCGGTCTCTTTTATTTTATCGGGATATACAAAGGCCGTTAAGAAATCCGTGTGAGATGGGCTATCTGCAAAATTAAGGATTTCGCAGGTACACACCTGCTAGGACGACTAGGGAGCGGGACAGGCTCCCAGACCATAAGGTTTGATATCTCATCCCGAAAAGCCTAGCAGACATTTTAAAGCTTTGAAACAGTGAGTAGAGAGTTAGTAGGCCACTGCGTCTTGTACATCATACCAACAAAGTTTAAGGGCTAATTCTTAATTTCGTTTTAAGGTGTCTGTGGCTGCCGGTAAGTGAGAAAGGGGAGAGGATCTCAAATCGTAAGATTTTCTCCCCCTTTTTATTTTACTCCCAAGATGTTATCAGCTGTCTACCGCTTACCATCATTTTTTAGCCGCTTATCGAAAAAATCCTCCGCACAGGTTTCCTTTTTGTTAGGATAAGGGTGTGGAGGACAGAGATATGCTTATAGAAACTCAAAACATAACCAAACAATATGGAGATAAAACTGTTGTCAGTCAATTAAATGTACAGATTCCTAAAGGCAGTTTAGTGGCTTATTTAGGAACTAATGGCGCGGGCAAATCGACAACGATTAAGATGCTGACGGGATTAACTAAACCGACTTCGGGACGTATTGTTTCTGCTACAGGCATCAAGATTGGGATTGTTTTTCAGGACAGTGTGCTGGACAGTGAGTTGACAGTTGAGGCTAATTTGAACCATAGAGCCGGACTTTATCGGGGACTTGATCAGGTTTGGCTGCGGGATTTATTTAAGCTGACCGGACTGCAGGGGCTGCTCAGTCAGAAATACGGAAAGCTTTCCGGCGGCCAGCGCCGGCGTGTTGACATCGCACGGGCCCTGCTTAATAAGCCGGATTTGCTTTTTTTAGATGAACCAACAACTGGCCTCGATGTTCAGACACGTCAGATGATTTGGGAATTGCTCTATCGTTTAAAGCAAGAACAGGGTCTAACAATCTTTCTGACAACACATTATCTGGAGGAAGCCGAAAATGCAGAAGTGACTTATGTCATTGATAAAGGGAAGATTCTTGCGCAGGGGAAAGCTTCTGACTTAATCCAGCAGTATGCTAAAAACCAGCTGCGTCTGTTTTTGAAGGAGAAGCGGCTGGCTGCAGATTTACCGTATACAATGACCGAGACTGCTTTTGGTTATACAGCAGAAGGCCTGACTTCTCAGGAAGCACTTGAAGTCCTTGAAAGCTGTAAAGCTGTTCTTGATGATTTTGATTTCAAACGAGGCACAATCAATGAAGCCTTTGTAGCTATTACAGGAAGGGAGATTAGCTGATGATAGTCACAGTCAAAAGAAATTTAGCCCTCTATTTCAGCAGTAAAAGCAGCGTTTTTTTCTCGTTGATGGGAGCATGGATTGCCTTTGCATTGTACCTTATTTTTCTGCAGAAAAATATGCTGGATAATTGGAAGACTCTGCCCGATGCGGAGCTTGTTCTGGATAAGTGGGTGATGGCAGGAACACTGGCAGTGACCAGTATCACAACAACATGGACTGGTATTGTTCGCATGATCCGGGACAAAGAAAGCCAGAGGTTTGCGGATTTTTTGCTGACAGATACCTCTGCCTTTAAGCTGAATTTAGGCTATTTTATCAGTGCGGCTCTTATTGGGATGCTGATGCAGATTATGATGTTTACGATAATGGTCCTTTATTTTTACTGGCAGGATGGTTTGACTATAGAACTGCTGCAGGCCGCAAAACTACTGGGAGTTATGCTGATCAGCTCGATTTTGGCTGCCAGCCTGAGTCTGCTGCTGGGACAGTTATTTCAGTCGACTGAAGCAGCCGAACGTTTTTCTGTTATTATCGGAACAGCTTCCGGTTTCTTAGTTGGTGTCTACGTGCCGATAGGTACTCTGCCAGATTTTGCTCAGCAGCTGATCAAGGTAACACCAGCCGCCTATGCTGCTGCAGCCAGCCGTCAAATCTTACTGACAGATTACCATTGGGGACAGTCAGCCGGAACTATTAAAGCCTATCTGGGGGTTGGCCTTAAATGGGATCGCTTAACAAGCCTGAATCAAAATATAGCTGCAATGGTTGGAGTTATTCTTCTCAGCTTTATGGTATTAGGTCTCTTTCAATTTGTGAAAAAAACACTTTTACGGTAAACTGATAAAGAAAGCGGCTGTACGGCAGACAGTAAGTTTTACAGCTAAAAACATCCTTTTGCTATCCTGTGATACTTTATTTATCCTAGCAGCAACCGCTTTTGAAACAGAAAAATTATAAAAGAGTAGAAGGAGACTTCTATGGATTACCGTTTTGAAGAAGATTACAATCTGTCTCCGAATGAAATTGATATTACTGTGCGCAGCCGCAGCTTAACGGCTGAAGTTCAGGGCGTGCTGACTTATTTAAGCCGTTATGAAGCAAAAGCACCGTCCATTATCCCTTTGAAAACAAAGGACCGGATGGAAATGCTGAAAGTTGATGAGCTGGTGGTTGTTGATGTCGATGCTGACAGCTTAATTTTAGAGACTTTAAAGGGCCGTTATATGATTACGGAAAGACTTTATAAATTTAAGGAGCGGCTTAATAATCCTGATTTTATTCAAGTGTCTAAGCATGGTCTGATAAACATCAATCACCTGCAGGCCTTGGAGGCCAGCTTTTCCGGCAATATGCTGGCGATTTTAACAGGTAAGCGTAAGGCCGATGTCAGCCGCCGCTATCTGCGTCATTTGGAAAATGCTTTAGGATTGTGAGGAAGAGATATGAAAAACACTTGGAAAACTGCTGTCCTGTATTTTTTAATCGGAGTCGGTCTTGGCGGTCTGAGCTATTCCGCAACATTAGTACTTAATGGCGCAGAGAATCAAACGGTTGCACAGATTGTCAACGTCGTTTGGATCAGCGGTTTGATCGGCTTGATAAGTATGATTTTTGAGTTGGAACGTCCCAACTTTGCTTGGCAGCTGTTTCTGCACTTCTTAGGCGTGTGCGGTCTGGTAGCTCTTCTTAATTACCTGAATAATCTCACCTCGGATATTTTTGATTTGAGTTTTTTGGGGAAATATGCTGCTACCTACTTAATCATTTGGATTGTGGTTTATTTTGTTTTTTATAACAGGGTCCACCATATTAACCGAAAACTTCAAGAAAGACAGTCAGAGGATCTAAAGCGCTGAATTTCCCGAGACAAACAGTTTCTTTTAGGCTCTCATTTGATTTTGCTGGTACAGCTGATAATGAAAAAATGGTTCGCTTTCTTTACCGAAAATTAGCTGTATGGCATTTGACAAAAGACCTTGGGAAAATTCGGCCGTCTGGCTTTTACCGCCATAGGAAGCTGTGTTTAACTGTCAGTGGTAACCTAGGCGGGGGATGAGGAACCGTATGGACAAGGCTGCCTGCGATTGGAAAATATACGGGTCTTTTAAATTTAGCTGGCTATTTTACTAAAAAAGTGATAAAATGAACACGTAATGGGTTTAACCCAAAAAATAAATAGGAGGCCTTACAATGGCAATCGTTTCAGCAGAGAAATTTGTCCAAGCAGCGCGTGACAACGGTTATGCAGTTGGCGGATTTAACACAAACAACTTGGAATGGACACAGGCTATCTTGCGTGCAGCAGAAAGCAAACAAGCGCCGGTTCTTATCCAAACTTCCATGGGTGCAGCCAAATATATGGGCGGCTACAAGCTTTGTAAACAGCTTATTGAAAACCTCGTTGAATCAATGGGGATTACTGTACCAGTTGCTATTCACCTTGACCACGGTCACTATGAAGATGCCCTTGAATGTATCGAAGTCGGCTATACCTCAATTATGTTTGACGGTTCACACCTGCCGGTAGAAGAAAACCTTGCTAAAACAAAAGAAGTTGTTGAATTGGCACATGCTAAAGGTGTGTCAGTTGAAGCCGAAGTCGGAACAATCGGCGGTGAAGAAGACGGTATCATCGGTAAGGGTGAACTGGCACCGATTGAAGATGCTAAAGCAATGGTTGAAACAGGCATTGACTTCTTGGCTGCCGGTATTGGAAATATTCATGGTCCATACCCAGATAACTGGGAAGGTCTTGCACTTGACCACCTTGAAAAATTAGCAGCAGCAGTTCCAGGTTTCCCAATCGTTCTGCATGGCGGTTCAGGTATTCCTGATGACCAAATTCAGGCTGCTATCAAACTTGGTGTGGCTAAAGTGAATGTGAACACTGAAAGTCAAATCGCCTTTTCAAATGCAACTCGCGAATTTGCCCGCAACTACGATGCAAATGAAGCTGAATACGATAAGAAGAAGCTTTTTGACCCGCGTAAATTCTTGGCACCAGGTATCAAAGCTGTTCAAGGTGCTGTTGAAGAACGTATCGATGTCTTTGGCTCAGAAAACAAAGCATAAGCAGCTTTGGCAAGCGCTGTAAAAAAGTGAAAAATCCTGAAATCATCGATTTCAGGATTTTTTGTGTACAGAATTTTCCCGCTGCAAGCTGGCATAGTGCTTATTTTTATGTTCTGCAGTCTAAAGATAGACGTTTTTATGGCTGTAAATCAAAAGTTTGCTGAATTTTACTGAAAAGCAGGGAAAGATTGCGGGCGATTTCTGCGGCCGGTCTGGCGGGCTCTTCCAAAAGCCAATGGCTGATGATATTGAAATAACCGCCTGTGATAAAATGGAGGATATCCTGCAGATCTGCTTGGGAATGTGATGGCTGAACATGCCAGGGAGCATTGATAGAACGGTAAAGGGGAACTGCTTCCTGATTGTACCTCTCAATCAGGAGATGGAATTTTTGACTGCTGATAAGCAGCCGCAGCTTTTCCCGATTGTCCCAAAAGAAGTTCAAGGTCACCATCAGCATATCTTCAAAAGAAGACTGAGCTAAAATATCATCTTTTAAAAGATAATAGCTCTGCAGCAAGCCATCCAAGTATACCTGCAAAATATCTTCTTTATTAGCAAAATAGCGGTAAAAGGTGCGTCTTGATATTTGTGAGAGATCAAGAATTTCATTGACGGTTATCTCATCAAAATGATTATCTTTTAGCAGTGTGAAAACTGCTTCAATAATCTGTGTTTTCGAATAAAGGCTTTGTCTTTCTTTGCCGTTCATCTGGGCGCCCTCCTGCCATTATTTCAGTAATTTGTAGCACTTCTTGTGAAGACCTTGTATTTGTTTTTCATCATGCTATGATCATAATGTGACACAATTATAGCACTTTTTAAAAGGAGAAAACAATATGATAAAACAGTATACAGGAATTTTGCTGTTTGATTTTCAAATTTTGAGATTGACAGGACCGCTCAAAAGCAAGTACCGAGAAGTAGAAGCGGATTTATTAGAAATTGGACAGTCCGTCCATGACTTTGAATCATGGTACCAATGGTGGAATCAAAAGGCAAGAAGCTATGAAAAGCAAGGCCTGTTGGAAGTTGCGATGACCTATTATCGGTCTTCTTTATTCTTCCTCTCCTTTTTAGATAAGAGAAAAGCTGATGCTTATCAGTGCTTCAGGCACTGTTTTGAACGGTTTTACGAGAATGCTGATTTGCAGTATGACAGTGTCCCTTATGAGCAGGGAGTGCTGCCGGCGGTCTGGCTGAAAAAAGCTGAGTTCAGCAAAACTTTATTGGTTATTGGAGGCTTTGACTCCTATATGGAAGAGCTGGTCTCTTGGTTTTTACCTCTGCAGGAGGAGCTGCAATGCAACCTTTTAATTTTTGACGGCCCCGGACAAGGCTTTGTGCCAGCGCAAAAACTTTATTTTCAAGCAGATTATGAAAAGGTTGTTGCGGCTGTCTTAGATTATTTTAAGTTGGACAGTGTTGCAGCAATCGGAGTGTCATGGGGCGGCAGCTTTGTCTTAAGAGCGGCGGCTTTTGAAAAACGCATAAAGCTGTGTATCTGTTTCGATATTTTCTATTCAGCCATGGATGCTTTGCGTTTACAGACCAGTGCTGCCGAGTTTACTCTCTTGAAAACCGGCTTATTCTTAAGGCAAAGAGCTTTAATTAATGCTGTCATTGCCCATAAGGCCAAAAATAACACCAGTCTGTCCTGGATGCTGATGCACGGTCAAGGAATAACAGGAGAAAAGACAGCTTATGACTTTATCCGCAATATCAGTGCTCACACTATTGACCGTCAGTTGGGGCTGATTGAACAAAGCTGTCTCTTATTAGCAGGAAGTCAGGATATGTACGTCCCTTCTTACCGTTTAGAAGAGCTTAAAAATAAACTCGTTCAGGCAAAAAGTGTTCAGACCTCTTTTTTTACTGAAAAAACCGGAGGCAGTCTTCACTGTCAGATTGACAATATTCAGCGGGCACTGAATGCCATTTGCCAATTTATTAACCAGCATAAAAATGAGTTCTAACAATTAAAATCGGTATCCAGCCAGAGACAGAAGCGGCCGACTATTTCACAAAAACCAGCTAAGGCAGTCTTTCAAATAGAAGCAATTCGTTTGGGCGTTTCTTAAGATAAGACCTGCCTTCCGCTGAAAGGAACTTTCAGAAATGAATGAAAAAGAAATATTTGACAATCTTCAAAAAAATGATAAAATGGTATCTGTTGAGTGGCTGAAGCCGACTTAGCTCAGCTGGCAGAGCAACGCACTCGTAACGCGTAGGTCGCAGGTTCGACCCCTGCAGTCGGCATTACAAAATAAAGGCTCACTGTCAACTGTAGTGGGTGACTTATAGCTAAGCCCGAGAGAGAATCAGAGAGGTTCTCTCTTTTTGAATGTTCAAAGCGATTAGAATTTTAGTTTTAAAGTTTTTGAAGTTCCTAAAACCAAAGGCATTTCGCTTAATGTCTTTGATAATCTTATTGGTAGCTTCGAGTTTGGCGTTGGAGTAGGGGAATTCAAGGGCGTTGATAATCTCTTTTTTGTATTTCTTGAAGGTCTTAAAGGTCGTTTGAAGCACTGAGTTGACCGTGCCCATGTGTTCTTCGATCAGTTCGAAAAAGTACTTGGAATTCTTTTGCTGAAAATGGAATAAGAGCAGCTGATAAAGATCATAGTAATAGCGAAGTTCGTCTGAGAGATTTAATGTTTTCTCAATGATTTCACGAGGTGTTAAAGTCTGTCTGAAAGTTCGTGAATAGAAGGGTTTGTCAGAGAGCTTCCGACTCTCTTTTTGGAAGAGTCGCCAGTGATTTTTTAAGGCACGATAAGGTAATGAGCCTTTATCAAAGGTTTTCATGATGGCAATTCTGGTAGCCAACATAGCACGTCCTAGGTGCTGCACAATGTGGAAACGGTCCAACACAATCTTGGCGTTTGGAAATAATCTTTTGATTAGGGGGATATAGCTTCCAGACATGTCTGCGGTCACGACCTTAACCTGCTCACGACCCTTTCGAGAGTACTTAAAAAAGTGGTTCTTGATAGTTGTTTGCCGGTTGTTGTCTAAAATGGCCATAATCTTTTTGGTTTGAAAATCTTGAGCGATAAAAGCGAGTTTTCCTTTTTGATAAGAGAATTCATCCCAGGATAAGACCTCAGGAAGTCTTGAAAAGTCCTCTTTGAAGGTCAATAGTTCTAACTGTCGTTGGACGGCAGAAACGGAGATATGAAGGGCTTTAGCGATGTCTGTATTGGTCCGTTTTTCGGTATGAAGTTGGGTGATTTTCTGGCAGACAGGATGTGAGATTTGGTGATTCTTCTTAACCAAACTTGTTTGAGCGACTCTGACTTTACGGCAGGACTTGCATTGGAAGCGTCTTTTTTTGAGTTTAAGGAGGGTTGGCATGCCTTGGATATCTAAGATTGGAATGGTTGATGGCTTTTGGAAATCATATTTAATCATGTGGTGATTACAGAGAGGACACTGTTTTGGTGGATAATCCAGCATAGCGTTGATGACAATATGACTATCGTATTTAACAGCACTCCCTATGATGATATTTGGGTCTTTCATTCCGATTAATTCTGTGGTATGCTTAAGATGTTCCATATGAGCCTTTCTAATGAGTTGTTTGAACGCTTTTCATTATAAGTCATATGGGATTTTTTTTCTACAGTCAAAAAGCTCCATAATCTCCAGAGTGGAGTTACCCACTACAGAAATTATAGAGCCGAAATAAACCTAAAAAGAGTGGGACGACAAAATCGAAATCGTCATTGTTATGACAATTTAACGGTTTTGTCCCACTCTTTTTTTGTTTTAGCTGGCCAACCTTTATTCCTTTATTTCAAAGTTCCTGAAGTGTTCTTAATGAACAGGTAGTATATTGACCTTTCAGTAAAGGTGACACTAAAAAACGATTTTAAATGATGATTACCAGCCTTTCAGTATTTATTTCACCTCTGCTGTTTTGGATTTTACGGCAATTGTTTTTGTTCATTTTTCGGTCCTTATCCTTGCCTGACAGCCGTTCCGCTGTGTTGTTACTTCTAAATTCGAAATGCTGCTGCCAGATGAATGCATGGCTAACTTAGTGTCCTCACTGTTTCCAAAAACAGTTTGGATTTGTTCAGCCAGCCTCCCCAAAAATACTCTAGTCAGAAGCTAAGGTGTTTAAGTTTTAATCTTTCAGTCTAGTGCTTGCGTATGGGATGTCTGATGATAGTTTTCAGTTTTTCGGGAGCCACTTTTCTGGCATCACTCAGATAAATCTCGTGATGCAGCCGCTTGTCTGTGATATCAAGCGTGTATCCCTGCTTTTCCATAAACTCATGCATTAATAAAATGGTAGCGGGTTCCTCATCGTATGGGCCAACATGCAGACATTGGACAGCCAGTCCCTCTTCATAAGTTAAAAGCTCAACCTTAGAGAAGTCTGTTTTCTTTTTCTTTGCTGCCTCTTCAATCGCCCATTTAAAATCAGTCTGTGTCACAAAATCCGGAAGACGGATTACGGATATCCAATTGAAGTCATCTTTATGGGCGTAGTCAATACTGTTTGCGCCTTCCTGCCACCAAAAGCCCTCAAGCGGCGGGACAACATAATTGAAGTATCCTTCAATGCGATGACTGCCTTTTTTGCTCATTTTGATGGTGAAAGCGACTCCGTAGAGCAGACCGATAGACTGTTTGTAGAAACCGTCTGTGTCATTTGGATCGCCTTGTCCGCGAACAGCCATATAATTCATGCTTGGCACATTGACAATACTGGGTTTGTTCTTTGGCATATAGAATTCTTTATATTCTTTTTTGTAGTCAAACACCATCTTATACCTCCTTTACGAAAGAACTAATCTCAATCAGATTTCCTTCCGGATCAGCGATATAGCATGTTCGCTGACCCCACTCCTCAGTGGTCGGCGGCATGACTGATACTGCTCCTTTAGCAAGTACTGCATTATAAGTTTCATCAACCGAATCATAATTATCGACAGACAAAGCAATCTCATAATGGCCATTGATGCCATTAGTATATGCAAAGCGCTGTTTTGTCATTTTTTCAAAATCACTGCGGCGAAACAAGAGAAACAATGTCCCGTCTTTTTTTAAATAAACATTGCTGGCATCATCCTCTTCCTGGATTTCAAAGCCTAGGACATCTCGATAAAAATGAACCATAGTTTTCATATCGTTTACAAAGATACCAAATCCGTCTAACCGCATTTCATTACTCTCTCTACTCTTTATAAATTCATCATAACAAAGAGAACAGGACATCTGTGTGTCATGTTTAAGAATATTTTTTTACTAAATCCTCTCCAAAATGTTTTAAGCCTTCTCTCAGTTCATGGGGTTCAAGCAATTCAATCCCCTTACCGAAAGACAGTACCCAAGATATTATACTTTCAAAATCAGTAAAGCCAAATGAAAACAGAAAGGTGCCGTCTGCTTGCTCTGCAATAGATTCTGCTCCATAGTCATCCAGTATGCGAAAGCGATATTCAGGCTGGATAATCGCTTTTACCATGTGGTTATGCGGAAATAGTCTGTCATTTGATAAGTCAGGATACGGAAGGTCGCGTTTTGTAAAACGTTCCCCAGCAGAGACAGCTGTCATTCTGTTCAGCTTGAATAATCTGAAATCTTGACGTTTCAGGCACCAGCCCCACACATACCAGTTTGACCACTGGAAAATCAAATAGTAAGGCTCAATTTTCCGGTTGCTTTCGCCGGAAGGTGACGAATAGTGAAAACATAGGTAATTGCAGCTTTCAATCGCCTTATGAATCAGTTCAATACGCTTAGACACTGCGGCTTTATCCCATGCAGATAAGTTTATCAAAATATGATTATCTCCCGAAAGAGAAGATGCTGTCCCTGCCGACAGTTTTTCCATAAGCTGCAAGTAGCGATTCGTCCTGCTCACGCTATCGAGGCTCTTCAATCCGCTTAGAATTGCCTGCATATCTGAATTTGAAAGGACAGTGCGGTCTACTCTGTAACCATCCATAATTTGAATCCCGCCGTTTACGCCTCGTGCAGTCATAATAGGAATTCCGGCGGTACAAAGGGTTTCAATATCCCGGTTAATCGTTCTTCGAGACACTTCAAAGAGTTCCGCAAGTTCCGGAGCGGTGACCTTATCCCTTTGAAGCAGAACTGAAAGGATGCCAATCAATCGTTCTGTCTTCATTCAATCCTCCTCATAAACATAGATGTACCAAATTTATTATAATAAACCTTTTATCCCAGTGCAATTACCC
The DNA here is from genome assembly GCF_003086355.1 of Streptococcus chenjunshii. NCBI lineage: Bacteria > Bacillati > Bacillota > Bacilli > Lactobacillales > Streptococcaceae > Streptococcus > Streptococcus chenjunshii. The sequence continues at coordinate 2,086,898 of NZ_CP031733.1, read as the reverse complement.
AAACATAGGTACTTGCTCTGTCATCTGATGCTGGCTTCCTCATCCATCCGGGACATTACTACTTTTGACCTAACTGAGACATTATCACTTTCGAATGACAGGTCAGATAGCAGTAAAAAGGCTGTTGTCAAAAAAAAGAGATTCTGGTATACTAGTCTAGTATGTGGTGTTAAGCACCTGAATCTAAGTAGGAGGAAAGAGATAAAAATGGCAAAAGTATGTTATTTTACAGGGCGTAAAACGGTATCTGGGAACAATCGCTCACATGCGATGAATCAGACCAAACGTACCGTGAAACCAAATCTGCAAAAAGTTACTGTTCTTGTTGACGGAAAACCTAAAAAAGTTTGGGCATCAGCACGGGCACTTAAGTCCGGAAAAGTTGAACGGGTTTAATGAATGATAAAAGGCCGGGTGAATGCCCGGCTTTTTTTGCAGAACAGAATACTATTTATAAAAGAATATCAAAAACACTGTTTTTATATGTTAGTCAGGCTGTCTCCGGTCTATAAGTTACCGGGTCAGGCAGGCTATTTTTTTACAAGTTCGCTGTAATATGATAAAATAAACTGATAAAAACTTGAGAGGTAGTCAGTATGACTGTAAAAATTAATACAAAAGACGGGCAGATTGAGCTGTCTGATGATGTTATTGCGACGGTTGTCGGCGGCTCAGCAACAGAAATTTTCGGTGTTGTAGGGATGGCGAGCAAAAGTGCAATAAAGGATAATTTTCAGGCACTCTTACGCAAAGAAAACTATGCCAAAGGCGTTGTTGTAAAGTCTGCAGAGACTGGCATCACTGTAGATGTTTACACAGTGATGAGTTACGGCGTCAAAATAAGCGAAGTGTCCAAAAATATTCAGGAGCGTGTCAGATTTAATCTCGAGAAGCAGCTAGGGCTTTCTGCTGATACGGTAAATGTTTATATCCAAAATATCAAAGTTGTAGGAGAAGATTAGTGTCAAATATTACAACAAGTTTATTTCAAGAGATGATCCAGGCTGCCAGCACACGCCTGGGAAAACAAGCAGAATATGTTAACTCCCTTAATGTTTTTCCTGTTCCGGACGGTGACACAGGGACCAATATGGGAATGACTATGGACAACGGCGCTAAAGAAGTTGCTGACAAGCCGGCAAATACTGTTGGGGAAGTCGGTCAGATCCTTGCGAAGGGTCTGTTAATGGGCGCACGCGGCAACTCTGGAGTAATCACTTCACAGCTTTTTCGCGGTTTCAGCCAGGCTATCCGTGATAAAGAAGAACTGACGGGACAAGATTTGGCCTTGGCTTTTCAGGCAGGTGTCGAGGTGGCTTATAAGGCTGTTATGAAGCCTGTCGAGGGAACTATTCTGACTGTTTCCCGCGGTGCAGCAGCAGGTGCTTTAAAAAAAGCGGAAGAGACGGATGATGCTATTGCTGTTATGCAGGCTGCTCTTGATGGTGCTAAACGGGCTTTAGCTAAAACGCCGGAGATGCTGCCGGTTTTAAAAGAAGTCGGTGTGGTTGATTCAGGCGGTCAGGGACTGGTCTTTATCTATGAAGGCTTTCTGGCTGCCCTTACTGGAGAATATATCGCTTCGGAGGACTTTCAGGCAACCCCTGCCAACATGTCAGAAATGATCAATGCTGCCCATCATCAGTCAGTTGCCGGACATGTAGCGACTGACGAAATTACTTTTGGCTACTGCACAGAAATCATGGTGGCCCTTAAGCAGGGTCCGACCTATGTGAAAGAATTCAATTATGATGAATTTCAGGGTTATCTGAGCGGTTTAGGCGATTCTCTGCTGGTTGTCAATGATGATGATATAGTCAAAGTGCATGTCCATACGGAAGATCCCGGACTGGTTATGCAGGAAGGCCTGAAGTATGGCTCGCTGGTCAAAGTAAAAGTAGACAACATGCGGAACCAGCATGAAGCACAGGTTGAAAAAGAAGAAAAACTGGCACTGGATTCATCGGCAGAGGCCCCTAAAGAATATGGCCTGCTTGCCGTTGCTGCAGGTGACGGGCTGGCTGAGATTTTCAGATCACAGGGAGTGGACTATATCATTTCAGGCGGTCAGACGATGAACCCGTCAACCGAAGATATTGTCAAAGCTATTGAAGCAGTCAATGCTAAACAGGTCATTATTTTACCTAATAACAAGAATATTTTGCTGGCAGCTCAGTCTGCTGCTGAAGTTGTTGGAATCCCAGCTGCTGTTATTGCCAGCAAGACTGTACCGCAAGGTTTTACCAGTCTTTTAGCTTTTGATCCGTCAAAATCGCTTGATGAAAATACTGAAGCGATGTCTGCTGTCCTGAATGATGTTGTCAGCGGCAGTGTCACTGTTGCAGTACGGGATACCAGTATTGATGGTCTCGACATTCATAAAGATGACCTTCTGGGAATGGTTGATGGCAAGATTGTGGCTTCTGATACGGATGTAAAAACTGTTTTACAGGAGACTTTCGCTAAAATGATTGATGAGGACAGTGAAATCATTACTATCTATATCGGTGAAGGCGGAAAAGAGAAAACAGCCAAAGAGATTGCTGCTTATCTGGAAGAACGCTATGACGATATTGAAGCTGAAATCCATCAAGGGGATCAGCCTGTTTATCCTTATTTGATGAGTGTTGAATAATCTCTCCTTGAATGAATAGAGACAGTCTGCCGGAGGTTCTGCCGGCAGGCTTTTTTTACTGCAGTCAATTTTTAGAGACTGCAAAATGAAATCAAAATTTTCTGAAAATTCTATTGACAATATTTTTCAATGTGATAACATGGGTATAAGATTTTGTTGAACAGTCACTCGCCATGTAAAAGCAGAGATAAAAGAAGGCAGGTAAACCCAGCCTACAGGCTGTTTTCATCTGGCCTTGCTTTATTTCTTAAAAGTGTTATCATAGATACAAGGTGTTTGAATTTTTCGACAATTTCAGGGAAAGCTGCATAAGGAGGAGCTTGTGAAAGAAGTTAAATTAGAAGAGAAAAAAAATGGCTCTGAATTGGTTCTGGAGACCCTGGCAAGTTTGGGAATTAAAACGATTTTTGGCTATCCTGGAGGGGCTGTTTTGCCGCTCTATGACGCTATTTATAGTTTTAAGGGTATCCGCCATATTTTGGCTCGCCATGAGCAAGGAGCCCTCCATGAGGCTGAAGGTTTTGCCAAATCAACAGGGGAATTGGGCGTGGCTTTGGTGACAAGCGGCCCCGGAGCAACAAATGCCATTACAGGGATTGCCGATGGTATGGGAGACAGTGTCCCCATGCTTGTATTCACTGGTCAGGTGGCTACTCCGGGAATCGGTAAAGATGCTTTTCAAGAAGCAGATATTATCGGGGTAACCATGCCGATTACTAAGTATAATTATCAAATTCGCGATGTAGCGGACATTCCCCGTGTCGTGACTGAGGCCGTCCATATCGCTACGACTGGCCGGCCGGGGCCGGTAGTCATTGATCTGCCCAGAGATATTGCAGAGAAGAAAACGGATTTTTATTACGATCCCAGCCTTGATATCCCTAGCTACCAGCCGACTGTTGAACCTAATGGTCTGCAGGTGAAAAAAATTCTGCAGCAGCTGAAAAAAGCGAAAAAGCCTTTGATTGTTGCTGGCGGCGGTGCTAATTATGCCGGTGCCTCTAAGGAACTGCAGGTATTTGCTGAACGTTACAACATCCCTGTTGTTTCAACCCTTCTCAGTTTGGGTGTCATGCCAATTGAACACCCTTTATCGCTGGGAATGGGAGGCATGCATGGTTCTTATGCAGCCAATATGGCCTTGACACAGTGCGATTTTATGATTAACTTTGGTTCGCGTTTTGCCGACCGGCTGACCGGCAATCCGGCAACCTTTGCCAAAAATGCAGTCGTTGCTCATATTGACATTGATCCGGCTGAAATAGGCAAAGTAGTTAAGACCCAAATTCCGGTCGTCGGGGATGCCAGAAAGGCTCTGGAGCTGCTTCTGAGTTTTGATGAGGTCAGAACCAGACACGATGAGTGGACCGAGCAAGTCTTAGCTAATAAACAAAAGGCGCCCTTTGGCTATGATTTTGATGAAGAGATCATTAAACCGCAGCATGCTATTGAAACTATCGGTAAGCTGACTAAAGGGGATGCGCTTGTCGTAACGGATGTCGGCCAGCATCAGATGTGGGTTGCCCAATATTATCCTTTTAAGAAAGAACGCCAGATTATCACTTCCGGCGGTCTTGGGACGATGGGCTTCGGCATTCCGGCAGCTATCGGAGCAAAATTAGCTAATCCGGATAAAGAGGTCATTCTTTTTGTCGGTGACGGCGGTTTTCAGATGACTAATCAGGAATTGGCGATTTTAAATGGCTACGGTATTCCGATTAAGGTTGTCCTGATTAATAACCATTCCCTTGGGATGGTGCGCCAGTGGCAGGAGTCCTTCTACAATGAGCACCGCAGTGAATCCACCTTTGATGATGAGCCGAATTTTCAGCTGCTGGCAGAAGCTTATGGTATCGCACATTATAAGTTTTCCGATCCTCACAGTCTGGAAAAAGATCTACAGGTGATTCAGGATAATAAACCGATGCTGATTGAGATTAATATTTCCAATCGCGAGCATGTTTACCCGATGGTACCGAGCGGTAAGGCTAATAGTGAGATGTTGGGGGTGAAGTTTAATGCGTAGAATGTTAACAGCCAGGCTTCAAAATTCAACAGGGGTTCTAAACCGTTTCACAGGAGTCCTCTCGCGCAGGCAGGTCAATATTGAATCGATTTCGGTCGGTCATACTGATGAGCCAGATATCTCCCGGATTACAATTATTATTGATGTGGAAACCCTCGAAGAGGTTGAGCAGATTATCAAGCAGCTGAACCGCCTGATAGATGTTGTCCGTGTCCGTGATATTACGGATATTCCTCATCTGGAAAGGGAAGTGGTCTTGATTAAAATTTCTGCTCCTGCAGCTAAGCGGGCTGAAATTTTGGCGATTATCCAGCCTTTCCGTGCCAGTGTTGTCGATGTAGCTCCAAAATCGATTACCATTCAAATGACCGGCGACGCTGAGAAAATCGAAGCGCTGCTCCGTGTTGTAAAACCTTATGGAATCCGTAACCTTGCCCGCACGGGGGCAACAGGATTTTCAAGAGATTTTTCTTAGAATGATTAAACACATATAAAACCAATAAACAATACTTTAGAAAAGAGAAATATATTATGGCAGTAACAATGGAATATGAAAAAGATGTTAAAACAGCAGCTCTCAGCGGAAAAAAAATCGCTGTGATTGGTTATGGTTCGCAAGGCCATGCTCATGCTCAAAATCTGCGTGATTCCGGTCACGATGTGATCATCGGTGTTCGGACGGGTAAATCGTTTGATAAAGCTAAGGAAGACGGTTTTTCTGTTTATGAAGTAGCGGAAGCAACCAAGTTGGCTGATGTTATCATGATTTTAGCTCCGGATGAAATTCAGGCAGATCTCTATGCCTCCGAAATTGCTCCTAACCTTCAGGCAGGCAATGCCCTCGGCTTTGCCCATGGGTTTAATATTTTGTTTGAATATATCAAAGCACCTTCTGATGTGGATGTGTTCATGTGTGCCCCTAAAGGTCCGGGACATTTGGTTCGCCGTACCTATACAGAAGGTTTTGGTGTTCCGGCTCTCTATGCGGTTTATCAAGATGCTACAGGCAATGCCAAGCATATTGCCATGGATTGGGCTAAAGGAGTCGGTGCAGCCCGTGTTGGCCTGTTGGAAACAACCTTTAAAGAAGAAACCGAAGAGGACTTATTTGGGGAACAAGCTGTACTTTGCGGCGGTTTGACCGCACTGATTGAAACCGGCTTTGAGGTTCTTACTGAAGCCGGCTATGCTCCGGAGTTAGCTTATTTTGAAGTTCTGCATGAAATGAAGCTGATTGTTGACCTGATTTATGAGGGCGGCTTTAAGAAAATGCGTCAGTCTATTTCAAACACAGCTGAATTTGGCGATTATGTATCAGGACCGCGCGTGATTACAGAACAAGTCAAAGAAAATATGAAGGCTGTTCTTGCTGATATTCAATCTGGCAAATTTGCTCAGGAGTTTGTTGATGACTATAAAGCCGGCCGCCCACGTTTGGAAGCTTACCGCAAAGCGGCAGCAGATTTGGAAATTGAAAAGGTTGGTGCCGAATTGCGCAAAGCGATGCCGTTTGTTGGTCAGGACGACGATGACGCCTTTAAGATTTATAATTAAAAAAAGCTGTCCGGCTGAACACCTTTTTCCAAAAATACAGTGGTCTTAAAGGCTGTGGAGTGAGATGTGCCCCTTAATATTATGGGGTTCTGTCTCGCTTCCCAGCCGTTCTGGGAGCGGACAGAACGTTTTTCAAGGGGATTTCATTGTCTCCGCCCCCACAAGCCCAGCAGGCATTTTAAAATTTGAAAATGCATTAGCTGCTGTGTTTCGCAAATATGACAAAAAGGGGCAGAAGTTAAAAACTTATTTCACCTTTCTGATTATCTTGGCAGAGGTGCGTCTGCGAAATCAAAGATTTCGGGCTTACCGTCAGCCGTAGCCGTCTGAAGGCTTTGTCGTCTTAGCAGCCGACCGCACCCTTCTAGTCGTCCTGGCAGGGGTGCGTCTGCGAAATCAAAGATTTCGGACTTACCGTCAGCCGTAGCCGTCTGAAGGCTTTGTCGTCTTAGCAGCCGACCGCACCCTTCTAGCCGTCCTGGCAGGGGTGCGTCTGCGAAATCAAAGATTTCGGACTTACCGTCAGCCGTAGCCGTCTGAAGGCTTTGTCGTCTTAGCAGCCGACCGCACCCTTCTAGCCGTCCTGGCAGAGGTGCGTCTGCGAAATCAAAGATTTCGGACTTACCGTCCTTTATATCTTGGTGCTGCCGCGGAGTTTTGTCTTCGCGGTTTTTTTGCAGCCTCGAGTTGGTTTTATTATTTTTTCTGTTGGTTTCATCTGTCGGCTGTTTTCTATTTTGCTTATTTTTAATTGGCTGTCAGTTGATTTTTTTGTTTGACAATTGTAGAATAAAAGTGACATAGGAGGACTGGCTATGAAAGCGATGAAACGTTTACCAGATGCGGAATTTACCGTTTTAAAAGCGATCTGGCATTTACCCAATCCGGTAACTTCCTCACAGATTATTGGGGCTTTAGGGGATGACAATCATTGGAAACGGCAGACACTTTTAACAATTTTAGCCCGTTTAATAGAGAAAGGCTTTTTAAGCAGTGAGCGCAAGGGGCGGGAAGGTCACTATACTGCACTTATTTCAGAAGAAGAGTATATGGAAGTAGAGGCCGGCCACTTCTTTAGCCGGTATGAAGGGCAGTCATTCGGCCATTTGATGAAATCTTTTTTTGCAACACATCATTTATCTGAAAAAGATATTAATGATATTAACCAGCTGATACAGGAAAGAAAACAGGAAAAGTAGGTGAAAGCAATGACGGAACTTTTATTCTCACTGACAGTCACTGTTCTTTTAACATCACTTTTTATTATTATTTTAAGTGCTTTGCTTTTACTTTTGAAAACAAAAGTTTCGGCTAAAACGGTCTATAGGCTTTGGCTGTTGATCTTGGTGAGTTTGCTTATCCCTTTGCGGCCGCATTTTGGACAGGGCATTGTAGAAGTACAGTTTCAGTCATGGGCGGCGAGCTCGGCTTCTGCTTCTTCAAATGTGGCAGCTGCAGCACAGGATATCAGTATTTGGGATAAGTTCCAGCAGTTTTATTGGCTTTATCTGCTTCTGGCTGTTTGGCTGCTTGGCTTTCTTATTGTTTTGGGCAGACAGTTTTTGGCTTATTATCGCTTCAGGGCAATGCTGAAACACTGGGGGCAAACTGTTACAGACAAACGGATTCAAAAACGGCTTGAGATCAGCAAAACAGCGCTCGGTATCAGCAGACCAATCAATGTTTTGCTTTGTCCTGTCATCAAGAGCCCGATGTTGACCGGCTTTTACCGTCCTGTCATCTTGCTGCCTGCAGCTCATTACACCGATGAAGAGTTGGATTTAATTTTTGAACATGAACTTGTCCATTATAAGCACCATGATTTATATACCAACTTATTTATCGTTACCATTTTGGCCCTGCATTGGTTCAACCCGCTTGTGCATTTTGCCTGCCGGGAAATGCAGGAAGCAGCAGAGGCTTATTGTGATGAAACTGTCCTTGGCTATCATGGCACTGGCTACCGTTTTTACTACAGTGAAACGATTCTGAGCATGATTGACCGTTCCAGTAAAAATTTTGGCATGCTGACTTCTTGCTTTTATTCCAATAAATTTAATTTGCGGCGCCGAATTTTAACGATTATGGAAAACGGAAAGTCTTTAGCTTTTCTGTCACCCTTTTTAATTCTGCTTCTGTCCTTCTCACTGCTTGGTTCGGGATCTGTTTTTGCTCTGGCAGGCCAAAATCTGTCTGGAACCGACAGCCAGATTGCCAAACCGTCCGTGTCGAAAAATGTGAATGAAGAAAAAGAGGAGCCGGTATCAACCGGTCAACCTGCAGAGGAGCCCGCTCCTGCTCCGGCTTCCGCTTCTGACAGCGCTAATGATCAAGAAACAGCTCTGACCGACGAAGCCCAGACAAATCAAATCCTTTCGTCTGCTGGTACAGAAACTCAGCAACCGGATGGGGTAAGCAGAAGCAGCGATGAAGATGATGACAGAGATGATGATTTTGATGATGACGATGATTGATCGCAGATTTTCAGCTCTGTAACGACAATAAAAAAAGTAAAGCGTTTGTTTCATCTGGAGGAGGAAGCAGGCGCTTTTTCAAGTTGCAGTAACGTTCTGTTTCAGCTGTATTTGATTTTTTGTTGCTGTAAGAACGTTATTCTTGACTTTTTTGTAAGACAGATGTAGAATATAATTATAGTCGACAAACGTAGAATTATCGTCTTTTCTTTTTTGGGAATATTCTACAAAAGTAGAAGAAGGGAGCTTATAATGAAAACTAAAAAGAAGATAGAAACGCAGTTTAAGCGAATTGAGACAAAATATATTCTGACAAAAGAACAGCTGGCACTGCTGCAAAAAGAATGGCAAGACTATTTATCGGAGGACGATTATCCCATCTCAACTATCAGTAATGTTTATTTTGATAACAGTGATTTCCAGATGATTCAGGATTCTATTCTGCACTTATATAATCGGGAAAAAGTTAGGATGCGCACCTATGACAAACAGCCTAATGATAAAAGCCAGGCTTTTTTGGAAATCAAAGAAAAAAAACTTGATGTTGGCTATAAATTCCGTCTCGTTTCAAACCCTTTATCTATCATGAATTATGTGACAAAGGGGCTGGTTGACAATACAACAGCCGAAATTGAGATGACTAAAAAACTGCAGCACCTGCGCAGCCGTTATGGGCAACTGCAGCCGATGATGTATATTTCCTATGAACGGCGCTCCTTCAGAGGAATTGATGACAGGAAGCTTCGGCTAACACTTGATCAAAACCTGATCTGCCGAACAGATAATGTCTCACTGACCGCAGGCCGATACGGCAGTCCGCTCCTAGAAGAGGATGATCTGATTATGGAGATCAAAGTAGCAGAAGAAATGCCTCAGTGGCTGACAGCACTTTTAGAGAAATATCGAATCGAAGCCCAGTCTTTTTCAAAATACGGAACGGCTTACCGCAATCATGTTGCGGAAAAAAGTGAGGTGAAAGCCCTTGTTCAGTGATTTATTTAATAATGTCTTTTCGCAGACACAGGCTCATTTTTCGCCGTCTACACTTTTCTTAGCTTTTTTAACCAGTCTGGGGCTGGGGCTGCTTTTAGCAGTGGCTTATAAGCATAAAACATTCTATACCAAAGAGTTTGTCATTACTTTAACACTTCTTCCCAGTCTTATCGCCATTATTATTTTAATGGTAAATGGCAATCTTGGGACCAGTGTGGCAGTAGCAGGGACCTTTAGTTTGATTCGTTTCCGCTCTGCTGCCGGCGGAGCTAAGGAGCTGCTGGCCATTTTTATGGCAACTGCCAGCGGTATTGCTGTTGGGATGGGCTACCTCTTTTTGGCAATTGCATTCACCGTTTTTTTATCAGCCCTCCTTTTTCTGTTCGAACAGTTTGGTTTTGGTGCAGTCAGCCAGACTAAACGCCGACTTTCATTACTGGTAGCGGATAAAGAGGATTATGAGACGAAGCTGGACAGTATTTTAAGCAGCCTCTGCCGGGAAAGTGAATGTCTATCGCTTAAATCAGCTAAAAAGCAAGACTATGTTGAGCTGGAATATCTGCTTGATCTGAAGTCTAAGACGACTGATAAGATGCTCATGGACAGCCTGCGTGCTTATAAAGGAAATCAGGAAATTACAATTAGCAAAGTAGCCAAAAAAAAGAAAGTCCTTTAAAGCTTACTCGGGTTCATTTTAAAAGCACTATGAATTTTAGTGCTTTTTTGCTATAATAAATTAACTGAAAATTGTGAAAAAAGAGGTTAAGAAATGATAACAGCCCGAGATGTCAGAAAAGCTAATGATGTTTTGAAAGATGTTGTAGAGGAGACGCCTTTAGATTTTGACCGCTATCTGTCAGAAAAATATGGGGCAACAGTTTATCTAAAGAGGGAAAATGTCCAAAAGGTTCGTTCGTTTAAAATCCGCGGCGCCTACTACGCTATTTCCCAACTTACTGAAGCAGAAAAAAAACGCGGTGTTGTCTGTGCCAGCGCAGGAAATCACGCACAGGGGGTGGCCTTTACCTGTCATGAAATGAAAATTCCGGCAGCCATCTTTATGCCGGTCACAACGCCGCAGCAAAAAATCGGGCAGGTGCAGTTTTTTGGCGGCCCCTATGTTACAATTCGTTTGGTTGGTGATACCTTTGATGCTTCTGCACAAGCGGCTCAGGATTTTACCAAGTCAGAGGGGATGACTTTTATCGATCCTTTTGATGATCCCAATGTCCAGGCCGGTCAAGGAACGGTTGCCTATGAGATTTATGAGCAGGCACAAAAAGACGGAGTTCATTTTGACAGTGTCTTTGTTCCTGTTGGCGGCGGCGGTTTGATTTCGGGAGTTGCTACTTATTTTAAAGATGTGGCACCCGATATTACGGTTATCGGAGTCGAAGCGAGCGGTGCCAGAAGCATGCGGGCGGCTTTTGATAAGGGCCATCCTGTGAAGTTGGAGCATATTGATAAATTTGCAGATGGGATTGCTGTGCAAAAGGTTGGCAGCAGCACCTATGAAGTGGCCAGAAGATATGTTGATCAATTGATTGGGGTTGATGAGGGGCTGATTTCTGAAACGCTGATTGATATGTATTCGAAACAAGGGATTATTGCGGAACCTGCCGGAGCGGCTTCGATAGCAGCTCTTGAAGTTATGAAAGATGACATCAAAGGAAAAACAGTTGTCTGCATCATTTCAGGAGGCAACAATGATATTAACCGGATGCAGGAAATGGAAGAACGCGCTCTGATTTATGATGGGGTAAAGCACTATTTTGTTGTTAATTTTCCGCAGAGGCCTGGAGCTTTACGGGAATTTGTCAATAATATTTTAGGTCCGAATGATGACATCACGCGCTTTGAGTATATTAAACGGGCTAATAAAGGAACTGGGCCGGTTTTAATCGGTATAACGCTGGGGGACAAGAAAGATTATGCTGCTCTTATTGAGCGCCTGTCCGCTTTTGATCCGTCTTATATTAATTTACACGGCAATGAGAGCCTTTATAATATGCTTGTCTAGGCTGTTCCGTCATTGTTTTCGGATATTGCCAAAAGTTTTACGTCCGGTTTTTTCTTGACAAAAATAGCAAATAAACTATAATTGTATTATCTGTATAAGACAAAAACGGAACTTGGCCTAAACGCTGCGTAAAACAGAGACGCAATCGTAGGAAGCGCAAGCTGACGTACGAGTGCGGCTGCTCTGTGAGTATAGCCTTCCCTTGGGTCTTTAGTGACTCGGCGGTCAGGCTCTTATTTTTACTTTGCGTTTTTAGCGGCCTTTGTATCTTAATTGAACTGAACACGGCCTAAAATCCTAGTGAAAAAGATGAAGTCCGTCGCGATGTGGATCATCGCTCGTCCTTCCCTATTTTCATACGGATTTCTTAACGGCCTTTGTATCTTAATTTGAGGAGGTTTTAGGGTGTTTGCATTGATTTTTCTTTTATTTTTATTTTTTATTGTCCTGATAGTGATAGGCAGCACGCTTTATGTTGTCCGGCAACAGTCTGTTGCTATTATTGAGCGTTTTGGGAAATACCAGATGACATCGTCCAGTGGGATTCATATCCGTCTGCCTTTTGGTATTGACAAGATTGCGGCTCGTATCCAGCTGCGCCTTTTGCAGTCTGAGATTGTGGTTGAGACCAAAACAAAAGATAATGTTTTTGTGACCTTGAATATAGCAACGCAGTACCGAGTTAATGAACAAAATGTGATAGATGCTTATTACAAACTGATGCGGCCTGAAGCACAGATTAAATCTTATATTGAAGATGCTCTGCGTTCCTCGGTGCCAAAACTGACTCTGGATGAACTGTTTGAGAAAAAAGATGAGATTGCTCTGGAGGTTCAGCATCAGGTGGCAGAGGAAATGTCAACTTACGGCTATCTCATTGTTAAAACACTGATTACTAAGGTTGAACCGGATGCGGAAGTTAAACAGTCTATGAATGAGATTAATGCTGCTCAGCGGAAACGTGTCGCTGCTCAGGAACTGGCTAACGCTGATAAGATTAAAATCGTTACTGCAGCAGAAGCTGAGGCAGAAAAAGACCGGCTGCACGGTGTAGGTATTGCTCAGCAGCGTAAGGCCATTGTCGACGGTTTGGCAGAATCAATTCAGGAATTAAAGCTGGCTAATGTCGGGATGACAGAAGAGCAAATTATGTCTATTCTGTTGACTAACCAATATCTTGATACTCTGAATCAGTTTGCTGCGGCCGGCAATCAAACACTCTTTTTGCCTAGTAAACCTGATGGAGTGGAGGATATTCGGACACAAGTGCTGTCAGCCTTGAAGGCGAAATAATATTTGAGACTAATCGATATGAAGAGGCAGGGCCAAAGTCCTGCCTCGTTTTATTTTTAAACATATAAGTTTGGGGCAGTGGCTGCTCGGAAGTTCTTATCCCTTGCTGCGCGAGGGATTGCGATCTCCTTAATCAACTTGCCCTACTCTTTTTTTATTGATTCTTTTTTTTATGTAAATGGCATTTTGTTTTTATAAAATAAAGTTTATTTTCAATAATATTAATATTTACTTTCATAATGTTTAGTGTTATACTGATAGGAGAGAGAAGGTGACAGATATGGGAGACGAAAAGATACCATCTTGGCTGTTTGAACTGGAGCCGGAAGATTATGAGTTTATGCATCGTTTTATTCTCGCTTCAGGTTCTCTGAAAAAAATAGCTAAGGAGTACGGTGTTTCTTACCCCACTATTCGCCTGCGCCTTGATCGGTTAATTCAGAAAGTCTCCGTCAAATCTAAGAGCGAAGGCTATGTCGGCTTAATCAAAGATTTGGCCTTGGAGGACGAAATAAGCTTTGAGGCAGCCAAAAAATTAATTGCTGCTTATCGTAAAGAAAGGAAGTAGAGCCATGAGAATACTGATTGTACTGCTTGCTGCTGCTTTATTTTTTGGAGAATGGTTCATTATCCGTTATACAGGGATAAATAAATGGCTGCCTATACTAGGAGCCTGTCTGTTTACCCTCCCGGTCTCTCTATTTTTGGGCATGCATTTAGTTGTTCTGCCTCTTCTGATGATGCTCTTAGCTTTATTCGGCTGTGAGTTGGAAGACTGGTTTAAACGTTACCTGCGTAAGAAAAAACTGTCAGAATTTCAGCGTTCAGAATTAAAGGATTTGTGAGCTTGCTGTTACTGCAATATAAAAACCAGAAGTCATGTTGATTTCTGGTTTTTTGGTATAAGACTCTGTTTTTTATTTCAAAAAGCGCTTGAGAAAGGCTTTGGTTCGTTCTTCTTGGGGATTTTCAAAGAGCTGTTGAGGGGTCCCTTCTTCAGCAATGATACCTTGATCCATGAAAATAACGCGATCCGAAACGTCTTTGGCAAATTCCATCTCATGTGTCACTATAATCATGGTTAAACCCGATTTGGCCAAATCCTGCATTGTTTTAAGGACTTCGCCGACCATTTCCGGATCCAGTGCTGATGTGGGTTCATCAAAGAGCATGGCTTCAGGGTTGACAGAAAGGGCACGGGCGATAGCGACCCGTTGTTTTTGTCCGCCGGAGAGCTGTTTTGGCTTAGCTTTCCAGTACTGTTCAGTCATTCCTACTATATTCAGATTTTTCTTGGCAATTTCTTCAGCTTCGCTGCGATCGCGTTTTAAGACAGTAGTCTGAGCAACAATGGCATTGTCAAGCACATTAAGGTTTTCGAAAAGATTGAAAGACTGAAAAACCATTCCCAGTTTTTCTCGGAAGAGATTTAGATTGTAACCTTTTTCCAGTACATTCTGATTGTGAAAAAGAATCTCTCCGGCTGTAGGCTCCTCTAAAAGATTGATAGAGCGCAGCAGTGTCGATTTGCCTGAGCCTGAAGAACCGATGATAGAAATAACTTCCCCTTTGCTGACAGAAAGCGAGATATCCTTAAGCACTTCGTTTTTCCCGAAGGATTTCTTCAAATGTTTGATTTCTAAAATCGTCTCAGTCATTAATTCTTTTCTCCTTCGATGGTCGTATAATTGTCTTGGTCAAATCGGTTTTCAATATAGCGCAGAATACGTGTTACGGTGAAAGTGAGAACAAAGTAAATCACAGCGATAATAGTAAAGGTCTGGAAGTACTGATAAGTCTGAGTTGCTACAGTATTTCCTGAGAAATACAGCTCAACGACAGAGATAACATTCAATACAGATGTATCTTTAATATTGATGACAAATTCATTGCCGGTTGCCGGCAGGATATTGCGGATAACCTGAGGGAGGACGATTTTTCGCATGGTCTGGCCGTGGGAAAAACCGAGTGCCGTAGCAGCTTCAAATTGTCCCTGATCAACAGCAAAGATGCCGCCGCGGACAATTTCGCTCATATACGCTCCGGTATTGATGGAGACAATAAAGATAGCTGCCAGTGTGCGGTCAATTGAAATACCGAAAGCCTGTGCTGTCCCATAATAGATAACCATAGCCTGAACAATCATCGGTGTGCCACGGAAAACTTCAATGTAGACAGTCAGCAGCCAACTGAAAGCCTTCTGCAGGAGGGCTAAGAAGCGGTTAGCCGCCAGAGGTGCCGTACGGTAAACGCCGATCAGAAGACCAATGATGAGACCGGCAACGGTTCCGATAACCGAAATCAGCAGCGTTATGCCGGCACCGCGGAGGAACTGTTGCCAGTTGTTTTGGACAATGGTCCAGACTTGCTGGAAGAAATGAGGTGCTTCACCTTCTTCAGCCGTTTCGGCGGGCTGTTCTTCAATCATCTGGTCCATCAGTTCCAGCCGCTCTTCTTCAGAAATCCCCGCCAGAATGTCATTGACTTGAGCCAGTGTTTGACTGTCATCCTTACGTAGACCAACAGCAATAGCAGTATCAGATTCGGAAGTTTCGAATCCCTGTCCTTCTGGGAAGGCAATCATTTTATATTTGCTGCTGGCGGCTTCTGCTGTACGGGCTTCAGGACGTTCCGAAATATAACCGTCTATCACATCAGCGGACAGTGCCTGCCGCATCTGAGAAAAATCTCCCATAGCTGTTTGCTCGGAAACGTTTGGAATCTGGCCTATCAGATTCACTAAATAATTCCCTTGCTGTGCAGTAATTTTAGCGCCTGCAAAATCATCCAAGCTTTTTGCATTGGCATACTCTCCGTCAGAAGCGACGACAATAACAGGTTCGCTGGTATAGTAGCTGTCTGAGAAGGTAATCTCTTTTTTGCGTTCTTCTGTCGGGCTCATACCGGCAGCAATCATGTCAATTTTTCCGGATGTCAGAGCAGGAATCAGTCCGGTCCAAGATGTTTTGACAACAAGCAGTTTTTTATTTAAAGAGGCGGCAATCTTTTTAGCGATTTGCACATCATAACCATTAGCATACTGATTGGTCCCCTCAATCGGAACAGCACCGTTGCTGTCATCATCCTGTGTCCAATTAAAAGGAGCGTAAGCTGCTTCCATGCCGACACGTAAATAATCATCTGCTCTTACCCCGGCCGTGCCTCCGAAGATTAGGAAAAAGGCAGCGAGCAGACTCAAAAGTATCTTCTTCATCAAAGACTCCTATTTTTATTTATACACTTACCATTTTACAAAAAATAGGGTTGTATTTCAATGTTCTTCGCCTATAAATAGAATAATGATACATTTTTATGATAGAATAATAGGAAAAGAGGGGGGGAGATAGGATGAAAAAGTTTTGGCTGGTGTTTGCACTTTTGCTGGTCAGTTTAGGATTTGCTCGAGCTGCAGCAGCCGCAGATGTGGACTACAGCATTACAAGCTATACCGGTGATTTGGTTATTAATGAAGACAACAGTGCTGATTTTACTCAGACAATCAGCTACCAGTTTGATTCATACTACAATGGTCAGGTTGTTACTCTAGGCGAAGCAGGTAATATGCCTGCAGGTTTTTCTATTGACGGCGACCCTTCCGTAGAGGTCTATAATAATGGAGTACGTGCTGATACTTATGATATCACAACGACTCCTTTGGGAGACGGCTATGAGGTGAGAGTATACAACTCAGGCGTCAGCGGCAGTAAGGTTAAACTGGTTATTCACTGGCAGCTCTATAATATCTTATACAAATATCAAGATGTTGCTGAGCTTAATTGGGTTCCGATCAGTGACTGGGATGTGACCTTGCATAATGTCGAGTTTAGAGTCAGAACAGCGAAGGAAGCTGCTGACAGTCAGCTGTGGGCGCACCAAGGTTATTTTAAACCGGTGCCTAAGGTCAATGCAAAGGACAGCGGCTATACAGTTTCTGCCGGCAGTGTTTCTTCTAAGTTTGAGCTGCACGCCTATTGGGATAAGGATGTGATCAACACAGCGATAGAAAAAAATGAAGCCGGCAAGGAACAGATTATCGCTCAAGAAAAGAGTATCTCTCGGACGGGTAGCTTTTTGAACGTCTTCTTTGCTTATTTGCTGCCAAGTGTTTGTCTTCTTTATTTAGGCTATGTTTTTTGGAATTTTAGAGGCTTGAGAAAGAACTTAAACCGTTATCAGCGTTCCGGCCGCAAAGCGAGACTGTACGAAGTGCCTGAAGAGCTTTCGCCTCTGCTTTTGACGCAAAATATCTTTGGAAGCAGTTTTTCTCAGCTGAGTCCCTATGCTGTTGAAACGAAAAACTCATCTATCCGTTTTGTCAACTTGATTCAGGCTGTTCTACTGGATCTTATTGACAGAAAAAACTTGCTGTTGACTAAAGAAAATCAGAAATTTTACTTGGCAGTTAGCGATTTGACAAGCTTAAGCGAAGAGGAGCTGGTTCTAGTTGATATGGCCTTTGGCAATGAAACCAAACTGGCCTTAGATGGACTGTTTTCAGCCTACCAGTATGACCACAAAGCTACTCTTAAGAAGCTGAAAAAGAAATTTAAAGGGAAAAAGCTGGAAACCGAAGTTCGGAAAGCGTCTAGTAAAGTATTAAATACTATTAGAAGAAAGAGTATAGAAATTTCAGATTGTACTGTGGAGCATCTTGACAAAGACGGGCTTGCATCACCTTATCGGTCTTTAATGAAAGATGAGGAGAAGCAGTTGACTAGATATACAATCCTGCTCATTCTAATGGCAGTCGCTTCATTAGGATTGTTTATTTACTTTATATTCAAAACAAGTGATTTGAAACTGATTTATGGTGCTCTTCTAGTTTTTTCAATTGTTGTGTTTACTTATCTCGTCAGCAGTTCAAGGAAATATTATAATCTGGGAGTACTGACAGAAGAAGGCGGGGAAAGAGTTTACTATTGGCAGAGTTTCAGAAATATGATTCGTCATATTAATGCTTTTGACCGGGCTGACATAGAAAGTGTGGTAGTCTGGAACCGGCTTTTAGTTTACGCGACTCTTTTTGGCTATGCTAAAAAGGTTGAACGCTATTTGAAAGTTCATCACATTCAGTCCTTGGGTGCACTTTCGCAAGTGCCGTCCACAGATTTTTATCCCGCCCTTGCCCTATCGACAAATCATTTTGTGCAGACTTCCTCCAGTGCAGTGACGTCATCGCATTTTTCGATTTCTTCCGGCAGCTCCGGCAGTTTTGGGGGCGGCGGCTTTTCCGGCGGCGGAGGCGGCGGGGGCGGCGGAGCCTTTTAGCTGTTTTTCGCTCCCGTTTTCGATTCAGATTTTGCCATAAAAAAGATAAAGGAGTATTATGTTTATTATTGAGTTATTGAAGGCTATCTTTTACGGAATTGTCGAGGGGATTACTGAGTGGCTGCCGATTTCCAGCACAGGGCACTTGATTTTAGTGCAGGAATTCATTAAATTTAATCAAAACAAAGACTTTGTGGATATGTTCAATATAGTTATTCAGCTGGGGGCTATTTTAGCGGTTATCGTTATCTATTTTCGGCGGCTTAATCCTTTTCAGCCCGGCAAGACGGCGCGTGAAATCCAAATCACATGGCAGCTCTGGGCTAAGGTCGTCTTAGCCTGTATCCCTTCGGCAATTTTTGGCCTGCTGCTGGATGACTGGATGGAAGCGCATTTCTATAATTTTGTCGTTGTAGCCTTCATGCTGATTCTTTACGGCGTTGCTTTTATTTGGATTGAAAAACGCCATCAAAATGTCCAGCCGCAAGTAACAAGTTTGGCACGCATGTCTTACCGCACGGCTTTTTATATCGGCTGTTTTCAAGTGCTCAGTATTGTTCCGGGAACCAGTCGTTCCGGGGCAACAATTCTGGGTGCCATTCTGATGGGAACCAGCCGTTCTGTGGCCGCCGATTTTACTTTCTTTTTAGCTATTCCTACGATGTTTGGTTACAGCGGTTTGAAAGCGGTCAAATTCTTTATTGATGGCAATACACTTGCTTTCAGTCAGCTGATTATTCTGCTGGCAGCCAGTGTGACTGCCTTTATCGTCAGCCTGTATGCTATCCGTTTCCTGACGGATTATGTTAAAAAACACGATTTTACTGTCTTTGGCCAATACCGTATTGTGCTTGGCTTTGTTCTACTAGCTTACTGGCTGCTGACATTAATGCTGTAAAAAATACTATTATAATAACAAAATTTTAAAAGTCCAGATCAGGCACGGAAGCTGTTCTTTTTGCTGATATATTTTTTACCGCTTTGCAGGTATTCCTATAGTTTGACTGTTTTTTTGGCTTGAAATTGAAAAAAGGATCTATTTCCTGTATAATAAAAGAACTACTTCTATGAGGTAAAGATAAGTATGGAAATGAAACAGATAAGTGAGACAACCTTAAAAATCACCATCAGCATGGACGATTTGGAAGAACGCGGGATGGAGCTGAAGGACTTTCTGATTCCTCAGGAAAAGACAGAAGAGTTTTTCTATACCATCATGGATGAGCTCGACTTGCCCGATAATTTTAAAGATACGGGCATGCTGAGCTTTCGTGTGACTCCCAGAAAAGATCAGATTGATGTGTTTGTAACAAAGTCAGATTTGAATAAAGATCTTAACTTAGAAGATTTGGCAGAGTTTGGCGATGTATCGCAGATGACACCCGAAGATTTCTTCAAGACTTTGGAAAAATCTATGCGGGAAAAAGGCGATACGGAAGCGCATGAGAGACTGGAAAAAATTGAAGAGATGATGGAGGAAGCCGCAGATTCTGCACTCGGAGCCTCCAAATCTGCAAAAGACGGTGAAAAAGAGGAGGAACCGGCCGATTATATTCATTATGTGCTCGATTTTCCTAATTTAAAAACAGCTGTTGCTTTTGCAAAGACAGTCGATTTTGATATTGAAGCTTCTGAATTTTATAAGGAAGGAGCGTCTTACCATCTGGCTGTTCTGCTTAACTTAGTGAATAAACCGAGTTATTATGCCAATATAATATACGCTCGTCTCTTAGAGCATGCTTGGCCGGGAACTAAGACGCGTGCTTATCTGCAGGAACATGGCGTAGAGCTGCTGATGACTGATGCGGTTCAGCAATTACAAATGATTGAGTTGGTATAATATGTTTCCATTTACGATTGAATTTGTGCTGGTCTTAATTGCTGCATTTCTCATGTCTTTGATAATGACTCCGCTTGTCCGCTTTCTTGCTTTCAGAATAGGTGCTGTCGATAACCCTAACGCCAGGCGGATCAATAAGGTGCCTATGCCCAGCAGCGGCGGTTTGGCTATCTTCCTTTCATTTTTGATAGCTGCGCTGATATTGATGCCCTTGGTTATTAAGACTGAGATTTGGGGGATTTCCTATTTCGATTACATTCTGCCTGTTGTCGCAGCTGCATCTCTTGTTATTGTCACAGGGCTGTTTGATGATATCTATGAACTAAATCCTAGGACTAAAATGGTTGGTATCGTGTTTGCCGCTGTTATGATCTGGGCTTTTACAGATTTTAGGTTTAATAGTTTTAAAATCCCTTTTGGCGGTCCGCTTTTAGCCTTTGGACCAGTTTTAACCTTTGTGCTGACGGTTTTGTGGATTGTCTCCATAACAAATGCCATAAATCTGATAGACGGCCTGGACGGTTTGGTGAGCGGAGTGGCTATCATCAGTCTGCTGACAATGTCAATTGTGTCCTATTTTTTTCTGCCTGAGACAGATTTCTTTCTAACCCTGACTATTCTTGTTTTAATTATGGCTATTGCCGGCTTTTTCCCTTATAATTATCATCCGGCAATCATCTATTTGGGGGATACAGGCGCCCTTTTTATCGGTTTTATGATCGGTGTTTTGTCGCTTCAGGGGCTGAAAAATTCAACTGCAGTTGCTGTGGTGACACCGGTTATTATCTTAGGCGTCCCTATCATGGATACAGCGGTCGCTATTATCCGCCGTAAGTTGTCTGGCCGCCCGATTTCTGAGGCGGATAAGATGCATCTGCACCATCGTCTGCTGGCTATGGGCTTTACTCATCGGGGTGCAGTTTTGGTAGTCTACGGCATTGCTATGCTTTTTTCCTTAATTTCTTTGCTCTTAAATGTTTCCAGCCGCTGGGGGGGTGTTTTGCTCCTAATCGGTGCGGCCTTTGCTTTAGAGATTTTTATCGAAGGTTTAGAAATTTGGGGGCCCGGACGCACACCTTTATTTAATATTTTGGCTTTTATCGGCAATAGTGATTATCGTCAGACATCAATTAAAGTCTGGCGGGAAAAATGGCGACAATTTAAAAAAAGGAAAGAATAACTTAGAACTGGTAACAAACCCTCTCGGTTGACGAACCGAGGGGGTTTTATATAGCTGAATACAGCGGACTGAAAAGAGGAAATCTTACAGATAGCAGGTTCTTTAAAATTTTGCTATAATGATTCTGAACTGCTGACAATAGGGGCGGCTAAACCGCATACGGCTGTCCGGGGCGGACTGCTTAAACAGCGGTCCTCAAACTTTAATTAAAATAAAGGAGTAGACAAATGTCTGTGCTTGAAATAAAAAATCTTCATGTTTCTATTGAGGATAAGAAAATCTTAAAAGGGGTTAATCTGACGCTTAAAACAGGAGAGATTGCTGCTATTATGGGGCCGAACGGAACTGGGAAATCGACCCTTTCAGCTGCTATCATGGGCAATCCCAGCTACGAAGTGACCGAAGGCGAAATCCTTTTGGACGGTGAGAACCTCTTAGAGCTGGAAGTTGATGAGCGTGCCCGTTTAGGTATTTTCTTGGCTATGCAGTACCCGTCTGAAATTCCCGGGATTACCAATGCAGAGTTTATTCGTGCCGGTATGAATGCTGGTAAAGCGGATGATGAGAAAATCAGTGTCCGTGATTTTATTGCAAAGTTAGATGAAAAAATGGAACTTCTGGGGATGAGAGAAGAGATGGCAGAGCGTTATCTTAACGAAGGCTTTTCAGGCGGAGAGAAAAAGCGCAATGAAATTTTACAGCTGCTCATGCTTGAACCCAAATTCGCTCTTCTTGACGAGATTGACTCCGGATTGGATATTGACGCACTCAAGGTTGTTTCAAAAGGGGTTAATGCTATGCGCGGAGCTGATTTTGGCGCTATGATTATCACACATTATCAGCGTTTGTTAAATTATATTACTCCTGATGTTGTGCATGTTATGATGGACGGCCGGGTTGTACTGTCCGGAGATGCTCAGCTGGCTGTCCGTCTGGAAAAAGAAGGCTATGCCAATATTGCTGAAGAATTAGGGCTTAAGTATGAAGAGGAAGCCTAAAGCTACAGATTTTTCTGCTTAGCAGCATAAGGAGGGAAAAGTGACAAAAGAATCCATTTTAAACTTCTCACAAGCTAAGGCTGAGCCTACTTGGCTGCAAGAACGCCGTTTAACAGCTTTAGCTAAAATTGATCAGCTGGAACTCCCTAAAATCGAGCGGGTTAAATTTCACCGCTGGAATCTGGGTGACGGAACGATTGAGGAAAATAATTATTCGGGGGCAGTCCCGGATTTTACAGCTCTTGGCGATAACCCTAAACTTGTTCAGGTCGGTACGCAGACCGTCTTAGAGCAGATGCCGCCTGAATTAGCTCAGCAAGGGGTTGTTTTTACAGATTTTTATTCGGCTCTTGCGGAGCAACCGCAGCTGATTGAAAAGTATTTCGGTTCAGCTCTTAAATTTGATGAGGATAAACTGGCAGCTTATCACACGGCCTACTTTAATAGCGCGGCATTCCTGTATATTCCGGATAATGTTGAGATAGAACAGGCTATTGAGGGGATTTTCTATCAAGACAGCGACAGCCCGGTTGCTTTTAATAAGCATATCCTGATTATTGCCGGACGTAACAGCAAACTGACTTATCTTGAACGTTTCGAAACGATTGGCAGCGGCCATCAGCCAACATCTGCTAATATCAGTGTTGAGGTGATTGCATTGGCGGGCAGTCAGGTGAAATTCTCTGCCATTGACCGTCTGGGGAATAATCTGACGACCTACATCAGCCGCCGGGGGCGCCATGACAATGATGCTGTCATTGACTGGGCACTGGGTGTTATGAATGAAGGCAATGTTGTCGCAGATTTTGATTCAGATCTCATCGGTGAGGGAAGTCAAGCTCATCTCAAGGTTGTTGCGGCGTCCAGCGGCCGTCAGGTTCAGGGGATCGATACACGTGTGACCAACTACGGACGAAACTCAGTCGGTCATATCCTGCAACATGGTGTTATCTTGGAACGCGGGACTTTGACCTTTAATGGCATAGGTCATATTATTAAAGGTGCAAAGGGAGCCGATGCTCAGCAGGAGAGCCGTGTTTTGATGCTGTCGGATCAGGCGCGCTCGGATGCCAATCCTATCCTTTTGATTGATGAGAATGAAGTAACCGCTGGACACGCGGCTTCGATCGGCCAAGTGGATCCGGAAGATATGTACTATCTGATGAGCCGCGGGCTCGATCGGGAAACAGCTGAGCGTCTGGTTATCCGCGGTTTTCTGGGGACAGTTATCACAGAAATTCCGGTTAAAGACGTCCGTGATGAAATGATTGCTGTTTTGGACACAAAACTTGATAAACGGTGATATATGAGACAGTGCTTGGTGGATAAGGAGAAACTCCATGTTTGATGCGAATGATATCCGTCAGGATTTTACAATTTTAAATCAGACGGTCAATGACGAACCGCTGGTTTATCTGGATAATGCTGCGACGACACAAAAGCCCCAGCAGGTTTTAGCAAGTCTGCAGCAATACTACCAGCATGATAATGCTAATGTTCATCGCGGGGTTCACACTCTTGCGGAAAGAGCAACTGCCCGTTACGAAGCCAGTCGGGAAAAACTGCGGCGTTTTATCAATGCTGCCTCTGTCAAAGAAGTTCTTTTTACCAGAGGAACAACAACTGGTTTGAATTGGGTGGCTGATTTTGCACAGGGCGTGCTTCAAGCAGACGATGAGGTCCTTATTTCTGTCATGGAACACCATTCTAACCTTATTCCTTGGCAGGAAGCCTGTCGTAAAAGTGGCGCCAAGCTTAAATATGTGTACCTGAAAGATAATGCACTTGATTTAGAAGGTTTAAAGCAGCAGGTCAATGCCAAAACAAAGTTTGTCAGTATAGCGCATGTTTCAAACGTTCTGGGTTGTGTCAATCCTATTAAAGAAATTGCCCATCTGGTTCATAAATATGATGCTTATCTGGTTGTTGACGGTGCTCAGTCTGCACCTCATATTCCGATTGATGTTCAGGATTTGGACTGTGATTTTTTTGCTTTTTCCGGACATAAGATGCTGGGGCCGACCGGAATAGGTGTTTTATATGGGAAAGCATCTGTCTTAAAGGACATGCCTCCTGTGGAATTTGGCGGTGAGATGATTGATTTCGTCTATGAGCAGACAGCAAGCTGGAAGGAGCTGCCCTGGAAATTTGAGGCAGGGACGCCTAATGTTGCTGGTGCTATCGCTCTTGGAGCCGCAGCGGACTATTTAGAAACTTTGGGAATGGATGCTGTTCGTGCTCATGAAGAAGATTTAGCAGCTTATCTGTTGCCGCAGCTTCAGGCAATTGATGGCTTAGAGCTTTACGGGCCGCAGAAAGCTGACAGGCATTTGGGGGTGTTTTCGTTCAATCTTTCAGGACTGCATCCGCATGATGTTGCAACAGCGCTCGATTATGAGGGCGTTGCTGTCCGTGCAGGCCATCATTGTGCCCAGCCCTTGCTGCGGCATTTGGGGATCCAGTCGGCCGTTCGTGCCAGCCTGTATATTTACAATACAAAAGAAGACTGCGACCGTTTGATCTCTGCCATTCTTAAAGCAAAGGAGTTCTTCCATGGCACTTTCTAGTTTAAATAGCCTTTATATGGCCGTGGTGGCGGATCATTCTAAAAATCCTCACCACCATGGTGTTTTAGAGAATGCAGAGCATGTCCAGCTTAACAATCCAACTTGCGGTGATGTGATTTCGCTGTCCGTTCGGTTTGATGGTGATTATATTTCTGATATTGCCTTTGCCGGGGACGGCTGTACCATTTCAACGGCATCAGCCAGCATGATGACTGATGCTGTTCTTGGAAAGACATGTTCAGAAGTTTTAGCGCTGGCAGATGTTTTTTCAAAAATGGTACAGGGCGAAAAGAGCGCAGATCAGGAAAAGCTGGGGGATGCTGAATTTTTAGCCGGTGTTTCTAAATTTCCGCAGCGGATTAAATGTGCAACATTAGCCTGGAATGCAATCAAAATGGCGATCGAATCACAGAAAGCAAATAAGAAATAGAAAAGCGGCCTGCTGGTGCCGCCAAAAATAAAAAATATAAATTGCGAAAGGGAGACAATGGCAGAAACAAACGAAAAAATTGAGCCTAAACCAATTGATCTGGGAGAATATAAATTTGGTTTTCACGATGATGTTGACCCTGTCTATTCAACAGGTAAGGGATTGAATGAGCGGGTTATCCGTGAGCTGTCAGCTGCAAAAAATGAGCCGGAATGGATGCTGGAGTTCCGGCTTAAGTCTTTAGAGATTTTTAATAAGATGCCCATGCAGGACTGGGGGCCAGATTTATCAGCTATTGATTTTGAAGATTTGATATACTACCAAAAGCCTTCTGACAAGCCGGCCAGAACATGGGAAGAAGTGCCTGATAAAATCAAAGAAACCTTTGAGCGAATCGGTATTCCTGAGGCAGAACGCGCTTATTTAGCTGGAGCCTCCGCTCAGTATGAATCAGAAGTTGTTTATCATAATATGAAAGATGAATATGATAAACTGGGAATTGTGTTTACAGATACTGACTCTGCCCTTAAAGAATACCCTGAGCTTTTTAAACAGTATTTTGCTAAATTGGTACCGCCCACAGACAACAAATTGGCGGCTTTAAACTCAGCGGTCTGGTCAGGAGGGACCTTTATTTATGTTCCCAAAGGGGTGGAACTGGAAATTCCTCTGCAGACTTATTTCCGAATTAATAACCAAAATACTGGCCAGTTTGAGCGAACCCTAATTATTGTTGACGAAGGGGCCAGCGTACATTATGTCGAAGGCTGCACAGCTCCGACCTATTCTACAAACAGCCTTCATGCAGCAGTTGTTGAGATTTTCGCTCTTGAAGGCAGCTACATGCGCTATACAACCATTCAAAACTGGTCTGATAATGTCTATAATCTGGTAACAAAACGGGCAAAGGCAGCTAGAGATGCTACTGTGGAGTGGATTGACGGCAACTTGGGTGCCAAAACAACAATGAAATATCCGGCGGTTATTTTAGATGGGGAAGGTGCGCGCGGAACCATGCTTTCCATTGCTTTTGCAAATAAAGGACAGCATCAGGATACCGGAGCTAAGATGATTCACAATGCTCCACATACGTCTTCGTCAATTGTTTCTAAATCGATAGCTAAGGGAGGAGGAAAAGTAGATTATCGGGGGCAGGTCACTTTTGCTAAAACGTCCAAAAAGTCTGTCAGCCATATTGAATGTGATACGATTATTATGGATGACATTTCGGCATCGGATACCATTCCTTTCAATGAAATTCATAACTCTCAGGTCGCCCTTGAACATGAGGCCAAGGTTTCGAAAATTTCTGAAGAACAGCTCTACTATCTGATGAGTCGGGGGCTAACTGAAAGTCAGGCTACTGAGATGATTGTCATGGGATTTGTTGAGCCCTTTACAAAAGAGTTGCCAATGGAATATGCTGTTGAGCTGAATCGCTTAATCAGTTATGAAATGGAAGGTTCCGTAGGTTAGAGATGCTACGGATTGTTGTTAGGATTGCAAAAGCGTTTGATT
The DNA here is from genome assembly GCF_003086355.1 of Streptococcus chenjunshii. Classification (NCBI taxonomy): domain Bacteria; kingdom Bacillati; phylum Bacillota; class Bacilli; order Lactobacillales; family Streptococcaceae; genus Streptococcus; species Streptococcus chenjunshii. Next base: position 2,060,102 of record NZ_CP031733.1, on the reverse strand, counting down.
CGGGGATACCTGAACCAAACGCTTTTTTGACCTCAAAACTTTGTTCGGCTGTATCCGCCTCTTGGCTATTATCATTGAGGATCGGTTCTTCTGGCATTGTTACAAGTTTTTAACAGTTTTAAAGGATTATGAAAAAGCTTTCAAAAAAGTGATATAATAATGTCTATTAGGAGGAATATGTATGAAAAGAAAGTTTTATTATGGTTTTGTCTGTTTGCTTGCTTTTCTCTGTTTAGCTGCTTGCCGAACAACGACCAATAGCCAAACAGCCAAAACATCATCAAGCACCCAAAAAGAATTAACAGTTGAACAGCTGCTGAAGAAGGTCAGGAAAGCGAACAAAAATAATCAAATGACCTCCGTAGCCTTGGATATGTCAGTGGATATAAAATCGAATTCTGGCAGCAGCCATCAAGATTTTTCGGCTCAGTCACAATACAACAACGGTGATTTAATCGGTGTAAACTTAAAGATTGAAGACGAAAACAACGGCACCGTTTCCTACGAAGAGGACATTATCACTCAAACAGATGGGAATAAATTCGACTATTACCAGCGAACGTCTGAAGACAATCAGTGGACCAGCGGAAAATTGGATACAGTTGACTTGGATCCTGATTATTTTTCTTTTTTAGATATTATTTATAATATGGCTGATGACCTGACAATTGAAGAGGAGGATGACGCTTATGTTCTGAACCTGCGCAGTCAAAACATTGATATCATCTCTCTTTTTAGCGATGAGCTGAATCTCACTTTGACAGGTGTGGAACAGACAGAAGTTGACAAGGATTTTGAAATCAGTTTTGATAAAAAAACATTCTATTTAACAGGTTTTGATTTGAGCTTAAACTACAGCGGAAGCAAAGGGAAACTGGTGATGGATGTTGACGGCAGCTATTCTGACTGGAATAAAGTCAGCGATTCCGTTTTTAATGCGCCAACAACAGACAATATTTGATCAAGATTCCTGCTGAAAGAAGTCTCAAAAAAATTGAACTGCATAAAAACAACCAGACAGCAAGTGTCTGGCTGTTTTTTTCAAAGTACAAGACAGTTCAATCAGTTTTGCAAAAGACCGATGCTAGAGCTTTTCGTTGACATAGTTGACAAAATGGTTCCACCAAACCTTTAAGAAGAAACTGCGCTCCACTTCGTTTTTAGTCACCAGTTCGATATTCGGCGGTGCCTGAAGATATCCGCTGCCTATGATATTGCCATCTGAGAAGGTGGCCGTTCCTATAGTCTGCCCTTTACGAACTGGGGCAGTAGATGTGTTGATATCTAGAGATAAACTGCCAGCTTGATCGGCGGATTTTTTTTGGACAACTTTTAAGTCTGATTTAGCAACTGCAGCCACCGTTTTTGCCTTGCCATCAAGAACGACTCCCTCGCTGTCCCTATAACTTTCTCCAGCAGCGAGAAGTGTCGTCAGTTCAAAATTATCTTGAACATAGTTTAAGATATTATTGGTGACTTCAAAGCGGGCATAATCATTTCCCTCACCGGCTTCGGCATTCATTACGACCGAAATTATCCGCATCCCGTTTTCCGTTGACGTAGCAACGAAACAGGGGCCAGCTGCTTCTGTTGTTCCTGTCTTAAGTCCATCGACCCCTTCTCGGGCATAAGGCATATCAGGCAGCATATAATTATAAGTATTTATAGCGGTGCCGGCAAATACAGCACTGGTTTTCTGAGTAATATTGAGGACATCCGGATACTCGGTAATCAAATGGCGGGCAATAATCGCAATATCTAAAGCACTCATTTGATTTTCAGCATTCGCATCTGAGTCCGGATAAATATGTTCCCCGAGATAACTATTATTGAGGCCGGAAGCGTTGACCAGACTGGCGTCATAGATGCCCCATTCCTGCAGCTGGGCCTGCATCATATCAACAAAGGCCGTTTCAGAACCGGCAATGTGCTCAGCTAAGGCAATGGCTGCGCTGTTAGCGCTGGCGATTAAGGCTGCGTTAACCAGCTGTTCGACGGTATATTCCCTGTCTTCCATGGGGACATTGCTGGCATCGGAATTGGCTGTTAGGTCATAGGCATAGTCGGATATAGGGACCTTACTGTCCCAGCTGAGATGCCCCTGATCGATCTCTTTATAAACTAGATAAACTGTTAAAATCTTTGTCATAGAGGCAATACCGTCAGGTGTTGCCGCATCTTTTTCATAGAGGATTTTTCCTGTGGACACCTCAACAGCTAAGGCGTGCTCGGCTTCGGCCTCAAAATCATCAGCTCTTACGGCTCCTCCCCAAAGACTCAGCAGTATAAAAATAAACCCCAGTAGTTTTTTCATTGTTATCCCTTCCAGATATTTTCTTGATTTATTATATCATAAAATCACAACAATATTTTCTGTTATAAAAATACTTTGATTAAGGAAATTTTATGGTATAATGGTACTACAAAAATGAAAAGAAAATTATAGGAGGGCTTGATATGGCCTTAAACACTCGCTTATGGAAACGCATTAGTCTTGGAGCGACTGCTCTTGTTTCCGCTGCTGTTTTAGCAGCTTGCGGCAGCAACACTCAATCAAGTACCGAAATTAATTGGTACACTCCTATTGAAATTTCCACTTTGGATATTTCAAAAGTAACTGACACCTATTCTTCAATTGCTATCGGCAATTCCGGCGGAAATCTTCTTCGTATTAATGAAGATGGGGAAGCGGTTCCTGATTTAGCGAAAAAGGTTGATGTCTCCGATGACGGCCTGACCTATACAGCAACTTTGCGCGACGATTTGAAATGGTCTGACGGCAGTGAACTGACAGCTGAAGATTTTGTTTACTCCTGGCAGCGGATTGTTGATCCGAAAACAGCTTCAGAGTATGCTTATTTAGCTGTAGAAGCTCACCTCCTTAATGCGGACAAGATCAATGATGGGACAACTACAAACCTCGATGAACTGGGAGTTAAGGCAGACGGCAATAAGGTTATCTTTACGCTGACAGATCCTGCACCGCAGTTTATCTATTATCTGTCTTTCGTCAATTTTATGCCGCAGAGCAAAGACTTTGTTGAAAAAGCCGGAGATGACTATGCGACAACGTCGGAGGATTCACTTTACTCAGGCCCTTATACGGTTGAAGATTGGAATGGTACGAGCGGTACCTTTACTCTTGTTAAAAACGAAGAATACTGGGATGCTGATAATGTTAAAACAGAAAAGATCAATGTTCAGACCATCAAAAAACCGGATACAGCAGTGCAGATGTATAAAAACGGTGAGCTTGATCTAGCTAACATTTCTGCCACTTCAGCGATTTACAATGCCAATAAAAGCAATAAAGACGTTGTAGATGTTCCGGAAGCTGTGACTTCCTATATGGTCTATAATCAGACAGGTTCAATTCCGGCACTGACTAATACCAAGGTGCGTCAAGCGCTCAACTTAGCGACCGACCGTGAAGGGATTGTTGAAGCGGCAACTGATACAGGTTCTTCAGCTGCAACGGCTCTGGTGCCGACAGATCTTGCTAAGTTATCTGATGATACTGATTTGGCTGAATATGTTTCCCCAGGTTATCAGTATGATGCGGATGAAGCAGCGAAACTCTTCAAAGAAGGTTTAGCTGAAGTTGGGACGGATTCTTTGACGCTGACAATCACTGCTGATTCAGATAACCCTGTAGCTAAGGCAGCTGCTGATTATATCAAACAAACATGGGAAGAAGCTCTTCCGGGGCTGACAGTTGAAGAAAAATTTGTGACCTTTAAACAGCGTCTGGACGATACTAAGAACCAGAATTTTGAGGTTGCTTTAGTGCTTTGGGGCGGTGATTATCCTGAAGGTTCTACCTTCTACGGCTTGTTTACAACAGATGCCCCTTATAATTATGGGAAGTTCTCAAACAGTGATTATGATGAAGCTTATAATAAGGCTATCACAACAGATGCTTTAGATCCTGATGCGGCTGCGGCTGACTATAAAGCGGCTGAAAAGGCACTTTATGACAATGCTTTGTATAATCCTATTTACTTCCGCAAGACAGAAGCTCTGCAAAACCCTGATATTAAAGGTCTTGTACGTAATTCTACAGGCTTGAGCGTTGACTTCACTTATGCCTACAAAGATACCAAATAATTTTCGGTAAAACAGTAAATAATTGGCAAGAATTGGCTGGTTCCAATTCTTGCTTTTGTTGGGAGAAAAAATTTTTCTCCCAACAAAAGCAAATTAGAGAAGGAAAGATTATGGCTAAATATATTCTTAAGCGTGTTGCGATTCTTCTTGTGACACTCTGGGTTGTTGTGACCCTTTCGTTTTTCCTCATGCAGATACTGCCTGGGACCCCTTACAACAATCCTAAACTGACAGATGAAATGGTTGCTTTGATGAATAAGCAGTACGGACTGGATAAACCCATCTGGCAGCAGTATCTGAAGTATCTTTTTGATGTTCTGCATGGTGATTTTGGAACCAGCTACCAATCCATCAATCAGCCCGTCTCCCGTTTGATTGCTCAGCGGCTGGGAGTCTCTGTTCACCTTGGTGTACAAGCCTTAATTATCGGTTTGTTGGCAGGGCTTTTTGTCGGTGCTGCTTCAGCGCGCAATAAAAATAACTGGCTGGATAATACACTGAGTATTATTTCAACCTTGGGAATTTCGGTCCCTGCTTTTATTATTGGTCTGATCCTTTTGGACTATTTCGGCTTTAAATGGGGACTCTTTCCTCTGGCCGGCTGGGGCACTTTTGCGCAGACTATTCTGCCTTCACTGGCTTTGGCAATTCCGGTTATGGCTCAGGTCACCCGCTTTTTTAGAAGCCAGATGATCGAAACGCTGAATTCTGACTATATTCAGCTGGCCAGAGCTAAAGGTCTGACTGAACGGCAGGTTGTCAATAAACACGCTTATCGAAATTCGATGATTCCGGTTCTGACTTTGGTTGGTCCTTTGGCTGCTAATCTGCTGACAGGTTCTGCTTTGATTGAACAGATTTTTTCAATTCCCGGCATCGGCCAGCAGTTTGTTACCTCAATCCCTACTAAGGATTATCCGGTTATTATGGGGACAACAATTGTGTATGCTGTAATGCTGATGGCCGCAATTTTGATTACCGATATTATCACAAGTATTGTCGACCCTCGTGTGCGCTTGCAGTAAGGAGAATGTGATGGCAAATAAAAATGAAATGTTTAAACTTGTTGGGGTGGGCTCAGCCAGCTCTCAAGAAAAAATTGAAAAGCCAGCTCTTTCCTTTATACAGGACGCATGGCGGCGGCTGAAGAAAAACAGGCTGGGAGTTATCTCAATGTGGTTCCTGCTTTTTCTGATTCTGTTTTCAATGGTCTCTGTCATCTTTGTTCCTCAAAATGAGGCTAATAAATTTAATACTAAAGAAGTGACTGTATACCGTAACCTTCCGCCCAAAATAAGTGACAGTCTCCCTTTTTGGAATGGAACTATCACTTATGCCGGAAATACAGAATCGACAGATGTTTACGCTGATCAGGGAGTTCCTGAAGGAACTAAGTTTATTTTAGGGACTGACAATCTTGGACGAAGTATTGCTAAACGTATCATTGTCGGGGTCAGAATTTCTCTGCTTATCGCTATTGCGGCTACCTTTATTGACCTTATCATCGGAGTAACCTACGGCTTAATTTCCGGCTATATCGGAGGTCGGGTCGATACGGTGATGCAGCGGATTATTGAAATCATTTCTTCGATTCCCAACTTGGTCATTGTGACGATGCTGGGTCTGCTTCTTGGAAGCGGTGTAATGTCGATTATCATTTCGATTGCTATTGTCGGATGGACAGCGATGGCGCGTCAAGTCAGGAACTTGACTCTGTCTTACCGAGAACGTGAATTTGTTTTGGCCGCACGGTCTTTAGGAGAAAGCAGGCCTAAAATTTCTTTCAAGCATATTCTTCCTAATATTTCAGGAATTATTATTGTCCAGATTATGATGACTGTTCCTAACGCGATCATGTATGAAGCGGTGCTGTCAGCAATTAATTTAGGCGTCAAACCGCCGACAGCATCTCTGGGATCGCTGATTACCGATGCACAGGAAAATCTGCAGTATTATCCGTATCAGGTTATGCTTCCGTCTCTGGCTCTGGTCTTTATTTCGCTGGGCTTTATACTCTTAGGCGATGGGCTTCGTGATGCTTTTGACCCTAAATCAGGCGATCGTTAGGAGGAGAGAAAAATGAGTAAAGAAACAATTTTACAAGTCAAAAACCTCCATGTAGATTTTCATACTTATGCAGGGGAAGTTAAAGCCATCCGCGATGTTAATTTTGAGCTTAAACAGGGGGAAACGCTTGCCATAGTCGGTGAATCAGGAAGCGGGAAGTCGGTCACAACCCGCACCCTTATCGGTTTATCTGCAGCTAATGCTAAAATGACCGGCGATATTGACTTTAAAGGAACTAAGCTGCATGAGCTGAAAGAGGAAGACTGGGTGAAAATCCGTGGAAATGAAATCGCGATGATTTTTCAAGATCCGATGACCAGCCTTGACCCGACAATGAAAATCGGAAAGCAGATTGCTGAGCCGATGCTGCTTCATGAAAAAATTTCCAAGCAGGAAGCCATGGACAGAGCGCTTGAATTGATGAAAAATGTTGGTATTCCCAACGCTGAAGAGCATATCAATGATTACCCTCATCAATGGTCAGGAGGGATGCGTCAGCGGGCTGTTATCGCTATCGCATTGGCAGCTAATCCTGATATTCTTATTGCCGATGAACCGACCACAGCACTAGATGTGACCATCCAAGCTCAAATTCTTAATCTGATGAAGCAGATTCAAAAAGAGCGTAACTCTTCAATTATTTTTATCACACATGACCTTGGAGTGGTTGCCGGAATGGCTGACCGTGTGGCTGTCATGTATGCAGGTAAAATTATTGAATATGGAACTGTTGATGAAGTGTTTTACAACCCGCAGCATCCTTATACTTGGGGATTGCTCAATTCAATGCCGACAACCGATACGGAAGCCGGCAGCCTTCAGTCTATTCCGGGGACACCGCCGGATCTGCTGAATCCCCCTCAAGGAGATGCCTTTGCTCCGCGGAATGCGTTCGCCTTAGATATTGATCATGAACAAGAACCGCCAATGTTCAGAGTTTCTGACTCACATTATGCGGCAACTTGGCTGCTGGATGAACGAGCTCCCCAAATAAAGGTACCTGCTACCATTGAAAAACGTTGGCAAAAGTGGAAAAAACTGAAAGGGGAGAAGTTCAGTGACTGAAAACCGTAAAAAGCTTGTTGAAGTCAAAAATATCTCTTTGACTTTCAATAAAGGCAAAAAAAATGAGGTCAAAGCCATTGACAATGTCAGCTTTGATATTTATGAAGGTGAAGTATTAGGACTGGTAGGTGAGTCCGGTTCGGGAAAAACAACTGTTGGCCGAGCTATCCTCAAGCTTTATGACATTGACCAAGGTGAAATCATATTCAATCAGCAGAAGATTTCACAGTTACAAGGGAAGCAGCTCTACGATTTTCGCAAAGATGCCCAAATGATTTTTCAGGATCCTCAGGCCAGCCTTAACGGCCGTATGAAGATTCGTGATATCGTAGCTGAAGGACTGGATATTCATAAGCTGGCTAAGAGTAAAGAAGAACGTCAGCAAAAAGTTCAAGAACTGCTGTCTCTTGTAGGGCTTAATAAGGATCATATGACTCGCTATCCCCATGAATTTTCTGGAGGGCAGCGTCAGCGGATTGGCATCGCTCGGGCATTAGCAGTTGAACCAAAATTTATCATCGCTGATGAACCAATTTCAGCACTTGATGTTTCCATACAGGCCCAAGTTGTTAACTTGCTGCAGCAGCTGCAGCATGAGCAGGGGCTGACCTATCTTTTTATTGCCCATGATTTATCGATGGTGAAATATATTTCTGACCGTATCGGCGTTATGCATTGGGGCAAAATTTTAGAAATAGGATCAGCTGATGCTGTTTACAACAACCCGATTCATCCTTATACCAAAAGCCTTCTGACGGCTATTCCCGAACCGGATCCGGAATTCGAACGTCAGCGCGTTCATCAAATTTATGATCCAAAGCAGGAGTTAGATGGTCAGGAAAGGCAGATGCATGAAATTACTCCAGGTCATTTTGTGCTTTCAACGGCTGATGAAGCAGAAGCTTATCGGGAAACTGCAAAGAAATAAAATATCTTGTGCAGAATCCAAGGACAAACAAACTCCTGATGAAAGAGTGTCCTGTGTCCTATCTGTGACTGCATTAAGTTAGGAACTGTTGGGACAAGAACAAACGCATACAGCTGAATGAAGGGACTTTATGTGTATACAGTTCCTTTTTAGTGAGACTGGGGTAGGTTATCTATTTTGGGATACCTATCCCATTTTTATATGACTTACGGTCTTGTGTGGCAAAAAACAGCCATCTGTTGAACAGGTAGTCATGAGTTAAGGTCGAAAACCATTAGACATAAACTTTGGTATAACCATCGGTACGGATGGAAAAAGCAGGATGCTATCTATCCATCTCTTTTCCTTGTGATTTAGAAAAGCGTTATTAACCTGAAAAAAATCAAGCAAAAGGCTTGCCAGAAGAAAAATGTTGTGATAAACTTGTTTTTGTATCAGATACAAAAACATAAAAAGAGGGGAAAGTTTGAAAAAAATAAAAGTTAATTGATTTCCTGTTTATCCTAATTTTGGGCATGCTAAAAAGAGGTCTGGAGCCCTGATTTTTAAAATTAAGCTACGGTGAATCCGTGTTGTTGTGCAAAACAAATAGCGTCTTGAACAGACATTGTCTTATTTGGGTTTCTGACTTCAGTTAAGCCTTGCAAGGCCGGATTGTAATTTTCCTGTTTTAGAAGGACTTGGTAGATAGCTACTAGTAGTCTGCGACAGATAGCGATAATCGCTTTTCGGTGTCCACGTCGTTTCTTGAGCTTGAGATATTTGTTTCTAAACTCTGGGTGTTTCTCTGACTTGACGACAGCGTTAGCGATTTGAACGAGAAAGGGTTTGAGGTATTGTCCACCTTTAGAAATACGAGTAGAATATTTCTTCCCAGCACTTTCATTGTTGGCAGGAACAAGACCTGCCCACGAACAGAGTCTACCGGCCGTGTCAAAAATTGTCATATTAACGCCAATTTCAGAGATGATTCTGAGAGCGGATAGCTCTTCTTTAAATCCTGGGACAGTTTGAATGAGTTTAACTTGTTCTTTATACTCTTGTCCCAATTCTCGTATCATCTGTTCTAAGTCTTCTTTACAGATAGCGAGGGCATCGTAGTGAGCTTTGATAATTCTGATTTTCTCGGCTTGTTCAGGTGTTAAGCAGCCTTCCATAGCGATTTCTAAGTCTAGGACTTTATCTTTCATCCTCTTGTGAACCAGCTGCTCAATATTTGGTTTCTCCTCTGGATTGTCAAGGATGCTCTGAATGATGGTTTGAGCACTTTTTCCGAAGACATCGGAAACAACACTTGCAATCTGAAGGTTAGACCAGGTCAGACAGTTTTGGTAACGATTCTTCTCGCTAACCTGAAGTTGCGTTAGCTTCATGCGGTAGCGAAAGAGGTCACGGAGTTGTCTGATTTTCAGAGGAGGGATAAAGCTTGAGGCAACGAGGTCATGCTTGAAGAGGTCAGCCATCCACTGAGCATCTTTCTTGTCGGTCTTCTTGCCTCTGATAGCCTTGACATACTTGGGATAAGCCAAGCAAATGTTGCAGGTTTCTTCAAGGATATTGAAGATAGGAATCCAGTATTTACCAGTAGATTCCATACAGACATTAAAGCAGGAATAGTATTCCAACCAGTCTTGTAGCTGAAGTAGCCCATTTGTAAAGGTTGAGAAGCGTTTACGGTGGTAGCTAGTGATACCGTGATTGTCGGTGATGGCAATAACAGCTACGATGAAGGTTTTATGCACATCGATGCCACAACAATTTGGGTAAACAATTTTTAACATGAGGAGTCTCCCTTCACCATATTTGAGAAGTACCTATCCTTTAACTGCTCTTCCTTTTCACAAACGAGTCGCTTATCCAAATATAAGTTTACGTGCTCAGAGTCACAGTTAGTTGTGCTTGATAGGATGAGCTACACCTATAACTATTCGAGGTAGTAGATGGACTACTCACTTACTCTCCTCCCCGTGATTTGTAGTTGTGATAGGTCTTCTCATTTTCATTATAGACTAAATCAAAGAGCACAGCACTTTTTCATTCAGTGTTGTGCCTTGAGTGAAACGAAAGGAATGAATTATAACTATGGACACAAAATTTTCTGTCGCTCTGCATATCTTAACCATGGTTAGTGAAAGTAAAGAGACACTGAGCTCTCAGGCTTTAGCAGAAAGCGTCGGGACCAATGCAAGCTATATTCGGAAAGTTATTGCTCTTTTGAAAAATGCTGGCCTAATGACTTCTCATCAGGGACGAACTGGTTATCAGCTGAGCAAACCGCCTAAGGAAATTTCTCTACTAGAGATTTATTATGCGACTCAGGAAATTGATCATATCAGCCTCTTTCAAGTTCATCAAAACACCAACAAAGAATGTCCTGTTGGTAAGCATATGGAAGGCGCTATGGTTCCCATTTTCTCAAGTGTGGAAAAACAGCTGGAGGAGGTCTTAGCGAAGCAAACACTGAATCATGTGATTAACAACCTTTATCTAACAGCTCAGAAAAGCCGAATCTGACTATAGATGCTACAGTCAGATTTTCTTAAAAACAACATAGACTTGTAAACGATACAAATACAAACAAAAAGGAAAGAGAAAAAATGAGAGCAGCACAACACACAACTTACAATAAAAGCAAGATTGCACTGAATCTAACAGAAATTGCCAAGCCAAAAATTTCAGGCAGCCAAGTCTTGATTAAGGTAAGGGCAGCTGGTGTTAACCCTTTAGATAATATGATTTCTCGCGGAGAAGTCAAGATGATTGTCCCTTATAAGCTGCCGCAGACTGCCGGTAATGAAGTTGTTGGTTTAATAGAGGAAGTCGGTTCAAGTGTGACGAAATTTGCAGTCGGCGATCGTGTCTTTGGCCGTTTGCCCTTGGATAATATAGGAGCCTTTGCCGAGTATGTGGCGGTAGATAGCCAAGCACTTGCTAAGGTGCCAGACTATTTAACTGATGCAGAGGCTGCAGCTGTTCCTCTCACAGCTTTGACCATTATGCAGGCTCTTGACTTAATGGAAGCGCGAGCCGGCAAGACGATCTTCATCTCAGGCGGCACAGGGGGTGTAGGTGGAATGGCTATTCCGATTGCCAAGGCCAAGGGACTGACCGTTATTACTAACGGTGATGGGTCCAATGCGGAGCGGATCATGGCACTTGGAGCAAACCAGTTTATTGATTACAAAAAAGAAGACTATACCAAAATTCTTACAGAAATTGACTATGTTTTAGATACTCTCGGCGGAGCTGAGACTGAGAAGCAAATGTCCATCATGAAAAAAGGCGGCCGGTTAGTATCGCTTCGTGCTATGCCAAATGGAGCCTTTGCTAAGCGGATGCATCTGCCAAAATACAAACAGCTCCTATTTGCTTCAGCTGGGCGTAAATTTGATCAAATGGCTTCCAAATACGGTGTTCATTACTATTTCATTTTTGTAGAAAGCAATGGTCAGCAGCTCCAAGAAGTTGCAGACATTTTCAGTGAACTCCAGATTAAGCCATCTATTGATACTATTTATCCATTTGAAGAAGTCAATGCAGCGCTTGATAAAGTGGCTAACGGCCGTTCTCGTGGGAAAACGGTTCTCCGTTTCTAAGCTTATTAAGGAGAAAAAATGTCTTATATCACAAGTAAAAATCAGTATATAATGGTTGCGGGCAATCAAATTGCCTATAGGGAATTAGGGAAAGGAAAGTCAGAAATTCCTTTGGTCATGCTGGTCCATCTTGCAGCAACCTTGGATAATTGGGATCCCAAATTATTAGACTTATTAGCTGAGAAACAGCAGATCATTGTTCTAGATTTACCTGGAGTGGGAGCCAGTCAAGGTAAGGTGGCTCCGAGCATTCCTGGAATGGCAGAACAGGCTATCGCTATCGTGCAGAAACTGGGATACAAAAGGATTAACCTGCTTGGATTATCCATGGGCGGAATGATTGCTCAGGAAATAGTCCGTACTAATAACAGTTTGGTTAACCGTCTGATATTAGCAGGGACAGGACCTCGTGGGGGGAAGGAAATAGATAAGGTGACAGGAAAGACTTTTCGCTATATGCTAAAAGCAGGTCTGCAAGGTGTCGATCCCAAGCGCTATATTTTCTATAATCATGATAAAGAAGGCGGACTCGAAGCAGAGCGAGTTTTAAGCCGTATGGCTACAAGAAAAACAGAGGCTGAAGATGAAAAAATGACCGTTACAGGCTTTCTGACACAGTTGAGGGCTATTAAACGCTGGGGGAAAGCAGCACAAGATGATCTGAACTACATCGGCCAGCCAACTCTGATTGTTAATGGCGATAAGGATATGCAGGTGCCGACAGAAAATTCTTATGATATGCACCAAAAGATTGCAAATAGCCAATTGATTATTTATCCTAAGGCAGGGCACGGTTCTATTTTTCAATATGCAGACGAGTTTTCAAAGGCATTGTCAGTCTTTTTGGAGGAGTAGCATGGCAAAAACAATTTTAATTACAGGCTCTACAGACGGTATCGGTAAACATTTGGCTTTAAAATTAGCCAGTGAAGGTCATGAGATCATCCTCCATGGGCGAAATAGTGAAAAGCTGGCCACCGCACTCCGAGACGTCAAATCGTCCTCTCCAAACAGCCGTGTTTCGGCTTACTTGGCTGACTTTTCCAGCATGACGGATGTTTATCGCTTTGTCAGAGAGATTAAAAATCATTTTACACAAATTGATATCTTGATTAACAATGCAGGGCTGCATTCAGGAGCAGAGCGTTTGGCTACAGCAGAAAACATTGAAATCACTTTTATGCTATCTGTCATGGTGCCTTACATCTTGACAAAAGAACTCCAGCTGCTTCTTGAACATTCGAACGGAGGCCGCATTATCAATACTTCCTCTTACATGCATCATTTTGCGGAGCCCCAAGGACTTGATTTTGGATTTGAAAAGAAATACAGTCCTAAACTGGCCTACGATACCTCTAAGCTGTATACAATTTGGCTGACACGGTATCAGGCACGTCAGTTTCATTTACAAGGTTCAAAAACTACTATTAACGCCTACCATCCAGGTTTAATCGCCACGAATTTAGTTAAAGGTTCAAAAGGTGATAAAAAGACAAAGGACTCCGAAACAAGCAAACTTTTGTCTAAGGCCAAAGGATTGGATGAAGGAATTAAGACAGGTTATTTTCTGGCGCTTTCTCCTGAAGTATCTGACCTAAGCGGAGCCTACTTCGATGACATGAAACTGGCGCCTGTTTCTGAAAAAGGGTTTTCGTTTGAGAAAGCTAAACAGCTGATCGATTACTGTGATCAAAAAATAGCTATGTTTAACAGCAATTGATCAAGTACCAGCTTTCAGTTCTTACTGCTAATAAAAGGTCTGTCCTCTGTCTCTTGTAGTGAGTCAGAAGATTTTTTGCCTGTAGCTGTCAAAAAGCAAAAAACCTCTTGACAAGAAAGAAGGAGAGATGCTATACTAATGAAGCTGTCAGAGGGGGAAGGGTTTCTGTAGGCCCAATCTTTCTTTAAGAGGCTTTTGATATGTGATGAGCGTGAAAAAAAGTCCAAAAGGTTCTTGACAGCCGAGTCGGGATTTGCTAGAATAAAGGAGTTGGTCTCGCAGGAGGACATGGCCTTTGAAAACTGAATAAAAACCAAGACGTGCGGGTTAAGGAATTAACCTGTCAAAAAAAAGAATCTGTCAGCGGACAGAAAAGACGAGCAAGAACAAGCTCATATTAGTGATGAGAGTTTGATCCTGGCTCAGGACGAACGCTGGCGGCGTGCCTAATACATGCAAGTGGAACGCTTCTTTCTTACCGAGTGCTTGCACTCACAAGGAAGAGGAGTCGCGAACGGGTGAGTAACGCGTAGGTAACCTGTCTTTAAGAGGGGGATAACTATTGGAAACGATAGCTAATACCGCATATTTTTCTCAGACGCCTGTTTGAGGGAAGAAAGGGGCAAGAGCTCCGCTTAGAGGTGGACCTGCGTTGTATTAGCTAGTTGGTAGGGTAAAGGCCTACCAAGGCGACGATACATAGCCGGCCTGAGAGGGTGAACGGCCACACTGGGACTGAGACACGGCCCAGACTCCTACGGGAGGCAGCAGTAGGGAATCTTCGGCAATGGGGGGAACCCTGACCGAGCAACGCCGCGTGAGTGAAGAAGGAATTCGTTTCGTAAAGCTCTGTTGTAAGTGAAGAACGTGCTTGAGAGTGGAAAGTTCAGGCAGTGACGGTAACTTACGAGGAAGGGACGGCTAACTACGTGCCAGCAGCCGCGGTAATACGTAGGTCCCGAGCGTTGTCCGGAATTATTGGGCGTAAAGGGAGCGCAGGCGGTTTTGTAAGTCAGAAGTCAAAGGCATTGGCTTAACCAATGTATGCTATTGAAACTGCAGGACTTGAGTGCAGAAGGGGAGAGTGGAATTCCATGTGTAGCGGTGAAATGCGTAGATATATGGAGGAACACCGGCGGCGAAAGCGGCTCTCTGGTCTGTTACTGACGCTGAGGCTCGAAAGCGTGGGGAGCAAACAGGATTAGATACCCTGGTAGTCCACGCCGTAAACGCTGAGTGCTAGGTGTTAGGCCCTATCCGGGGCTTAGTGCCGGAGCCAACGCAATAAGCACTCCGCCTGGGGAGTACGACCGCAAGGTTGAAACTCAAAGGAATTGACGGGGGCCCGCACAAGCGGTGGAGCATGTGGTTTAATTCGAAGCAACGCGAAGAACCTTACCAGGTCTTGACATCCCTCTGCTAGGTCTAGAGATAGACTTTTCCTTCGGGACAGAGGAGACAGGTGGTGCATGGTTGTCGTCAGCTCGTGTCGTGAGATGTTGGGTTAAGTCCCGCAACGAGCGCAACCCTTATGGTTAGTTGCCATCATTCAGTTGGGCCCTCTAGCCAGACTGCCGGTAATAAACCGGAGGAAGGTGGGGATGACGTCAAATCATCATGCCCCTTATGACCTGGGCTACACACGTGCTACAATGGCTGGTACAACGAGTTGCGAGTCGGTGACGGCAAGCTAATCTCTGAAAGCCAGTCTCAGTTCGGATTGGAGGCTGCAACTCGCCTCCATGAAGTCGGAATCGCTAGTAATCGCGGATCAGCACGCCGCGGTGAATACGTTCCCGGGCCTTGTACACACCGCCCGTCACACCACGAGAGTTTGTAACACCCGAAGTCGGTGAGGTAACCTAATGGAGCCAGCCGCCGAAGGTGGGATAGATGATTGGGGTGAAGTCGTAACAAGGTAGCCGTATCGGAAGGTGCGGCTGGATCACCTCCTTTCTAAGGAAAAGAAGTCGCAAGACTTTAGAACGGATACGTCAGAGGTTTTTATTCAGTTTTGAGAGGTCATGTGGGGCCTTAGCTCAGCTGGGAGAGCGCCTGCTTTGCACGCAGGAGGTCAGCGGTTCGATCCCGCTAGGCTCCATTATCTAGGGGAACCTAGATAAAGAGATAGGACGTATGCCGCCTCATGCGCAAGTCGCAGGGGGATGGTTCTATGCTTTAGTCCATTGAAAATTGAATACCTCAACCACATTTATGATGGCAGGTCAGAGAGAGGTCTGTGCCTGCCATGATAGAACATAAAAAGAAACCGAAACGCTGAAAGAAGACCGAAGAGAGAAAATAAGGTTAAGTTAGTAAGGGCGCACGGTGGATGCCTAGGCACTAGGAGCCGAAGAAGGACGTGACAAACAACGAAATGCTTTGGGGAGCTGTAAGTAAGCGAGGATCCAGAGATGTCCGAATGGGGGAACCCACCAGCTAGAGGCTGGTATCCCACACGATAGCGTGTGAGGAAGGAAGACGCGGTGAACTGAAACATCTCAGTAGCTGCAGGAAGAGAAAGCAATAGCGATTGCCTGAGTAGCGGCGAGCGAAAGGGCAGGAGGGCAAACCGGAGTGTTTACACTTCGGGGTTGAAGGACTGCCGTCAGGTTACATAGAGCTATAGAAGAATTATCTGGGAAGATAAGCCAGAGAGAGTAAGAGCCTCGTATTTGAAATAGTTATATATAACCGGCAGTATCCTGA
Organism: Streptococcus chenjunshii; assembly: GCF_003086355.1. NCBI lineage: Bacteria > Bacillati > Bacillota > Bacilli > Lactobacillales > Streptococcaceae > Streptococcus > Streptococcus chenjunshii. The sequence goes on along the minus strand of NZ_CP031733.1, from coordinate 2,043,910 downwards.
GTACGTCGGGACACGAGGAATCCCGACGGAATCTGGGAGGCCCATCTCCCAACCCTAAATACTCCCTAGTGACCGATAGTGAACCAGTACCGTGAGGGAAAGGTGAAAAGAACCCCGGAAGGGGAGTGAAATAGCCCCTGAAACCGTGTGCTTACAAGAAGTTCGAGCCCGTTAATGGGTGAGAGCGTGCCTTTTGTAGAATGAACCGGCGAGTTATGTTTAGATGCGAGGTTAAGCTGAAGAGGCGGAGCCGCAGGGAAACCGAGTCTGAAGAGGGCGGATGAGTATCTAGATGTAGACCCGAAACCAAGTGACCTACCCATGAGCAGGGTGAAGGTGCGGTAAAGCGCACTGGAGGCCCGCACCAGGGCACGTTGAAAAGTGCTTGGATGACTTGTGGGTAGCGGAGAAATTCCAAACGAACTTGGAGATAGCTGGTTCTCTCCGAAATAGCTTTAGGGCTAGCGTCGGTGTGAAGGAGTCATGGAGGTAGAGCACTGTTTGGGTAAGGGGTCCTTCCCGGATTACCAAACTCAGATAAACTCCGAATGCCATAGACTTCCGCCCGGCAGTCAGACTGCGAGTGCTAAGATCCGTAGTCGAAAGGGAAACAGCCCAGACCACCAGCTAAGGTCCCCAAATAACTATTAAGTGGAAAAGGATGTGGGGGTGCAGAGACAACTAGGATGTTAGCTTAGAAGCAGCTATTCATTCAAAGAGTGCGTAATAGCTCACTAGTCGAGTGCCCCTGCGCCGAAAATGTACCGGGGCTGAAATAGTTTACCGAAGCTGTGGATACCGCAAGGTATGGTAGGAGAGCGTTCTATGTTCGGCGAAGGTGTACCGTGAGGAGCACTGGAGGGCATAGAAGTGAGAATGCCGGTATGAGTAGCGCAAGACAGGTGAGAATCCTGTCCACCGCAAGACTAAGGTTTCCAGGGGAAGGTTCGTCCGCCCTGGGTTAGTCGGGTCCTAAGGAGAGACCGAAAGGTGTATCCGATGGTCAACAGGTTGATATTCCTGTACTGGTATCAGGAGAGAAGGAGGGACGCAGGAGGCTAGCTCAACCGGACGAATGGAAGAGTCCGGCCAAGCAGTGAGGTGAGTGAAGAGTCAAATGCTTATCACTAATGACACTGAGCTGTTAAGGGGAGCGAAGTTAATAGTAGCGAAGTGAGTGATGTCCCACTGCCAAGAAAAGCTTCTATCGTAGAGAGATACCACCCGTACCGCAAACCGACACAGGTAGTCGAGGCGAGTAGCCTCAGGTGAGCGAGCGAACTCTCGTTAAGGAACTCGGCAAAATGACCCCGTAACTTCGGGAGAAGGGGTGCTGACTAAGGTCAGCCGCAGTGAAGAGGCCCAAGCAACTGTTTATCAAAAACACAGCTCTCTGCGAAATCGCAAGATGATGTATAGGGGGTGACGCCTGCCCGGTGCTGGAAGGTTAAGAGGAGCGCTTAGCGGAAGCGAAGGTGTGAATTGAAGCCCCAGTAAACGGCGGCCGTAACTATAACGGTCCTAAGGTAGCGAAATTCCTTGTCGGGTAAGTTCCGACCCGCACGAAAGGCGTAATGATTTGGGCGCTGTCTCAACGAGAGACTCGGTGAAATTTTAGTACCTGTGAAGATGCAGGTTACCCGCGACAGGACGGAAAGACCCCATGGAGCTTTACTGCAGTTTGATATTGAGTATCTGTAAGACATGTACAGGATAGGTAGGAGCCAAAGAAGGAGGGACGCCAGTTTCTCTGGAGGCGTTGTTGGGATACTACCCTTGTGTTACGGCTGCTCTAACCCGGTAGGTTATCCCTTACGGAGACAGTGTCTGACGGGCAGTTTGACTGGGGCGGTCGCCTCCTAAAAGGTAACGGAGGCGCCCAAAGGTTCCCTCAGATTGGATGGAAATCAATCATAGCGTGTAAAGGCAGAAGGGAGCTTGACTGCGAGACATACAGGTCGAGCAGGGACGAAAGTCGGGCTTAGTGATCCGGTGGCACCGTATGGAAGGGCCATCGCTCAACGGATAAAAGCTACCCTGGGGATAACAGGCTTATCTCCCCCAAGAGTTCACATCGACGGGGAGGTTTGGCACCTCGATGTCGGCTCGTCGCATCCTGGGGCTGAAGTCGGTCCCAAGGGTTGGGCTGTTCGCCCATTAAAGCGGCACGCGAGCTGGGTTCAGAACGTCGTGAGACAGTTCGGTCCCTATCCGTCGCGGGCGTAGGAAATTTGCGAGGGGCTGCTCCTAGTACGAGAGGACCGGAGTGGACTTACCGCTGGTGTACCAGTTGTTTTGCCAAGGGCACAGCTGGGTAGCTAAGTAGGGGAAGGATAAACGCTGAAAGCATCTAAGTGTGAAGCCTGCCTCAAGATGAGATTTCCCATAACAGTAGGTTATTAAGAGCCCTGAGAGAAGAACAGGTAGATAGGTTAGGAGTGTAAGTAGTGTGAGCTATTAAGCGGACTAATACTAATTGCTCGAGGACTTAACCAAGGCGTAAGGAGAGGGAGAGGTATTCAATTTTGAGTAGACTAGAGGTTTATTCATCGAGTTAAGTGACGCTAGCCTAGGGGATACACCTGTACCCATGCCGACCACAGCAGTTAAGCCCTAGAACGCCGGAAGTAGTTGGGGGATGCCCCTGCGAGATAAGGAAGTCGCTTAACAAAATTCCGCCATAGCTCAGTTGGTAGTAGCGCATGACTGTTAATCATGATGTCGTAGGTTCGAGTCCTACTGGCGGAGTAGATATAGAATTGAAAAGAAGCTGGGACAAGAGTGTCTCAGCTTTTTTTGATATGTAAATCCCAGCTGATTTCTTTTCTGCAAGCAAGAGCCTTCTAGCCAGTTGCACAGAGATAGGAGGAGCATCATCCAGTAGATGATGTTCCTCCTGTTTCTATTTCTCACTGATATCTATAAATTTTAGTTATGCTATGCCATAACTAAAATAAAGTATGCAGGTTCGCAACAAGATGGTAAGATAGTAGCAACCTAAAAGATATGGGAGGACAGAGGATTGTCAGATACTTTTTATCAAAAATTAACGGCTGTTCGTCATTATATTCATCAACATCCGGAAGTTTCTGAAAATGAATATGAAACAACTGCTTATATCAAGGAGCATCTTAGAAATCTTGGTATTAAGCCTTTAGATTATCCGCTTCCAACAGGAGTAATCGCTGAGATTGGCCATGGGGAACCTGTTATTGCTTTGAGGGCTGATATTGACGCCTTGCCCATTCAAGAGAAGACAAATCTTGATTACGCTAGTCATAACGGAGCGATGCACGCATGCGGACACGATTTTCATCAAACAAGTCTACTGGGAGCAGCAGAAGTTTTGAAACAGAAGGAGGCAGAGTTAAAGGGGACTGTACGTCTCATCTTTCAACCAGCAGAAGAAAATTTTCAAGGTGGGCATCAGGTGATTGCTGCTGGAGGTATTGAGGGTGTATCGGCTATTGTTGGTTATCATAATAATCCTCATTTGAAACCAGGTCAGCTTGCTTTACGATCAGGTGCTATTATGGCCGGTGTTGAACAGTTTAAAGTTACTGTCAAAGGTGTTAGTGCACATGCAGCAAGGCCTGATTTGGGTATCGATACTGTTTTAGTTATTACGACAATTGTCAATAATTTACAAAGCATTGTATCAAGGACAGTGTCTCCGTTCCAGTCAGCAGTGTTGTCAGTGACACACATCGATGTTGGCAACACATGGAATGTTCTGCCTGCTAAAGGTTTCTTTGAAGGAACAATCAGGACATTTGACCCTGATATCCGCTTGTCAGTTGTCGATAAGTTTACCAAAATGGTTCAGACTACAGCAGAGCAATTTGGAGCAGACGTTGAGATTGTTTGGGGAAATTCTCCTAGAGTGACCTTTAATGACACAACAATTACACCCTTAATCTTTGAAAATTCTAAGAAGTTTGCTGAGGTTATCGAAACATTGCCATCAACAGGAGGAGAAGATTTCGCGGCTTATCAGGAAAAAATTCCTGGGGTGTTTGCTTTTGTAGGTTCAAACGGGGAGGACGGTGCACCAGACTGGCATCATGATGATTTTATCGTGCGTGATGAAGCTTTGCCAGTTGCTGTTCATTATTTTGTTGAAAGTGCTCTTTATTTATTAGAGTATTATGGTTAATCGTTTTTAGAAAGTAGGAATATATGAAAAGACGGATGAATCAAAAAAGACTTTATATCATTATCGCAACAATTATTGTGGTTATTATAGCAGCAGTAGCTTGGTTTGCTGCTCAAAGCAACACGAGTCAGTCAACAACAGCTTCATCGTCCAAAAACAAGAATTTGACGTATGGAATTGGTGGCGATCCTGTATCGCTTAACCCAATCAATTCAAATGATCTTTGGGGGTTGAAAACTATTAACATGATATATTCTCCGCTGGCTAGAACCAATAACGATGGAACGGTCACTTATGAATTGGCAATCGATATTGAACAATCGGAAGATGGGGAATCCATTATAGTTAAATTGCGTGATGATGTTAAATGGTCAGATGGGGAAGGATTTTCTGCTGATGATGTTGTCTTCACTTACACTGAAAAAGCTAAGAAAGAAAACGGAAAATATGAAAGCCTCTGGATTAGTGATGAACCATTATCCGTTGAAAAACTGGATGATTACACTGTCCAGTTCAACCTTCCAAGTGCTAGCGCTGCTGCGGTGAATAATATTACCAATGAAACTTATATCATCATTCCAGAGCATGTTTATAATGATATTTCTGATTTCTCTGTTAATGATTTGGGTGTTTATCCAACGGTCGGGACCGGTCCTTATGTTTTGGGAAGCTACACATCAGGCAGTGGTCTTAAATTGACAGCCAATAAGTACTACTATGGTGGTGATGTCAATGTTGATACTATTGACGTTAAGATTATTTCTAACTCAGATACACTCAAAGTAGCTCTTCAAAATGGTGAAGTTGATATTGCCTCTATCTCATCAACGGATATTGCTGACTTGGGAAATAGTGATGTGACATCATATACGTATTCAGCGGGTGGTATTAACTACCTTGGCATTAACTCTGAAATTATCACTGATAGCCGTATCCGCCAAGCGGTTTTTTATGCTTTGGATCGTGATGAAATCAATACAGGTGTCTTCGACTCTAAGGATTACTATCTTGAAGCTAAATCATTCTTACCAAGCGACAATGCTTTCTACTATAAGAAAACACCAAGCTACGCACAAAATATTGAAAAAGCTAAAGAACTCTTGGAGGAAGCAGGCGCTTCTGACTTGACCTTTACATTGGCTTACGATTCTTCAAATGATATTTTTGTTAAAGAAGCAGCTATTATTCAAGAAGAACTGTCAGAGATTGGTGTGACTGTTAACCTTGAAGGTGGTGATGGTGATACTATTTTGGCTGAATTGAAGGCTGATGGTACTACCAAATATCCGCTCTTCCTTCGTTCATATAGTATGGGTAACGATCCTGACACTTACAAACGTCTTTTCCAAACTGGCGGTGCTTCAAACTACTTCAAGTTAGCAAACAGCGATATTGATGACTTCTTTGCAGAAGGTGCATCAACACTTGACGAAAACGACCGTAAAGAAGTTTATAATGCGTTACAAACAGAATTGGCTGACCAAGCGGTTATCTACCCGATTTCTTCTGATAAGGGGGTTATTACAGCTAATAACCGCGTGACTGGCGTTGAAACGAAAAATCTATACCCAATTTATACCTTTGGTGATTGGGCTGCATTGGACGTAAAATGATTGATAGTTGGGCTGGGAATAGAGCTGTTCTCAGCCTTTTGGATAATAGGAGAAAAACTATGTGGAAATACATTGGTAAACGACTGTTACAGGCAATTCCCCTGTTGCTTATTATTTCCTTTATTGTCTTTGCCTTAATTCAGATTGCTCCCTTTGATGTCGTGGATACACTAACAACACCTAACATGACACAAGAGCAAATTGATTTATTACGTGAGAAAAATGGTCTCAATGATCCTTTCTTGGTTCAATATGTGCATTGGCTACTCAACGTATTGCGAGGAGACTTTGGAAATTCTTTGATTACACAGTCAAATATTTCGTCAGAATTGGCAGTTAAAATTCCAAATACGTTGATGATTGTCGTACCAGCCTATGTGACTTCTCTCGTTTTAGCTAGTATCTTAGGATTGGTTGCGGCTGCTAATAAAGGACATTTCTGGGATAAATTTGTCAATGCGTTTGCTTCAATCGGTATGGGAACGCCTACTTTCTGGTTTGGGATGCTTTTGATATATCTATTTGGCTATAAGCTCAATTGGTTACCTATTACTGGCATGCATTCAAGTGGACAAGAAGGGAATATGTTAGATTTACTCAAGCATCTTATTTTACCTTATCTAACTTTGATTATTGCCTATTTTCCAGAATTACTGCGTTATATTCGCTCGTCAGCAATTGAACAGGTTGGAGAAGATTATGTGACAGTTCAGCGAGCTTTTCATGCTAATCAGTCAGAGATTTTTAGTCATCATGTTTTGCGGAATATTTGGATTCCCATTGTGACACGCATTGGACAGGCTTTACCGATGTTTGTAACTGGTGCCATTATTACAGAAAATATTTATGGATGGCCTGGTATTGGAACTTATTTGACTAGCGCCACTAGCAATCTTGATTACCCTATCATCATGGCCGTTTTGCTGATTTCATCAAACTTGGTTATTTCAGGTAATCTTTTATCTGATATTCTTTATTTTGTCGTCGATCCTCGTATTAGAAAGGCTGGTGCCAAATGAAAATACAACTTGCTAAAATTTGGCGAGCGATTCTCTCTTCGCGTCTTAATGCTTTCTCTTTCTTTTTTCTTTTGTTTTTGATTATTCTGTCTGTTGCTGCACCGCTATTTCCATTCAGCCCGACGGCAACAGATGTGACAAATGTTTGGCAAGGTCCTAGTTTATCACATTGGTTTGGGACGGATGATTTGGGACGTGATTACTTTATTCGCGTTATCTACGGAGGACGCGTTTCACTCATTGTTGCCATATCAGCTATGCTGGCATCAACTTTTATTGGAACCTTAGTTGGTGTGCTGTCTGGCTATTTTGGCGGTTGGGTGGACAATATTCTCATGCGTCTAGTTGAAATTCTCTCATCAATTCCTTGGTTGGTTCTGGTCATTGTTTTGAGTGTCTTTTTACGACCTAGTTTAACCACGATTATTATTGTTATTGGTGGCTTTTCATGGATGGGGATTTCTCGTCTTATCCGTGCTGAAATACTTTCGGTTAAAAATCGAGAATATGTGGTTTATAGTGAATTTATCGGCGAGAGTAGAACAAAGATTATTTTACGTCATATTATTCCAAATATCTTACCAACATTGATTGTAGCAGCGACTAACAGTATATCGAGCGCCATTATGACGGAATCGGCTTTATCTTTCTTGGGAATGGGAATTCAGCACCCTATGTCATCTTGGGGGAGTTTGCTCCAAAATGCACAAAGTAGCTTACAGCGTGCACCATATATGGCGATTTTACCAGGGTTATTTGTATTATTGACCATTTATTCCATTAACAATTTAAGTGAAGTTTTCAAATCATATATTCAAAGGGAGGTATAAGATGACAGAGGCCATTGTAGATGTAAAAGGTCTGACGGTAACGTACCATCAGAGAGGGCATGAGAATCTTCAGCTAGTTAAGGGCATTGATTTTCAAGTTCCTAAAGGTTCTATTGTCGGTATTATTGGCGAATCAGGTTCAGGTAAAAGTATTTCTATGAAATCAATCATGGGTATCTTGCCAGAAAAAATCGACTCACAGTTTGAAACTTTTACTTTCCAAGGTGAGACAGGTACAGATGCTACCCAACTTCCTATTGCCATGATTTTTCAGGATCCGATGACTTCGCTTAATCCCCTGCGCAAGATTTCTTACCATCTAGCAGAGATTATTTTTAGAAACGACGACGAGATCAGCGATGAAGATGCTGAAAAATTAGCAGTAACTATTTTGACTAAAGTCGGGATCACGGAACCTAAAAAACGTTTGAATCAGTATCCATTTGAATTATCTGGAGGGATGCGTCAACGGATTATGATCGCTATGGCTTTAATGGCGAAACCAGAATTATTGATTGCAGATGAACCCACAACAGCGCTGGACGTAACCATCCAAGCTCAAATTCTTAGTTTACTCAAAAAACTACCGTCGGATACTAATTTATCTATTATTTTAGTTAGCCATGATTTTGGTGTTATTGCTGGTATGTGCGATTATGTCAAGGTGATGTACCAAGGGCGTGTGGTGGAAGAAGGAACTGTGGAAGATATTTTCTATTCGCCGCAGCATACTTATACGAAAAAATTGTTGAAAGCAGCAGACCTAGATAGTGACGATCAAGTGGTCTATAATGATGAACAAGACAACAAAACTTGGTCCTTTATAGAGGTCAATGAGACACATCGCTACTTAGAAGAGGAATGATATGGTTGAAAATATTATTGAGTTGCAAGGAGTTAGCAAGGTTTTTAAAAGTGGAAAACGACAGCGAGATAAGATTTCGGTGACTGCTGTCGACAATCTCAGTCTTTCTATTCGCAAAGGTGAGACCCTAGGTTTGGTTGGAGAATCAGGCTCTGGGAAGACCACTTTGGGGCGCATTATTTTAGGGTTAGAAAGCATTGATAATGGTCAAGTTTTTTTTGAAAGGAAGAGTATTCATGATTTGTCAGCCAAAGAAAAACGTCAGATAGCCAGCCAGCTGCAAATTATTTTTCAAGATCCATACTCTGCTCTCAATCCGCGAATGACTGCGCTGGAGCTGGTTCAAGAACCATTACTGGGACTGCGCAAAGAAGAAGCAAGAGAAAAAGCAGTTGCTATTCTAAGGTTAGTTGGTATTGAGGGGGAGACTGTGCAAAAATTACCACGTGAATTTTCAGGTGGTCAGCGTCAGAGAATTGGTATTGCACGAGCAGTGGTTAATCATCCTGACTTTATCGTCTGTGATGAGCCAACCTCAGCTCTTGACGTGTCTATTCAGTCACAAATTTTAAATTTGCTCAAAGATTTACAAGCAGAATTAAATTTATCTTACTTGTTCATTTCACACGATTTGTCTGTTGTTCGTCATATTTCAGACCGTATTGCAGTACTCTATCGTGGAAAACTGGTGGAAATTGCGCCTGCTGAACATCTCTTTAATCATCCTCAACATCCCTACACCAAATACTTATTAGCAGCAAAACCCGAACTAGATCCTAGATTAGCTAAAGAAAAGCTATTACAAATAGACGATTCTATCCAGAAATTTGATTTGTCTGATGATTATGAATGGCAGCAGTTTGGTGAGGACCACTTTGTTCGTGTAGATAAGGAGGCCAGTCATGCCTAAAGTTCTTATTGGCATTTCAGCAAATGAAAAACCAGTGGTACCTGATTTACCAATCATACATCTTTCGTCATCTCGTAATTTTGCTGACGGTGTAAAAAAAGCAGACGGTTTACCCGTTTATTTGCCAGTCAGTACGGAAGACGAAGCTAAAGATTACATGACTGCTATTGATGCTTTGCTGCTGACGGGTGGGCAGGATGTTCATCCAAGTTTTTATGGTCAAGAACGTCAGACGGAAAAAAATGATTATGACATTAACCGTGATCGTTTTGAATTGGCCTTGATAAAAGAAGCTTTGGCACAACGGAAGCCTATTCTGGCAGTTTGTCGTGGGATGCAGCTCCTAAATGTTGCTTTAGGAGGAACACTTAACCAAGAAATTTCCAGCCATGCACTAGGTTCACCATTGCAGCTTGCCCACCAGATAGAAGCGGTAGAAGGCAGTGACCTATCGCGCCTATTTACCTCTGGCGCATCTGTCAATTCAGTACATCATCAATCCTTAGACAAACTGGGACAAAATTTAGTTGTTACAGCGCGTGATCCACGAGATGGGACGATTGAAGCAGTTGAACTTCCTAATTATCCTTTATTAGCTGTCCAATGGCATCCAGAATTTCTTATTGACCAATCGGTAAGTGACCAATCGCTGTTTGATGATTTGGTTGAAAAAGCTAAAGCCGCTAAACAAGTTTAGTATTACTGTTTCAAAAGTTCTTGCTTTGAGAATTTTAGAAAAGGAATCTACTTTATGAGTTACATCAAACCATTTCAATTTATTGCGCTTTTCGAACAAATTTTTAAGCATCAAATTAATAAAGAACCAGGCAAAGTTGAACAGCAGATTTGTCTTCGATAAAAAATTTGGTGACGGTGTGGGTCAATTGCCAGTGGAAGCCAATTGTTACCATCTAATTTGGATGCCTGGTTGCCCACATTCTAACAAAGCTGTGGTTATCTTGAAATTATTGGATCTTGATCGTGTTATTAGTATTGGAGAGTGTGGTGTATTGCGTGATCCGCGTGGCTGGTTTTTTAGTGAAGATGTCAGTAAGCTGGATTCTGTTCTGAAAATTCATTATCTTGACGATGCTTACCTAAAGGGTGATTCTGATTTTGTTGGACGGTCAACTGTCACCACACATGCGAGCTAGACAAGGAAATGTCTATGGTCTGCTTGGAACAGGACCGGATAATCGTGATTTTTTGAAACCTGCTGGTTGAGAGCATTTGTCCAATAATCCGACATTTATTTTTTTGACACAAGACGAGCAACGCCTGATTTATGCGCATCGCAATGTTCAAGTCGAAATTCAGTTTTTGCAGGATTACCTCATCATTCCCATTAAACTAGCAGGTCAAGCAATTTTTCAAACAGACTTAGACCGCTGATTTCATCAGATTTCAGATGCTTTTGAGCTCATCGATCAACGTTTGGGGGAGTCCTTACTTGGCGATTAGGTATCAAAAGATGATAAATTGCTCTATCAGACTTTGTTGCGCTTTGCTCACATTGATTACTATTTAAGCAAGATCAACTTTGCTAAAAGTTTTGATTACGAACACCTCAAAACTTATGTAACCAAACTTTTCAGTTGCTAGAGATTGCCGATAGCATTGATATTGTGACGGAAAAGAAACCGCTTTTCTATCTTTGTTAGAGGATCGTAACCCCTATCACCTTATTTTTCATGGTCCCAAAAGGTAGCGAAGGTTTTCTCATAATAGACGAAAGAAGCCCAATATAAGCTTCTTTTAGGTTTTAATCGGCTGTCTGACCTTCAGCAGTAGCAATTTGATAAAGGGCATCTAAATAAATTTCTAGCCCTTTAAAGAGGTCGTCAAGTTCGATATACTCGTTAGGTTGGTGCAGCGTTGCTGGTTTACCCAGAAAAACTGGCCCAAAGGTAATACCCCGTTCAAAAATACGACCGTATGTAATACCACCAATCGCTAGTGGTGGTGTTTGGTCACTTGTGTGTTTACGATAGGTTTCTAGGAGGATCTTTGTTTCAGGATCGTCAATATTAGAGTAACTAGGTAACTTATGTGAGATGACAGTAGTAGCTATATTGTGCTGTTTAGCTACTTGACTTAATTTTTGATAATGTATCTCAAAATCATAACTAGCTGGATAACGCAGATTGAGCCCGATTTTAGCCTTGCCTTTCTCAATGGTCACAAAAGCTGTGTTAATAGTCACATTACCCAACTCGTTATCGTTAAAATCTATACCAAAAGACTGACCTGTAAAGTCATCAAAGAGATAGTGATTGATAAATTTTAAAAAATTGTTTGCGGACTCGTCCCAAGTTAAGTTTGTCAAGAAATGGGTGAGATGAAGCACCGCATTGGTTCCGCCAGAGGGACTAGCGGCATGTGCAGAATAACCAAATATCTTCAGATGTTGATAGTCCTCAGTTTTTGCAAAATGTCCTTTGAGTCCGTATTGTTCCAGGAAGGCAGAGAAATCATTTTCTAAGTCTGCGTGATAAACTAATTTGGCACTGGCAAAATCAGGAACCACATTGTAGGCGGAGCCGCTTTTGAACTCTACTAAGTTTTCGGAATGAAGGTCCTTAGTTAAATCAATAGAAATAACACCTTTTTCTGCATAAATCAGAGGGAAGATGCCGTCAGGAACAATTCCATAGTTAGGCATTTCTTCTTTAGTAAAATAATAGTGAACACCTTTCCAATCATTTTCTTCGTCAGTACCATAGATGAGTCGAATGCGTTGATTCCATGTCACTCCTAGATCTTTAAGTATTTTTACGGCATAGTAAGCCAACAGTGCGGGACCTTTATCATCTAAAGCTCCCCGGGCATATAGCCGATCATTCTTAACAGTAGGAATAAAAGGATTGGTCTCCCACTGACTAGGGTCGGCGGGAACAACATCCAGATGACTGAGAATCCCCAGTAATTTATCTCCCTGTCCAATCTCTAAATGACCTGCATAGTGATCAACATCTTTGGCTGTAAAGCCGTCACGCTTGCCCAGCTCTAGAATATAGTCTAAAGCCTCTTGAATAGAAGTTCCAAAGGGAGCATCAGCCGAAGCCGTTTTTAAATTTTTGACGGAAGGAATGCGGAGCAGACCATCTAAATCTGTTAGCAGTTCTTCTTTATAGGGTTTGATAACTTTTGCCCAATTTATCATAAGCGATTGACCTCCTAATAATTTTTTATCATATTACCTTAAAAATAAGAAGAAGACCAGTCTTTGAGCTATTAAAAAAAATTATGAATAGCTATAAAAAAGATAGATTATGCAGACTTATGAGGTGGTGGTAAGATAGTTGTACTTAATAAAACTTTTAGGGGGAATGACAATGAAGAAAAAAGTAAAATGGGTTGTTTCTATTATCGCAGTGGTATTAGTGGGGGTATTGATTTTTAATAAACTGACTAAAAAGACTGGTGAAACCAAGTCCGACTCTAGTGAAAAAAATATAGTTGTTGCGGCAACAAGTGGGTCACCCAAACCATTTACTTACGAGGAAGATGGTGAACTAACTGGACAAAATATTGAATTAATCAAAGCTGTTTTTGAAAAGCTACCTCAGTACAAACTAAAAATCGTCAAAGTTGAATTCTCATCTATATTTTCGGGTCTAACCTCTGGGCGCTATCACATTGCAGTGAATAATTTAGCTAAAAATGAAGAACGTGAAAAGAATTATCTTTTTACAGATCCAATTTTTAAAAATGCTTACGTCGTTATTTTTAAAAACGGTAGTGATAAAACTAAAGCGGCTGATGAATGGTCGGATTTAGCTGGTTTATCGACAGTTGGGTCATCAGGTGTAAATTCAACGACAGCAATTGAAGAATATAATAAAGCGAACCCAGATAGTACGATTGAACTCAATTATTCTTCTGAGGATTTAAAATCACAGCTTGAGGGAGTTGAAAGTGGTAAATATGATTTTCTCGTTATGGATAAACCGATGTTCGAATACTATCAAAAAGAATATAATTTGGATTTAACGGGTAAAACGATTAGCGGAGATTTGTCAACAGCCTTAATGTCTGAACCATACAGTTATTTTGTGGTCGGAAAAGAAGAAACGCAACTAGCAGAGGATATTAATACTGCGCTTAAAGAAATCGTTGAAGACGGAACTTCTAAACAGATTAACGAAAAGTATTTTGATGAAGATTATTCACCAACTTATGATAACTAGGAGATTGTTATGACTTTTAAATATACAATTGAAACAGATTCGGATAAGGTGGATTTTCAACAGGTTGCTGATGTTTTGCATTCAGCAGGGCTTGCTAGCAATACAGATGTGAAGCAAACTGAAAAGTCTTTCCGTAACAGCGATATCACTGTTTATATTAAGGATAGAAATAAAGTGATTGGGGTTGGACGTGCTTTGACCGATTTTGTTTCACAAGGAGCAATTTATAATGTCGCTGTTAATGCGGACTACCAAGGTCAGCATATTGGGCATACAATTATAACAACTCTGTTGGAAAAAATGAAAGGAATTAATATTATCCTCTATACACATCCGCAAACACTGACTTTATATGAGAAATACGGCTTCAGGCGGAGCAAAACAGCTTTTGCTTATTTTGGACATGGAACACCTGAAAGTTTGCAATGGATGGAAGATGAAGGGTTCTTTTTACCGGAAAAATATCGTTTTGATAGTGAGAAAGGACGGTATTAGCATGAAAAAATTTTTAAAATCCCTTTTGATCTACGAAGATGATGCGCGTTCAATGATATATCGCTTAACAAGCCTGCAGGCAAATGGATATTTAGAAGATATTTCATTTCTATTTTTAGAAGAAACAGAAAGCAGGGAAGGGCTATGACGACAGAGTTTGTTAGCAAAGAAGTAGATAATTCAGGACATTTTAAACGCCAAAAAACAAGATTTACAACTCCTTTTGGAAAAGAAGAGGGGCAGTTACCTGTTGAGAAGAACCGTTATAGGTTAATCGTTTCGTATGCTTGTCCTTGGGCACATAGACAGTTAATTGCTTTAAAACTATTAGGGCTGGAAAATGTTATTAGCGTAGGTGTCGTTAATCCTATTCGCCCTGTAGGTGTTAATCGAACAGATTGGGAGTTCAGTTTGGGCGAAAATAAAACAGACCCTGTTCTGGGTGTCCATTATTTAAGCGAATTGTATTTAAAAACTGATTCTTCTTATCAAGGGCGCTTTACTGTTCCAGCCGTGGTAGATTTACAGACAGAAAAAGTCGTTAATAACGACTTTTATCATCTGTTGAAAATTTGGGAAACGGATTGGGCACCATTTCATAGCGATAATGCTCCTGACCTTTATCCAGAGGAATTACGTGATGATATTGATATTTTGAATGACATTATTTTTCATGATATTAACAATGGTGTTTACAAAGCAGGCTTTGCTACGAGTCAAAAAGCTTATGAAGAAGCCTATGATAACTTATTTCAACGGTTGGATGAATTAGAAGAAAGATTAGCACACAGTCGATATCTGCTCGGTGAGCAGGTAACGGATTCTGATATTCGGCTTTACGTGTCTCTGGTACGTTTTGATATTGCCTACTATAATGGTTTTCGCTGTAATCGCAATCGTTTAATTGATTTTTCGAATCTTTGGGGCTATGCGCGTGACCTTTATCAGCAAGAAGCTTTTAAAGAGACAACCAATTTTGACCATATCAAAAAACACTATCACTTAAGTGCTATCGATAATCCCCATCAAATTTTACCCAAAGGTCCCGATTTAAGCATTTGGGATTTGCCGCATGACCGTGCTAGTCGTCACTATATTTAATTAAAGTCTAGTGGTAAAAAGTCAAGCTAAAGTTGAATAAGGTTTAGTTGATTTTCTAGAAAACAGGATGCACAAAAAACACCTAGTGAAAATCGCTTTTTTCACTAGCTTAACCAAGGACTTGTGCCGATAATCACTGATCTTCCATAGGCCTCCTTGGTGGCGTATAGAGTTGGTGGTTGCGTAGTAGCACATCCACCAGACGCACAAATTTTCTAGCGGTTAAGACGATGGCTCTTTTGTGTTGATGTTTAGGTACTTCTTGATACTTCTTCTTGTAAAAGGCTTGATATTCGCTATCCTGTCGTCTCACCGAGTTGGCGGCTTCAACTAAGTCATAACGGAGATAACGATTGCCTCTTTTAACAAGGTCCGTATGTTGAGAGTTAGCGTTTCCAGATTGATTCTGTTTCCAATTCAATCCCGCATATTTAGCGACTTGAGGGTGGTCTTTAAAGCGCTCAATCTGTCCAATTTCAGCGATAATGCCAGCAGCGTACACCTTACCAAGACCAGGTACTGACGTTAAACACTGATATTCAGGAATGACTTCGACCATCTCTTCAATAGCTTTATCCATCTCCTTGATCATTTGTTCAAGATTTCTGATTTCTCGAGCGAGTAAACCAAGAACGACATTGACAGAATCTTGTTGGATTTTAGAGAGACGATAAGAAATTGATAGCTGCTTGAATAGCTTTAGCTAACTTTTCAGGCGCCTTGAAGCGACTTCTCCCTAGCTTCTGGATAAAGTCCGCTAGGTCTTTGAGAGGAACAGTGGCTAATTGTCTAGGGTGTAATCTTCGGTCATCAGGGAGATGATAGTGCTAGACCAGAGATTGGTTGTCAGGTTCTCATTCTTGATTTCAGTAGACAAGGTATTGCACTTATAATAAATGTTTTCAATAAAGTGCTGTTTGGTTCTTGTTAGCTGTTCAATAAGTTGGAGCCTCGTTCTGGTTAGATGTTGGAGCGCCACATATTTCTCCTCTTTGAGAAAAGCTGGTGAGAAGCGCTCAGCTCGGAAATAATCGGCAATGTAGAAGGCATCAATGGTATCATTTTTACTTTCTTCAAAGGCTTCCCGATATTTCTTCATCTTATTGGGTTGTTCCACCATGACTTCAACGTTTAAAGCATTTAAGTCGCTATCTTCGTGGAAGAACATGGCAGGATGAAAACTGTAGAGACTAGTAGCTTCCATGCAATGACGATGCGTTCAAAGGCATGGGTTTCATTGAGCTCAAGAACCTGTTTCTTGATTTCAGAAGCACCAACTAGGTCGTTAGTCAGAGAAGCAGTAAATGGCGTTGAGGTATCACTGAGCATGATACAGGTATCACGTTTTGTAGAGCTAACGTCTAAACCGACAAAACATTTCGTGTGGAAGGTCTCCTTTCAATTGGATTTGGACGTTTTCTTGACGACTGTAAGGTTCCCCAGAAACACCTTGACCCAACAGCCTCGCCTAAGAGAATTCTGAGCACTGGCTCACCTGCCGCCTGTAGCCTACTAGATACAGAAGTGAGCCTAGTGGAAACAGCTAGTGTGTTGGAAGTAGGGACAAGGCTTGGGTAACAGACTTTCCATTGAAGTCTAAGCAACAAGGAGAAAAAGAAACAACCATGAGTCCATTCCATGACTCTATTGTTCTGGAAAACCTTGCAATAGTCAAGTTATAAAAATTGTCAACACTTGGGATTGAAACATCCCCATAAACTTATTTTACGAGGAGAAATATTATGCCAAACTATACAAATCCTAATATCAAACCAGTAGAAATAAAACCCCGCCCTGTTGAAACGAAAACGGAAATTGATGAACGCGGTGCTTTTCAACGTCAACCAAACCATTTTACAAGACCATTTGGAGACGGTAAGGGCGAATTGAAGGCAGAAAAAGGACGCTATCATTTATATTGGGCAAAAGGATGCCACTGGTCGAATCGTGCTTCTATTGTTCGAGAATTATTAGGTTTAGAAGATGCCATTTCTGTTACAATTGTCGGACACGATTACAAAGACCCGGAAAAACGCCGATATGGATGGGATTTTGCTGCTTATGAAAACCAAGTTGATCCAACAACAGGGGCCGAATTCTTGTCTGAATTTTATTATCGTGCCGATCCAGACTATACTGGTCGGACAACCGTACCAGCCCTTGTAGATTTAGAAACTTATACAGTTGCCAATAATGACTATCACCGATTGACCAATTATCTGGAAGTTAATTTTAAACCGTTCCAAAAGGATAATGCACCTGATCTTTACCCAGAAGAGCTGCGTAATGATATTGATAATTTGAACGATAATATCCTTTTTCCATTTGTTAACAATGGCGTTTATCGAATGATGTTTGCCCAGTCTTTGGTTGCTTATGAAGAGGCATTCGATGATTTCTTCACAACTTTAGATGTGCTTGAAAAACGATTGGAGAATAATAGATTTTTGTTTGGTGATTATGTTACAGACAGCGATGTGCGCTTTTTTGTCACTTTAGCACGTTTTGATACACATTACTATCGAAATTTAGGTCCAATTAAGAAGCGAATTTCCGAATACACCAATATTTGGGGCTATGCTCGTGACCTGTATGAAATTCCAGCTTTTAAACACAATACTTATTTTCACGATATTGCGCGTGGTTGGGATACAAAAAAAGAAAAATTATTTGTTGATTTCAACTCACGATTTGCTGATGACATTGATTTCGATGCAATATGGTCAGCACCACAAAAAAGAGAATACCTTTCAAAAACGCCCGAACAAAAATTTCTAATAGGTTGATTTATGGAAATAATAAAAAGAGATAACAGGACAAAGATTGCGATTTTCCGAAAAATTGCTTTCTCTCCACTCTCTGCTTTTCAAGTCTGAACTGAAATCATTACAGCTGACCAGATTATTAAAAACCTATGAGAGTTACTGGTTTTGTCTCTCTGTTTTTTAGTGAGCCAAGAAAGTCTGGATGTTTATTCCTCTTAACCAGTTTTTACTAAGGAACAAGTAAGAACTGGCAGGAATACTGCTGTATCAAAAATATACTTTACTGCTGCTTCGGCTATATTCTGAGAATATGACAAAAATGTCATGTTCTTTTTGTTTGCAATTATTTATACTATGCTTATCTTAGTTAAAGGAGTGATTCTGTATGCGGGAAGATGAATTTGACAGTTTATGTAAAAAAGTTAGGCCGATTATTTTAAAGTTAAAACGCAGTTATCACATCCATTTGTGGGATTATAATGACTGGCTGCAGGAAGGAGATATCGTCCTGTTCAGTCTTTTGTATGAACACCCGGACCTATACTATGATGAACTGAAATTGTATGTCTATTTTAAAACCAAATTTTCTAACTATTTAAAAGATGTTATTCGCCAGCAGGAAAGTTATAAACGGAAATTTAATAAAATGGCTTATGAGGAGATTAGCGAAATAGGGCATTGTGTGAGCGATAAAAGTTTAGCATTAGATGATTACGTTGCTTATAAAGAAGTCATTCAGGAAGCGGAGAATAACTTAGATGGGAAAGAAGAGCGTGAAATGTTTCAAAAACTCTTACGCGGAGAACGTTTTGCCGGGAGGCAAAAAATGATAAAAAAACTCCGTCCCTTATTCAAAGATTTTAAATAAAATTGACATTCTAAACGGATAAAAGCTGCGGTGAAATGCAGCTGTCGCGCAGACATTGAGAACCTCCAGCAGAGATATCTGCATTGGAAGCAGTGCAGACTAAAGGCTTCATGCCGCCTGCAGGCAGCTTAAGAGTCATTCAGCGTGCCGCCATCTGCCTATTAATCGTAATAAAGTAAAGAAAACGAGGCAGGGATAATCTGCCTCATTTTTTTAAAGAGATGAGTTTGGCGCGGTGATTGATGGGAAGTTCTTATCCCTTGTCGCTCAAGGGATAGCGATCTCTCTAATCAACTGTGCAGAGGCGGGGCGGCAAAATCGAAATTATCATAAAATGACGATTTACCGATTTTTGTCCCACTCCCTTCCTGACTGAGCTCAATGATCTTGCTTTCGACACCAGATGTGCTTATCATAGACAGTAGTGCATTGACCAAAGAACATTTCCGGACGCTTAGCAGCAGGGAAAAGAAAGCTGTTAAAAATCAAAACTAAGTGAGGGCTGAACGGCCTTTTAATAATTAAAACGGCGAAATGCTGCGGCTGTCCATATAGCAACACGGTGTAGAAACCATTCTTCTAACTTTCAAGCGGCATAAAATTACCTACGATTAAGCCGATAATTCGCGGATTTTCATCGTAAGGGGCGAATTTGTCTGCATAGCGTTTATTAATAGAGACCAAACGCAGCCCGTCTTCTTCGCGGTACACTTTTTTGATGTAAGTCTGTCCATCCCATTCGACCGCATAAATCGCACCGTCATAATCAAAGCCGGTTTGCTTTATAAGAGCAACCTCACCATTTAAAAAGGTTGGTTCCATAGAATCACCGAAAACCCATGAAGCAAAATCGTGATCAATCTCTTCATCGTAAAAAACGGTATCAAAATTACCGTCCCCGAAATACGCAAACCCCGTTCCGGCTGATAATTTCTCAAATACTTTGTAGGGATAGCGTTTAGGGCCAAACTCGGGTTCGGCTATTTTGCCTTGTCTTGTGAGTAAATCCTGTGAAAAGTCCATTACCTTGTCCTTGTTATTTTGGTTTAATTGTGTATAAACTGTTACAATGTCATGTTCAGATAAAAAATAATTTGGTGTGACTTGCAGCAATTCTGCTAATTTTTTTAGATTTTTTTGATTAGGTTTGGTTTTGCCGTTTTCCCAATTGCAGTAGGACGGTCTGGAAATATTTAGCTCTCTTGCTAAGAAGGCCTGTGTCAGCTTTAACTGCTGCCGTCTTTCTTTTAATTTTTTGGCTGAAAACATAAAGCACCTCCTTTGTTAGTTTATAAGCTAACTATAGTTTACCATTTTTTGACAGAAATTCAAGATGTCTCATAAAGTTTTTATAGAGATTTGGCTTTATGCTATAATAAAGGACAAGGAGGGAAAGTATGATTTGGTCTTTACTTATCGGTGCGTTTATCGGAATGCTTGCAGGAGCTATCACTAATAAAGGCAGTTCTATGGGCTGTTTGGCTAGTATTGCTGCTGGTTTGTTGGGTTCTTTTGTCGGGCAGAGTTTGTTCGGCGCTTGGGGGCCGTCTTTAGCCGGTATGTATCTCGTACCTTCGATTTTAGGGGCTGTTATTGTTATTGCGGTTGCTTCTTTCTTTACTGGTGAGAGATAGGCAGGTTTAGCAGCCTTATCCTCGTTATGTGATGAAGCTGCTGCCATTCTAAAATCAAACAGAGAGCTTGTCAGGGATTATTGAGAAAATAGAACTGGCTATGAAAATATGGTAAAATGAGAACAATATAAGCGGAGGTTTACCTATGAAGGCGATTATTACAGTGATCGGAAAAGATAAAACAGGCATTGTAGCAGGAGTATCAGCAAAAATTGCAGAACTGGGTCTAAATATTGACGATATTACGCAAACGGTTCTGGATGACTATTTTACAATGATGATGCTCGTTTCAGCATCGGAGAAAAAAGATTTTACTTGGCTGCGCTCTGAATTGGAAGCACTCGGACATGATTTGAACGTGAAAATCAATATCCAAAGTTCTGCTATCTTTGATGCAATGCATAATTTATAAGCTAGGAGTAGAAGAATGAATATTAAGCAGGTTACTGAAACCATTGAGATGATTGAAGAGCAGAATTTTGATATTCGGACAATTACAATGGGAATTTCCTTGCTGGACTGTATTGATCCGGATATAGAATGTGCGGCCGATAAAATTTATGAAAAAATTGTTACAAAAGCTGCGGATCTCGTGGCCGTCGGCGACGAAATTGCTGCTGAATTAGGTATTCCTATTGTAAATAAACGGGTATCTGTAACTCCCATCGCTTTAATCGGTGCAGCAACTTCTGCGACAGATTATGTCCCGCTGGCTAAAGCTCTTGATAAAGCAGCACATGAGATTGGGGTAGATTTTATCGGCGGTTTCTCCGCTTTGGTACAAAAGGGCTACCAAAAAGGCGATGAGATTTTAATTCGTTCGATTGCCCCTGCTCTTGCAGAAACCAGTAAAGTATGTGCTTCCGTCAATATAGCTTCAACCAAATCAGGCATCAATATGACCGCTGCAGCTGATATGGGCCGTGTGATTAAAGAGACCGCCCATTTATCGGATTTAGGAGCAGCCAGACTGGTTGTTTTTGCTAATGCAGTTGAGGATAACCCTTTCATGGCGGGTGCTTTTCACGGTGTAGGCGAAGCAGATGTTGTTATCAATGTCGGAGTCTCGGGCCCCGGAGTGGTTAAACGTGCCTTAGAAAAAGTACGGGGGGAGAGTTTTGATGTCTTAGCTGAAACGGTGAAAAAAACAGCATTTAAAATTACGCGTATCGGTCAGCTTGTCGGTCAAATGGCTTCAGAACGCCTTGGGGTGAAATTCGGTATTGTTGACTTATCACTGGCACCGACTCCTGCCGTTGGGGATTCGGTTGCGCGTGTTTTAGAAGAAATGGGGCTGGAAGCGGTCGGAACTCATGGGACAACAGCGGCGCTGGCTCTGCTGAATGATCAGGTGAAAAAAGGCGGTGTTATGGCCTGCAATCAGGTTGGCGGTCTGTCAGGAGCTTTTATCCCGGTTTCCGAAGATGAAGGCATGATTGCAGCGGTAAAAAACGGTTCTCTGAATTTAGAGAAATTAGAGGCTATGACAGCTATTTGCTCTGTTGGCTTAGATATGATTGCTATTCCGGGAGATACTCCGCATGAGACCATTGCTGCTATGATAGCAGATGAAGCTGCCATCGGGGTAATCAATCAAAAAACGACAGCTGTACGTATCATTCCTAAAGGAAAAGAAGGGGATTTGTTAGAATTTGGCGGTCTTTTAGGATCAGCCCCGGTTATGGGAGTAAATCAGTCTTCTGCTGCCGATTTTATTGGGCGCGGCGGCCAAATCCCAGCCCCTATTCATAGCTTTAAAAATTAAAAGATATGCACTTGCTGATTTTTGCAAGTGTTTTCATTTCATGTTATAATGAAAAACAGAGTTAGCGGAGGGAAAAGTATGAAGAAAGTGACACTCTATATTGCACGCCATGGGAAAACAATGTTTAATACAATCGGGCGGGCTCAGGGCTGGAGCGATACACCCCTGACTGCACAGGGAGAGCAGGGAATTCGTGAACTTGGCTTAGGTCTGAAAGAAGCCGGACTTGTATTTGACGCTGCCTTCTCAAGCGATTCCGGACGAACCATGCAGACGATGGAAATTATACTAAAAGAATGCCGGCAGGAAGGAATCCCATACAGCCGTGATAAACGGATACGGGAGTGGTGCTTTGGCAGTTTGGACGGCGGTTACGACGGAGAGCTTTTTTACGGTGTGCTGCCAAGAACGAAGGCTTTTGAGAATGGCCGTGATATGAAGGATGTTCCTTATCCGGAGCTGGCAGAAAGTCTTGTTGAGGTTGATACAGCTAATTGGGCAGAACCTTGGCCTGTTTTACGCAAGCGGATTTACGATGGATTTGAAGCGATTGCCAAGACAATCGAGGGTCAGGGCGGCGGCAATGCCATTGTGGTGAGCCACGGAATGACCATTAATACGTTTGTATGGCTGGTAGATGCTAAGCAGCCGCGGCGTTCTCTGGATAATGGCTGTGTAACAGTTGCCAGCTATGAAAACGGTCGCTTTACACTTGAAACAGTCGGTGATATGTCTTATCGGCAAGCAGGAAGAAAGATTTTAGAAAACGAATGAAAAAACGAAATTTACTGACCTCTGTATTGTTCCTTGTCATGTTATCCGTGGCAGCTTTAGCTGTTTATCTCTTTAATTATCAAGGCGGAGAGAACCCAGGTGGTTCGGCTTCAAGTACTGTTTCGTCAAGTGCTGTGGAAGAGGAACAAACGGATTCTGCTTTGCCTGATGTGTCGGCAGATGACTGGGAGTTGGTTCTTGTTAATCGGAATAATATAACTGATGAAATGAATCCTGTTTTGACAGACGTTGATGGTGTATCTGTTGATTCGCGGATTGCAGATAATGTCCGTGCATTTTTAGCTGCAGCTCAGACGATTAACAGCAGGGAGCATTTGATATCAGGCTATCGCAGTGTAGCTTATCAAGAAGAATTGTTTAATACATATGTCAGTCAAGAGCTTTCTAGCGATCCCAGTTTGACTCAGAAAGAGGCAGAAGAGCTTGTTAAAACTTATTCTCAGCCGGCCGGAGCCAGTGAACATCAAACGGGTTTGGCAATTGATATGAGTACAGTGGACTATCTGAATGCCAGTGACCCAGATGTGGCAGCCCAGGTAGCTGTTCTTGCACCTGATTACGGCTTTGTGTTGCGTTTTCCTGAGGGGAAATCCCGCTTTACAGGGGTTGATTATGAGGACTGGCATTTTCGCTATGTAGGGACTGAATCAGCTCAGTATATGACCCAAAATAATCTGACCTTAGAAGAATACATTGCCTTGTTAAAGGAGCGTGATTAATTGAGAAGACGGCTTTCTTTTGCATATTTTCTGGCTTTTGTTTTCATTTTTGTTTTGGTTTTTTGGCTGCCTTTGTCTTCCCGGACAGGGATCCCCAGCAGTACGGAAAAACAGTCTGTTGCCTATACAAAAGAAGAGTTTATTAGAGAAATAGCCCCCACTGTCCAGAAAGCGGCGGCCTCTTACGGGCTGAGGCCTTCTGTGATTCTCGGACAAGCCGTCTTAGCTTCAGATTATGGGAGAAATCTGCTGGCGGTCAAGTACCATAATTTATTTGGCATCGCAGCCCAGCCCGGTGATGATTTTATTGACTTGAAGACTGAGCTTTATGAAGATAATGTCTGGCAGACACGCAGTAAGCGTTTTAAAATTTACCGTTCTTGGGATGAAGCTATTTATGATTATCTTGATTTACTGAAATCGGGTGATCTATGGGGCGAACGAGTCTATGTGCAGATGGCAACACTAAAAGGCTATAAAGGCCCAGCACAGTCTTTGCAGGGAGCGGGTTTTAGTACAGATCCTGATTATGCCTTGAAATTGACTCAGCTTATTGAAGAAAATGATTTAACACAATATGATTAGCAGAAATTTTAGCACTCTTCTAAAAAGAGTGCTAAAATTTTGTGTTTTTCTCTTGACAGTCTTCCTAAAAAGAGTATAATAAAAACATAAGTTAGCAGTCTAAGGTGAAGAGTGCTAACTCTGAAATGATTTGAAAGGAGGGATTGGTTTGTGATTACTCCGCGTCAAAATGATATTTTAAACCTCATTATTGAAATGTTTACTCAGACGCACGAACCTATTGGCTCCAAAAAACTGCAGGCCGTTATTGATTCGAGCAGTGCTACAATCAGGAATGATATGGCTAAGCTTGAAAAATTAGGTTTGCTTGAAAAAGCTCATACATCAAGCGGCCGCATGCCAAGCCCTGCCGGCTTCAAATATTTTGTTGAGCATTCACTCAGTTTTGACAGTGTTGACGAGCAGGATGTCTATCAAGTTATTAAAGCTTTTGATTTTGAAGCATTTAGGCTTGATGATCTTTTGCAGCGGGCCAGTCAGGTTTTATCAGAGATGACAGGCTATACAGCTGTTGTCCTTGATGTTGAACCTGCTCAGCAGAAGCTGACAACTTTTGAGATTGTTCAGTTGAGCAATCATGATGCTCTTGCTATCTTAACACTTGATGAGTCAAAACCAACGACTGTGCAGTTCGCTATTCCGAAAAATTTTCTGACACGGGATTTGCTGATCTTGAAGGAAATTGTTGATGAGCGTTTGCTTAACCGCTCTGTAATGGATATTCATTACAAACTGAGGACGGAAATTCCGCAGATTGTGCAAAAATACTTTGCAGTGACCGATAATGTTTTGGATCTGTTCGATTATATTTTTGCGGAATTATTCAAGGAATCGGTGTTTGTGACAGGTAAAGTCAACTCTTTAGAATATGCTGATTTAAAGACCTATCAGTTTTTAGATGATTCTCAGCGTGTTGCTCTTGCGCTGCGCAGCAGCATACAGGAAGATGAGATGGCCAGTGTCCAAGTTGCTGACAGCAAAGAATCTGCTCTGGCCGATGTCACGCTCTTAACTCATAAATATCTGATTCCTTACCGAGGATTTGGTCTATTGGCTTTAATCGGCCCGATTGATATGGACTATCGCAGGAGTGTCAGTCTGGTTAATGTGATTGGCCGTGTCTTGGTTATGAAACTGGGGGATTATTACCGCTATCTGAACAGCAATCATTACGAAGTGAATTAATAAATAGAAAGAGGTTGAAATCTTGGCAGAAGATATCAAAAATGAAGAAATGGAACAGGAGCCTGTAACAGCAGAAGAGCCTATACAGGAAGCAGAAGAAGCCAGTCCTGAAAAATCAGAGTTAGAGCTGGCAAATGAGCGGGCAGATGATTTTGAAAACAAATATTTACGCGCCCATGCCGAGATGCAGAACATTCAGCGCCGAGCTAATGAAGAGCGGCAAAGTCTGCAGCGTTACCGTTCTCAGGACCTTGCCAAGGCTATTTTACCGAGCTTGGATAACCTTGAACGCGCTCTGGCTGTAGAAGGCTTAACAGATGATGTTAAAAAGGGTCTTGAAATGGTTCAGGAAAGTTTGCTTCAGGCCTTAAAAGAAGAAGGTATTGAGGAAGTTGAGACTGACCGTTTTGACCACAATTTTCATATGGCTGTTCAGACTTTGCCGGCAGATGATGACCATCCCGCGGATACTCTTGCTGAGGTCCTGCAAAAAGGCTACAGGCTGCACGAACGTCTGCTTCGGCCTGCTATGGTAATTGTATATAATTAGGCAGGCGGCAGTGTCTGCAGAAACAGAGGCTATGGTTTTTCCTGCTTCTGTGGTTGTAAACTTGACCGAAATGTCGGTAAACTATAAATGAAATAGAATGGCAAATCAAAGGGCTGAACAAACTGTGCTGCAGATGACAGAGTCTGAAGCAGACCAGAAAAAACAGATTTCTGAATCCGTACTCGGTTTTGCTATCTACATTTATCTAAAATAAAGAAAAATTAATTATACGAGGTAATATACATGTCTAAAATTATTGGTATTGACTTAGGAACGACTAACTCAGCAGTTGCAGTTCTTGAAGGAACTGAAAGTAAAATTATTGCAAATCCGGAAGGCAATCGTACAACGCCTTCAGTGGTATCTTTTAAGAATGGTGAAATTATTGTAGGGGATGCTGCTAAGCGCCAAGCGGTGACAAATCCGGAAACAATCCTTTCTATTAAGTCTAAGATGGGGACTTCAGATAAAGTTGCCGCTAACGGAAAAGAGTATACACCGCAGGAAATTTCTGCGATGATTCTGCAGTATCTTAAAGGCTATGCTGAAGATTATCTTGGCGAAAAAGTGGATAAAGCGGTTATCACAGTTCCTGCTTACTTTAATGATGCTCAGCGCCAAGCGACAAAAGATGCCGGTAAAATTGCCGGGCTCGAAGTGGAGCGTATCATTAATGAACCAACTGCAGCCGCTCTTGCCTACGGTCTTGATAAAACAGATAAAGATGAAAAAGTTTTGGTCTTCGACCTTGGCGGAGGAACTTTTGACGTCTCAATTCTTGAGTTAGGCGACGGAGTTTTTGATGTATTGGCTACCGCTGGTGATAATAAATTGGGCGGTGATGATTTTGACCAAAAAATTATTGACTTCTTAGTTGAAGAGTTTAAGAAGGAAAATGGTATCGATTTAGCTGCAGACAAGATGGCGCTTCAGCGTCTGAAAGATGCTGCGGAAAAAGCTAAGAAAGATTTGTCGGGTGTTACGCAGACACAAATCAGCTTACCGTTTATCACTGCTGGTGATGCAGGCCCTCTGCATTTAGAAACAAATCTTTCCCGCGCTAAGTTTGACGATTTGACGAGCGATCTTGTTGAACGCACTAAAACACCTGTTCGTCAGGCACTGTCAGATGCCGGATTATCGCTGTCAGAAATTGATGAAGTGATTTTGGTCGGCGGTTCAACCCGTATTCCTGCAGTTGTAGAAGCTGTCAAAGCTGAAACAGGCAAAGAACCTAATAAGTCTGTTAACCCTGATGAAGTTGTTGCTATGGGGGCTGCTATTCAAGGCGGTGTGATTACAGGTGATGTGAAAGATGTTGTCCTGCTTGATGTTACTCCGCTGTCACTGGGTATTGAAACGATGGGCGGCGTCTTCACTAAGCTTATTGACCGCAACACAACTATTCCAACGTCTAAATCACAAGTCTTCTCTACAGCAGCAGACAATCAGCCGGCGGTGGATATTCACGTGCTTCAAGGGGAACGCCCTATGGCCGCAGATAATAAAACACTTGGCCGCTTCCAGCTGACTGATATTCCGGCTGCTCCTCGCGGTGTACCACAAATTGAAGTGACTTTTGATATTGACAAAAACGGTATTGTGTCAGTTAAAGCTAAGGACCTCGGTACTCAAAAAGAACAGCATATTGTTATTAAATCCAATGACGGTCTCAGTGAAGAAGAAATTGACCGTATGATGAAAGATGCCGAAGCAAATGCTGAAGCAGATGCTAAACGTAAAGAAGAGGTTGATCTTAAGAATGAAGTTGATCAGGCTATCTTTGCAACTGAGAAAACAATTAAAGAAACTGAAGGTAAAGGTTTCGATACAGAGCGTGATGCTGCTCAGTCTGCTTTAGATGACTTGAAAGCTGCTCAGGAATCAGGCAATCTTGATGATATGAAAGCTAAGTTAGAAGCACTTAATGAAAAATCTCAGGCTTTAGCCGTAAAACTTTATGAACAGGCTGCAGCCGCTCAGCAAGCACAAGCAGGTGCCGAAGGCGCTCAGGCAGAAAATGCTGCTGATAATAAGAGCGGTGACGATGATGTTGTTGACGGCGAATTTACAGAAAAATAAATTCATCTAACTTTGTTTTGAATTTTAATTCCGCAACTTTTCCTGACTGGCAGTCTGCAATCTGAAAGGCTCACTCGCCCGTCAGGAACAGTCTGCAGTTTTAATTCCGCAGCATTTATTTTGCTGCTAAAGATGATTGATGCAGTCTCTTGCTGACTCAAGACGGCTTTAATATATGCATGAAATCAATCATACTGAATCAGAGGTTGACAAAAATAACAACCTCTGTTTTTGAATAAAGGACAAAAATATGAACAATACTGAATTTTATGAACGTCTAGGCATATCAAAGGATGCTTCACAAGATGAAATAAAAAAAGCCTATCGTAAAATGTCTAAGAAGTACCATCCAGATATCAATAAAGAAGCAGGTGCTGAGCAGAAATATAAAGATATCCAGGAAGCTTATGAGACTCTGGGTGATCCGCAAAAGCGTGCCAATTATGATCAATATGGTGCAGCAGGCGCTCAAGGCGGTTTCGGCGGTGATGCTGGCGGCTTTGGCGGCTTTGACAGCAGCGGTTTTGGCGGTTTTGAAGATATTTTTTCAAGCTTTTTTGGTGGCGGTACCAGCCGCAACCCTTCTGCTCCCCGTCAGGGTGATGATCTGCAATATCGGCTGAATCTTCAGTTTGAAGAGGCTGTCTTTGGAGTGGAGAAGGAAGTCAGCTACAACAGGGAGTCTTCGTGTGCGACCTGTTCGGGAACCGGTGCTAAGCCGGGGACAAGTCCGGTTACTTGTACTAAGTGCCATGGTTCTGGTGTGATTAATGTTGATACCCAAACCCCTCTTGGTATGATGCGCCGTCAAGTGACTTGTGATGTCTGCCATGGTACAGGCAAAGAAATTAAAGAACCTTGTGCAACCTGCCATGGTACAGGACATCA
Source organism: Streptococcus chenjunshii (assembly GCF_003086355.1). Taxonomy (NCBI): domain Bacteria; kingdom Bacillati; phylum Bacillota; class Bacilli; order Lactobacillales; family Streptococcaceae; genus Streptococcus; species Streptococcus chenjunshii. The sequence goes on along the minus strand of NZ_CP031733.1, from coordinate 2,014,895 downwards.
GACACAGACCCATAAAGTATCTGTGAAAATTCCGGCAGGGGTTGAAACTGGGCAGCAAATTCGCTTGCAGGGGCAAGGTGAAGCTGGCTTTAACGGCGGACCTTACGGAGATCTTTTCGTGATTATCAATGTCCTGCCAAGCAGCCAGTTTGAACGTAATGGCTCGACAATTTATTATCAAATGGATATCAGTTTCGTCCAGGCGGCTCTCGGTGATACGGTAGAAGTTCCAACTGTTCATGGAGATGTTGAAATGTCTATTCCGGCAGGGACACAAACAGGGAAAACCTTCCGTTTGAAAGGCAAAGGAGCACCTAAACTGAGAGGAAACGGTCAGGGGGATCAGCATGTGACGGTTAATATTGTAACGCCAAGCAAGCTGAATGATGCCCAGAAAGAAGCTCTCAGAGCTTTTGCTGCAGCAGGAGGGGATAAAGTCCATCCAAAGAAAAAAGGTTTCTTTGATAAAATGAAGGATGCCTTTGAAGAAATTTAGACTACATTACAGAAATCAAAAAGAGGAGGAGCCCAGTCTTTGGTTGAGACAGCCCTCTCTTTTTTGTTAAGATAGAAAGACCGACTAAAAATCCGTATGAAAAGACGGTAAGCCAGAAATCTTTGATTTCGTTGGCGCACCTCTGTCAAGATGGCTAGAAGGGTGCGGTCGGCTACCAAGACGACAAAGTCTTCCGTCAGCTTGCGACAATTTACCGATTTTTATCTCACTCTTCTATTCTCTTGAGACAAGAAAGTGAGGGAAACTTTGTCGTTTGGAGTTCTGCCCCGCTCCCAGACGTCTCTGTCTGGTGAGCAGCGGGGCGGTTTGTATGGGGACAGATGGCTTAATCCAGACTAGAGTCTCTGATAGAGAAATGATAAAATAGTGGCATGGTACGATATAAAGCTATTATTTCTTATGATGGGACAGATTTTTCCGGTTTTCAGAGGCAGCCGCGACAGAGGACAGTGCAGGAAGAAATTGAGAAAACACTGCTGCGGTTAAACAGCGGACAATCAGTAACTGTACATGGTGCCGGCCGTACTGATGCCGGTGTTCATGCTTATGGTCAGGTTATTCATTTTGATCTGCCTCAGGCGAGAGAGCTTGAGAAACTGCGATTTGGGCTTGATACACAGACGCCTGATGATATTGATGTGATAAGTGTTCAGGAAGTTTCGGAAAACTTTCACGCTCGTTATAATAAACACTATAAGACCTATGAGTTTCTTGTGGATATCGGCCGGCCTAAAAATCCATTGCTGCGCCATTATGCAACGCACTATCCCTATCCTCTGACCTTTTCGCTGATAGAGGAGGCTATTAAGGATTTGTTGGGGACCCATGATTTTACAGGATTTACAGCGTCCGGAAGCAGTGTTGTCAACAAAGTTCGAACGATTAAAATGGCAGATGTTCGTTTTGAAAAAGAGAAACAGCTTCTGGTTTTTACCTTTTCTGGGACTGGTTTTCTTTATAAGCAGGTGCGCAACATGGTGGGAACTTTGCTTAAAATCGGGAATGGTAAGCTTCCGGTTGGTCAGATTAGAACTGTTTTAACAACTAAAGACCGAACTCTGGCCGGGCCGACAGCAGCAGGGAATGGTCTTTATCTGAAGGAGATTATCTATGAAGAATAATTATATCTTAACGATAGCAGGCAGCGACATTCTCAGCGGCGGCGGATTTCAGGCAGATTTGGCTGTTTTTTCGCAGTACCGGCTCTTTGCTTTTCTTGCCCAAACCTGTATGACCAGTTTGGAACAAGGACATTTAGCTGTTATACCGACTGATTTAACGGTTTTTAACAAACAGCTGGAAAGTCTTGCTGATATTTCCTTTACAGCCATTAAAATTGGTCTGCTTCCGGCTTTAGATACAGCGAATGGAGTTCTGGATTTTATCAAGACCCAAACTGATGTTAAGGTAGTGCTGGATCCTGTCTTGGTTTTTAAAGAGAATGGGGACAGAGAAATAGCAGATATGCGGGATAAACTGCTTGAATTCTTTCCTTATACTGCTGTGATTACGCCCAATCTTCATGAAGCGGAAATCTTATCCGGCTTATCTATTAACAGTCTGGCTGATATGCAGGCTGCTGCCCGAACTTTACATGAAAAAGGTGCTAAAAGGGTTGTGATTAAGGGCGGAGCAAGGCTGGATCCGTCTGCGGCCGTTGATGTTTTCTATGATGGTGAAACGATGCTGGAATTTACCAGCCCTTTGCTTGACCGCAACAATAATGGGGCCGGCTGCACTTTTGCTGCCAGCATTGCCGCTCAGTTGGCACTCGGCAGAACGCCTGCAGAAGCAGCAGAACACGCTAAAGCTTTTGTTTATCAGGCTATTGCGCACTCAAATGAATACGGGGTGGTACAATATTATGGGAAAGAGTAAAACGAGGGAATTAGCTGTTTTAGCTGTTCTGACAGCCCTAAGTGTGGTCTTGGCCTTTATTCATCTGCCAACACCGACAGGCTATCTGACTCTGTTAGATGCAGGGATTTATTTTACAGCCTTTTATTTAGGAGCTAAGCCGGGAGCTATTGTTGGCGGTCTGTCAGCTTTTTTGATTGATCTTTTGCTGGGCTATCCCCATTATATGTTCTATAGCTTAATCGCTCACGGTTTGCAGGGCTTCTTTGCCGGCTGGGCGGGAAGGAAGCGGCTGCCAGGCCTGCTGCTTGCTGTTCTGGCTATGGTTGGGAGCTATTTTCTTTCGGCGCTGCTCTTGGGCTATGGCTGGGGAGCGGCTTTGGCTGGTATTTGGGGCAATATTCTTCAAAATATTTTTGGGCTGTCAGTCGGTGGTTTTCTTTTTTTGGCTTATATCCGCTTGGAAAAATGACCATCTGCTGACTGTATGCACATACATACGAAAGAGGTATTAATCATGGATTTAGAAAAACTGGAGAGGGAAAGCAGAAAGATAACTGCCGATATTATTGAGCGCAGCGCTGTCAAGAAGGGACAGATTTTTGTTTTAGGCTTATCGTCCAGTGAGGTTGCCGGCGGTTTAATCGGAAAAAATTCCAATCTTGAGGTTGGTGAGGTGATTGTCAAAACGATTATGGAGGAGCTTGCAGCCACCGGCGTTTATTTAGCAGTACAGGGATGTGAGCACCTTAACCGCGCTTTAGTTATTGAAAGAGAGGCAGCAGAGCGCAAAAATTTGGAAATTGTGAATGTTTTGCCGACTCTTCATGCAGGCGGCAGCGGACAGTTGGCGGCTTTTAAATTTATGGATGATCCTGTCGAAGTGGAGGAAGTTGTTGCCCATGCAGGGATTGATATTGGTGATACCTTTATTGGAATGCATGTCAAGCGTGTTCAGGTACCGCTGGTTCCTTTGCAGCGTGAGCTGGGGGGAGCCCATGTGACAGCACTCGCCAGTCGCCCTAAACTAATAGGCGGAGCGCGTGCCAAATACGTGCAAGACCCTATTCGAAAATTTTAAATTAAAACGAGGCGGACAAAAGTCCTGCCTCGATTTAATTTTTAACAGATGAGTTTGTCGGAGTGGCTGAGCGGAGGCGGGGCGGCAAAATCGAAAGCGTCATGTTATGACAATTTACCGATTTTTGTCCCATTATCAGCTGTAAGTGCTGCTTCGTCTCAGTATCTGGGAGAAAAGGCCTGGTGAGATGCTTTTCCTTTTTGCTATCTGCAGTTCTGAGGCGATCATCGGAATATTTTATCGCTAAAATGATCTAATCTGTCCGTGTTCGGCATGATAGAAATCTATTATCGGGAAAGAGAGGGCGCTTTAAACGTATTAAGCGTCGGCAGCTGAATGCCGTTAGCGATTAATGCTTCCTGGTATAAACTGTAGAAAACTGAATAGATGCGGTTTTGCTCCCCGTTTTGGACGAAAATGTTGATGCGGTAGACTAGTTGCCCTGCTTGGTTAGTCTGTAGTCCTAAGATTAGTGGATTGTCAGTGATTTCAGGGTAATTCTGCAGCTGTTCTTTATTGACAGACTCTATAATATCAGCGACCTTTTCCAAAGGGGTCTGGGCATAAATCGGGATATCAATCTGTGCCCGCATATTCCCCCGGGATTTATTGCTGACTACTAAAATTTCCCGATTGGGAATAAAGTAGAGAGTACCGTCAAATCCGCGTACCTGAGTTGTTCGAATACCAAGGCTGGTCACGTTACCGGCTACCGAACCGATTTCAACAGAGTCTCCGACATCATATTGGTTTTCTAAAAGGATAAAAAAACCATTGACGACATCTGAGAGGAAGCCCTGAGCACCAAGCCCAATTGCCAAACCGGCTAGTCCAGCACCAGCTAAAAGGCTTGAAATTGGAATTCCTAAAATGGTCAATACCCAGTAAAGCAAAAGGAAATAAAGTCCGTAATTCATGATGTTATTAGCCAGCTTGACAATGGTTTCCTGCCGAGCCTTATTTTGGCGTATAAAGGAAAGCGATTTGGCAATCGTTTGATTCAGAATATGGCTGAGTACTTTTTTACCGATAAAAAAGACTAAAAGCAAAAGTAGCAATGAGACTGCTTTGGAAAGCATATCAACGGCAATATCATCTAAATGAAGCTGTTCAATATATCTTGTTATAATAGTCATAATCTCAGTCTATCAAAAAAAATAAGAAAGAGAAAGAAAATAAAGGCTGAAGCAAGATAAAAAGTAACAGGACTCTGCCGTTTTAACTGATTTGGTTTAAAAAAATTATCAACCAGAATAAAATTACATAAAAAAACTTTTAAAAGCTCATGAAATATGATAAACTAAACTGTATCTAAATAATTTGAAGGAGAAATGACTGCAATGTCAACATCATTTGAAAACACAGCTACAAACCGTGGTCTTATTACATTTACAATCGGTCAGGATAAAATTCAGCCAGCACTTGATCAAACCTTCAATAAAGTTAAAAAAGATTTGAATGTGCCTGGCTTCCGGAAGGGACGTATACCGCGTGCTATTTTTAACCAAAAATTCGGTGAAGAAGCACTTTATGAAGAGACACTCAATGCGATTTTGCCTACAGCTTATGAAGCAGCTGTTGCTGAATTAGGACTTGATGTTGTCGCGCAGCCAAAAATTGATGTTAAGTCAATGGAAAAAGGTGCGGAGTGGACACTGACGGCTGAAGTTGTCACAAAACCAGAAGTGAAGCTCGGAGAATATAAGAATCTTGAGGTGTCTGTTGATGCTGACCAAGAAGTGACTGAGGCTGAAGTGGACGAAAAAGTTGAAAGAGAACGTAAGAATTTAGCAGAACTGGTTCTCAAAGATGATGCTGCTGCAGAAGGCGATACAGTTGTTATCGATTTTGTCGGTTCGGTTGACGGTGTTGAATTTGATGGCGGAAAAGGCGATAATTTCTCACTTGAACTTGGTTCAGGGCAATTCATACCAGGATTTGAAGATCAGCTTGTTGGCAGCAAGGCCGGAGATACGCTGGATGTCAACGTGACTTTCCCGCAAGACTATCAATCCGAAGATTTAGCGGGCAAAGATGCTAAGTTCGTAACAACTGTTCATGAAGTCAAAGCAAAAGAAGTACCAGATCTTGATGATGAGCTGGCAAAAGATATTGATGAAGAAGTTGAAACGCTTGACGAGCTGAAAGCTAAATACCGTGAAGAATTAGCTGCAGATAAGAAAAAAGCCTATGATGATGCTGTTGAAGGGGCGGCTCTCGAATTGGCAGTCGAAAATGCTGAAATTGTCGAACTGCCGGAAGAGATGGTTGATGCGGAAGTTCACCGGGCGATGAATGAATTTATGAACAATATGCAGCGCCAAGGTATTTCACCGGAAATGTATTATCAGCTGACCGGAACGACTGAGGAAGATTTGCATAAACAGTATGAGGTTGATGCGGAAAAACGGACAAAAACCAATCTTGTGATTGAGGCTATTGCTGAAGCTGAGAATTTTGAAGCAACAGATGAAGAGATTGAGAAAGAAGTTACGGACCTTGCTGCTGAATATAATATGCCTAACGAGCAGGTTCGCAGCCTTCTGTCAGCTGACATGCTCAAGCATGATATTGCTATGAAAAAGGCTGTTGATATTGTAACAAGCACAGCCAAAGTGAAATAATAAGCCTGCAAACCAGATCATTGTATCTGGTTTTTCAGTGACAGCTTTTGCTGAAACTGTATTAGAGAGATGGATTTCTAGCTGATTTGTTTATTCCGTTTGAAATCGATTGCCTAGTGTTAAATACTCAGCCGGCAAGCGGTATTTGGCTGTTAATCAGTAGAACAGGGAGTGGCTATGTTACAACTAATTGTTTTTGATATGGATGGGGTCATTGTTGATACAGAATATTTGGATTTTCAGCTTCAGAGTGCCTATATTAAATCACTTTCTGCCAATCCGGAACAATTAACTCATGATGATTTTTCAAATTTAGTCGGCCGTTCGGGGACAGATCTGCTGATGCAGATTAAGGAACTGAGCCAAACGGAACTATCGTTTGACGAAATTGAGCAGGGGCTGGCTGATATTGAAAAAGAAAAATATCAGGCTGAAAATTATTTACCGCTATTCCGGTCAGATATTACAGCAATTCTGCAGTATGCCAGAGGACAGGGCATTCTGCTGGCCGTTGCTTCATCAACCCAGAAGCCTTATCTCTTAGACATCTTAAAGAACTGTGAGATTGAGGAATATTTTGATTTGGTTGTCAGCGGGCAGGATTTTCCTGAGAGCAAACCTAATCCGGCTATTTATCAGTCTGTTTTGCAAAAGCTGGGGGTGCCGGCTTCAAAAGCGGTAGCTGTTGAAGATTCGCCGTCCGGAATAGAAGCAGCTAAAGGAGCTGGGATTTATACGATTGCTTATTTGGAGGAAAGGATGGCCGTGGATCAGTCCCAGGCTGATATTCTAGCCAAAGATATGAAAGAAGTCTTGTCACATGTCCGAAAGAGACATCTTCAGACTTTGACGAAAAATGATTTTTAGCGTAAAATAGAGACTGCAGAATAAAGGTATTTGTAAAGTGATAAGTTATTCGGCCTAAGAGCTGTGCAAAAAGATATAACTAAGTTTAGAATTGATTTCAAGTTAACTAGCCGTAGATGCCTGAAAGTTTTGTCGTCCTAGCGGCCGACCGCATCTTTCTAGCCGTCCTGGCAGAGGTGCGTCTGCGAAATCATAGATTTCGGACTTACCGTCATTTTTGCTGTAAGCTTGAACGGCCTTTGTATCTTGTTAAAAGGAGAAGGATTTTGGAATTAGAAGTATTTGCCGGACAGGAAAAGAGTGAGCTGTCAATGATTGAGGTGGCGCGTGCTATTTTAGAGGAGCGCGGCCGTGATAAAGAGATGCATTTCAGTGACCTTGTCAATGATATTCAAAACTATTTGGAGAAAACCGATCAGGAAATTCGTGAATCGCTCCCTTTCTTTTATGCTGATTTAAATACTGACGGCAGTTTTATTCCGCTTGGGGAAAATAAGTGGGGACTGCGTTCATGGTACGCTGTTGACGAGATTGATGAAGAGATTATTACGCTTGAAGATCATGAAGAAGGCGCGCCGAAACGTAAGAAAAAACGGGTCAATGCTTTCATGGACGGTGATGAGGATGCCATTGATTACCGGGACGATGATCCGGAAGATGAAGATTATACACCGGCAGATCAGGAAGTAGAATATGAAGAAGAAAATCCGGATGATGAAAAAGACGAAGTCGATTCCTATGATTCAGAAATCAATGAAATTATCCCTGATGAGGATTTAGATGAGGATGTTGAACTGAACGAAGAGGATGATGAGGAAGAAGATGAAGACTTTGAGCAGGAAGAAACTGAGATTAATTAAGACCATTGCAGTTTGAAATCTGGGAGAAGCTGAAGCGCTACCCAGGCTTACGGACGATTTCAGTCTGTTCCTAGACATGGAGACTCAAGAAACGCTGTCAACTGACTTCTGCCTGTTACTCAATATGTTTGTTTTTCCCTTTCTTATATCTTTTAAGTTTGGTTTGACAAAATGCTGAAGATAGTTTATATTTATTATTGGGCACCTCTTAATGAGGTCGGAAATGCTCCCTAGCAATAGGGGGCTGTTTTATTTTTAAGTCTTAATAGGCCGTTTGTTTTGTCCCTAGTTTATAAATACTATCTTCTTGAATTTTCTGTATCATATCTTAAAGGAGTTTTTTTGATGACGAAGTATATTTTTGTAACCGGCGGTGTTGTTTCTTCGATCGGGAAGGGAATCGTTGCAGCCAGTCTGGGCCGGCTTTTGAAAAACCGCGGGCTGAAAGTCACCATTCAAAAGTTTGACCCATATATTAATATCGATCCGGGAACGATGAGTCCTTATCAGCATGGAGAAGTTTATGTGACGGATGATGGTGCTGAAACGGATCTTGACTTAGGGCATTATGAGCGTTTTATTGATATTAATTTAAATAAATATTCTAACGTCACAACGGGTAAAATTTATGATGAGGTTTTGCGGAAGGAACGCCGGGGGGAGTATCTCGGAGCCACTGTTCAGGTCATTCCGCATATTACTAATGCTTTAAAGGAAAAGATTAAACGGGCTGCCGCGACGACCGATTCGGATGTTATTATTACTGAGGTCGGGGGTACCGTAGGAGATATTGAAAGCCTGCCGTTTTTGGAAGCTCTGCGTCAGATGAAAGCTGATGTCGGCTCAGATAATGTCATGTATATTCACACCACCTTGCTGCCGTATTTGAAAGCGGCCGGCGAAATGAAAACCAAACCGACCCAGCACTCAGTCAAGGAGCTGCGCGGTTTGGGGATTCAGCCCAATATGCTTGTGATCCGAACAGAACAGCCGGTTGAGCAGTCTATCAAAAATAAGCTGGCTCAGTTCTGTGATGTGGCTCCGGAAGCGGTCATTGAATCGCTTGACGTTGAGCATATCTATCAAATACCGCTTAATATGCAGGCTCAAAATATGGATCAGATTGTTTGCGACCATTTAAAACTTGATGTGCCTGCTGCTGATATGACCGCTTGGTCAGCAATGCTTGATAAGGTTCTCCATCTTAAAAAGACGACTAGAATTGCTTTGGTCGGAAAATATGTTGAGCTGCCGGATGCTTATCTGTCGGTGGTTGAGGCTTTGAAGCATTCGGGCTATGTTAATGATTCAGCTATTGACTTAAAATGGGTCAATGCCAATGATTTAACGGTTGAAAATGTGGCGGATGCTCTTGGTGATGTTGATGGTGTCATTGTTCCCGGCGGTTTTGGCCACCGCGGAACCGAAGGGAAAATTGCAGCCATTCAGTATGCTCGGGAAACGGATCTGCCTATGTTGGGGATTTGTCTGGGAATGCAGCTGACCTGTGTTGAATATGCGCGCCATGTACTCAATCTCGAGGGGCCAATTCAACTGAGCTTGACCCTGACACCAAATATCCTGTTATTGATATTATGCGCGACCAGATTGGCATTGAAGATATGGGCGGCACCCTGCGCTTAGGGCTGTACCCATGTAAATTGAAAGCTGGAAGCAAGGCGGCAGCAGCTTACCATAATCAGGAAGTTGTGCAGCGGCGCCACCGCCACCGTTATGAATTCAATACTAAGTTCCGTGAACAGTTTGAGGCGGCTGGTTTTGTCTTTTCAGGTGTATCACCGGATAACCGGTTAATGGAAGTTGTTGAACTGCCGGAGAAAAAATTCTTTGTTGCAGCTCAGTACCATCCTGAGCTGCAGAGCCGGCCTAATCGGGCTGAAGAACTCTACACCGCCTTTGTAACAGCTGCTGTCAATAATCGGAGCTAAATTTGAATTGTGTTTTTTGCCGTGTTGAAAAATGCAGACATAAAAATTCTCCTATTCCCTTGCATTGTCAGTGGCTCTGTGCTATACTATCTTTAACAATAAAAAAGAAAGGGGGCGAAGTAAGGACTTCGCCTCTTATCTGTGTTAGAAGAAGAGCAGTTAATATAAAGGAGGATGCATTATCGCAAATCATATTGTCGAACGTGTTACCGAACAGATTGCCCCTGTAATTGAAGCCCCGTTTGTACTAGTTGATGTTGAATATGAAAAAAAGGGCGGAGATTATATTTTGAGCATTCTGGTGGACAAGCCCGGAGGGATTACTGTGGAAGATACAGCAGAGCTGACCGACATTATCAGTCCTTTGCTGGATACAATCAAGCCCGATCCTTTTCCTGATCAGTACCTTTTGGAAGTATCCAGTCCGGGGCTGGAGCGTCCCTTAAAAACCGCAGCCAGTCTGACCGAAGCTGTGGGAAGTTATATCAGTGTCAGCCTGTATAAGCCTATCGATAAGATGAAGCATTTTGAAGGCGATCTGCTGGCTTTTGACGGTCAGGAACTGACGCTCGAATTTATGGATAAAGGGCGTAAAAAAACGGTTGTTATTCCCTATCAGACGGTTGCTAAAGCCCGTCTAGCAGTTAAATTTTAAGAAAGGATTTTGCTTTTTCCTGTTGCGCCAGTTATTAAAGAACAGAAAAAAAGAGTGATAGAACTATGAGCAAAGAAATGTTAGAAGCCTTCCGCATTTTGGAAGAAGAAAAACATATTGACAAAAAAGATATTATCGAAGCGGTTGAGGAATCTTTAAAATCTGCCTATAAGCGCCGATATGGACAGGCAGAGTCCTGTGTAGTTGAATTTGATGAAAAAACAGGTGATTTTCAGGTTTATACGGTCCGTGAAGTGGTTGAAGAAGTTTTTGACAGCCGGCTTGAGATCAGCCTTTCGGATGCTTTGGCCATCAGTTCTGCCTATGAACTCGGTGATAAAATCCGTTTTGCCGAGTCAGTTGCGGAGTTTGGGCGTGTTGCGGCACAGTCAGCCAAGCAAACTATTATGGAAAAAATGCGGCGTCAGATGCGGGAAGTCACCTTTAATGAATATAAAGAGCATGAAGGTGAAATCATGACGGGTACTGTTGAGCGTTTTGACCAGCGTTTCATTTATGTGAATCTGGGGTCTTTGGAAGCGCAGCTTTCTCATCAGGATCAAATTCCGGGAGAAACCTTTAAGTCGCATGACCGTATTGAAGTTTATGTTTATAAAGTTGAAAACAACCCTAAGGGGGTCAACGTTTTCGTCAGCCGCAGCCATCCTCAGTTTATTAAACGGATTATGGAACAGGAGATTCCTGAAGTATTTGACGGCACTGTTGAGATTATGGGTGTCTCACGCGAAGCCGGAGATCGGACAAAAATTGCGGTGCGCAGCCACAATCCCAATGTCGATGCTATCGGTACTATTGTTGGACGCGGCGGCAGCAATATCAAAAAAGTGACCAGCAAATTTCATCCTAAGCGCGTGGATCCTAAAACAGGTGTTGCTCTGCCGATGGAGGAAAATATTGATGTCATTCAATGGGTTGAGGATCCTGCTGAATTCATTTACAATGCAATTGCTCCCGCAGAAGTGGACATGGTGCTCTTTGACGATGAGGATCCTAAGCGGGCAACAGTTGTTGTGCCGGACAGTAAATTATCTCTTGCTATCGGCCGCCGCGGGCAGAACGTTCGTCTGGCCGCCCATCTGACAGGTTACCGTATCGATATTAAATCGGCAAGTGAATACGATGAATTGGAAGCTCAAAGAGAAGAGCTGTTAACTGCGGAAGCAGAGGGCTCCGAGAGTGAGCCGTCAGAACCTGTTCTTGATGGAACAGAATAAACAAATAGAAAAAGAGTTTTTAAATGCCTAAAACTAGAAAAATTCCCTTGAGAAAATCAGTTGTCTCTGGTGAGATCATTGATAAACGTGATCTTCTGAGAATCGTCAAAACTAAGGAAGGTGAGATTTTTATCGATCCGACCGGCAAAAAGAACGGCCGCGGAGCTTACATTAAACTGGATAATGATGAAGCTCTGGCTGCTAAGAAAAAGCGGATTTTTGACCGGACTTTTGCTATGGCGGTTCCGGAAAACTTTTATGATGATTTGATTGCTTATGTTGACCATAAAGTGAAAAGAAAAGAGCTAGGCCTTGAATAATTTAAAAAAACTCTCACAGATTATCGGTCTTGCTCACCGCGCCGGATGTGTGATAGCGGGTGAAGAACTGGCTGTTAAAGCGATACAGAACAGACAAGCCAAACTCATTTTTCTCGCCAATGATGCCGGCCCAAATTTGAGCAAAAAGATAAGAGATAAAAGCAACTATTACAATGTAGAAGTCTCCACAGTGTTTTCCGCACTGGAATTAAGTGCTGCCTTAGGCAAGCCGCGTAAAGTGATTGCCATTGCAGATACTGGATTTTCAAAGAAAATGAGGACTCTTATGGAATAGATGAATAGGAGGACACCAATTGTCAAAGAAAAGATTGCACGAAATTGCAAAAGAAATTGGAAAAAGCAGCAAAGAGGTTGTTGAACGTGCGCAGTCGCTCGGTTACGCCGTGAAAAGCCATGCTTCTACCGTTGAAGAAGCGGATGCCGGCCGCATTATAGCGAGTTTTGCTGCGAAAACAAAAGAAACAGAAGCTTCTAAACCGGAGAAAGAAAAGCAGCCTGTTTCTAAAACTGAAACAGCGGCTCCGTCTGCTCCCAAGCAGGAAGAGTCCGCAGCAAAACCGGCAGCTTCTAAGCCTTCTTCGGAGCCTGCGGGTGCGGCGGAAAGTTCAGTGGCAAAACCAGCCGTTATTCGTCCGAAAAGCCGTAATTTTAAAGCAGAACGTGAGGCTAGGGCCAAGGCTGAGGCTGAGCGCCGTCAGGCGGAGCGGCAGCAAAAAAAGAACCGCAAAGCTTATCAGCAAAAAGACGGCCGTAGATCTGAAGAAGGCCGGCAAAACAGTGACTGGCAGAACAGGAACCGCGATAACCGCCATCGTTCGAATAACCGCCGCAATAATGACCGGAATTCCCAGCCAAATCAGCAGCCGCAATCAAATAAAGGGCGGATCGATTTTAAAGCCCGTGCTGCAGCCTTAAAAGCAGAACAAAATGCTGAATATTCCCGTCAAAGTGAGACACGTTTCCGTGAAGAACAGGAAGCTAAGGCAAAAGCTGCACGTGAACGTGAGGCTGCCAAACAAGCGAAAATAAAAGCTCAGGAAGCCCAGCCGCAACAGCCTGCAGATATTCCCGCAGTTCCGGGATTTCAGGAAACTGCCCCTCTGGCTACGGCTGCCCCTAAAGCTGCAGATACCCGTCGGAAAAAACAGGCACGTCCGGAAAAATCCCGTGATTTTGCTTATGAAAATGAAGACGGACCTAAACAAACGAAAAATAAGAAAAACTGGAATAATCAAAACCGCGTGAGAAATCAAAGAAATAGCAACTGGAACAACAATAAGAAAAACAAAAAAGGCAGGAATAATCGCAGCAATCAGGCACCAAAACCTGTTACTGAACGTAAGTTCCATGAACTGCCGAAAGAATTTGAGTATACTGCAGGGATGACCGTTGCAGAAATTGCTAAGCGCATAAAGCGTGAACCTGCTGAAATTGTCAAAAAACTCTTTATGATGGGGGTTATGGCCACACAAAATCAATCGCTGGATGGTGATACTATTGAACTGCTGATGGTTGATTACGGTATTGAAGCCAAAGCTAAAGTCGAAGTAGATACAGCCGATATTGACCGCTTCTTTGTTGATGAGGATTACCTCAATCCTGATGAGATGGTTGAGCGTGCTCCGGTTGTGACAATTATGGGACATGTTGACCACGGGAAAACAACTCTCTTAGATACTTTGCGCAATTCACGTGTTGTGACAGGGGAAGCTGGGGGCATTACGCAGCATATCGGTGCTTATCAGATTGAGACCGAAGGCAAGAAAATCACTTTTCTTGATACTCCAGGACACGCTGCTTTTACTAGTATGCGTGCCCGCGGAGCCTCTGTGACTGACATTACGATTTTGATTGTAGCAGCTGATGACGGTGTCATGCCGCAGACCATTGAAGCTATTAACCATTCAAAAGCAGCAGATGTTCCGATTATCGTTGCCATCAATAAGATTGACAAACCAGATGCTAACCCTGAACGTGTTATCGGCGAATTGGCTGAACATGGTGTTGTATCAACAGCATGGGGCGGAGATTCAGAATTTGTGGAAATCTCGGCTAAATTTGGCAAAAATATTGATGAATTGCTGGAAACGGTTCTATTGGTTGCTGAAATCCAAGAGCTTAAAGCTGATCCAACTGTACGGGCTATAGGAACGGTTATCGAAGCCCGTCTGGATAAAGGAAAAGGTGCGGTAGCTACCCTTTTAGTTCAGCAGGGAACTCTCAATGTGCAGGATCCGATTGTTGTCGGCAATACCTTTGGCCGTGTTCGGGCTATGACTAATGATTTAGGCCGCCGTGTGAAGGCAGCTCCGCCTTCAACTCCGGTATCTATTACAGGTTTGAACGAAGCGCCTATGGCAGGTGACCATTTCGCCGTCTATGAAGATGAGAAAGCGGCTCGGGCTGCTGGGGAAGAACGGGCAAAACGCGCTCTGCTTAAACAGCGCCAAACAACACACCGTGTCAGCCTTGAAAATCTTTTTGACACCCTTAAAGCCGGCGAAGTGAAATCGGTTAATGTCATCATTAAGGCAGATGTTCAGGGATCTGTAGAAGCTCTGGCAGCTTCTTTGCTCAAGATAGATGTTGAAGGTGTTAAAGTCAATGTCGTGCATTCAGCAGTAGGAGCAATCAACGAATCAGATGTTACGTTGGCTGAAGCCAGCAATGCCGTTATCATTGGCTTTAATGTCCGTCCGACACCGCAGGCCCGTCAGCAGGCTGAAGCAGATGAAGTAGAAATCCGTCTGCATTCTATTATCTATAAAGTTATAGAAGAAGTTGAAGATGCCATGAAAGGGATGCTTGATCCGGAATATGAAGAAAAAGTTATCGGAGAGGCCGTTATTCGTGAGACCTTTAAAGTATCCAAAGTGGGAACAATCGGCGGTTTCATGGTTCTCAGCGGTAAGGTTACCCGTGATTCAAGTGTCCGGGTTATCCGCGATGGCGTTGTTGTTTTTGATGGCCAATTAGCCAGTCTGAAGCATTATAAAGACGATGTAAAAGAAGTTGGTAATGCGCAGGAAGGTGGCTTAATGATCGAAAATTACAATGATTTGAAAATCGATGACAATATTGAAGCTTACATTATGGAAGAAATCACCCGTTAATCAGCTGATAAGCTGCAATAAATAGGGAAATGGCGAAGAGCTGCGCAGTGACATCATCCGTTGGATGATGTTAGCCCGAACTTGAAAATTGGGAAGAGGGAGGGAACTTTACAGTCTAAGTTCTGTCCCGCTCCCTAGTTGTTCTAGCATGGGTGCGTCTGTAAAATCGAAGATTTCTGGCTTACCGCCCGCCGTAGCTGGCTGAAGGCTTTGTCGTCTGAACAGCCGGCCGCACCCTTCTAGTCATCTTGACAGGGGTGCGTCTACGAAATCGAAGATTTCGGACTTACCGTCATTTTTGCTTTGCTCTTTTGACGGGCTTTGTATCTTGTTGGAATTGAACACGGTCTAAAATCCTAGTGAAAAAGAGACGCAATCGTAGGAAGCCACAGGCTGACATACGAGTGTGGCTGCTCTGTGAGTATGCCTGCCAGCGTGATGCCAAGCATCACTTGTCAGTCCCTATTTTCATACGGATTTCTTAACGGCCTTTGTATCTTGTTGGAGGAGTAGTGTATGGCGAATTCATTCCGTGTTGATCGTGTAGGAATGGAGATTAAGCGTGAGGTCAACGACATTTTACAGAAAAAAGTTCGTGATCCGCGTGTAAAAGCAGTGACAATAACGGATGTTCAGATGCTTGGAGATTTGTCTCTGGCCAAGGTTTACTATACTGTTATGAGCGATTTAGCTTCTGATCAGCAAAAGGCTCAGAAGGGATTGGAAAAAGCAACTGGAACGATTAAGCGCGAGCTTGGTCATAATCTGACCATGTATAAAATTCCTGATTTACGTTTTATTAAAGATGAGTCGATTGCTTATGGAAATAAAATTGATCAGATGCTGCGCGATTTAGAAAATAAAAAATAATACAACGGCCTAAACTCTCTGAAAAGAGCTTAGGCCGTATTTAATTTTCAGTGGCAGTGGCTCTGGTTCTGCATGGTGTATATAAAAGTCATGTCCAGGATTTTTGGAGGGAGAATGAATATGACAGTTAAAGAATTGCTTGAAAAGGACAGCAGAATTATGACGATTTTAGAAATAATAGCTGATTTGGATTTGCAGGATGCCTGGCTGTGTGCCGGAACTCTGCGGAATTATATTTGGCAGTCTCTGTCGGACGATGCTTTTTCACTGGGGCAAACAGATGTTGATGTGGTTTTTTATGATGAAAAAATGTCTTATGAAGAAACAATAGAGAAGGAGCGTCATTTGCAGGAACTCTACCCCGCTTATAACTGGGAGCTGAAAAACCAAGTTTATATGCATTACCACAGTCCCCATACAGGAGCTTATACAAGTGCGACTGATGCTATTGCAAAATTTCCAGAGAGATGCACAGCAATCGGCGCTAGGCTGGACAGGGATAAGCAACTGTGTCTTTTTTTACCCTATGGCGAAGAAGATCTCCTGACTTTTAAGATTAGACCCACCCCGCATTTTGCTCAGAATGCTGACCGTCTTCGTCTGTATAAGGAGCGTTTGTTAAAAAAAGACTGGCAAAACAAATGGCCTCAGTTAGAAATAGAATGGGAATGAGTTTTAAACATTTTATAAGAGTGGAGCGGATCATAAGCCTCCCCTCATTCTTCAATTTGTTGGTCTCTGCACATATTGCTTGAGTTGATGTAAAATAAAGCGCTAGCCGCAAAAAATTATCTATAGAGTAAATGAGCGGTTCCCCTATCGTTTTATCCAAAATCTGAGAACATCAGAATCTGAAATATCCTGTTTTTGGACGTTTTTTGGTATAGGGAAAGCCCTTTATCAATTTCTAGTGAATTCTTGTTACTATCCACCATAGGGAAGTATCTCATAAAGGGGGCTGAGACATGTTTGGTCCGTACTGCCTTATGCTGAGCGTTTTGGTTGACAAATGTCAACGAATCTTTTATAATTGTTGACAAACGTAGACGAATAAAGGTGGTTTTCTATGATAATTGCCAATGCAGAATGGGAAGTTATGCGCGTGGTCTGGACAAAAGGGCAGACCACAAGCGGTGAAATTTTAGAAACTTTGAGGCAAAAAACGCAGTGGAGTTCTTCTACCGTCAAAACCTTGCTCAAACGTCTAGTGGGTAAAGGCTGCCTGCAGGCTGAAAAGCAGGGAAAACAATTTATTTATTCTGCTTTAATCAGTGAAGAATCCAGCATGAGTGAACAGGCTGCCATACTTTTGGACAAATTCTGTCAGCGCCGTTACCCTGCCCTAATTGAGCATCTTTTAGATGCCAGTCCGATGACTTTGGATGACATTGAGCGTTTGCAGGCATTACTGGCTCGAAAAAGAGCTGAAGCAGTTGCTGAGATTCCTTGTCATTGTATACAAGGTCAATGCCGCTGTAAAGAAAATACGGAGGTTTTCTAATGCAGGAAGATACTTTTCTTATTGATGGCATGACTTGTGCAAATTGTGCCTTGACCGTCGAGACGGCGGTTCAAAAAATGGCTGATGTTGAAACAGCAGTTGTGAATCTGGCGACTGAAAAAATGAAAGTTACCTATGATTCGCAGAAACTCTCTGCTGCCGATATTGCAAAAACAGTAGCGGCCAGCGGTTACAGTGCCAGTCTGTATGATCCGTCGCAGGCTAAAAGCCAAGCGGAGCGTCAGGATGAAAGTAGCCAAAAAATGCGTAAGCAGTTTTCACTATCAGCTGTCTTTAGCTTACCTCTTCTCTATATTTCAATGGGCAGCATGATGGGGCTGTGGCTACCGGGTATTATCAGACCTGATGGCCATCCCTTGGTTTTTGCAGTGCTGCAGCTTTTACTGACGTTGCCGGTCATGTATTTTGGCCGCCGCTTTTACCGTAATGGTTTTCGTGCCCTCTGGCAAAGGCATCCTAATATGGATTCATTGGTAGCCTTAGCGACAGCTGCAGCTTTTATATACAGTCTGTATAGCCTTTATCACCTTGCTCTAGGACATGCGCACCATGTTCATGAACTTTACTTTGAGTCTGTAGCTGTTATTTTAACCTTGATTACATTGGGTAAATATTTTGAAACACGCTCAAAAGGGCGCACGTCAGAAGCGATTGAACGTTTGCTGACGCTATCAGCTAAAGAAGCCAGAGTTATTCGTGATGGGCAGGAAATGATGTTGCCGGTTGAAGAAGTTAGCCTTTCCGATACGTTGCTGGTCAAACCTGGGGAGAAAATTCCTGTTGACGGTCTTGTTATTGCCGGTCATTCATCTGTTGATGAATCCATGCTGACAGGTGAAAGCATCCCTGCAGAAAAACAAGTAAATGATCCAGTTTATGGTGCAACGATTAACGGACAGGGGGCCTTGACGATACAAGCAGAGAAGGTTGGCGATGATACACTGTTAGCACAGATTATCAATTTAGTTGAAGAGGCCCAGCAAACAAAGGCTCCTATCGCGAAGACTGCCGATCGGGTATCTGGATTTTTTGTACCGATTGTCATGGGTCTGGCTTTATTAACCGGTTTTTTCTGGTATTTTATCATGGGTGAAAGTTTTGTCTTTGCTTTGCAGACTTCTGTTGCAGTTCTTGTTATTGCCTGTCCTTGTGCACTTGGTCTTGCGACGCCGACGGCTATTATGGTCGGTACAGGCCGGGCGGCTGAAAACGGTATTCTCTATAAACGGGGAGATATTCTTGAGAAATTTCACCAAGTTGATACTATTGTTTTTGACAAAACCGGGACCATTACCGAAGGAAAACCGAAAGTTGCTGAGATTGTTACCTATCAAACAGATGAAAAAGATTTGCTGAGACAGGCAGCTTCGATTGAAAGCTTATCTGAACACCCTTTAAGTCAGGCGATTGTCGCCAAAGCTGAAGCGGAAGAAATCGACTTACTCTCTGTAACCAACTTTACGGCTTTAACAGGGCTGGGGCTGCAAGCTGATATCAAAGGGGAAACCGTCTATATCGGCAATCATAAATTGATGCAGCAAGAAGGAATCGATTTAGCTGCAGCAGCAGAAACAGTAGCCAAAGCAACTGAAAAAGGGCAGACACCTGTTTATGTAGCCCAAAATAAGCAGCTTACAGGTCTAATTACCATTGCCGATCCGGTTAAGGCAGACAGCCGGCAGACTGTTGCCGATTTACGGCGGGCTGGCATTTCTGTTGTAATGCTGACTGGCGATAATCACAGAACAGCACAAGCCATCGCTAAACAGGTTGGTATAGAGGAGGTGGTCAGCGAGGTTCTGCCTGATCAAAAAGCACTGGAAATTGGAAAACTGCAAGACCAAAAACGGCTGGTGGCTATGGTCGGTGACGGTATTAATGACGCACCTGCCCTTGCTAAGGCTGATGTCGGGCTCGCTATGGGTTCGGGAACGGATATTGCCATTGAATCAGCTGACATTATCCTGATGCATCCTGAACTGACTGATGTTTTTAAAAGTCTGACAATCAGCCGTCTGACCCTTAAAATTATTAAGGAAAATCTATTCTGGGCTTTTATTTACAATATCCTTGCTATTCCAGTTGCTATGGGGGTGCTCTATCTGTTTGGCGGCCCCCTGCTCAATCCAATGATTGCCGGCCTAGCTATGGGCTTCAGTTCAGTCTCGGTTGTTTTAAACGCCCTGCGCCTAAAAAGAATAGACTAAAAGAAAGTTTAACAGTTTACCTTACAGAAAAGAGGATACTTATGGAAAAAAGATATGAAATAAAAGGGATGAAATGTCAAGGCTGTGCTCAGACTGTGACAGAAAAATTAAGTGCAGTCCGCGGAGTTACCGATGTTCATGTTGACTTAGAGAAAAAACAGGCCACCATCACAGGCCGTCCGTTTAAATTTGCTTTGAAACAGGCTCTTAAAGGCAGTCATTTTGCCTTAGGCAAAGAGCTCTAAGATATCTAATGACTAGCCTTTGAGCAGCAAAAAGAGTCAGGCTTAGGTGAACTGCACCCCAATCGCTAGATTTTATATCTAACTTTTTGGGAACAGTACATTGGCCTGACTCTTTTTTGTTATTTTAATGAATTGAACACATCCTGCGGTCGTGCTGGTCAGTGCGTGAAGCCGTAATTTTTGATTTCTTTTTTCTCATGAAAGAGGATATGAGCCTGATCAAGTTCAGCAATGGCTGCCTTCATATCTTCTATATAGTCATGCGCCATACCCATACCAAAATCGGCACGGACAACCAGCCTCTGGACTTCTATGTTATCCAAATCAGCAGGCAGAGGGTAGGCAGGGACTTGCCAGCCCTTCATTGCCAGGCGGTCTGCTAAGTCGTAAAGGGTCCATTCCTGATCCCCGGATTCTTTTTGCTTATAGCAGATAATAGGCAGGTGTGAGCCGTCATTAACAATATCAAAACGGTTCAGAGCCCTAATTTCTTTTGCTAGATAGAGGGCAACGTCATGAGTCCGCTGGTGGATTGCGCGATAGCCTTCATAGCCGTAGCGGATAAAATTGTAGTATTGTCCAATGATTTGAGCGGCACTGCGGGAAAAATTGATGGCCATAGTTGGAATTTCTCCGCCCAGGTAGCTCACCCTAAAAATCAATTCTTCCGGCAGAAAAGCCTTATCACGCCATAAAATCCATCCTATTCCCGGATAGACAAGACCGTATTTATGGCCGGAAGTGTTGATGGAGACAACATTCTTCAGCCGAAAATCCCAAGCGATTTCCGGTTCCATAAAGGGAACGTACAGTCCGCCGGAAGCTGCATCAACATGAATATAGACCTTGAAATCAGTTTGGCTGTTGTAGTCCTCTACAAGATCATTCAGCCGTTTGATATCATCATAGCGACCGGTGTAGGTAATTCCCATGATACCGACAATACCGATTGTATAGCGGTCGACATAGTCCATGACAGTTTCCAGATTTAGTGACTGATGTTTCTCGTCCATAGGAACTGTCCGCAGTTCGATATCCCAATAAGTACAGAATTTTTCCCAGCATACCTGATAGCCTGTTGAAATGACCAAATTAGGTTTTTGCGCCTTAGTATCCAGCCCCAGTTTTTCCGCCCGTTTGCGCCAAGCAAATTTCATAGCCAATCCGCCCAGCATACAGGCCTCGGAGGAGCCGACTGTTGATGTTCCCAGAAAAGCTTCGTCGGGCTGAGCCTGCCATAAATCAGCAATCATGTTAACACAGCGGTTTTCAATTTCTGCTGTTCTCGGATATTCTGATTTATCAATAGCATTTTTTTCCAATGTTTCACTCATCAGCTGGGTTGCTTCCGGTTCCATGTAGGTTTGGCAGAATGTTGCCAAATTCAGACGGGCATTGCCTTCATCAAGCAGCTGATCCTTAATAACCTGATAAGCAATTCTCGGTTCAACAGGAGTTTGATTTAACCTATATTTTGGCAAATCCTGATCCTCACTGACAGATCCAAAAATAGGATTGAGGACATCATGTTTTTCTTGATTATGCTTACCATAAAGTGCCATTATATTACCTCCTTATTAAGATACCAAGGCCGTGAAGAACGCAAAGAGAAAATAGGAGTCTGACCGCCGAGTCACTAAAGACTCAAGGGAGGACTGTCTTTTTCTCACAGCGTTTAGGCCGTGTTCAGTTCATGAACGAAACATGAAAGGGTTTACACTTTAATTATACTACAAAAAACGAGAGATAACTTATGGTTTGCTTATAACATTTTAATGTTTACATAATAAAGAAGCTGAGACTAAAGAGTCTCAGCTTCTTTGTTATTGCAGTTTTTCTGTGCTTGGAAGTCCTTATCTGAACGCGGTTTAATCTTCAGACCCCCGCCTAAATCGTTCACTGGACTGTTTAAGAGCTAAAATAATAATAGCGCCTATCCGGATCCAACTGTCCGGAGTGATTCAGCAGATGATTGCCCAGCAATTATATTCGTTTGCTCCACTCTTAAGTGTTATTGCTGTAGAAAGTTCCAGTCTTACGATTTTGATTTTGCTGTGAAGATACGTGTCAGTTTTCCGTATTTTTTCAAATTCCCCTTACTAATCCCTGAATCAGTAATCAGTGCGGTAAGATCTGACAGATGGTAGAAAACACAAAAATCATAAACGTTGAACTTTTGGCTGTCAGCCAAAAGAAACTTTTCGATAGAGTTTTCAAAGGCCAGCTTCTGAATATTTCCTTCAGTTTCGCTGTAGGTTGCAATATCGTTATTATAAATGCCGTTGCAGCTGATAAAAGCTTTGGCAAATTTCAGTGACCCGATATTACTTTGGGTCAGTGAACCTGTAAAAGCGCCTGTGATGGATCGATATTCACCGCCTATCAAGAGCAGATCGACAGTTGTGCTACGGGATAAGGCGGAAAAAACGGGCAGACTGTTGGTGACAATACGAATTTTTTTGTTGATTAACTCTTGAGCAAGAAACTCCAATGTTGTTCCCGGACCGATAAAAATTGTTTCTCCGTCATTAATAAGGTCTGCTGCTAATTTGGCAATTTCCTGCTTTTCTTTAATTTGAACAGCTTGTTTTTCACTGTTGGATTTTTCTTGTTTTTGCAGAAGGGTTATACTTTGGGCACCACCGTGTATCCTACTGAGGAGTCCCTCTTTTTCCAGCTTATCCAGATCTCGCCTGACAGTCATATCAGAAACTTCAAGTTCTTGGATAATATCATTGACAGTGACAACCCCTTCTTGGTTGACTTTATCAACAATGCGCTGCAGTCTCTCATTCTTTAACATATTTTTACCTGATTTCATTTCTGATTATCACCTTAATATATCATAAAACAATATTTTTTTCAAGAAAAGACAAACAAAATCAAACAATGTAAAATGAGAGGATTCGCTAAAACATTGAATAGCAGAAGAACATTTTCGAGATTGAATTAAAATAAAATGAGCTTATGTTTTTTAATAAACAAAAAGTGTTGACATATGTTTCTTTTTGTGTTATTATTAAAAAGGAAAATAAACAAAATCGAACATTTTCTATCTCTTTGGATACTTACAACGGTAAAAGGAGGCTTAGTATGACAATTATTATTGGAGCAGATGCGCAGGGAAAGAGACTTAAGGATGTGCTGAGAACGCATCTTTTGGCAGAAGGCTATGAAGTGACTGATGTCAGCGATGAGAAAAAGGATTTTATTGATAATACGCTGGCTGTAGCAGCTCAGCTGAACAAAGATTCAGACAATCTTGGAATCATGGTAGATGCTTATGGTGCCGGCAGTTTTATGGTAGCTACAAAACTGAAAGGCATGATTGCCGCTGAAGTTTCTGATGAGCGTTCGGCCTATATGACACGCGGTCATAATAATGCTCGGATGATTACAATAGGTGCAGAGATTGTTGGAGATCAGCTGGCTAAAAATATTGCTTCATCTTTTGCAGGAGGCAGCTATGATGGCGGCCGCCACCAAATCCGTGTAGATATGCTGAATAAAATGTGTTAGTGCTAGAAAGAGGAAAAAGAAATGAAAATTGCCCTTGGATGTGACCATATTGTAACGGATGAAAAGATAGCAGTCTCAGATTTTTTGAAATCGAAAGGTTACGAAGTACTTGACTGCGGAACTTATGACCACACACGCACTCACTATCCGATTTTCGGTAAAAAAGTGGGGGAGGCAGTGGTGAACGGAGAAGCGGATTTAGGTATTTGTATCTGCGGAACCGGTGTCGGTATCACTAATGCCGTTAATAAGGTTCCCGGTGTTCGGGCTGCCTTAGTTCGCGATATGACAACAGCCCTCTATGCTAAAGAGGAGCTAAATGCCAATGTTATTGGTTTTGGCGGGAAAATTACTGGAGAGCTTTTAATGTGTGATATTATCAGTGCTTTTATTGAAGCAGAATATAGAGAAAGTCCGGAAAATAAAAAACTGATTGAAAAAATTACTCAGGTAGAAAGTCTCAATGTAGAGCAGCAAAATCCTCACTTTTTTGATGAATTTTTAGAAAAATGGAATCGTGGTGATTATCATGACTGAAAAAGAAAGGAGAGAAATGGTTCTCACAGTAACAATGAATCCTGCTGTTGATATTTCTTATTCATTGACAGAATTTGTCCTTGATACAGTTAATCGAGCGGATGATGTTACTAAAACACCGGGAGGTAAGGGACTGAATGTTACCCGGATATTGTCGGAGCTCGGTGAAGATGTTATGGCGACCGGTTTAATCGGCGGGAAGCCCGGATTATTTTTACAAGAAAAACTGACTCAGGCAGACATCCATCACCATTTTTTCCCTATTCAAGGAGAAACCAGAAACTGTATTGCTATTTTGCATGAAGGTCTGCAAACAGAAATTTTAGAAAGCGGTCCAGTCATCAAATCCGGTGAAGCAGAAAGTTTTCTCCAGCACTTTAACCGTCTGTGTCGGCCCTTTGATGTGATCACAATTTCAGGGAGTCTGCCTGAAGGAATCGATTCGGACTATTATGTGAAACTGGTGCGCTTGGTTAATGGCTATCAAAAGAAAGCTGTCTTAGACTGCTCAGGAGCCGCTCTGACAGAAGTTTTAAAAAGTGCAGACAAACCTTATGTCATCAAACCCAATCTTGAAGAATTAAGTCAGCTTGTCAGCCAACCTGTTACGGCTGACAGTCAGGTTTTAAAAAAACTGCTGTGCCATCCTATTTTTGAAGGGATTAGTTGGGTAATTGTTTCTTTAGGTTCTTCCGGTGCTTTTGCCAAGCATGGTCACACCTTTTACCGTGTTAAAATTCCTAAAATTGAAGCTGTTAATCCGGTAGGCTCAGGTGATGCAACGGTGGCGGGAATTGCCTCTGCTTTACTGCATGGACTTTCTGATGCCGAGTTGTTAAAAAGAGCTAATGTTTTAGGGATGCTGAATGCGCAGGAAAAAGTGACAGGCCATGTTAATCTGGCTGATTATGATAAATTATTTAAACAAGTTCATGTAGAAGAGGTGTAAAAATGGGATTAACAGAAGAAAAAAGACGTTTTTTGGACAAACTCAGCCGCAAGGGTATTATTTCCGCCTTGGCCTTTGATCAGCGCGGCGCTTTGCGTAAGATGATGGCGCAGTACCAGGAGGGAACGCCGCAGAGAGAGCAAATGGAAGAATTAAAATCTTTGGTTTCGGCAGAGCTGACGCCTTATGCTTCTTCTATCCTTTTGGATCCAGAGTACGGTCTTCCAGCCAGTCAGCTCCGCGATAAACAGTCGGGTCTCCTGCTTGCTTATGAGAAAACCGGTTATGATGCAACGACAACCAGCCGTCTGCCGGACTGCCTCAGTGAATGGTCGGCCAAGCGGCTAAAAGAGGCTGGTGCAGATGCTGTGAAATTTCTGCTTTATTATGATGCTGACGGTGACAGGGATGTTAACCTGCAAAAGCAAGCTTATATTGAGCGAATCGGTTCAGAATGTATAGCAGAGGACATTCCCTTTTTCCTTGAAATTCTGACCTATGACGAAAAGGTAGCTGACAGCAGCAGTGCAGAGTTTGCTAAGCTTAAACCGAAAAAAGTGATTGAGGCGATGAAAGTTTTTTCCGAAGACCGATTCAATGTTGATGTTCTTAAGGTTGAGGTGCCTGTCAATATGGCTTATGTTGAGGGCTTTGCAGATGGAGAGGCCGTTTACAGTCAAGAACAGGCAGCGGCTTTCTTCAGAGAACAGGATGCAGCCACTCATCTGCCTTATATTTATCTCAGTGCTGGTGTCAGCAGCAAACTTTTCCAAGAGACGCTGATTTTTGCTCATCAAGCCGGTTCTCGATTCAGCGGTGTTCTTTGCGGCCGGGCAACTTGGGCTGGGTCTGTTCCGGTCTATATTGAAAAAGGAGCAGCGGCAGCACGGGAATGGCTGCGCACAGAAGGCTTTAAACATATTGATGCACTCAATGAAGTTCTTGCTCAAACGGCGACACCTTGGACAGACAAACGTTAAAGCTGAGGAGGAAAGACAATGAACAGAGAAGAAACAACCCTATTAGGATTTGAAATTGTAGCTTATGCAGGCGATGCCCGTTCCAAACTTCTGGAAGCACTGGCAAAAGCCGAAAACAAGGAGTTTGCAGCAGCAGAAGCTTTGATTGATGAGGCAAATCAATGTATTGTGGATGCTCATAAAGCGCAGACGGAGCTTCTGACTAAGGAAGCACAAGGGGATGACATCGAACTCAGTGTAACGTTAATGCATGGTCAGGATCATTTGATGACAACTGTCCTGCTTAAAGATTTAATGAAACATTTAATTGAATTATATAAAAGAGGGAGCTAATCATGAATGTTTTAATTGCTCAAATTGAAAAAGGGAAGCCGTTTTTTGAAAAAATCTCGCGCAATATTTATTTACGTGCTATTCGTGATGGGTTTATCTCGGCGATGCCTGTTATTCTGTTTTCCAGTATCTTTCTGCTGATTGCCTATGTTCCTAATATCTTTGGCTTTACTTGGTCCTCGGGTATAGAAACACTTTTGATGACTCCATATAATTATACTATGGGGATTATCGGCTTTTTAGCTGCGGGGACAACAGCTAAATCATTGACGGATTCGGTCAACCGCACATTAGAGTCCACCAACCAGATTAATTATTTATCGACAATGTTAGCCTCTAT
The DNA here is from genome assembly GCF_003086355.1 of Streptococcus chenjunshii. Lineage (NCBI taxonomy): Bacteria > Bacillati > Bacillota > Bacilli > Lactobacillales > Streptococcaceae > Streptococcus > Streptococcus chenjunshii. Next base: position 1,988,294 of record NZ_CP031733.1, on the reverse strand, counting down.
GGCTGGATTTTTGCTTATGGCAGCTGACCCGGCAAAAGAAGGCGGCTTCTTGAGCTCTTTCATGGGAACCAAGGGACTGCTGACCGCTTTTATTGCCGCTTTTATTACAGTTAATGTCTACCGTTTTTGTGTCAAAAATAATGTGACTATCCCGATGCCAAGCGAAGTTCCGCCTAATATCTCTCAGGTTTTTAAAGATATTTTCCCTTTCGCTTTTTCAATCATTATTCTTTATGGCATCCAGCTCCTTGTTCAGCAAACAGTCGGTGTCAATGTGGCTGAATCCATCGGTACGCTGCTGGCTCCTCTGTTTTCAGCAGCGGACGGCTATTTAGGCATTACGCTGATCTTTGGGGCCTATGCGCTGTTCTGGTTTGTCGGGATTCACGGCCCATCTATTGTTGAACCAGCTATTGCGGCCATTACTTATTCTAATGTAGAGCTCAACATGCAGCTGGTACAGGCTGGACAACATGCTGACAAGGTTATCACCTCCGGTACCCAGATGTTTATTGTCACCATGGGTGGCACTGGGGCAACCCTAGTTGTTCCTTTTATGTTCATGTGGCTTTGTAAATCCAAACGCAACCGGGCTATCGGACGTGCATCTGTTGTACCAACCTTCTTTGGTGTAAACGAGCCGATTTTATTTGGCGCACCGATTGTTCTTAATCCTGTCTTCTTTATTCCCTTCATCGCCGCTCCAATTGTCAATGTCTGGATTTTTAAATTCTTTGTTGACACGCTTAGCATGAACAGTTTCTTTGCTAATCTTCCCTGGACAACTCCCGGTCCTTTAGGGATTGTTATGGGGACAGGCTTTTCTGCCCTGTCTTTCCTGCTGGCCGCTTTGCTTATTGTAGTGGATGTGATTATCTACTATCCTTTTGTCAAGGTTTATGATGAAGAAATTTTGGCCGAAGAAGCAGCGGGAACAGATGCATCTGCTCAGCTTAAAGAAAAGGTTGCTGCTAATTTTGACACGCAGAAAGCAGACAACATGCTGGAAAAAGCTGGTGTTGGCGAAGATGAAGGCGACAGCCTTACCAAAGAGCCAACCAATGTTCTGGTTTTATGCGCAGGCGGAGGTACCAGCGGTTTGCTGGCCAATGCCCTGAATAAAGCGGCAGCTGAGCATAAGGTTTCACTCAAGGCAGCAGCTGGCAGTTACGGTGCTCACCGGGAGATTCTGCCGGAATATCAGCTGGTTATTTTAGCGCCCCAGGTAGCATCCAACTATGAAGATATGAAACTTGAAACAGATAAACTCGGCATTAAATTAGCTAAAACAGAAGGGGCACAGTATATCAGCTTGACCCGTGACGGTCAGGGAGCACTTGCTTTTGTTGAAGAACAGTTCAAGTAAGCAATAGATTGAAGGTATGCCAAATGAAAAGATTACCAGAAGACTTTATATTTGGGGGAGCTACGGCAGCTTATCAGGCCGAAGGGGCAACCCATGAGGACGGCAAGGGACGTGTGGCTTGGGATACTTTTTTGGAAGACAATTACTGGTATACAGCAGAACCAGCTAGTGATTTCTATCATAAGTACCCTCTTGATTTACAATTGGCAGAGGAGTTCGGTGTCAATGGCATTAGAATTTCCATTGCCTGGTCACGTATTTTTCCAACCGGTTTTGGAGAAGTTAATCCAAAGGGAGTGGAGTTTTACCATAGGCTTTTTGCAGAATGCCATAAGCGTCATGTTGAGCCTTTCGTCACCCTGCATCATTTTGATACACCAGAAACTCTGCATACAAAGGGGGACTTTCTGAACAGGGAAAATATTGATCATTTTGTTAATTATGCGGCCTTTTGTTTTGAGGAGTTCCCGGAAGTAAACTACTGGACCACCTTTAATGAAATCGGTCCGATCGGTGATGGACAGTATCTTGTGGGGAAATTTCCTCCAGGGGTTAAATACGATTTCGCTAAACTGTTTCAGTCGCATCACAACATGATGGTGGCCCATGCCCGCGCTGTCAAACTGTTTAAGGATAAGGGATACTCTGGTGAAATCGGAGTTGTTCATGCTTTGCCGACAAAATACCCTTACAATCCAGAAAATCCTGATGATGTCAGAGCAGCAGAGCTCGAGGATATTATCCATAATAAATTTATCTTGGATGCAACTTATTTAGGGGATTATTCTAAGAAAACCATAGAAGGGGTCCTGCATATTTTGTCCGTTAACGGCGGTCAGCTGGACCTGCGCGATGAAGATTTTGCAGCGCTCAAGGCGGCTAAGGACCTCAATGATTTCCTTGGCATTAATTATTACATGAGCGACTGGATGCGGGCCTTTGATGGTGAAACTGAAATTACTCACAATGCTACCGGAGATAAAGGGGGATCAAAATACCAAATCAAAGGTGTCGGTCGTCGGGAATTTGATGTTGATATTCCGCGGACTGACTGGGACTGGTTGATTTATCCGCAGGGGCTGTACGATCAGATTATGCGGATTAAGAAAGACTATCCTAATTATAAAAAAATATATATTACGGAAAACGGCTTAGGCTATAAAGACGACTTTGTCAATGGCACAGTCTACGATGATGCCCGGATTGACTATGTTAAGCAGCACTTAGCAGCTATTGCGGATGCTATCGCCGACGGAGCCAATGTTAAAGGCTATTTCATCTGGTCTTTGATGGATGTCTTTTCTTGGTCAAACGGTTATGAAAAACGCTACGGTCTCTTTTATGTCGATTTTGAAAGTCAGCAGCGTTATCCTAAAAAAAGTGCCTATTGGTACAAAGAAATAGCTCAAAAGCGAGTGATTGAATAAATTCCGATTGTGCTTATAATTGTTTTTAAAGAGCAGCTAATAAATTAGTAATTTATGAAAACACTCTCAAAATCAGCTACACTATAAAAACCAGACTAAGACTCCGTAAGATAGCTTTTTTAAGGTCAATAAAACTATCTTGCTATCCTTGTTGTTGGTTATCAGCCGGGTTAAATACGGTAATTAGCTGTTCATTGAATAGACAGTAATTATAGGAAAATCAACTAGTTCCTCTTCAACAAACAGTTGACCGATTGCCTGAACCTAGGACTGTTCTGGTGGTGAACGAGCCACATAGTATTAAACAAGCCGAAGGTTTTCCGTCGGTAAGCTATGCTGCCAGACAGTTGCCTCAAACGGGAGACATATCAACAGTAGGATCAATTCTTTTAGGAGAAGTTTCTTTACTTACAGCCTTCGAGCTGGCGGTAAAAAGACGGAAAAAATAAATTTTTCAAGCCTTCTTCCTTTGCTGCAATATCCAGTTCTTCTTAAAATTGCTTTTGCAACAGTAAGGACCACCATTCCAAGCAAAACAGTCTGTTTTTGTCAGATAATAGATTCGGACAGACTGCAGCTTGAATAGCCATGATTCTCTCCAATATTTTTCAATAGATGAAGTCTCTTATAGCTTAAAAGGAGAAGCAACAGCCAGCAATTCAATTTTACGTTTTTCTATTTTTTTCCTATTTCCGATACCCTTTCTTAAGAACAGCTATTTTCTTTCTTTTTCCTGCTGGCTGAAAAACTCGAGAACTGGATATTGCTACAAGCAAGGGAGGAAGAACAGCTTGAAAAGCTGTTCTGTAAAAAGCATCTAAGATAGTTCTTAGGTGCTTTTAGTATGAACTTTTTGATGCGGCCCAAAGCGAAGTTAAAGAATGGGCGGTTATTCCGGAAGCTGGCCACTATGATCTCTATGACCTTTACCCATTTGTAGACGAGGCTGTGGCGGTCATTCTTCCATTTTTTGCCAAAAATATTTAAAAAGAACAGTAAATATAGTATGTGGTTATGGAAATAAAGCATTCCTTTGCTGTTTGACTAACTGTTTAGATCTGGTTAAAATAGAAAGAAAATCAAAGGAGTGTGCATTGTGACTTTATCAAAAGAGCGTTTAGTGGCTTTTACAGATGCTGTTTTAGCTATCATCATGACTATTCTGGTTTTAGAACTGGAGCGTCCAGAAGAGTTGACTTGGCAAGGTTTATGGGATTTACGCATGAATTTTTTTGCCTATACTATTTCTTTTTTCTGGCTGGGGACCATGTGGGTCAATCTCCACCGATCTTGGGACAGTGTTGAGAAAATCAATAACAATCTGGTGTGGAATTCCTTGATTTTGCTCTTTTTCTCTTCCTTTTTTCCTTATGCTACGAATCTTGTTGCCAGTGATTTTAACAATTCAGTCGCTCAGGTCTTTTACGGTATGATTATTTTGGCCGTTACAGGAAGCAATGTTTGGATGTATCGGGAGCTGTCAAAACTATCCGAAGAAGCTTTAGCCAGCAATGGCTTTAATATCCTTGACCGAGCCGGTAAGATCGACGTAATAATTAAGATTATCGGTCTTTTACTGAGTTTAACAGTCTTTCCACCAGCTGTTATGTGGTCAGTTTTGATTACAGCAGTGATTATTGTTATTCCGCGTTCAATTTAGTGTAAACAGAGAGTGAGAGCAGGCTGTCTTTCGATTTTAATCATCAGCAAAATGATAAACCATTTCAGCTTCTTTTATTTTATCCTTAAGCATGCTATAATACGAAAGGTGGTTATAACTTGGATACAAGTCACGTAAAAGCATTGCAGACTGGAGAAGTGGCTGCTGTGGCTGGAAAAAGCTTCAATATTAACCTGCAATGAGCTTTTCATGAACTTTGTATCTTGATGGAACTGAACACGGCCTAAAATCCTAGTGAAAAAGATGGCTGTCATCGTGATGCTTAGGCATCACTTGCCATCCCCTATTTTCATACGGATTTTTAAACGGCCTTTGTATCTTGATGGAATTGAACACGGCCTAAAATCTTAGTGAAAAAGAGGAAGTCCGTCTCAGCGCGGTGACAATCCAGAATAGATCTAGCCGTAGCTGACTGAAGGCTTTGCCGTCTTGACAGCCGACCGCACCCTTCTAGTCATCTTGGCAGGGGTGCGCCAACGAAATCATAGATTTCTGGCTTACCGCCATTTTCATACGGATTTTTAAACGGCCTTTGTATCTTGATGTAGGGAGATAGGATGATTAAACTAATTGCAGTTGATATGGACGGGACTTTGCTGAATTCGGCAAGGGAGCTGCCGGCTGAGAATATTCTTGCTCTTCAAAGAGCGGCTCAGGCAGGTGTCAAAATCGTTTTGTGTACCGGCCGGCCTAAATCAGGAGTTCAGCCTTATTTTAATAAGCTGGAACTGACCGAAGAAGAATACGTTATCATGAATAACGGCTGTTCTGTTTATAACACTAAAGAGTGGGATTTGATTGATTATTCTGCTTTGTCTTATCGAGAATTGGAGATTTTAGAGCAGGCTGTTCTGGACTGCCCGGACGTCTGCCTGACTTTAACCGGGGAGAGAACCTATTATGCTCTCGGGAAAAAAGTGCCAGAACTTGTGCAGGCTGATGCTGAGTTAGTTTTTACGACTGCTCGGGCTGCCAGTTTAGATCAGGTCAGGTCAGATTCTGAAATTATTTTTCAGGCAATGTATATGGCTGAAAAAGCACAGCTGGATCGGTTCCAAAAAATAAGGGAGACGGAACTTGGGCAGCTGTTCAGTGCCGTGCGCAGCCAGAATGACATTTTTGAAGCTATGCCTAAGGGAGTGACAAAGGGGAAGGCTCTTCAGGCTTTATCAAACCAATTAGGCTTTAATGCCGGAGAGGTTATGGCTATTGGAGATGCCGCAAATGATTTGGAAATGCTGAAATTTGCCGGTGTCAGTGTGGCAATGGCTAATGCCAGTCAGCAGGTTAAGGAACACAGCCGCTATCTGACAGTCAGCAATGATGAGGCGGGGGTGGCCAGAGCTATTGATAAGTATGTTTTTTCTTGACTGAAGTTTAGCAGATTTTAATAAAACACCTTGCTTTTTCTGTTCGGATAATCTCACAGAAAAAGCAAGGTGTTTTTATAATGAAAACGGTCAGTTTTTAAGGAAGAAAAGGCAGGTTCATAGCAGCCAGTTCCTCTTCTGCAATACTCATATTGTCAGCAAACCAATGTCTGAGAACAGATATAAGAGCACTGCTCCAAAAAGAGCTTGTATAGGATGCACTAGGCCCTGTAGATTTGAAGCGCTGGTAGCCTTTTAAGCGTTTAATGACAATCTCTCCTAAGAGACCTTCACAGTCCTGTTTAAAAATAAGTCCTAAAATATGAGCTTCTTTTCTGGCTTCCCGCAGCAGGAACAGCCAGACATGATAGCCTTGAGTTTTTAAATCAAAGGCTTTGAGACCGCGTGCTGCTCTGCGTACCACTTGACCTAGAATTCCTTTGAGGATATCTTCCTTAGATTTGTAATTACGGTAAAAGGCATTGCGGGAAACTCCGGCTTTTTTGACCAGCTCGGATACAGTAATTTGAGAAAGTTCTTTAGTTTCCATAAAAAATAAAAGAGCAGTTTCAATGGCTTCGCGTGTTAAATGTTTATTTTCCTGATTAAACTGACTAAGATTTTTTAAAGAATTGGCTGAGATTTTACGTTCAGTCATGACAAAACCTTTCTAACTGTTACGGCTGACAGTATTTTTGTTTTTTATAAGGCTATCGATGATATAATTTTATGTGAAAGAACTTTTTTTGTCAAACAAAAAAGAGATAAAGATTAAAAAATCAGTCAATCGAACACGGTCTAAAATCCTAGTGAAAAAGAGACGCAATCGTAGGAGGCGCAAGCTGACGTACGAGTGTGGCTGCTTCTGTGAGTATGCCTGCCAGCGTGATGCAAGCATCACTTGTCAGCCCCTATTTTCATACGGATTTTTAAACGGCCTTTGTATCTTGTTTGAATTGAACACGGCCTAAACGCTGCGGGAAAAAGATAGACTTCCCTTGAGTCTTTAATGACTCAGCGGTTAGTCTCCTATTTTCCTTTTGCGTTCATAAAACGGCCTTTGTATCTTGTTTGAATTGAACACGGCCTAAACGCTGCGGGAAAAAGATAGACTTCCCTTGAGTCTTTAATGACTCAGCGGTCAGTCTCCTATTTTCCTTTGCGTTCTTAACGGCCTTTGTATCTTGTTAAAAGGAGCATGCTTATGTCTTGGAAAATTGTAGCCGATTCTGGCTGTGACCTTAAGAAAATTGATCATTTAGCCGCAGGTACGGAATTTGAACGGGTTCCGCTGACCATCCAAATCGGCTCAGAAGTCTTTAAAGACGATGATGGACTGGATATTGAGGATATGATGGCCAAAATGTATGCCACACCAAGTTCTGCCTCTTCTTCCTGTCCCAGTCCGGATGCCTTTCTGCAGGCTTATTCCGGAGCAGATAACATTATTGCAATCACTATCACTGGATCTCTTTCAGGCAGTCAGAACAGTGCCCGGCTGGCAAAAGAGCTGCTTTTGGAACAGAATCCTAAGGCCAGGATTCATGTTATTGATTCCCTTTCGGCTGGGGGAGAAATTGACTTAATTGTTTTAGAGCTGAACCGTTTAATTGCACAAGGTCTTTCTTTTGAGGAGGTCGTTGAGCGTATCACAGCCTATCAGGATAGAACCAGACTGCTTTTTGTTCTGGCGAAGGTAGATAATTTGGTCAAAAATGGCCGTCTGAGTAAACTAGTCGGCAAGGTTATCGGCTTTCTGAATATTCGTATGGTTGGCAGAGCCAGTCAGGAAGGGAAATTGGAGCTTCTTCAGAAATCCCGCGGTCAGAAGAAGTCGGCAGAGGCCGTTTTTGATGAAATGCTGAAATCTGGGTATGAAGGCGGACGGGTTATGATTGCGCATGCTCGAAATGAAAAAATCTGCCGGCAGATAAGTGAGGCAGTCCGCAGCCGGTTTCCAGAAGCTGAAATACAATATCAGGCTGCCTCTGGACTGTGCAGTTTTTACGCTGAAGAAGGCGGTATCCTAGTCGGTTATGAAACAGCCGCTCCATAAAGCAGGCCGGTTAGGAATGGACACCCTCAGCGGGCACCAAAAAACACCGCACGAAAGTCGTGCGGTGTTTTTAGATTATGAGAATTCAGCCGCCTAAGGCAGCTGCAAGCGCTGCAGAAACAGCTTCAATCCGTTTTTGTAAGGCCGCTTTTCTGGAGGAATTAGAAACGATATTCACAGCATCTTGGGCTGCATGCAGATTTTCCAAGGTTTGATTGGCTTCAGCTGCAGCTACTGCCTTTTCCGCTTCCGCCTGAGCATTGAGTTCAGCAGTAACGGCTTCAATCCGTTTTTGCAGAGTCTCCTGCTCTTCTGCTTCCTTGACTTTATCTACTGCTTCCTGAGCAGCATCTAAATCTTCCTGTGTTTGTTTGTCTTCTAAACGGCTGACCAGTTTTTTAGCTTTTTGCAAAGCTGTCTGCTGTGGGTTTTGGCTGCTGAAATTAGCCTGATTAGTATGGCTGCTGTTGCCGAAAACAAGGTAAATTCCTCCTGTCAAAGCAACAGTAATGATACTTAGAATCAAAAAAATGACTTCGCTTTTATTAGTTTTCATTTGGCTTCCTTTAATTTAAATTGAAATAGCTAGTTTCATTATAACCTGAAAGGCCAAAAAATAAAACCATTTTAGCAGATAAAATGCGATAAAACTAGGCTGGAACTTTTATAAAATCTTTTTTAGGGTTATAATAGACTTACAGCCAGCCAGAACGAAACGAACACGGCCTAAACGCTGCGGGAAAAAGAGACGAAATCGTAGGAAGCGCAAGCTGACGTACGAGTGTGGCTGCTTCTGTGAGTACAAAACTTCCTAGCAACTAAAGTTTCTTCGTCAGTTTTCCTATTTTCCCATTGCGTTCTTCACGGCCTTTGTATCTTGATGGAACTGAACACGGCCTAAAATCCTAGTGAAAAAGAGACGCAATCGTAGGAGGCGCAAGCTGACGTACGAGTATGGCTGCTTCTGTGAGTATGCCTGCCAGCGTGATGCAAGCATCACTTGTCAGTCCCTATTTTCATACGGATTTCTTCACGGCCTTTGTATCTTGTTTTAAAGGAGAAGAAAATGAAAGAATATTATCAGTTAAATAATGGTGTGACTATTCCTGCTATTGGTTTTGGGACCTTCAAGGCAGCAGACGGCGAGGAAGCTTACCAAGCTACTTTAGCCGCTCTCAAGGCAGGCTACCGCCATATTGATACGGCAGCTGTTTATGGGAATGAAGAAAGTGTCGGACGGGCGATTAAAGACAGCGGCCTGCCCCGGGAAGATATCTTTGTAACCACTAAATTGTGGAATGATGCTCACAGCTACGAGGGAGCTAAAGCAGCTCTGGCGGCTTCTCTGGAAAGGCTGCAGCTGGATTATGTTGATCTGTATTTGATTCATTGGCCTAATCCTAAAGCCATTCGCGATCGTTGGCAGGAAGGCAATGCCCAAGCTTGGCGCTATATGGAAGAAGCCTTGGAAATCGGGCTTGTGCGCTCCATCGGTGTCAGCAATTTTCTTGTCCACCATTTAGAAGCGCTCAGCCAGACGGCTAAGATCAGTCCTGCTGTCAATCAAATTCGCCTGGCACCTGGCTGCTATCAAGAGGAAGTGGTTGATTACTGCCGTCAACACCAGATTGTAATTGAAGCTTGGGGGCCTTTGGGACAAGGGGATATTTTCCAGAATGAAACAATGAAGGCTTTAGCGGCTAAATATGGAAAAACAGTTGCTCAAGTGGCTCTGGCCTGGTCGCTTTATGAAGGTTTTCTGCCTCTGCCAAAATCGGTGCATGAAGAACGTATCATAGCCAATCTTGATTTTGCAGATATTAAATTAAGCGAAGAAGATGCCGAAACAATAAAACATCTGGCAGGAGCGGCCCCTGTACCTGATCCGGATACTAAGGATTTTTAGACAGCAACTAATTGGAGCCTCAACTAACCTGCTTTATTTAAACTGTGACGCCATAGAAATCAGTTAGAAAAAGACTGTACAGTTAAAAAAATTAGCTGCTGCATAGATAACGGGTGTTCATAAAAAGGAGTGGACAAATCGCTGTTTCGTAAGAAAGCGACTTTGCTTCACTCTTTTTTTAGAGATAACCTGTGATGATGAAAATGGAACTGGGGAGCAGACACAGTGTTTTAAAACAAAACAGTTTATGCTATAATGTAAGGCAATAATTGGAGTTGCTTTACCTGATAGCGTAAAGTGAACATGGTCTAAAATCCTAGTAAACATGGTGAAGTCCGCTGCGATGCTGGTCATTGCCCGTCCTTCCTTGATTTATACGGATTTGACACGGCCTTTGTATCTTTGCTAATTGAACACGGCCTAAGAGCTGTGCAAAAAAGATAGCCTGTCCTAGAGCTTTGTGGCTCTTCGTCCAGTCTCCTATTTTTGTTTTGCTCTTTTAACGGCCTTTGTATCTTTGTTAAAGGAGGCAGATAGATGCCTAAGAAAAAGAAAGTTAAGCGCATACTGCTTAGTATTGTTGCCCTTATTAGTATAGGATTAGGAAGTTTAGCGGTGTACCAGCACCTCGAAAAGCAAAAAATGATTGAGATAGCGACCAGTAAGGAAGCTAGGAAGGTTTATGAAGAATATCTAAAAAATAAAGACCAAGCTGCTTTTACTTCTAAAGGAATAATACAATCTTACGAGGTTGATAAGAGTAGTTTAGAATACAATCCGATGGGTGGATTAATGGTAAGAATTATTTTAAATGAAGAACAGAGCTTAAATATTGATTTTAATTTAATAGATAATGGGGATGGAAGCTACCATTCAGCATTCTACACTTATTCCCCCGAGCTTAATGATTTATTAGAGGAAAATAATTAATGGCAGAAAAGAAATACGTTAATGAGAAAAATCTTCAAACAGCGATGACGGAATATAATAAAGGGTTAGAGGCTGGCCGAGTCGTTGAGACTCAGTATGGCGACACTGTCGGCTTCGTCTCCAAAATCAATGACAATGAAACTGGTGCGGGAGAACAGACACAGTGTTTTAAAACAAAACAGTTTATGCTATAATGTAAGGTAATAACAAAAGTTGTTTTACCTAAAGGCGTCAATTGAATACGGCCTAAAATCCAAGTGAAAAAGATGAAGCTCGTTGCGATGCTGGTCGTTATTCGTCCTTCCCTGTTTTATACGGATTTTTAACGGCCTTTGTATCTTTGTTAAAGGAGGCAGATAAATGCCTAGGAAAAAGAAAGTTAAGCGCCTACTGTTCAGTATCGCAGCTCTTATCGGTATAGGAATAGGAGGTTTCGCTGTGCACCAGCACCAAGAAAAACAAAAAATGATTGAAATAGCGACCAGTGAGGAAGCCAGAAAGGTTTATGTGGATTTTATTAAAAAGAGGGAAGCTCAGGCCTTTACAGAAAATGGGATTATTCAGTCTTTTGAAATTGACAGAGACAGTCTGGAATACAATCCGATGGGAGGATTAATGGTGAGAGTGGTATTAAACGGAAAAAGAAATATATATATCAGTTTTAATTTAATAGAAAATGATGATGGTTCTTATCACTCAGCTTACTTTATAGGCTCACCAGATTTATTAGACTTTTTAGAAAGAGAAAAGTAATGGTAAAAAATATGTTAATGAAGAGAACCTGCAGATAGCAATGACGGAATACAATGAAGATATGATAGAGGGGGCTCCTGTATGGACTCAATATGACGACACCGTCGGCTATGTTTCCAAGGTTTATAACAAGAGAATATAGTTCTGGAAATTCGATACAGTGTTTTAAAACAGAGCAGTTTATGCTATAATGTAAGGGAATAACAGGGGTTGCTTTACCTGATAGCATAAAGTGAACACGGCCTAAACGCTGCGGGACAAAGATAAGCCGTCTAAGGTTTGGCAACCTAGCGCCGGCTTCCTATTTTCTCTTTGCGTTTTTCACGGCCTTTGTATCTTTGTTAAAGGAGGCAGATAGATGCCTAAAAAAAAGAAAGTTAAGCGCATACTGTTCAGTATCGCTGCCCTTATTAGTATAGGATTAGGAGGTTTCGCTGTGTACCAGCACCACGAAAAGCAAAAAATGATTGAGATAGCGACCAGTAAGGAAGCGAGAAAGGTTTATGTGGATTTTATTAAAAAGAGAGAGCCTCAAGCCTTTACCGAAAATGGAATTATCCAGTCTTATGAAATTGACAGAGACAGTCTGGAATACAATCCGATGGGTGGACTTATCATTGATATTTTTGTAAACAACAACAAAGATGCTTTTGTGAGCTTCAATTTAATGGATAATGGAGATGGAACTTATAGTTCAGCTTACCACATTATATCGGTTGAATTTAATGCTTTATTAAAAAAGGATAAATAATTTATGGTTAAAAAATACGTTAATGAAGAGAACCTGCAGACAGCAATGACGGAATATAATAAACGTATGACTAAAGGAAGCGAAGTAACAGACCAATACGACAGAACTGTCGGCTATGTCTCCAAAGTTTATGACAATGAAACTGGTGCTGGAGAGCAGATTTATGCGGTGGTACCGACTGAAGCTGAGGTGACCGGCAATCCGGAAGCGGTTGAAGAGGTGACGGTGCTCTTTCGCGGTTCTACTTCACCGGACAAGGTTTTTATGCAGGGGGCTGATGTCTGGAATGACTGGATTGAAAACGATGTTCTGATTGGCTTGCGTATCTGGGGCCAAAACCATCCCAACTATTCGAAAGACTATGATCATGCCACCGCCCAGCTTCAAACGGCGGCCAAGGATTTAAAGGAGCTGATGGCCCTCTATCCCAATGCCCAGTTCAAGCTATATGCGCATTCGCTGGGCTCTATGCAGGGCCAGTATGCGATAGCGGACCTGCCGGCAGCCTATCTCAGCAGGATTGAGGGAGCCTATCTCTACAATGCTCCCAATATCTACGGTCTGATGACCAAGCAGCAGAAAAACAATGTGGACCAGATCAAGGGACGGATTCAGAATTATGTTGATCCCAGGGACTGGATCAGTATGGTGGGCCGCCGGATTGACAAGGGGAGTGCCGAGGCAGTCGGTCAGGTCTTTTATGTGGACAGCCGCAAGGCAGAGGGGATGGCAGCCCAGCACATGACTTACGGCTATGAGCTGACAGAAGACGGAGCGATAAAAACCCTGAATGCCGAACAAGCCATGGTGCTTGTTCAGGTTGATCAGCTGATGACGGGTTATTACCAGCTGAAAAAGCGTCTGATGGCCAGCGGCGGCGGTCTGGACAGTCAGGAGACCTTCTTTTTGGACAGTGAGCAGTCCATGATTATCACCTCAGGAATCCATCAGGCTGCCAGCCTGGCGGCAGAAGATGTTAAAGCCTACCGTGATGAGGCGTCTTCTAAGGCTGAGGAGCTTTATCAAAAAGTCAAAGAAATCCCCTGGTTTGTGACAGAGCTGACAGCTGAAGAGGTTCAGGCAGCCTATGCGGAGGCTGGGGTGACTTATGAGTCGATGGTCGGCAAGACCGAGAGGCATTTTGACAAGAAGGTCAAAAATATGGAGACGGCAGAAACAGTTTTTAGCGATTTGGAGGCTGATGTTCAGGCCGGAACAGAAGCAGCACTGGAGGCGGACAGCAGTTTAGCAGGAGAGATAGCATCATGGCAAAAATAGATAAGAACAAACAAAAAGAAATAGACGCCAAAGCGGCAGCTCTGCAGGCAGAGCTTTTGAAAGAGGATAACGCTTTACTGGATATGGAGCGCCAGCACAAGAAAGATCAGGCTGCAATGGATGAGCGGATTAATGATTTAGAGGAACGGCACTTTAAATTACGGACCTTGTATGAGGAATTTGGAGGCTTAGCCTACAGTCCGTCCTATCCGGACGGTGAGGGGGTTCAAGAATTTCGCCGCCTGCTTGAGGAATATGCCGGGGTTACAGACCATGAATTCCTTTACCGGCGGCAGATTTTAGGGGATGAAGAGGCTGATTTGATCGAAACCTATCAAAAGGAGCACCGCAAGCAGGAGGATAAGATCGAGTCCCTTTATGCTCAGAAAAACGCTTTGTACCGTGAAGAAGAGGAGGAGAGTTAGGCGATGGATATTGTCAATGCAGTAACGAGTGCCTTGACAGGCAAGAGCGAAGAGGAGATTAAGGCCATTCGCAAGTCTTTAGAATGGGAGGCGGTTAAGTCTTTGCTGGCACCGTCTTTAAAGGCGGAACGGCGCAGTTTGGTTAGCGATTATGATGAGAAGATAGATGCGCGGGCGCTGCAGGCCAAGAGTGAGATAGAGGCATTAGGCGGTCAGCTGGACAAGGCGATAAAGGGAGCAGGCCGCAAGGCCATTGAGACCGTCCTGTCCGATCATTTAGAGGATTATGATAAGATTTGAGCGGTCGTTTTTTTTGAAGCTGGACAGCTGGCCAGTATTTTGTTATAATCTTAGCTAAGAAAGAAGCTTCTTATGCCGCTCGGCAGCGATTCTGGGACCGGTGCAAGCCAGAAGATTTCGGTATAAGCAGTCGGCGCTTTCGGTTATCTTTATTATAGTCAATGAAGTCATAAAATAGGGTGGAACCGCGTCTTGACGCCCCTGTGCAGCAGCATGAGGGGACAGGAGCGGTTTTTTGTATGCTGTCTGTGCCGGGTTAGCTGCTTCATTCTGCCTAGGGGCAAAAAGCAAGAGGAAGCCTGTCCGGATTAGAAGAGGAGAACACATGTCTAAAAAACGTACCTTTCAAGAGATTATTTTGAGTTTGCAGCAGTATTGGAATGATCAAGGCTGTATGCTGATGCAGGCCTATGATACGGAAAAAGGCGCGGGAACCATGAGTCCTTATACTTTTTTGCGTGCTATCGGTCCTGAACCTTGGAATGCGGCTTATGTAGAACCCAGCCGCCGTCCGGCAGACGGCCGCTATGGAGAAAATCCTAACCGTCTTTACCAGCACCATCAGTTTCAGGTTGTAATGAAGCCAAGTCCTGCCAATATTCAGGAACGTTATCTGGATTCCCTTGAAGTTTTGGGAATTAAACCACTTGAGCATGATATCCGTTTTGTTGAAGATAATTGGGAAAACCCTTCAACAGGATCGGCCGGACTTGGCTGGGAAGTGTGGCTGGACGGTATGGAGATTACCCAGTTTACCTATTTTCAGCAGGTTGGAGGTCTGGAGACCGGTCCAGTAACGGCCGAAATCACTTACGGACTTGAGCGATTGGCTTCTTATATCCAGGAGGTGGATTCTGTCTATGATATCGAATGGGCACCGGGCGTTAAGTACGGAGAAATCTTCCTGCAGCCCGAGTATGAACATTCAAAATACAGCTTTGAACTCAGCAGCCAAGATATGCTGCTGGATAGTTTTGAACAATTTGAAAAAGAAGCGGGAATCGCTCTGCAGGTTGGTTTGGTGCACCCTGCCTACGATTATGTGCTCAAGTGTTCCCATATCTTTAATCTGCTTGACGCCCGCGGGGCGGTGTCGGTGACAGAACGTGCCGGCTATATTGCCAGAATACGCAGTCTGGCCCGTCTTGTGGCCAAAACGTTTGTCGCAGAGCGTAAATCTTTGGGTTACCCTCTGCTCGATGAGGCTGCCAGAGCCCGTTTGCTGGCAGAAGAAAAAGACTAACTAACAGAGCTGTATGTGAATTGGGAGGAAATAATGGCTAAACATTTACTTATTGAACTCGGTCTCGAAGAGATGCCTGCCTATGTTGTGACACCGGCGATGGAACAGCTGGGGGGCAGTATAAAAAAGTTTTTGGAAGACAACCGTCTGACCTTTACCAGTATTGAAACGTTCTCCACGCCGCGCCGTTTAGCAGTCCGTGTCCGGGATTTAGCAGACCGGCAGACGGATTTGACAGAAAGTTTTAAAGGACCGTCTAAAAAGATTGCTTTGGATGCTGAAGGCCAGTTTACAAAAGCAGCACAGGGATTTGTCCGCGGGAAAGGCCTGACAGTGGATGCTATTGACTTTCGTACGGTTAAAGGAGAAGAATATGCCTATGTGACGAAGCATGAACCTGGCCGGCCTGCAGCCGATGTGCTGCAGGAGGTAACATCGGTGCTGAAAAATCTGACCTTTCCCGTCAGCATGCACTGGGGCAGCAATACGTTTGAATATATTCGGCCGGTTCACACGCTGACTGTTCTTTTGGGAGATGAGGCACTGGACCTAGAGTTTTTGGATATCCATTCGGGGCGAACCAGCCGCGGCCATCGTTTTTTAGGAAGCGAGACCATTATTGACGGAGCTGATACTTATGAGGAAAATCTGCGCCGCCAGTTCGTTATTGCAGATGCAGCTGAGCGTGAACAGATGATTGTAGACCAGATTAAAGCTCTGGAAAAAGAGCATAACATTCATGTTGAAATTGATCAGGATTTGCTGAATGAGGTGCTGAATCTTGTGGAATATCCTACTGCATTTATGGGCAGCTTTGCCCCTAAATATTTGGATATACCGGAAGAAGTTCTGGTAACATCGATGAAAAATCATCAGCGTTATTTTGTGGTCCGTGACCAAGAAGGAAAACTGCTTCCGAATTTTATCTCAGTCCGCAACGGCAACGCTCAGTATATCGATAATGTCATCAAAGGCAATGAAAAAGTATTGGTTGCCCGCTTAGAAGACGGAGAATTTTTCTGGCGTGAGGACCAAAAGCTTAATATTGAAGATTTAGCAGCAAAATTAAGTCAAGTGACCTTTCATGAAAAAATCGGTTCTCTGGCTGAACATATGGAACGGACCAAGAGGATCGCTGCTTATCTTGCGGCTAAAGCTGGCTTAACAGCAGATGAAACAGCCCAGCTTGAACGGGCGGCTTCGATTTACAAGTTTGACCTGCTGACCGGAATGGTGGGAGAATTTGATGAACTGCAGGGCATTATGGGTGAGAAGTATGCTCTTCTGGCTGGTGAAGATGAAGCTGTTGCTGAAGCTATCCGCGAACACTACCTGCCCTCCGGCGCAGATGGCGAGCTGCCGCAGTCCAAGCTTGGTGCGGTCTTGGCTCTTGCAGATAAATTGGATACCTTGCTCAGTTTCTTCTCTGTTGGTTTGATTCCGAGCGGATCAAACGATCCTTATGCCCTGCGGCGGGCGGCTCAGGGGATTGTCCGTATCCTCACTGCCTTTGGCTGGGCTATTCCTCTGGATGAGCTCTTAACTAGCCTCTATCAGTTCTCATTTGATAACTTTACCTACAGTAAAAAGGATGAGGTTCTGAATTTCCTCCTGGCTCGAGTCGAAAAAATGATGGCAGCAAGGGTTCCAAAGGATATCAGAGAGGCAGTTCTTTCAGGAAGCACCCTTTTGATTCCGCAAATGTTTGCAGCAGCCGCGGCTTTGACAGAGGCTGCACAGGGGGAAGGTTACAAAACAGCGGTTGAAAGTTTGGCGCGTGTCTTTAATCTGGCTGAAAAAGCGGATTTGTCCGTTTCACCTGATCCAGCTCTTTTTGAAAATCAGGAGGAAGCTCGGCTTTTTGATGCAGTTTCAGACCTGCAGCTGGGAGCAGATGCAGCTGAAAATCTCTCTCATCTTTTTGCCTTAAGCCCGCTGATTGATGCCTTTTTTGACCAGACAATGGTCATGGTCGATGATCAAGCTGTCAAAAACAATCGTCTGGCTTTGCTTAGGGCTTTAACAGATAAAGCGAAGCAAGTTGCGGATTTCAGTCAATTAAATACGAAATAAAACTTTTTGAGCAAAACACGGCCTAAAATCCTAGTGAAAAAGAGACGCAATCGTAGGAAGCGCAAGCTGACGTACGAGTGCGGCTGCTCTGTGAGTATGCCTGCCAGCGTGATGCAAGCATCTTGTTAAACGACCCTAGCCGTAGCTGACTGAAGGCTTTGCCGTCTTGACAGACGACCGCACCCTTCTAGTCATCTTGGCAGGGGTGCTGCCTGTGAAATCAGAGATTTCTGGCTTACCGCCATTTTCATACGGATTTTTAAACGGTCTTTGTATCTTGTTGGAGGGGGTTATGGATCCTAAAAAAATTGAACGTATTAATGAGCTTGCGCGAAAAAAGAAGAAAGAAGGGCTGAGCGGAGCTGAAAAAGTGGAGCAGGCTCAGCTTCGTAAGGAATATATTGAAGGCTACCGCCGTTCTGTCCGTCACCATATTGAGGGAATCAAAGTTGTTGATGAGGCGGGAAATGATGTGACACCTGAAAAGCTTAAGCAAATTCAGCGGAAAAAGGGTTTGCATGGCAGAAGCATGGAGGATCCTGAATCCTGAGAAATAAAAAAGGCTGGGAGAAAAAACGGTAAATTGTCATAAAATGACAATTTCGCTTGTGTCGTCCCACCTCCAATCAGCTGCTGCGGCAAACTCATATGTTAAAAAAGTAAAAGGAGGCAGGGACTTTTTGTCCCAGCCTCTTTTCTCTGTCTCATTATTTTAGCTGGCTCAGGTCAAAGAGAGCCTGTTCATAGTTTTTGACAAAATACCTGATATTGGTTCGTCCTTTTTGGATAATGGTATGCCCCTCGGCTTCCAGTTTTTCTTTTTGGGCGGCAGCCCCGTTTGGATATTTGGGATTTAATTCACCATTAGCTTTTAAAGTCCGCCAGTACGGTGTTGGCTCTGCTGAGCGCTGATGGCTGGCCCAGGCTGCTATTGAGACAAATATACCTGCAGTAATGGGTTCTGTAAAATCAGCCTTGTTCAGCTTAGCGAAATACTCTCTGATAGCACCGACAGTTGTAACTTTCCCGTAAGGTATTTGTTTCATGACAGTGTCATAATCAATCGGCGGTGCAAAGTACATTCTGTTGCCGCCGTATTTAGCAATGCTTTTTAAATCGGTGATTGTTTGAAATTTGGGCATATCTTTACTGTCATGCAGCATGGCATTAAAATCTTTTTGGCTTTCGTTAGCCATATCGACCACCTCCTGCCTCAATTATAGAGGATTGTCACTGGATGAGCAATGAGGCTGTTTTGATATTATTATAATATTTAAGGTGGAGTTTAATTACCTCTTTAATACACTCTGCTTACAGGCTTAAAATAAGGTTGTGAATCTTTTTGCTGTAAGAGGTTGAACTTAATATGGTAGAAATTTTATGTTCCTAAACCGATCTAAGAATTTGGTGTATCCCATCGCATGTGATAGTTTTTTATTTTACCTCACAAAACAATCTGAGAGACAGACTGCAGGAACAAAGCCTGAAAAAAGTTGTTGAAGGAAGTTGTGATACTCAAAAAATGAAAAGTATATTATAATGAAAGCGTATTCGGGATACAAGTTAAAGAGAAAGGGGGGCTGTATGTTGTTAACGCAAAGACAAAAACAAGTTCTTGATATTTTGGAGAGCCGAAGTGATTTTATCACGGCTGCTCAGCTTGCAAAAGTATGCGGTGTTTCACAGCGAACGGTTTTTTCAGATTTAGAGAAAATTGAAAAGCACATTCAGCAGTCAGGCCAGTACTTTGAAAGGCGCCGCGGTGTGGGCATAGCGATCCGCAATTTAAAAGAGCCGCTGTCTGTCAAAGAGACATCTTTGGAACTGGATATCTCTGATATTGTTACCAGACGGACAGAGATTATGCGTAAGCTTTTATTTGATGAAGAAAGGGTCAGCTTTAGTTCTTTATCTGAAGAATTTTTTGTCAGTAAGACGTCCATTACGCGCGATTTTGAAGTCATCATGAAGATTTTGAATGTTAATTCGAATATAAAACTGCAAAAAGACAGTCACGGAACTCAAATTGTTGGCAGCGAAAACGACATACAAAAAGCATATCTGCAGTTTAACCGCTATATTATCAGTAATTCAGACCTTTATCTAAATGATTCGGTACAAAAGAAGATTTTGTGTTTGGAAAAATACTACGGTAAAAAAGTGGTAAAAGTCGCTACAAGCATTCTTTACTCTTATGTCCGGGAGAATATCAATGCCATCTCAGATTATTATGTACAAAATGTCTTAAGTATTTTTATTATTTTGCTTTATCGCCTGCTTAATGGGCACCATCTTCAGGCGGACCAGGATTACATTTTGGATAATCAGACCTCATTTTACCGAGAAAGTGCGGTTAAGCTTCTTCATAAAGCATCTTTAAGACTGCAGTTTTCCTATAGCAATGCAGATGTCAGGTATTTATCCAAACAGTTAATTTCCAACCGTTTTGAAAAAATAAATACCGATTTAGTTAATAAAGACCTGGTTTCAGAAATTATTGAGCAAATTTCGCATGCTTTAAATGTTAATTTTGATCAGGATCGGCAGCTGGTTCAGCAGCTGAGCCAGCATATTTCGGCTATGATTTACCGTCTGAAAAGCAAAAATACCATTGAAAATCCTTTTACAGAACAAGTTAAAATTGAATTTTCACTGACTTTCAATACGATTTGGCTGGTTCTCAGCCGCTATGAAGATCAGATCGGCATCTCCTTTAACGAAGATGAGATTGCCTTTTTAACCATTTATTTTCAGGCAGCATTTGAACGGGTTAAGATGACCAAAAAAATTTTGATAGTCTGTGAAATGGGAATTGCCACATCAGAATTGCTGCTTAACAGAATTAAGAATAACATTCCTTCATTTGATTCTATCGAGATTTCTTCGGTTGAAGAATTGGCACATCTTGACCTGGCTGATTTTGATTTAATTATTTCAACTGTCGACATTGACATTGCTGCTGAGCATGTCGTCAGAGTATCGCCTTTTTTAACCCAGAAAGATATTGAGGCGATTAAGGAAGCCGGCTACATTCCGAGCGGGATTGCTCAGTCAGCAGCGCCGCCCAGTCTGGCTTATTTGAAAAAAAGACTGTCTGACCGTCTGATTTTTGTAGATACCTCATTTTCATCAAAAAAAGAGGTGCTCGATCAAATCGGTCAGCGGATGCTTCAGGCAGATATCGTGACCGAGTCCTTTATTGACAATCTGCATCAAAGAGAAAAAATCGGCGGCACGGATCTGCCTCAGGGTGTAGCTGTACCTCACGGTTATCCCCAAAATGTCAATGAAACTTATGTCGTGGTTATTAAAAACCAAAAGAAGATAAAATGGCAGCGCTATTATGTTGATTTGATTTTTATTATCTGTATCGCCAGTAAAGACACGGGAGAAACCAGAGGGCTTCTGGCTGATATTTATCATTTAATTGATGAGCCGGAGCTTTTGAAAAAAATAAGATTTTCAAAGACAGTCAAAGAATTATATCAGGCAGTAGGAGGTGAATAGATTGACAGAAAACAAAAACGTTATTTCCAAAGATTTGATTTTTTTAGACAGTGATTTGACAGATCAGAATGCTATTATCCATTATCTTGTGGATAAGGCGCAGAGCGCAGACTATATCGAAGATGCAGATGACTTCTTCACCAAAGTAAAAGAGCGGGAAAAAGAAGTGCCCACTGCTATTGGTTACAGTGTTGCTATCCCTCATGGGAAATCAGACACAGTGCTTTCGCCTTTTATCGCTTTTTTGCGGCTGAAAGATGACGTGAAATGGAGCGGGAAGAATGAAGATATGGTTCGTTTGGTTTTTCTGATCGGTGTACCGGAACAAAGCGAAGGCAAGCTCCATCTGAAATTTATTTCAGAACTGAGCAAAAAACTGCTGGATGAAGAGTTCCGGCAAAAACTATTAGAACAAAGCACCGTAGATGCCGCTTTTGCACAGCTGAACGCTGTTGAGTTATAAACAAACAGAAGGTTCGAATTTCCAGCGAAGCCGGCTTGCTGTAAGCCAATTCATACGGATTTGACACGGGCTTTGTATCTTATTGGAACTGAACACGCCCTAAAATCCTAGTGAAAAAGATGGCTGTCATTGTGATGCTTAGGCATCACTTGCCATCCCCTATTTTCATACGGATTTTTAAACGGCCTTTGTATCTTATTGGAACTGAACACGGCCTAAAATCCTAGTGAAAAAGATGGCTATCATTGTGATGCTTAGGTATCACTTGCCATCCCCTATTTTCATACGGATTTTTAAACGGCCTTTGTATCTTATTGGAACTGAACATGCCCTAAACGCTGTGTAAAAAAGATAGCCCTCCCTTGAGTCTTTAGTGACTCGGCGGTCAGGCTCCTATTTTTACTTTGCGTTCTTAACGGGCTTTGTATCTTGTTTAAAGGAGGAAGAGATGAAAATTGTTGCAGTTACAGCTTGTCCGACAGGAATTGCCCATACTTATATGGCGCAGGAAGCTATTGAAAAAGAATGTAAAAAACGTGGTTATGAGTATCAAGTAGAGACCCAAGGCGGTATGGGAATTGAAAATGAACTGGAACAAGATGTTATTGATACAGCAGATGCGGTCATTTTGGCTATTGCTGTTGAAATTGAAGGAGAAGACCGCTTTGACGAGAAAAGGGAGGCTAATCGAGTTTTAAATGCTGACCCTAGCGAAGTTATCAAGGATCCAGCGAAATTTATTGATGAAGCAGAGAAGATTGTAGGTAATTGACTATGAAAAAAGAAAATAAGATTTGGAAAGACTTGCAGAAGGCATTTAATACAGGTGTTTCTTATATGCTGCCGACAGTAGTTGTCGGAGGTATCTTTTTAGCCATTGCTCTTGGTACAGGTAATGCCGGTGATTCCGGTATGGAAATTTCCAACCAATTCATGCAGAATCTTAATGATTTGGGAAGTGCCGGTTTTGCGATGATGATTCCGATTTTGTCAGGTTATATTGCTTATTCTATAGCCGGTAAACCAGGTTTGGCCCCTGCCATGATTTTAGGCTATGTGGCTAATAACCCGATCGGTTCAGGTCAAGTGCAGACTGGCTTTTTAGGAGCTATGCTGATGGGGGTAGCCTGCGGTTATTTTGTTAAATGGTGTAAAACCTGGAAAGTGCCGCCAACTATCAGAACGATTATGCCCATTTTGATTGTGCCGGTGATCACTACTTTTGTTATCGGAATGATTTATATTTATGTAATTTCTGTTCCGATCGGCCTTGCGATGGATTGGCTGGTAGCTACCTTAAGCAGCATGCAGGGGGGCAGTGCCATTATTCTTGGTTTGATTATCGGAGCAATGACTGCTGTGGATATGGGCGGTCCTATCAATAAGACTGCTACTGCCTTTACTCTGGCCTTGATGGCAGAAGGCGTTTATTCTCCTAACGGAGCTCACCGGATTGCTGTGGCTATCCCGCCTTTGGCTATGGCTATTTCAACCCTGATTGACCGCAGAAAGTACAGTACAGAAGACCGTGATTTAGGGATCTCTGCTTTATTCATGGGATTGATTGGTATCACTGAGGGAGCAATTCCTTTTGCAATTAAGGATATGAAGCGTGTTTTGCCGGCTATCATTATCGGAAGTGCTGTCGGCGGTGCTTTGGGTATGGCAAATGGTGTTGAAGCTTTGGTGCCGCATGGAGGCCTCATTATTCTGCCGGTTGTTAACGGCAAACTGTGGTATGTGATTGCTATGCTGATTGGAACATTAGTATCAGTTGCTATTCTTCATTTCACTAAACCAAATTTAGAAGAAGCAGCGGCAGAGAATAGCTAAAATGGGTGCTTAACGACGAGGACAAATATATTTGAAGTGAATACGGCCTAAACGCTGCGGGAGTATACAGGCAGCCCGAACTTGAAAATGGGAGAGTAAGAGAACCTATCATTTGAGGTTCTGTTACAAGGCTTAGCCAGCCGTAGATGACTGAGGGCTTTGTCGTCTTGACAGCCGACCATGCCCTTCCAGTCATCTTGGCAGGGGTGTGTCTGCAAAATTACAGATTTCGGACTTACCGTCTATTTTCCTTTTGCGTTTTTAACGGTCTTTGTATTATAGTGAGGAGGAAAGGATGACTAAACTATCTATTAAACAAACTGTAGAAGGGTTATTGAAATTACAGGAAACAGGTGACAGTGCGACTATTTTGGGGATCGGTCCGATGTCGAAAAACTGTGTGCAGGCAACCTTGGAACTCTCGCAGGAAGACGATTATCCAGTCATGTTTATCGCCAGCCGCAATCAAGTTGATGCTGATGAGCTTGGGGGAGGCTATGTCAACGGTTGGAACCAGTTTACTTTTGCTGCCGCTGTTGAAGAAGTAGCTAACAGTATCAACTATGATAATTTGTATTATTTATGCCGTGATCATGGCGGCCCTTGGCAACGTGACAAGGAACGCAATGATCATCTGCCGACAGAGGAAGCCATGGAGCTTGGGAAAAAATCCTATTTGGCTGATATTGAAGCGGGATTTGATTTGCTGATGATTGATCCGACCAAAGATCCTTTTGAAGTTGGCAAAGTTATTCCTTTAGACACTGTTCTGGAGCGGACGGTAGATTTGATTGAATTCTGTGAAAAAGAGCGTAAAAGCCGCAATCTGCCGGAGATCGGCTATGAAGTAGGGACAGAAGAAACCAATGGCGGCCTGACTTCAACCGAAACTTATGAAACCTTTATTTTACGCCTGCAGGAAGAACTGGGGAAACGCGGCCTGCCTATGCCAACCTTTATTGTTGGTCAAACAGGAACACTGACCCGTAAAACAGAACAGGTCGGAAACTTTAATTTCAAAAATGCAGTTGATTTAGCACAAATGGCTAAGAAATACGGTGTCGGTCTGAAGGAGCATAACGGCGATTACCTTGATGATGTCACCCTCTTGGAACATATTCCTGCTCATGTGACCGCAACAAATGTAGCCCCTCAGTACGGAACAGAAGAAACACGGGCTTACTTAAACCTAGCCGCGGTTGAAGGAAAGCTTCAGGAATATGGTCTGATTGCTGAAAAATCTAATGTGCGTGAAGTTTTGCTCTTGCACGCTATCAAGAGTGAACGCTGGAGAAAGTGGATGGTAGGCGACCAGAAAGATTTAACGGTTGCACAAATTCTGGAAGCCGGCAATGAAGAGCTGCAGGCTGAAATCCTCGATATTGCTGGGCATTATACATTCAACGATGAGGCTGTTAAGGCAGAAATTGAAAAGATGTATGCTAATCTGTCCGCCCACGATATTGACGGTCAGCGCTATGTGATTGACCATATTAAACGTCCGATTCGTGATTACGCTGAATGTTACAATTTGAAGGGAGTAACCAGCCGTATCAAAAATCTTTCTAAATAGGACTATAAGCAGAAGCGGCGGCTTTCTACAAGCGCAGCAGCCGCTGAAAGCATCGTACTTAGGAGGTTAAGAAAGTGGCAGCCCTTTTCTTTGATGTTGAT
The DNA here is from genome assembly GCF_003086355.1 of Streptococcus chenjunshii. Classification (NCBI taxonomy): domain Bacteria; kingdom Bacillati; phylum Bacillota; class Bacilli; order Lactobacillales; family Streptococcaceae; genus Streptococcus; species Streptococcus chenjunshii. The sequence goes on along the minus strand of NZ_CP031733.1, from coordinate 1,963,258 downwards.
GATACTTTATATGACCAGCTTCAGCCTTTTGAGCAAGCTTATATACAGCATTTTCCTGATCAAAACCTGAATATTGAAGAACTTTTCAAATACAGCCGTAAGCTTAGTGACCAAGTTTTTGATCTGTCAGAAAGCGGGGCTATGTCGGCAGATGCGATGAAAATTTACCGGATTCAAAAGGCGCTGCAGGCTTTTGGAAAAGAAATCACTTCCGACGAAGCATTAGCCTTTCAAGAGAGTTATGAAAACTTTCAAAAAACAATTAAATTATCGGATCAAATGGCTGCTATTCTTGACTTTTGCCGGAAAAGCGGGCATGAGTTGGGGCTGATTACAAACGGTCCCTCAAAACATCAGGAAGCCAAAATTAACCAGTTGGGTTTGACCAAATGGGTAAGGCCTGAGAATATATGGATTTCCGCGCAGGTTAAGATCGCTAAACCGCAGCGGGAAATCTTTGATTTAGCTAAAAAGAATGTCAGACAGCTAACGACTGATTATTATTATATCGGTGACCACTTTGTTAATGATATTATAGGAGCCAGCCGTGCAGGCTGGCAGGCCATCTGGCTGAACAAACGCCATAAGACTGCAGAAGACGGCCAGGCATCCGGTTTTGAGTATTATCAGGTCAGCAGCGAAGCAGAGCTTTACCAGCTCTTAAAACAGTTACTTTCCGAATGCTGATATTACCGCTGTCAGCCAGCCTCTCTGCGTAAAAGACCGCGTATAAAACTGTCCTTTACAAAGGACAGTTTTATACGCGGCATTCTTGGCATTTCAGCCTATAATAAAAAGTAACAGCAATAAGGCAGGTCCTAAACACAGGGAAGCAAAGAGTAATCCAAATACAGTTAGAGGCTTTAGCCGTCCTGACAGGAGGTGCTGCCTGTGAAATCAGAGATTTCTGGTTTACCGCCAGCCGTAGATGTCTGAAGGCTTTGTCGTCTTAACAGCCGACCGCCCCCTTCTAGTCATCCTGACAGGGGTGCGTCTGCGAAATCAAAGATTTCGGACTTACCGCCTATTTTCCTTTTGCGTTCTTAACGGCCTTTGTATCTTATTGGAACTGAACACGGCCTAAACGCTGCGGGAAAAAGATAGACTTCCCTTGAGTCTTTAATGACTCAGCGGTCAGTCTCCTATTTTCCTTTTGCGTTCTTCACGGCCGGCCTTTGTATCTTTTTGAAAAGGAGGAAAACAATGAAATTTTTTCTAGACACAGCAAATGTTGAAGCTATTAAACGAATTAGTGAGTTAGGTATAGCAGATGGTGTAACCACAAATCCTACTATTATTTCACGTGAAGGCCGGGATTTTGAAACGGTTATCAAAGAAATCTGTTCACTCATCTCAGGTCCGGTCAGTGCAGAAGTTACAGGACTGACAGCATCGGAAATGGTAGAAGAAGCCCGGGTTATAGCTAAATGGGCTGATAATATTGTGATTAAAATTCCAATGACTGAAGAAGGCTTAAAAGCTGTTAATATTCTATCAAAAGAGGGAATAAAAACCAATGTCACCTTAATTTTTACCGTTTCACAAGGCTTGATGGCTATGAAAGCCGGTGCAACGTTTATCAGTCCTTTTATCGGCCGACTTGAAGATATTGGAACAGATGCTTACCGGCTTATTGCCGATCTCAGACAGATTATTGACCTTTATGGTTTTACAACAGAAATTATTGCTGCCAGCATCAGAAACAGCACTCATGTTGAAAAAGTGGCTAAACTAGGTGCTCATATTGCTACTATACCAGACGGACTCTTTACAAAATTAACCCAGCATCCTTTAACAGCAGCGGGGATTGAGACATTCCTTAAAGATTGGGAAACCTTCAAAAATAATTAACAGACAGTTTAAAGCGATAGGGTATAAACTATACTTTAGAGCTATCGTATAGCAGTGCTTTTATGCTATAATAAAAGAGACAGCATAATGGATGAAACAGGTCCTAAAATCCTAGTGAAAAGAGACGCGATCGTAGGAAGCCATAGGCTGACGTACGAATGTGGCTGCTCTGTGAGTATCGCCTGTCCTAGAGCCTCGTGGCTCTTCGTCCAGTCTCCTATTTTTGCTGTGAGCTTTTAACGGCCTTTGTATCTTGTTGGAACTGAACACGCCCTAAACGCTGCGGGAAAAAGATGGCCTGACTTAGAATCTGACGATTCGTCAGCCAGTCCCCTATTTTCCTTTTGCGTTCTTAACGGCCTTTGTATCTTTTTTTTGAGGAGGGTTTGGATGACATTTGATTCTATTGATAATTTAGCGGTTAATACTATTCGCACGCTTTCTATTGATGCTATTCAGGCTGCGAATTCAGGGCATCCGGGGCTGCCGATGGGAGCAGCTCCGATGGCCTATGTGCTGTGGAATAAATTTTTACGGGTCAATCCCAAGACAGGGCGTTCTTGGTCCAATCGCGACCGTTTTGTTCTGTCGGCTGGTCATGGATCTGCTTTATTATACAGCCTGCTGCATCTGGCTGGCTATGATGTGAGCGTAGAAGACTTAAAAGCTTTTCGTCAGTGGGGGTCCAAGACACCAGGGCATCCGGAAGTGACCCATACCGACGGCGTAGAAGCGACAACTGGCCCTTTGGGGCAGGGAATTGCCAATGCTGTGGGAATGGCTATGGCAGAAGCTCATTTAGCAGCAACATTTAATAAACCAGGTTTTGATATTGTTGACCATTATACTTATGCCCTCAGCGGGGATGGCTGCCTGATGGAAGGAGTCAGTCAGGAAGCGGCTAGTTTAGCTGGCCACCTTAAGCTTGGCAAGCTGATTCTCCTGTATGATTCGAATGATATTTCACTGGACGGTCCGACTTCGAAAGCTTTTACAGAAGATGTTAAGGGCAGGTTTGAGGCTTATGGCTGGCAGCACATTCTTGTTGAAGATGGCAATGACTTAGAAGCCATTGCAGAAGCGATCGAAGCTGCGAAAGCGGAAACAGATAGACCTTCTATCGTAGAAGTTAAGACGATTATCGGTTTTGGTGCCGAAAAACAGGGAACATCTGCCGTTCATGGAGCGCCTCTCGGTTCAGAGGGTGTTGCCTATGCCAAACAGGCTTATGACTGGGATTATCCAGAATTTGCGGTACCTGAAGAAGTGGCTAAACGTTTTGAGGCAGGTATTAAATTCCGCGGTCAGGCAGCTGAAAATGCTTGGACGACTAAATTCCGTGAATACCAAGCTCAATATCCGGACTTGGCGGCTCAATATCAAGCAGCCTTTGCTGAAGAACCTCTGGCTGTTGAACTTCAGCCGCATGAACTGGACAGCAGCCTTGCCAGCCGGGTATCCAGCCAGCAGGCTATTCAGCAGATTTCGGAGCAGATTCCGTCATTTTGGGGCGGTTCCGCTGACCTATCAGCTTCGAACAATACCATGGTTAAAGCTGAATCTGATTTTCAGTCAGATAATTATGCCGGCCGCAACATTTGGTTTGGGGTTCGCGAATTCGCTATGGCAGCAGCCATGAATGGTATTGCTCTGCATGGCGGTACCCGTGTTTACGGCGGCACCTTCTTTGTCTTTTCTAACTATCTGCTTCCGGCTGTCCGAATGGCTGCCTTGCAGAAACTGCCAACTGTCTATGTGATGACACATGATTCTATTGCCGTAGGCGAGGATGGCCCAACTCATGAACCCGTTGAACAGCTGGCCAGTGTTCGGTCGATGCCTAACTTAAATGTTATCCGCCCTGCCGACGGCAATGAGACCAATGCTGCTTGGCAGCAGGCGCTTGCAGAGACAGACCGTCCGACTATGCTGGTTTTGACCCGTCAGAATCTTCCGGTTCTAAAAGGTACAAAAGAGTTGGCTAAAGAGGGGGTCAGCAAAGGAGCCTACATTCTTTCGGAAGCTAAAGGGGACCTTGATGGCATCCTTATTGCAACAGGATCTGAAGTCAAGCTAGCACTGGATACACAGGACGTTTTGGCAGATAAAGGCATCCATGTCCGTGTTGTTTCAATGCCGGCACAAAATATCTTTGATGAACAATCTGAAGCTTACCAAGAAGCTGTTCTGCCTAAGACGGTTACTAAGCGTTTAGCCATTGAAGCCGGTTCAAGCTTTGGCTGGGGCAAATATGTCGGTCTCCAAGGCAAGACCTTGACAATTGACACTTGGGGGGCTTCAGCACCAGGCGCCCGTATCTTTGAAGCCTACGGTTTCACTGCAGAAAATGCTGCTAAACTCTATCAAACACTCTGATTTTCCTTTCCATTACCAAACTTTCAACAACGCTTTCAGCAATTTTGGCTGTATGCTTTGTTGAAAGTTTTTTTACTATCGCTCAGATAAAACTGACTGCTACAGTGGTCAATCCTTTATAAATCAAACAGGGAGAAAAGGCTTACAATAAAAATATGGATGGGAATAAAAATGATAAAAGAAAAAAATATTGAAAAAATCATTAGCTGTTTAGCTAATAAAAACAGTTTTGTTACGGCAAAGAAACTTTCTGATGAACTGGGGCTCTCTCAAAAGACAGTCTATCGCTTGATTAAAGAAATTAATCAGGATTATGTAAAAGAGAGCTTAATTTTGTCAGAAAAAGGAAAGGGCTTCAGGTTAAATGGTGATGTCTATTTAAAACATCAGCATCGCAGCCATTTACTTGATGAGGAACTGTCTCCTAAAGAGCGGCAAAAGCAGATTTTAGAACGTCTGTTGCTAAGTTCTCCCCAATCTCAGCTGATTTACGATTTATGTCAGGATTATTTTGTCAGTGAACATGTCATTCAAAAAGATAAAACTGAAATTCAAAAAATACTTAAGAATTACCACTTGAGTATTATCAGTAAGAATCGAGCTCTTTACATAGACGGAAAAGAGTTTGATTTGCGAAGAGCTATTGCAGATTTAGTGACAACTTTTAAAACAATTGATATCGATCATCTCAGCTATTTGAAAGATGATTATGCTATCAATTATCAGGTGGCACTTTTTGTTTCAAAGCAGCTAAAAATCATTGAAAATAATCTAGAAGTTACCATTCCTTACCCATATAATGTTAATATTTTTTCACATTTGTATATTTTGCTTGACCGTATCCAAAAAGTTAAACCTGAATCTTATTCTGAAAAAGACTTGTTAAGACATTGTTCTAACCAAGCCGTATTAGCAGAAAGCAGGCGTGTGATTGCTGACATTGAAAAATACAGCAACAGGAAAGTTAGTCGAAAAGAAATTGTCTATCTTTACCAATATTTAATCTCCTCCCGTTTTCAAACGCAGAATGATAGCAAGCCTGACTTTTCCAAACGTGTGGTTGAAGTAACGCACTATTATTTTAAACATATGGGAATGACGGAACAAGGAGAAATAAAAGAAGATTCGCTTTTGTTTATTGATTTAGCCAATCATATCGCTCCCATGCTGAGAAGACTGGATAATAAAATTCGAATCAAAAATAAAATGCTGGGCCAGATCCAAACCAGCTACGCAGCAGTTTTTAATCAGGTTGCCAAAGTATCTGATGCTGTCAGCCAAAAATATGGGTTTCCCAAGATTAATCCAGATGAGGTGGGGTTTATTACGCTTTATTTTGTCAGGTTTAAGGAAATTCAGTATGAGCCTATCTCTACTTTAATCGTCTGTACCTCAGGTATTGGTACTTCAGAGCTATTACGGTCAAAGATTGAGCGCACTTTTTCTGATTTAAAGGTTGAAAATGTCATTTCATATGATGATCTTTATCAGCTTAAAGATAATTACCCAGAGGCTGAATTGCTGATAACAAGTATAGCAATAGAGGAAGATTTTGGAATTGACAGCGTCTTAGTCAGTGCTATTATGACAGAAGATGATAAGCACCGTATTAATCAGCAAGTTGAAAGGATGAAATATGGCAGATAATTTTTATGAGATTTACCTTAATCAGAATCTGCTTTCCAAAGATGCTGTTTACCAATTTTTAGCCGAAAAAATTAACCAGAAAACAGAGTTGGCTGAAGCAGATATTTTATCTAAATTCCGCTCAAGAGAAAGCAAAGGGAATATCCAAATAGCAGAGCAGGTTGTTTTTCCCCATTTTATTTCTGGCAAAGCTGATAATAGTTTTATTATTTTAAGGCTGCAAAAACCAATTAAGGACTGGTCTGAAACGATTTCTGATATCTCTTTGATTATTGCGATGACAGCAAAAGATAATTTAACTTCAGCAGAAAAACAAGCTTTTGCCCACTTTATTCGCCGTTTAGCGTCGAAAGATTTTTTAGAAGATTTATTGATACTAAATGAAAATGAATTAAGGTCGATTTTAAATGAATAATAATAAATTAAATAAAGCCGCGGGCTATAACGACAGTAGTTGATAAAGCTACTAGGAAGCCGATAAATTGATAAATTAATGAAAATGGTCTGAAAGCTTGAAAAAAACGCAATCGTAGGAAGTATCAGGGACTTATGAACTCGGCTGCTCTGTGAGTATAACCTGTCCTAGAGCCTCGCGCTCTTCGTCCAGTTTCTTATTTTCCTTTTGCGTTTTTAACGGGCTTTGTATCTTGTTGGAACTGAACATGCCCTAAACGCTGTGTAAAAAAGATAGCCCTCCCTTGAGTCTTTAGTGACTCGGCGGTCAGGCTCCTATTTTTCCTTTGCGTTCTTAACGGGCTTTGTATCTTATGAATTGAACACGGCCTGAACGCTGCGGGAAAAAGATAGATTTCCCTTGAGTCTTTAATGATTCAGCGGTTAGTCTCCTATTTTCCTTTTGCGTTCTTAACGGCCTTTGTATCTTGATGAATTGAACACGGCCTAAACGCTGCGGGAAAAAGATAGATTTCCCTTGAGTCTTTAATGACTCAGCGGTTAGTCTCCTATTTTCCTTTTGCGTTCTTAACGGCCTTTGTATCTTGTTAAAAGGAGTGATGTGATGTTATCAGAATTATTGACTCAAGACTACATACAAATCAGTCAGGAAAAACTGACATGGGAGGAAGCGATTCGGTTATCAGCCCAGCCGTTGCTGACCAAAGGGAAAATCACCGATTCTTATATTGAGGCGATGATAAATAAAGTTAAGGAATTTGGTCCTTTTATCCATATAGGTGAAGAAATCGCTTTGCCTCATGCCAGACCGGAAGAGGGGGTGAAAGAACTGGGTCTGGCCATGCTTCTATTGGAACAACCGGTTTATCTACTTGATGATCCTGAACGAGAAATCCGCTTATTTGTCTGTTTAGCGGCTAATGATAATACAGCTCATCTACAGGCCCTGTCAAGTTTGACAAAAATTCTGTCTGACAAGAAAAAACTGACAGCTATTATGACAGCTGATACTGTGGAAGACATAACAAATATAATTAGAGAAAATTGATAACAGGCCGAAGATTTGAGCAAGGTAAACAGGATATTAGCTAGTGTCTAACTGTACTCTAACAGACGGATGGCTATAACAAGCCATCTGGGAGCAAGGCAAAACGTTTTTCGATAGTGTTCGCCGTCCCGCCTCCGCAGGCCCAGCAGGTATTTTAAAGTTTAAAAAGCAGATAAAATGCCACTAGGCTACTGTGTTTTGGTCCTGCATCACTTATAAAAAGGCTTAGAAGGTAATACTTTGAGCTGTTCTGGCAGAGGTGTGCAGACGAAATCAGAGATTACTGGCTTACCGTTTCTTTGCTTTGCTGTTTTTGCGGTCTTTATATCTTGTCGGACCTGAACACGCCCTAAACGCTGCGGGAAAAAGGAACCTGTACGACCTAGTGCAGACTTAAGTTTTAGCCAGCCGTAGCCGTCCGAAGGCTTTGTCGTCTTAGCAGCCGACCGCACCCTTCTAGTCGTCCTGACAGGGGTGCGTCTGCGAAATCAAAGATTTCGGACTTACCGTCTATTTTCCTTTTGCGTTTTTGACGGGCTTTGTATCTTAATTGGAACTGAACACGGCCTAAAATCCTAGTGAAAAAGATGGCTGTCATCGTGATGCTTAGGCATCACTTGCCATCCCCTATTTTCATACGGATTTTTAAACGGTCTTTGTATCTTATTGGAACTGAACACGGCCTAAAATTCTAGTGAAAAAGAGACGCAATCGTAGGAAGCTACAGGCTGACATACGAGTGTGGCTGCTTCTGTGAGCATGCCTGTCAGCGTGATGCCAGCATCATTTGCCAGCTCCTATTTTCATACGGATTTTCAAATGGCTTTTGTATCTTATGAGGAGGAATATTATGAAATTTGTAGCAGTATGTCAAAGTGGTTTAGGGACCAGCTTTATGGTTGAAATGAATATTCAAAATGCGCTTCAGGAACTTAAAGTTAATTTAGCGGATTTCTCTGTGGATCACACAGATTCTGGTTCCGTCAGCGAGGAAATGGCAGATTATTTTTTTGCAGAAAAAACACTGGTTCCAGCCTTGATGAGTTTATCAGAAGATAAAATTGTTGCTTTAGATTCCATTATTGACGCTGATGAAATTAAAGAAAAGGTAATTGACGTGTTGGACAAAAACGGGATTTCTCATAATTAAAAGAAATAGAAGCAGAGGTAAGATATGATGGGAAGTATTTTGAACTTATTCGTTTCAGTGGTTAGTCAGCCAGCGATACTTATTGCTTTAATTGCGCTCATTGGCCTGATTTCACAAAAAAAGAAAACTTCAGAAATTATAGCAGGAACGGTTAAAACTTTAGTTGGTTTTTTGGTCTTGACCGGAGGTGCAGCAATTATCAGTAATTCTTTGGCTCCTTTTGCTGATATGTTTCAGAATGCTTTAGGAACACAAGGGGTAGTGCCGAGCAATGAAGCTGTCGTTGCTCTTGCTCTAGAAGAATATGGGACATTAACTGCCTTGATTATGCTGGTTGGAATGCTTGTCAATATCCTTTTGGCACGCTTTACCCGCTTCAAATATATCTTTTTAACCGGACAAGCTATGCTTTATGTCTCTTGTATCACAGCTGTCGTTCTTCTTAGTTCTGGATTTAAAACAGACTTAATAACCGTTCTTCTGGGGGGGCTTTTCGAAGGAACACTTCTGACTGTAACACCAGCTTTATGTCAGCCCTTTATGAGAGAAATTACTGGCAACGATAAGGTAGCCATGGGCCATACTGGTAATATTGGCTACGCATTTTCAGGCTGGATTGGAAGAATGCTTGGAGATAAGTCAAAATCAACAGAAGATATTACTATTCCTAAAGCTTTTGGTTTTTTACGTGACTCAACAATTTCAATTATGCTGCTGATGAGCCTTGTTTATATTGCTCTTGCCTTGGCTTGCGGCCCTGCTTACGTCGAAAATCATCTGAGTGATGGGACCAATGCTATTGTATTTGCATTGATTCAAGCTGGTACATTCACAGCCGGTTTTGTGGTTGTTTTGCAAGGGGTACGGATGGTTTTAGCAGAGATTGTCCCAGCTTTTCAGGGAATTGCACAAAAGTGGGTGCCAAACTCTAAACCAGCACTTGATGTTCCTATTATTTTTTCATATGCTCCTAATGCGGTTTTGATTGGCTTCTTTGTTAGTTTCTTTGTAGGGACACTCTCAATGTTTATCATGATTGCTCTTAGAACAACGGTCATTATTCCTGGTGTTGTCGGTCACTTCTTTTGCGGTGCTGCAGCAGGAATTTATGGTAATGCTGCAGGAGGACGCAGAGGAGCTGTTTTAGGTGCAGCATTTAACAGTTTGTTGCTGAGCTGGCTTCCTTTGGCAATTCTTCCTTTATTAGGAAGTCTGCAGATGGCTGCTTCAACATTTGCAGATACTGATTATTTAATTCCAGGCTGGGTTTTAGGACAGTTAGGTAATGCGGGCGCTCCAGCTCTTATTCTGGTAATCCTAGCCTTTGTTCTGCTAGTGATAGCTGCAAGTTGGGCGCTTACAAAGAGAAACGGAAAAAGCGGGGATTAATTTGTAATTTGGATTTGAACCAGAGGCGGACTGGCTTTTCAGGGTATCTCCAGCAAAGAAATCAAATTCATAAAATGATTTAATGATGATTACCAAACTTTCAACAACGCTTTCAGCAATTTTGGCTGTATGCTTTGTTGAAAGTTTTTTATATAGAGATTTTAGGTGAAAATTTGATAAAAAAGAAAAGGAATTGTATTGCAACTGTAACTAAACGGCTGTATTATTTTAATAGTACAAACGTGAAAAATGGCAGAAGTTATTTTGCAGTAAAGGGGAAGAGATTATGGATAAGGAGTGTCTCAAGCTGTACCATGCGATTGAGCTGGCGTATGCTAAAGAGGAGGTTCGTTCGGATCCGGTTCTGGCGAAGGTTTTGCTGTCCGCCTCAAATGAACTGATTAAATTTCAAAATGTTTTTTCATCAGCCTATCATTTGAGAAAAGAATTGCTCCACTATACCTTGGATAAGCAGGCTGCATTGCCTAGGCCTATTATTAATCTGCAGCAGATTTTGGAGACAATATAACTGGTATAAGGAGATAAAAATGATTGAGTTTAAACAGGTTTCTAAATTATACGGAGAAAAAGAGGCACTTCGCAGCCTTAATGTGCAGATAAGAGATGGAGAAATTTTTGGCCTTATCGGTCATAATGGTGCGGGGAAAACAACTGTCATCAGTATTTTAACCTCGATTATTGAAGCCAGTTCCGGCGAGATTTATGTCGATGACCTTTTACTTGAGGAACATCGGGATAAAATAAAGCGAAAAATCGGTTATGTTCCTGATTCGCCGGATATTTTTCTTACCCTGACAGCCAACGAGTACTGGCATTTTTTAGCGCATCTTTATGAGGTGCCTAAGGATAGTTTGGAAGCCCGAATTGAAAAGCTTAGTCAGCTTTTTGCTCTAAGTGAGCAGAAAAATGATACTATTGACAGTTTTTCGCATGGTATGCGGCAGAAGGCCATCATTATCGGAGCTCTTATTTCCGATCCGGATATCTGGGTCTTAGATGAACCATTGACTGGTCTTGATCCTCAGGCTTCTTTTGACTTGAAAGAAATGATGAGGGAACATGCCAAAAATGGCAAAACAGTCCTGTTTTCAACCCACGTCCTGTCGGTTGCTGAGCAGCTCTGCCATCGTATTGGGATTCTAAAAGAAGGGCAACTGCTTTTTGTCGGCACTTTAGAGGAGCTAAAACAGCAGTACCCCGGCCAGGATTTGGAGACTATTTATCTTAAGATTGCTGGACGTCAAGCAGAAACAGAGGTGAGCTGATGAAATGGTCAACGGTTTTGGAATTATTCAAGGTCAATCTTCTCTATTCTGATCCTCAGAGTGTCACCAGACTAAGAAATAGACAAAAGCGGAAACCTAAAGAATCTTTTTCGATTTATAAGGCATTTTTGAGGCAGCAGGGCATGATGATACTCATGTTTATGTTTATCTATATATCTATATATATTGGGAATGACTTTATCCGCTTTCCCAGTCTTTTTTCCTTCTATTTAGCCATGTTTAGTCTGATGGCTATCATGACAGCTTTTTCAACGATGTACACAGTCTTTTATCAGAGTGACGATGTTAAACTCTATGCTTGTCTGCCAGTAAAGGTCAGCGAGCTTTATCTGGCAAAGATACTGGCTTCGCTGGGTATCAGTTCAATGTTTTTGGTGCCCATCTTGCCGATGCTGTTACTGGCTTATTGGCAAATACTAGGGTCGCCTTTAGCTATTTTAGTTGCCCTTATCAATTTTTTGGTGCTGTTTGTGAGCAGTATCGTTTTATCCCTGGTTATCAACAGTTTGGTCGGTAGGAGAATTGCCAGAAGCCGCCTGAAAAAATTAAATTCAGGTATTATCATGGTTCTGACGACCTTCGTTACTTTAGGAGTTGTGATTTATCTCAATATTGTCAACCAGCAGTCTCTGATTGACAGCAGCGGGAAGCCGACAGGTGTTTCTGATCCTTATTTCATTTATCCTTATTTCAGAGGATTTTATGATGTTGTGCAGAATCCTTTCAGTTCAGCCAGTCTGCTCCATTACTGGCTGCCTTTGCTTGCAGTGTTGCTTCTGCTTCTCTATTTGGTACGGAAAGCCATCCCCCGCTATTTTGAGGATGTTCTCTATCAAAATGCGGCACAACCATCTAAAAAAGCCAAAACCTTTAAGGAGCGCTCCAGCAGGCAGCTTTTAATCAGACACCATCTGATGACCATACAAAATGCGACTCTTCTGATTAATTCCTTTCTGCTGCCGCTGAGCTTTTTTGTCATTTTTTCAATCCCCTATCTCGTAGGCAGAACCATTTCCGCAGATTTTCTGACGGCCGATTATAGCGGCCTTACCATGCTGGCCGGAGTGGTGGCCGGAATCAGCTGCGTGCTGCCGACCTCGCTTTTAGCTGTCGGAATGTCTTTGGAGAAGGAAAATTTTACCTTTTTTAAAGCTTTGCCGCTGAAATTCAGCGACTTTATTCGACAGAAATTTTTGGTGCTGTGGACAGTTCAGGTCAGCATACCGCTTCTTTTTTTCTTATTATTTTTATTCTTTTTGCCGGGGATTAATCTGTTTGTCGCTGCCTTTTTTGTACTAGGTTTTATCTTAGCAACCTTTATTCAGGGGCAGTTTATGTATCGGCGTGATTACAACCAGCTCTTTTTGAATTGGCGGGATATCAGCCAGCTTTTTCAGAGAAGCCACGGCCAGTTTTTGGTAATCGCCCTGACTATGCTTGATTTCTTTCTGGGCTTTATAACCATTGCTGTAGCTGTTGTTCTAAGCTTAGTGTTTAGCCCCGTAGCTGTCAGTTTGTTTTTTATTGCTTTACTCCTGATTACAGCCAGTCTGCTGCAGTATCATCTTATTCGAACATTTTGGCGGCAGCTGCCGCATTGAAAACGCAGAAGAACAATCCGCCTTTTTCTTGTATAAAGCGGATTGTTTTTTTCTTGTTCAGGATGGCGGGCAAATCTTAGAAAATATGCTATAATCTTTTTATGAAGAGAAATTTTGGCCATGTAAAACGTCTTGTTATCAAAATTGGAACCAGTTCATTGGTGCTTCCGACCGGAAAAATTAATCTCGAAAAAATTGATCAGCTGGCCTTTGTGATTTCCAGTCTGACCAATAAAGGTAAGGAAGTTATTCTGGTTTCTTCAGGGGCGATGGGCTTTGGACTCAATGTTCTTGATCTTCCTAAGCGGCCTGCCAGCCTTGCTAAACAGCAGGCAGTCTCCAGCGTTGGTCAAGTCGCTATGATGAGTTTATATTCCCAGATTTTTTCCCATTACCAAACGGACGTTTCGCAGATTCTGCTGACACGTGATGTCATAGAATTTCCGGAAAGTCTCGGCAATGTGACCAATGCTTTTGAAAGTCTGATTGCTATGGGTATCGTTCCTATTGTCAATGAAAATGATGCTATCAGTGTAGACGAAATGGATCATGCCACTAAATTTGGCGATAATGACCGTCTGTCGGCTATTGTTGCCGGAATCACTAAAGCGGATCTGCTGATTATGCTCTCAGATATTGACGGCCTTTTCGATAAGAATCCGACGATTTATGATGATGCAGCCCTGCGTTCTCACGTAGATGCTATTACTGAAGAAATTATCAAATCGGCAGGCGGTGCCGGCAGCCGGTTTGGGACGGGCGGCATGATCAGCAAGATTCAGAGTGCCCAAATTGTTTTTGAAAACCAGAGCCAGATGGTTCTGATGAACGGGAAAAATCCGAGGGATATCTTAAGGATGCTGGAAGGAGCCGAACTGGGCACTTGGTTCGCTCAGACAAGGTAAGAAAGCGCTGATGCGTAAAGCCATGCTTATTTTAATAGTTAAGGAAGTGGTATTATGACATATGTTGAACAATTAGGCAAAGGGGCTAAGCAGGCCAGTTTAGGTCTGAAGCAGATAGGCACAGCCCGGAAAAACACCATTTTAAGAAATGTGGCTCAGGCTCTGATAGAGCAAACGGCTTATATCTTGGAGGAAAATGCGCGGGATTTAGCTAAAGCTAAAGAGAATGGTATTTCAGATATTATGGCTGATAGGCTCCGTTTAGACGCGGACCGCATTGCTGATATGGCTGAGGGTGTCCGTCAGGTGGCTGACCTAGCAGACCCGATCGGTCAGGTTGTACGCGGCTATACCAATCTGGACGGGCTGAAAATCTTGCAGAAACGTGTTCCTCTTGGTGTGATTGCCATGATTTTTGAGAGCCGTCCTAACGTTTCGGTCGATGCGTTCAGCCTGGCTTTTAAAACCAGCAATGTTATTATTCTTCGCGGGGGCCGGGATGCCATTGCTTCTAATACTGCCTTGGTAAAGGTCATTCGACAAACGCTGGCTGAGGCAGGAATTGATAAGAATGCCGTTCAGCTGGTTGAAGACACCAGCCATGCGGTGGCTGAAGAACTGATGCAGGCTGTCGACTATATCGATGTTCTTATTCCCAGAGGCAGTGCCAGACTGATTCAGAGTGTTAAAGCTAAGGCCAAGGTTCCTTTTATTGAAACCGGTGTTGGAAATGTCCATATCTATGTTGATGAGTTTGCGGACCTTGATATGGCGGCTGATATTGTCCTTAATGCTAAAACTCAGCGGCCCAGTGTCTGCAATGCAGCGGAAAGTTTAGTTGTGCACAGCAGTGTCGCTCAAGACTTTTTGCCGAAGCTGGCAGATAAACTGCAAAAGGTACAGCCGGTTGAACTGCGTGCCGATGCGCGTGCTCAGGCCTATTTGCCGCAATCGCTTCCCGCAAGTGAGGATGACTACGCAACAGAATTCTTGGACTATATCATGTCTGTTAAGACGGTCGACAGTCTCCAAGAAGCCATTGACTGGATTAATACTTACAGTTCCCACCATTCTGAGGCAATTATTACCAAAGATCTGGTTCATGCTGAGCATTTCCAAGATCAGGTAGATTCAGCTGCTGTCTATGTCAATGCTTCTACCCGCTTTACTGATGGGTTTGTCTTTGGATTAGGAGCTGAAATCGGTATTTCAACACAAAAAATGCATGCCCGGGGGCCAATGGGCTTAGAAGCTCTGACCAGCACCAAATTCTATATTAACGGTGAAGGCCAGATTCGTCAGTAAGTTCAAGAACAGGCCGTTTGTTTAATATCAAAAAGCAAAATATTATCCCCAAAAAGAACTGAAGGGTTTAGTCTTGTATCACAGGGCCAGACCCTTTTCTGCTTTTTGTTAGGTATACCAATGAGAGAGTGGGGCAGCAATCGGTAAATTGTCATAAAATAACGATTTCGATTTTGACATCTTACCTCCGCACAGTTGATTAAGGAGGCCGTTATCCTTTACGCAATAAGGGATAAAAACTTCCAATCAACCACTGTGCCAAACTCATCTGCTTAAAAAAGCAAAATGAGGCAGGACTTTGTCCAGCCACTCTCTGCTGTACAAAATTGAGAGCAAGCTCCTCGCTTAGACTAAAAGGGACGCGGCCAGCCTTATCTGGTCAACAGTTTAATAAGGTATTGCAATGATAAAGCATCATCAACTTTGAAGGGAGTATAATCGCAAAGGTCACTATCGTGTTAAGCTTCAGGTACCGTTCAAATGAGGCGATGATGGAGGCAATCGCAGGTGGCTCCGCTGAAGCTGCCTGCGGTTGTTCATTTTAGCTTTGTTTACTGATAGCCAAAATGGTTAATAAAATGCTTTCTTTCCCTCTTAGATAATATTTGATTGCTGCCAAATGAGACCGTATTAGGACTGTCAGTTTTTAATTTTTAAAATTTTATCAGCTTTTGTGGCGCTTGATTTTCATTTTCTAAACCATATAAAGTATGCTATAATAAAAGTTATGACAAATGATTTTTATCATAAGACGGTGCTTTTGCATGAGGCTGTTGACAGACTTGAGGTTAAGCCTAACGGCGTTTATGTTGATGCGACTTTAGGCGGAGCTGGGCACAGCAGCTATTTGCTGTCACAGCTTAACAGTAGAGGGCGTCTTTATGCTTTTGATCAGGATCAGAAAGCTATCGATCAGGCAAAGATTCGGCTGCAGTCCTATATTGAGGCTGGACAGGCCTTTCTTATTAAAGACAATTTTAAACATCTCAGTTCCAGTCTCAGCAAGTACGGGCAGACAGCTGTTGATGGGATTCTTTATGACTTGGGTGTTTCCAGTCCGCAGCTGGACGAAGGGGAGCGCGGCTTTTCTTATAAAAAAGATGCCCCTCTTGATATGCGAATGAATCAGGAACAGGAGCTGTCAGCCTATGAAGTGGTCAACCACTATGCTTACCGCGATTTGGTTCGTATCTTCTTTCATTACGGTGAAGATAAGTTTGCCAAGCAGGTGGCCAGAAAGATTGAAGCAGCCAGACAGACCCAACCTATTGCTACAACTGGGGAACTGGCTGAACTGATTAAAGCAGCTAAGCCGGCTAAGGAACTAAAGAAGAAGGGCCACCCGGCTAAGCAGATCTTTCAGGCAATCCGCATTGAGGTCAATGATGAACTCAAAGCGGTACGAACATCGCTTGAGCAGGCTCTAGCCCTTCTAAAGCCTGAAGGACGTATAGCAGTGATCAGTTTCCATTCTTTAGAGGACCGTATTGTTAAGCAGCTTTTTCGGGAAGTGACCGAGCTGTCAGTTCCTAAGGGACTGCCCTTTATACCAGAAGAGCTGCAGCCTAAGTTTGAGTTGATTAACCGCAGACCGATTTTACCAAGTAAAGAAGAATTGGAAGTGAATCACCGGGCCCATTCGGCCAAACTTCGGGTTATCAAAAAAATAAGAGAATAGAACTATGACTAATGAAAAACGAACTGAAGCCGTAACAAATGTACTGCAAAAACGTATTCGCACTTTTTCAAGAATTGAAAAGGCTTTTTACGGTGCTATTATTCTTACGGCTATTACCATGGCAGTCAGTATTGTTTATCTGCAGAGCCGAAATCTTCAGGTGCAGCAGGAAATTACGAACTTAAACAGCCAAATTAATGATAAAGAAACGGAACTCAACAACGCTAAACAGGAAGTTGCTGAATTAAGCGGCCGCGATCGTATTCTCCAAATTGCTACAGAATCGGGCCTGAGCAGCGAAAATGCTAACATTTCTGAGGTAAAATGAGCTTATGCGAAAGTTTTTAAAAAAATGGCAGAATCGCTTTTTAGGCTATGTTATCAGCGATCGCAAGCGGCCGCGGCAGAATCGCGAACATGTCGGGCAAAACCTGATGATTCTGGCAATTTTCATTTTTTTTGTATTTATTATTAATTTTGTCATCATTATCGGAACTGACAAAAAGTTTGGTGAGAAACTCTCAGATAAAGCCAGAGATGTTTATCAGACAACAGTTACGGTGCAGGCAAAACGAGGCACAATATATGACCGCAATGGCAACCCTATTGCTGAAGATTCAACCACCTACAGCGTCTATGCCATCATCGATAAGTCTTACATCTCCTCCACCGGCGAAAAGTTATACGTCCAGTCTTCCCAGTTTGATCAGGTGGCAGAGATATTCAATCAGCAGCTGGATATGGATAAAGAAGAGGTGCTGTCTCAGCTGAGGCAAAAGAATGTCTTTCAGGTGAGTTTCGGAACCAAAGGTTCGGGCATCTCTTACAGTACGATGTCAGCCATTACAGAGGCTATGCAGGAAGCTGGCATAGAGGGCATAGCCTTTACGACCAGCCCCGGACGGATGTATAAAAACGGTATTTTTGCCTCTCAGTTTATCGGTGTTGCACAGCTGCAGGAAAATAAAGACGGCACCAAAAGTCTCATCGGTACCTCCGGTCTTGAAGCCAGTTTAAACGATATTTTATCCGGAGAAGACGGAACTGTAACCTACGAAAAAGATAAGAACGGCAATACACTGCTTGGAACCGGAACGACTGTCAAAGAGGCAGTTAACGGAAAAGATGTTTACACAACGCTATCTGAACCGATTCAGACTTATCTGGAGACTCAGATGGATGTTTTTCAGGCGGAAGCTAAGGGTGTCTATGCCAGTGCGACTCTTATCAATGCCAAGACAGGAGAAATTCTGGCAACTTCACAAAGACCGACTTATAATCCCAGCACACTGGAGGGTTATGATGAGGGCAACCTTAAAACCTGGAACACGTTGCTTTATCAAAGCAACTATGAACCCGGTTCAACCATGAAAGTGATGACCCTGGCCTCAGCCATTGATTCGGGAGTCTTCAACCCTTCCGAAAGTTACAGTAACAGTGAGGGACTGACCATTGCAGATGCGACGATTCAGGACTGGGCAATCAATGAAGGATCTTCTACTGGACAGTATATGACAATGGCTCAGGGGTTTGCTTACTCCAGTAATGTAGGGATGACCATGCTGGAGCAGAAGATGGGCAATGATAAATGGCTGAATTACCTTTCTAAATTCCGCTTTGGCTATCCGACCCGTTTTGGAATGGGCAATGAAGCAACAGGACTTTTGCCATCGGATAATATTGTAACTATTGCCATGAGTGCTTTCGGCCAAGGGATAGCAACAACCCAAACCCAAATGCTGCGGGCCTTTACCTCTGTTTCCAACGATGGTGTCATGGTTGAACCGCAGTTCATCAGTAAGCTTTATGATCCTAACACTGATACCAGCCGCAGTGCCTCAGCTGAGGTGGTCGGCAATCCGGTTTCCGCTGAAGCAGCCAGACAGACCAGAGATTATATGGTGACTGTCGGCACGGATCCTTACTATGGAACCCTGTACTCGAATGGACCTATCATTCAGGTGGGCAACGAATCTGTTGCTGTCAAATCAGGAACAGCTCAAATCGCGGCAGAAGATGGTAGCGGTTATTTGACAGGCTCAAACGACTATATCTATTCTGTTGTGGCCATGCTTCCTTCAGAAGATCCGGAGTTTGTCATGTATGTAACCCTGCAGCAGCCAGAAGAGCGCTTTTCAGCTTTGTATTGGCAGGATGTTGTCAATCCGGTTTTAGAAGAAGCTGCCTTGATGCGGGATACCCTGCTGGCGCCGGCAGCCAACGATACAGACCAGCAGACAGAGTATCTTTTAGACGATATAGTCGGCAAAAATCCTGGTGAAACGGCAGAAGAACTGAGGCGCAACCTAGTTCACCCTGTTGTTTTGGGAACCGGCAGCAAAATCAGCAAGGTTTCTAAGAAATCTGGCTCCAACTTAGCAGAAAACGAACAGCTTCTGCTTTTAACCAATCATCTGGAAAAAGTTCCGGACATGTATGGCTGGACCAAAGCAAATGTGGACACCTTTGCAAAATGGACGGGCATAAAAATCAAATACAAGGGTTCTGATTCCGGAACAGTGGTCAAACAAAGCGTTGATATTGACACTAACATTGATGACATCAAAAAAATGACTATTACTTTAGGAGAGTAACATGCTTATTAGTATATTGGCAGGTGCAGCAGCTTTTATATTGACAGTGCTTATGATGCCCTATTTTATCCGCTTTTATCAGCTTAAAAAAATCAATGGACAGCAGATGCACGAAGATGTGAAACAGCATCTTGAAAAAGCAGGAACCCCGACAATGGGTGGAACAGTATTTTTACTGGTTGCTGTAATTGTAAGTCTAGTGGCCAGTTTTTTTCTGGTCGCTAAAAACGGCGGCGGTATGGGAGCCACTCTCGGAATCTTATCTGTAGTGTTTATCTACGGGCTGATAGGTTTTTTAGATGATTTTTTAAAAATTTTTAAGCAGATCAATGAAGGACTGACTCCTTGGCAAAAGATGCTTCTGCAAATTATCGGCGGCCTCATCTTCTACTTTTTGCATGTCCGTCCCAGCGGAACAGATGCTCTTAATGTCTTGGGGTTCAACCTGCACTTAGGCTTACTGTATGTCTTTTTTGTCCTATTCTGGGTTGTCGGTTTTTCCAATGCCGTTAACTTAACGGATGGTATTGATGGCTTAGCTTCGATTTCGGTCGTTATCAGTCTTGCAGCCTATGGAGTCATTGCCCACGTGCAGAGACAATTCGATGTGCTGTTGATTATTCTGGTGATGATTGGCGCACTTTTGGGCTTCTTTATCTTTAATCACAAGCCTGCCAAAGTGTTTATGGGAGATGTCGGGAGCTTGGCTTTAGGAGCGATGCTGGCTGCCATCTCAATCGCTCTGCGCCAGGAATGGACTCTGCTGGTTATCGGCATCGTTTATGTGATTGAGACCAGTTCTGTGATGCTGCAGGTCTCCTACTTTAAATACACGAAAAAGAAATACGGTGAAGGCAGACGCATCTTCCTCATGACTCCTTTTCACCATCATTTAGAATTAGGCGGTCTGTCCGGTAAAGCTTCTAAATGGAGCGAATGGCAGGTAGACGCTTTCCTTTGGGGTCTTGGTGCAGCAGCCAGTCTGCTGACTTTAGCTGTCTTGTATTTATAAAAAAGAAAAACAAAAAACCTCAGCTGAGGTTTTTTTGTTTGACTTTCATTCATCTGATTGATAAGCTCACATTGGCTATCTTTTGAGAGTTAAGCTTCCTACAGCCAGCGGCGGGTTTGCTGACAGTAGTCCTGGTAAAGCGGACCGAATTTTTTGAATAAAAATCGTTCCTCAGGCTTGATTTGGAACTGGGTCAGGTAAAGGACAAAGAGCAGCACACCTAGGAAGCCGGAAACAGCTTGCAGATAAATTCCCCAGGCGAACAGAAGCACAGTCATGCCTAAATACATGGGATTGCGGCTGAACCGATAGATTCCCCGCCTGGCAAGGACAGCTGTTTTCATCGGCTGCAGGGGATTCACACTGGCTTGCTGCTTATTAAACTGATGGCTGGCTAAAAAAATGATAAAGGAGCCTGCAGCAGCAAAAAGAAAAACGAAGAAGGGCTGGACGGAAAACTGGAAAAAAGGCCAAAAAGAAGCTAATATTTTCATCAGCAGCCCCGTAATAAGGCATAACAACAGCGGTGGAATTTTCAATTCTAAGAAAGAAACGTTTAACATCAGAACCTCCATTTTTTAAAATACAAGTTAGGTTTTACGGGTGCGAAAATGAAATCACTTAATGCTGATTTCCGCCCGAGCCTAGAATAAGAGTGAGGAAAACTTATAACGTAATGTTCTGTCCCGCTCCCGGACATCTGCACCGGTCAGTACTGAAAGCGGTATTAGTATCCAGTTTTTGCTCAAAGTTAAGGTTTAATGCTATAATAGTTAATGAAGAAATTGAGGTAAGCTATGTTATTTACAGATTTTCATTTTGAGTCTTATATTCAGGAAGCCCTGAATGATCTGGGTTTTCGGGAGCCAACAGCTGTTCAGGAAAAATTGATACCCGTTATTCGTTCGGGACGTGATTTGGCAGGGGAGTCCCAGACAGGATCCGGGAAAACCCACACTTTTTTGCTGCCGATTTTTGAAAAACTGGATACAGAAACGGCAGCTGTACAGGCCCTTATCACAGTTCCCAGCCGTGAGCTGGCTTATCAGATTTTTCAGGCCGCAAAACAGATAGCTGACCATGCTGAAGCGGATATTCGGATTGCGAATTATGTTGGCGGGACTGACAAAATGCGGCAGCTGGAAAAGCTGAAAGCAAGCCAGCCGCATATTGTGATTGGAACACCGGGGAGAATCTATGACCTCGTACAGTCGGGGGCCTTAGCCATTCATAAAACCCGCACTTTTGTTGTCGATGAGGCCGATATGACGCTGGATATGGGATTTTTGGCTACAGTTGACAAAATTGCGGCAGTACTCCCGCAGAAGGTCCAGATTCTTGTGTTTTCGGCAACTATTCCTCAGAAACTGCAGCCTTTTTTAAGAAAATATCTGACTAACCCAGTCATTGAGACAATTGTTTCTGATGCTGTCATTGCAGACAGCATCGATAATTGGCTGATATCAACTAAGGGCCGTGATAAAAAAACACAGATTTTAGAGATAACAAAAGCTCTCACCCCTTATTTAGCCGTTATTTTTGTCAATACCAAGGAACGGGCAGAGGACTTACATGCTTATTTGACCGGAAACGGTCTCAAGGCTGCTAAACTCCATGGCGGTATTGCTCCTCGTGAGCGTAAACGGATTATGAATCAGGTTAAAAAGCTTGAATTTGATTATATCGTTGCGACAGACCTTGCTGCCCGCGGAATTGATATTGAAGGTATCAGCCATGTGATTAATGACTCGATTCCTCAGGACCTGTCCTTTTTTATCCACCGTGTCGGCCGTACCGGACGCAACGGCTTGCCGGGAATCGCCATTACATTGTATCAGCCGGATGATGACTCTGACATCAGGGAATTAGAAAAAATGGGCATACGTTTTGTCCCCAAAATTCTGAAAAACGGGCAATTCCAAGAGACCTATGACCGCGACCGCCGGCTGCACCGCAGACCTTCTCATCAGCGCTTAGATACTGAGATGATTGGTTTAGTTAAAAAGAAAAAGAAAAAAATCAAACCAGGATATAAGAAAAAAATCCAATGGAAGGCTGATGAAAAGAGACGCAAAGAACGCCGGGCAGCTGCCCGTGCGCAGAGCCGTTCCAAACGTAAGGCTAAGAAGCAGCAATTTTAAAAACTGCAGTACAGACAGTTTAGAGAAAAATTTTTTTCAATTTTCTCTGAGCTGTTTTTTTAGGCTCATTGTCAACTGTAGTGGGTGACTTATAGCTAAGCACGAGAGGAGACAAAGTTCGTCTCCTCTTTTGCTATGTTCAAAGCGATAAGGATGCGAGTTTTAAAATTGTCAAAGTTCCGAAAACCAAAGGCATTACGCTTGATGTCCTTGATGAGTTTGTAGCCTCAAGTTTGGCGTTAGAATAGGGCATCTGTATGGCGTTTGTAACGTATTTTTTATAGCGAACAAGTGTGGCAAGAGTGGTTCTAAAGGTTTGATTAAGGTGTGGGAAAGCTTCTGTTATCAGGTCAAAGAAACAGTTAGCGTTTTTCTCTTGCAAGTGGAAAAGCAGGAGCTGATAAAGGTCATAGTAGCCCTGTAATTGAGGGACAAGCTGGAAGATTTTGGTCAAGCATTCTTTTGGTGTCAGGGTCTCCCTAAAAGTTCTTGAGTAAAAACGGTTCAAAGAACGTTTTCGGCTGTCTTTCAAGACCAGTTTCCAGTAGTATTTGAGGGCACGATATTCCAGAGATTTCTTGTCAAACTGTTTCATGAGTTGAATGCGAGTGTGATTAAGAGCTCGGCTAATATGCTGTACGATGTGAAATCTATCAAGAACGATTTGAGCATTAGGAAATAGAGTTTTGATAAGAGGAATATAGCTGCCAGACATATCAACGGTAACGCTTTTAACGCTGTTTCTAGCCTTTTTAGAGTACTTAAAGAAATGATTGCGAATGGTTGTTTGTGTCCGATTATCCAGGATCGTGATGATTTTCTTGGTTTCACAATCTTGAGCAATGAAGGCTAGTTTACCCTTTTGATAAGAAAATTCATCGATGGAGAGGAGCTCAGGCAGATGATAAAAGTCTTCTTTGAAGGTGAATTGCTTGAGCTTACGATGGACAGTTGACGTTGAAACAGCCAAGTTCTGAGCGATGTGTGTCAGAGCATCACGTTTGATCAAGCCTTGTGTGATCTTTTGTCTAACAGGTTCAGCGATTTGGCAGTTTTTCCGAACCAAGTTAGTCTCAGCGACTGTAACTCTGCGACAGCTTTTGCACTGGAAACGACGCTTTTTGAGTTTGATAAGACTAGGAAATCCAGCAATTTCAAGGTATGGAATCTTTGACGGCCTTTGGAAGTCGTATTTTATCTGCTTTCCCCCACAAGTTGGACAAGATTTAGGCTCATAATCAAGCCTAGCCCAGACCTCAATGTGTGTTTGACACTTAAAAACTTTATTCAGAGTAATGTTTTTATCTTTAATTCCAATCAATTCTGTAGTATGATAGAGTTGTTCCATATGAATCTTTCTAATGAGTTGTTTCAACGCTTTTCATTATAAGTCATATGGGACTTTTTGTCTGCATTAAAAAGCCCTATAATCTTCGCAGTGGATTTACCCACTACAGAAATTATAGAGCCTTTTTTTACTGTGATAAGATTTCTTTATGGTTTGATAAAAAAATGCTATTAGGCAAAAGTCCGAAAGCGTGGTAGACTGAGAGTTATAGAAAAGAGGAAAGATTATGAAAAAACGAGTGCAGGGATTTTTACTGGCTATAAGCCTAATTGGGCTGTTTTTACTGGTGAAAGAAGCAGATGCAGCTGCCAAAACAACGATTACAGTGGCGACTGACTCTGATACAGCTCCTTTTACCTACAAAGAAGATGATAAATTTAAGGGCTATGATATTGATCTTGTCAAAGCCATCTTTAAAGATTCTAAAAAATATAAACTGAAGTTTCAGACAGTTCCTTTTGACAGCATCTTAACCGGACTGGATGCCGGGAAATACCAAATGGCTGCTAATGACTTTAACTATAACGAAGAGCGTGCCGAAAAATATGTATTTTCAGATCCTGTCTCTAAGTCCAATTATGCTATAACCAGCAGTTCAGGGAAGACCTATAAGCGTTTGGATGATTTATCCGGCAAATCGACAGAGGTCCTTTCCGGTTCAAACTATGCTCAGGTGCTGGAAAATTGGAACGCAGCCAATCCGGACAAGAAGGCGATTGATATCAACTATGTTTCCGGAACGACAGGCATAACCAGCCGTCTGCAGCATATTGAAAACGGGAAAATTGATTTTATCCTTTATGACGCCATTTCGTCAGCTTATATTGTTGACGATCAGGGGCTGGATTTAAAGGTCAACCAAGTTGAGGAACAAATAGGCGGAGAAACAGATGGTTTGGAGTATCTTCTTTTCCCTAAGGATGAAGAAGGAGAAAAACTGCAGCAGTTTGTCAACAAGCGTTTAGCAGCATTGAAAAAAGACGGCACGCTTGCCAAACTCAGTAAAAAATATTTTGGCGGTGATTATGTTTCAGACCTCTAAAATTTCGGCTCATTGTCAACTGTAGTGGGTGACTTATAGCTAAGCCCGAGAGAGAATCAGAGAGGTTCTCTCTTTTTGAATGTTCAAAGCGATTAGAATTTTAGTTTTAAAGTTTTTGAAGTTCCTAAAACCAAAGGCATTTCGCTTAATGTCTTTGATAATCTTATTGGTAGCTTCGAGTTTGGCGTTGGAGTAGGGGAATTCAAGGGCGTTGGTAATCTCTTTTTTGTATTTCTTGAAGGTCTCAAAGGTCGTTTGAAGCACTGAGTTGACCGTGCCCATGTGTTCTTCGATCAGTTCGAAAAAGTACTTGGAATTCTTCTGCTGAAAATGGAATAAGAGCAGCTGATAAAGATCATAGTAATAGCGAAGTTCGTCTGAGAGATTTAGTGTTTTCTCAATGATTTCACGAGGTGTTAAAGTCTGTCTGAAAGTTCGTGAATAGAAGGGTTTGTCAGAGAGCTTCCGACTCTCTTTTTGGAAGAGTCGCCAGTGATTTTTTAAGGCACGATAAGGTAATGAGCCTTTATCAAAGGTTTTCATGATGGCAATTCTGGTAGCCAACATAGCACGTCCTAGGTGCTGCACAATGTGGAAACGGTCCAACACAATCTTGGCGTTTGGAAATAATCTTTTGATTAGGGGGATATAGCTTCCAGACATGTCTGCGGTCACGACCTTAACCTGCTCACGACCCTTTCGAGAGTACTTCAAAAAGTGGTTCTTGATAGTTGTTTGCCGGTTGTTGTCTAAAATGGCCATAATCTTTTTGGTTTGAAAATCTTGAGCGATAAAAGCGAGTCTTCCCTTGTGACATGAAAATTCATCCCAAGATAAGATCTCAGGAAGTCTTGAAAAGTCCTCTTTGAAGGTCAATTGTTCTAACTGTCGTTGGACGGCAGAAACGGAGATATGAAGGGCTTTAGCGATGTCTGTATTGGTCCGTTTTTCGGTATGAAGCTGGGTGATTTTCTGCCAGACAGGATGCGAGATTTGGTGATTCTTCTTAAGCAAACTTGTTTGAGCGACCCTGACTTTACGGCAGGACTTGCATTGGAAGCGTCTTTTTTTGAGTTTAAGGAGGGTTGGCATGCCTTGGATATCTAAGATTGGAATGGTAGATGGCTTTTGGAAATCATATTTAATCATGTGGTGATTACAGAGAGGACACTGTTTTGGTGGATAATCCAGCTTAGCGTTGATGACAATATGACTATCGTATTTAACAGCACTCCCTATGATGATATTTGGGTCTTTCATTCCGATTAATTCTGTGGTATGCTTAAGATGTTCCATATGAGCCTTTCTAATGAGTTGTTTGAACGCTTTTCATTATAAGTCATATGGGACTTTTTTTCTACAGTCAAAAAGCTCCATAATCTCCAGAGTGGAGTTACCCACTACAGAAATTATAGAGCCAAAATTTCGGGAGAAGAGAGCGAATCCCTCTTCCCCAAAGTTAGCGGTTTGTCATTTGTAAACGGAGGAAAGTCCGGCTTTGCCGGATTTTTTTGATTAAAGAAACGAAAATTTTAAAGAAGTGAGGGCCTGCTTCATCGTGTTTCAAATATACCTCAGGCTATTTTTCTGAACCCCAAACTATCTTCAGTTATTCGAAGAATTCTAGCGTTATTTTAATAGGGCTGATAGACTTTCTTTATCAGTCTGATAAGATTTAATTATTTTACACGGACTGTTTGGCGTGGTAAAATAAAAAAGATAAACTAGAGATAAAAGGACTTTTTTAGATGATTTCGATGATTTTAGCGTCCGGATGGGCTTGGTATGACAACTTTGTTGAGCATATCCCCCAAGGACGGCTTTTTAGCTGGCGGGCAGTTTTTGATGCGATTCCTACTATTTTGGAACGTTTGCCGATCACACTTGGTTTGACTGTTGCAGGTGCTGTTTTCGGGCTGATTTTAGCCTTGATTTTTGCGATTGTAAAGCTGAACCGTATCAGAATTCTTTATCCTATACAGGCGCTCTTTGTTAGTTTTTTAAGGGGGACGCCGATCTTGGTGCAGCTCATGCTGAGCTACTATGGGATTCCGCTTTTTCTGAAGTTTTTAAATCAAAAATATGGTTTTAACTGGAACATCAATGATATACCAGCCTCTGTTTTCGCTGTTACAGCCTTTGCATTCAATGAAGCTGCTTATACCAGTGAGACGATTCGGGCGGCCATTCAGTCTGTCAATACAGGTGAGATTGAAGCAGCCCGCAGTTTGGGGATGACTGCAGCTCAGGTTTACCGCCGTGTCATCATTCCCAATGCGGCAGTAGTGGCTACGCCTACCTTGATTAATACCTTAATTGGTCTGACCAAAGGGACTTCGCTGGCTTTTAATGCCGGGATTGTTGAAATGTTTGCGCAAGCACAGATTCTGGGCGGTTCGGATTATCGTTATTTTGAGCGGTATATCTCGGTTGCCTTGATTTACTGGCTGATTAGCATTATCATTGAGCAGGCCGGCCGCCTGCTGGAAAAACGGATGGAGATTCATTCGCCGGACAATATTACTAACGAGGTAGCAGGAGGTGTGCGCTGATGATAAAAATCACTAACCTGACAAAAACATTTTCAGGACAAAAGGTTTTGGACGGTCTCAGCCTTGATATTCAAAGAGGTGAAGTGATTGCTCTTGTTGGCGCTTCAGGAGCAGGCAAATCAACCTTTCTGCGCAGTATGAATTATCTGGAACAGCCCGATTCGGGCAGTATTGCCATTGATGATTTTAAAGTTGATTTTACCACTATCAGTAAGGAAGATATTTTGACTTTGCGGCGAAAACTGGCTATGGTTTTTCAGCAGTTTAATTTGTTTGAACGCCGGAATGCTTTGGATAATGTCAAAGAAGGACTGAAAATTG
Organism: Streptococcus chenjunshii; assembly: GCF_003086355.1. Lineage (NCBI taxonomy): Bacteria > Bacillati > Bacillota > Bacilli > Lactobacillales > Streptococcaceae > Streptococcus > Streptococcus chenjunshii. The sequence continues at coordinate 1,935,577 of NZ_CP031733.1, read as the reverse complement.
TTAAAAAAATGTCTGATGAGGAGGCGACAAAGCTGGCTAAAGAAGAGCTGGCTAAGGTTGGGCTGTCCGACCGTGAGCAGCATTATCCCAGACATTTATCAGGAGGCCAGAAGCAGCGTGTAGCACTTGCCAGAGCTCTTGCGATGAAGCCGGATGTTCTATTGCTGGATGAGCCGACTTCGGCGCTTGATCCGGAATTGGTCGGTGAGGTTGAAAAATCGATTGCTGATGCTGCCAAGTCCGGTCAGACTATGGTTCTGGTCAGTCATGATATGAATTTTGTCTATCAGGTAGCCGACAAAGTTTTGTTCCTTGAACAAGGCCGCATTCTTGAACAGGGGACACCAGATGAGCTCTTTAATCACCCTAAAGAAGAGCGAACCAAAGAATTTTTTGCCAGCTATACAAAAACATATATTTAATCTCAATATGCTGAACAAGGAGCAGAAACAAAATGTTTTGGTCTTTGTTCAGTTTTTGCTGCTGGGGAATAAGACTCCTAAATGCAGCATCCCTTTGAACCGTACGAAATAAACAGTTTTAAAATTTTAGATCCTCAGTAAAGGCTGCTGATAGGTTATAACATGATAAGTATAAAATTTTTGGGCACCTCAGTGTCCAGTAAAGATTGTGAATACTTTCCGCTGCCGAAAGGTTCGGTAGCATTTCATATTAAACACTGGGAAAGAAAGATTTTTTTATCCAGTGTTATCTCATTTTTAACTAGTAGCTTATTTTATATATATAAAAGGTATTTGCAAAATGATGGGACATTTCCTTTTAATAGGTATTTTATAATTTTGGGATGCCTTTTAGGACTTTTTTTGCTGATTGTACATGAGGTTTTACATTTGCTGCCATACCCCCCGATCAGTCTTTTGGAGTAATTGGGATTGAACGCCTATCCCTATTTGCAATCTGCAGTAGACCAATCAGCAGGAACAAGTTTATTTTTTCTGCAGTCTTACCGTCATTATTATTAGGAGTGTGTCCTCTCGTTATTCTTTGTCTTATGCCTGTAAGCATGGTTAAAATAAACACCTTGCTCTGGACAGCTGGAAGTGTTGGTTTAACGACATTCTGTCAAGATTATGTTGTAGCACTGTATGCGATATTTCATATCCCTCACCATGCCATGGTACAATCTTCAAGAGATGGCCTTAACTATTTTGAAATGAAGTAACGATTGAAAACAGTTTGGCTCATTCCTCTACCAACATTAATAAACTGTTTTAAAATTTCAGGTTCCTAATCATCACAAATATATTTAATTTGCAGAATCTGCTATAATAAAAGGAGCTGAGTTTTGCCAGTCCTTTTATTTTTATGCGGTAAAACAGATTGATACTTAATTTAGCCAAAAAGGCAAGGAGTTAAATGATGTTATTAGAAATTTTCAGCCTTTATTTACAGGGGCTGCTTATGGCAGTAGTCTTGGTTTTGCTGGGCAGCTGCTGCTGGATAAGCTGGCGTGCTTGGCGTAAGCTGGATCGAACAGCTAAAGAAAGGCAGGCTTTCTTGTATGAAGTACTGATGATATCTGTAATGACAGCACCGATTTTGTCTTTTGCCTTTATGGCGGTACTTTTAATTATAAAATCATAATAATTGCAAAAGCTGCTGCCAGCTGATAAAATGAGAAAACAGATAATCAAAAATGTAACTGAACACGGCCTAAGCTCTTTGCAAAAAAGATAAAACTTCCTAGAGTCTGGCGACTCTTCGTCAGTTTTCCTATTTTTGCAGTGAGCTTTTCACGGCCTTTGTATCTTGTTAAAGGAGAGGTTATGTACGATACGTTAATTATCGGTTCTGGGCCTGCTGGCATGACAGCTGCCCTTTATGCTGCCCGAAGTAATTTAAAAGTTGCTGTTCTTGAGCAAGGAGCTCCTGGCGGGCAGATGAACAATACATCCGATATTGAAAATTATCCTGGTTTTGATGTGATTTCGGGACCAGAGTTATCCATGAAAATGTTTGAACCGCTGGAAAAATTAGGGGTTGAAAATCTTTATGGAATTGTTACTGCGATTGAAGATCGAGGAGATTATAAAATCGTTAAGACGTCTGATGAGAGCTATCAGGCCAAAACAGTTATTATTGCAACAGGTGCTAAACATCGCCAGATTGGTGTTGCCGGTGAAGAAGATTACAGCAGCCGGGGTGTTTCTTACTGTGCGGTTTGTGATGGGGCTTTTTTCCGCGGTCAGAACCTTTTAGTTGTTGGTGGCGGTGATTCTGCGGTCGAAGAAGGACTGTTCCTGACCCGTTTTGCAGACAGCGTTACAATTATCCATCGCCGTGATGAACTGCGTGCCCAGAAGGTTTTGCAGGAACGTGCTTTTGCAAATGACAAAGTCAGCTTTATCTGGGATTCTGTTGTCACAGAAATTAAAGGCGACAGTAATAAGGTTACCTCAGTTGATGTCAAGAATGTTAAAAACGGTCAGATAAGCAATCATGAGTTTGGCGGTGTTTTTGTCTATGTAGGGCTTGACCCAGTATCAGATTATGTGAAAAATCTTGGAATTACAGACGAAGCAGGCTGGATTATTACTGATGAACAAATGCAGACAGCCTGTCCGGGAATTTTTGCTGTTGGTGATGTCCGGCAGAAAGATTTACGGCAAATTACAACTGCTGTTGGTGACGGCGCTACCGCCGGGATTCAGGCTTATCAGTATATTGCTGCCCATTCTTAACAGAAGTCTCTGAAAGAATTCGTCATAAAATAAAACAGAATAATTAAAAAAGGGTGTGGGTTAATAATCGGTAATTGTCATAACATGATTTGCCGTCCCGCTTCCAATCAATCGCTGCGCCAAACTCATATGTTTAAAAAGGGTGGCAGGACTTTTGTCCCTGCCTCCCTTTTTTATTGCGGCAGAAGAATTTTCAGCAAAGTCAAAGCCTTCTTCAGATTATAAAAAAGTGAAGTGTAAATAGTGGAAATATGTTATAATAGTCACAATACGACAGCTTATTTCGTATTCATTGACAGTGGGTTAAGAGAGAGCTGGATTTCACGGTCTTTGCATCTTGTTGAAATTGAACATGGCCTAAACACTGTGTAAAAAAGAGACGCAGTCGTAGGAAGCGTAAGCTGACATACGAATGTGGTGCTCTGTGAGTATAGCCCTGCCTTGAGTCTTTAGTGACTCGGCGGTCAGGCTCCTATTTTTACTTTGCGTTTTTACGGCCTTTGTATCTTAATGGAGGGGTGTCTATGTACACGGATGATAGTTTAACCTTGCATACAGATCTTTATCAGATTAATATGATGCAGGTTTATTTTGAGCAGGGAATTCACAATAAAAAAGCAGTTTTTGAGGCTTACTTCCGAAAAGAGCCTTTTGCTAACGGCTATGCCGTTTTTGCAGGCTTGGAGCGTCTGATACATTATCTGGAAAATTTGTCTTTTACGGCTTCTGATATTGCCTATTTGGAGGGGCTGGGCTATCCTCAGGATTTTTTAGCATACTTGAAGAATTTAAAATTGGATCTATCTATTCGCTCAGCTTTAGAAGGGGATTTGGTTTTTGCCAATGAACCGATTGTGCAGGTTGAAGGTCCTTTAGCACAATGCCAGTTAGTAGAAACAGCGCTTTTAAATATTATCAATTTCCAGACATTAGTTGCCACAAAAGCAGCCCGTATTCGTTCGGTTATTGAGGATGAACCGCTCTTAGAATTCGGTACCCGGCGTGCTCAGGAGCTGGATGCGGCCATTTGGGGGACTCGAGCTGCAGTGATTGGCGGCGCGGATGCAACCAGCAATGTACGAGCCGGAAAATTATTTGATATTCCTGTGTCAGGTACGCATGCCCATGCGCTTGTACAGGCTTACGGCAATGATTATGAAGCTTTTAAAGCTTATGCTAAGACCCATAAGGATTGTGTCTTTTTGGTTGATACTTATGATACTTTGAAGATTGGTGTGCCTGCAGCTATACGTGTTGCTCAGGAAATGGGAGATGAAATTCACTTTAAGGGAGTTCGTCTGGATTCCGGTGACCTGGCTTACCTCTCAAAGCAAGTTCGTAAACAGCTGGATGCAGCCGGTTTTACCGAAGCAAAAATCTATGCTTCCAATGACCTTGATGAAAACACCATCCTTAACCTCAAAATGCAGAAGGCTAAGATTGATGTTTGGGGGGTCGGTACTAAACTCATTACGGCTTATGATCAGCCGGCTCTTGGTGCTGTTTATAAGATTGTTTCAATTGAAGATGAGCATGGTGTAATGCAGGACACTATTAAACTGTCCAATAATGCTGAAAAAGTATCAACTCCCGGGAAAAAGCAGGTCTGGCGTATCACTAGTAATGAAAAAGGAAAATCTGAAGGGGACTATATTACTTTTGCGGATACAGATGTTAACAGTTTAGATGAGATTACTATGTTTCACCCTACCTACACCTATATTAATAAAACGATAAAGAATTTTAAAGCTGTCCCGCTCTTGGTCGATATTTATAAACAAGGACAGCTGGTTTATGATTTACCTAGTCTTGCAGAGATAAAAGAATATGCTAAACAGGAACTGGATGGTTTGTGGAATGAGTACAAACGTGTACTGAATCCGCAGGACTATCCCGTGGATCTGGCTCAGGATGTTTGGGATAATAAAATGAATCTGATTGACAGTGTACGCAAAACGACTTATAATTTGCCAGAATAAGGAGGACTGGGAACATCTATGACCTTACAGGAAACAATTATCAAAAAACTTGGTGTGCAGGCGGTCATTGACGGTTCAGAGGAAATCCGCAAGTCTGTTGATTTTTTAAAGGCTTATATGTATAAGCACCCCTTCTTAAAAACCTATGTTTTAGGAATTTCCGGAGGGCAGGATTCCACTTTAGCCGGGCGTTTGGCTCAGCTTGCCGCTGAGGAGTTGCGCGCTGAAACTAAAGATGCGGCCTACCAGTTTATTGCAGTTCGGCTGCCTTATGGTATTCAGCAAGATGAAAGTGATGCTCAGGCAGCCTTGCGCTTTATTCAGCCGGACCGAACGTTAACGGTTAATATAAAAGGAGCTGTCAGTCAGCAAGTTGCCGCTTTACAGGAGGCTGGTGTTCAGATATCGGATTTTAACAAAGGCAATATTAAAGCCAGACAGCGAATGATTACGCAGTATGCCATTGCGGGTCAGTATGCCGGCGCAGTGATTGGCACGGATCATGCAGCAGAAAATCTTACGGGTTTCTTTACCAAATTCGGGGATGGCGGTGCAGATATCCTGCCTCTTTACCGTTTGAATAAGCGCCAAGGTCGGCAGCTTCTGGCAGAACTGGGCGCCGATAAGGCACTCTATGACAAAGTTCCGACAGCAGATCTTGAAGAAAACAGGCCCGGTCTGGCTGATGAGCTTGCCCTGGGCGTAACTTACAATGATATTGACGATTATTTGGAAGGGAAGTCTGTCGCACCGGCAGCGCAGGAAGTGATTGAAAATTGGTGGCAGAAAACAATGCATAAACGTCATCTGCCTATCACTATTTTTGATGATTTTTGGAAATAAGATAAGCACTCTCTTCAGGATAATAATAAAAAGCATAATTCAGTCTGCCCGAAATCGGTAATATCCTTTCAGGAAGGTTTTAACAACGATTTTCGGCGGGACTCTTAATCGAATTAAGGAGACTTGAATGTCAGAATTAAAAACAGCATTTACAGATAAACTTTTTGCTCAGTATGAAGCTAATCCGAAACTCCGTGCTGCAGAGAATGCCATCACACATAATGGTCTGCTCAAGTCATTGACTACACGGCAAAGTGAAATTGAAAATGACTATACTTTTTCAATTGATTTAACCAAAGATAAGGTAGCTGATCAGAAAGCTTCGGGCCGCTGCTGGATGTTCGCGGCTCTCAATACTTTTCGTCATAAATTGATTGAAGATTTCAATTTGGATCATTTTGAGTTTTCACAGGCTCACACCTTTTTCTGGGATAAGTATGAAAAATCAAATTGGTTTCTTGAGCAGATTTTAGCCACAGCAGATCAGGAACTGGACAGCCGTAAAGTAAAATTCTTATTAGATACGCCGCAGCAAGATGGCGGCCAATGGGACATGGTCCTTGCTCTTTTTGAGAAATACGGTCTTGTGCCCAAGTCAGTCTATCCTGAGTCAGTGTCTTCCAGTGCCAGCAGAGAAATGAATCAGTACCTTAATAAATTGCTGCGTCAAGATGCTCAGATTTTGCGCAGATTATTTGATCAGGGGGCAGAAGCTTCAGTACTTCAGGCAAAGAAAGAAGAATTACTGCAAGAAGTTTTTAATTTTTTAGCTGTCAATTTGGGACTGCCGCCGAGAAGCTTTGATTTTGCCTATCGCGATGAAGAAGGGCAGTATCACTCAGAGAAAAAGATTACTCCGCAGTATTTCTACGAAAAATATATTGATTTAGACTTAAGCCAGTATGTCTCGGTCATTAATGCTCCAACAGCAGATAAGCCCTATGGACGGTCTTATACAGTTGAAATGCTGGGCAATGTCATTGGCGGCCGTGCTGTCCGCTACCTTAATCTGGATATGAAGCGGTTTAAGGAGTTAGCCCTTGCCCAATTAAAGGCTGGAGAGACGGTCTGGTTCGGTTCTGATGTCGGGCAGCTGTCTGATAGGAAAAAAGGGATTCTTGCCACAACAGCCTATGATTTTTCATCTGCCTTGGACCTTGCTTTTGAACAAGATAAGGCTGGCCGTCTGGATTATGGCGAGAGCCTGATGACACATGCTATGGTTTTAGCGGGTGTTGATTTAGATGAAGAAGGTCGCCCGCTTAAATGGAAGGTTGAAAATTCCTGGGGAGATAAGGTTGGCGATAAGGGCTATTTTGTAGCTTCTGATGCTTGGATGGATGAATACACTTACCAAATTGTTGTGCGTAAGGATTTTTTGACAGATCAGGAACGCGCAGCATATGAGTCCGACCCAATTGTGCTTGCTCCTTGGGATCCGATGGGGGCCCTGGCAGAGTGAACCTGATTTTTGGTCAAATTTGTCTTTTATTGCACAGTAAGAGGGACTAACTGCAGGGCCGCAACTCCGCTTTTTTAGACATAAAATAACCCGATACCGGCCTAGGCCAGTATCGGGTTATTTTGTCTTATATCTGTTAGGAACAGATAAGCAACTTTAAAAGACAAGTCTTCATCACTCTTCATCACTGTTTTCATCGCTTTCCGTTTGCGAAGACGATTGTTCTGAATTATCATCGATATTGTCATCGTTGTTTTGATCGCTGGACTGTGATTCCGATTCAGTAGTTGAAGAACCGTAAATGTTATTGTAAACTGAGCTGGAAGAAGACTCGTAAGTTTTGGATGTATAACCGCTCAGATACAAGTAGGAACCGCTTCGGTAGAGACCGCTAGGCATTGTCCAATCAGTACTGCCGCTGCCAGACTGAGCCAGATAAAGCATCATGGCCCGATAAACCTGAGCAGCAACATTGAGTCCGTCGCCGTATACAGGAGTCAGTCGATTTTTATAGCCTGTCCAAACAGCCATGGCGTATTGAGTTGTATAACCGACGAAGTTTTCGTCAGGAGCCATTGTTCCAACGCTGTATGTACTGATTCCCTTATCCTGAGCAATCTCTGTCAGTTCTTCATCTGTATAGTTAGATGTTCCGGTCTTACCGGCTTGGTAAATCCCTGAAATAGCTGCTTCAGTCCCTGTTCCGTAAGTTAAAACAGTTTTGAGCATATCAGTCATCATATAGGCGGTCGTTTCTTCCATAGCACGTGTGGCTGATGCTGTATAACTTTGAGAAGTCCCGTCATTAAATTCAATTTTATTGACATACTGCGGCTTGTAATAGGTTCCGCCATTAGCAAAAGCGGCATAAGCTGCTGCCATCTTTTCACTGCTGGCTCCGTATTTTTGATCAGAACTACTGGTATTGCTGGAGATGGCATTTGAGTATACCATCTCGGGATAATTGATTCCCAATCCGCTTAGAAATTCCTGAGCTGTTTCCAGACCGGCTGCTTCCAGTGCTTTAACTGCAGGCACATTACGCGACTGCTGAATTGCTGTTTGGATGGACATTGACCCATAGTACTGCCGGTCCCAGTTATAAAGCTGTGTGGTTGTTCCGGGCCAGTAATAAACAGCATCACTGGTTGACTGACCGGTTGAGGTATAGGCTTTGCTCTCAATAGCCGGAGCGTAAGCAGAGATCGGTTTCATCGTTGATCCCCAGTCACGATCGGTCAGAACAGCTTGATTTGTTCCAAAAGAGACATTGCTGTCTTGATTCCGTCCGCCCAGCTGAGCGATGACCCTGCCATTGGTCACATCAATAACAGTTGATGCGACCTGAAATTCAGCATCAGGGTAATTGACATGGGTATCGGTATTGTAAATATCATAGAGGTACTGCTGAGCGTTTGGATCAACATTGGTATAAACTTTCATCCCAGCAGAAAAGATATCCTGCCCTGTTGTTTCTTTAACCTCTTCAATGACTTGTTTAAGATAATTATCCATATATTTTGGATAATTTGTATTTTCCTTAAGTTCCTGCAGACCGTCTGTGACTGGTGTTGCCGTTGCCTCATCATATTCCGCCTGTGTAATATTGCCATCTTCATACATTTCTTTTAAGACCAGATTGCGCCGTTTCTGAGCTGCTTCCGGTTCGCTGTACGGGTCATACTGACTTGGTGCCTGAGGAATACCGGCTAAGAGAGCAATCTGGGCAATTGACAGATCTTTCAAGTCCTTGTTATAGTAGGATTTAGCAGCTGTAAGCATCCCGTAGTTGCCATTGCCCATATAGACCTTGTTAACGTAAAAAGTAAGGATCTCTTCTTTTGTGTATTTTTTCTCCATCTGCAAAGCCAGCCAAGCTTCCTGTGCCTTACGTTTCAAGGTTTGGTCAGATTCGCTGGTTGAGAAATACCCTAATTTGATAACCTGCTGATCAAGTGTTGACCCCCCTTGAGTGCTGCTTCTGATCATGTTGTTCCAGGCTGCACCAAGAATTCGGTAAAGGTCAATTCCGCGGTGTTTAAAAAAGCGTTTGTCCTCAATAGAAGTAACCGCATTGACCAGATTAAGCGGGATGCTGTCAGCAGTGACACTTTCCCGTTTTTCAGAACCTAAGTCGGCAATGAGATTATTGTTAACATCATAGACCAAACTTGAATTGGTAGACTCGAGTTTGCTTTCAGAAAGTTCTGGTGTACTGCTGATATAATAGGCAAACAGAAGGCCGCCGACAACGATTCCGATAAGGGCTAAACTGAGAGCAGCAAAGACAGCATATTTCACAATTCTGAGGACTTTATCCTTGGTCGTTAGCTCTCTGTTAGCCCGTTTTTGACTATTTCTTCTGAACTGAATCTTTTTGATAGTAATCACCGCCTAAAAAATAATTTTCAATAATGTCTAAATAAGGAACCTGAGGCAAAGCATTCATCTCTATCCAGTAACCCTTCTTTTTGATATAATCAAGAGGCATTGATTTTGTGCCGCGATCAATCTGATAAAAATCAATCAGAGCCTGGGCCGGCAAGAAATAAGTTTCTTTTAATGACGAAAAGTGAAGCAGAACAAAGCAGATTCCCTGCTGCTCTAAGACCTTAGCCATGTGTTCAATCTGGTGCGCATGAAAATTTTTCATAGGCATTGCCGTCTTTAATCTGGTTTCTTTGGCTTCAAAATCAATGTAATGCCCCCTATAAACACCGGAATAATCAGTTGTTGATGGCTGCCTGAAGTAGGCTTCAACAATCTTGGCACGGCTCCGCATAGGGTAGTCCACTTTTACTATTTGGATGGGTGTAGGCTTTTTATGAATCACAGCAATTGAATGAGCCAAATAATAATTGTTAGTTGCATTAATTGCTGCCTCAAAAGACATACCGCGGTTAGCAAAATTAACCTTTTTAGCGGGTTGCTCTGCCTTTTTTTTCCTAGTGAGATGATGGGGATGCGGATAATTAACCATAATCCTCCTAACTTCATATCCTAATTCTGTATAGTAAATAGGATAATATAAAGCAAAACTATTATACCATAATTTTAAAAAGGATGATATTTTATGCATACGATTCTTATAACAGGCTATAAAAGCTTTGAATTAGGGATTTTCCAAGATAAGGATAAGCGTATCGAAATTATAAAAACAGCCATCAGAAAAGATTTGCAGGCCTATTTGGAGGAAGGTACTGAGTGGTTTATTTTTACAGGGAACCTTGGTTTTGAATTTTGGGCTTTAGAGGTGGCCTTAGAGTTGCAAAAAGACTACGAGTTCCGCATTGCCAGTGTCTTTCTTTTTCAAAATCAAGGTGAAAACTGGAATGCAGCCAACCAGGAAAAGCTTGTTAAATTTAAAGGAGCTGATTTCTTAAAATACTGCTATGAGCAGTATCAGGGTCCTTGGCAGTTCCGCCAGTACAATCAGTTTCTGCTCGACAATTCAGACGGGGCTTATATTTTTTATGACAGTGAGCAGAAAACCAACCTGCATTATTTGGTCGAAGAGACGCAAAAACGCAGAGAGTATCCCGTTCATTTTTTGACTTTCGACAGGCTGAACGAGCTGCTGGAAGACTGATGATGGTTTCCTGCTCTTGATCTGTTTAACGGCTGTGAGATTACTCATTTTTTGAGGCTTACAATAGGAAAGATATGCAGCGGACATTAAAGAGTAACTATTTTTTAATCATGAAAACAAACCTAAATACTTGATTTTTAAAATTTTTTTAGGTATGATTGAAGCGATGAATAGTTAAATTAAATTTTCGCTATTTAAGAATTGAGATGTTTGGAGAGAGTAGAATGGCAAGTATTATTTTTAGTCCTAAAGACATTTTTGAACAAGAATTTAGAACCAGCATGCGCGGTTATGATAGAAAAGAAGTTGATGAGTTTTTAGATGACGTTATCAAGGATTATGAAACCTATATCGCACAGATTCAGGAATTGCGTGAAGAAAATGAAAAGCTGAAACAGGCGGCGGCACGGGCTAAAACAGCAAACCCAGCACCGGCACAGGCAGCTGCAAAAGTGTCGGCGCCAGTTCCCGAACAGACACGGGTAGCGCAGTCAGCAACTAATTTTGATATTTTAAAGCGTATCAGCAGACTGGAAAAAGAAGTATTTGGCAAACAGATTGTTGAATAAGAAACTGGTTGATATTAAATAAGTGCAATTTTTGGATAATCGCATAGGAGTACTGCTCTTATGAGGAAAGTCCATGCTAGCACCGGCTGTGACTGCCGGTAGTGTTTGTGCTGGGCGAAAAAATAAGCCCAGGGACGTGCTGAAGTGCGTTACGGCGGATAAAACGGCTAAGTCTTTCTTTAGGATAGGCCGGACTAATCCTGAAAGTGCCACAGTGACGAAGTTTTACGGAAACGTAAAAAGTGGAACGAGGTAAACCCCTCAAGCTAGCAACCCAAACTTTGGTAGGGGCACGGGATAGGCGGAAACCGAACGCTCTATCCTGACTGGAAACAGTAGACAGATGATTATCGAAGAAAGCAGGGCCTAGCTGCTTTCGGAACAAAACATGGCTTATAGAAAATTGCATAATAGGTTGAGCTAGCGTTTGCTAGCTTTTATTTCATTTTGATAAATTAAAAAAACGAAAAGGGTAGTGATGAAAGCAAGCTTTGATTTAATTGCTACGGCAGCTGCCGGGCTTGAGGCTGTTGTCGGCCGTGAAATCAGAAATTTAAACATAGACTGTCAGGTTGAAAACGGCAAAGTGCGTTTTCAGGGAGATCAAGCAGCAATTGTCAGAAGCAATCTATGGCTGAGGGCTGCGGACCGTGTAAAAATCGTGGTTGGTGAATTTTCGGCAGTCACCTTTGAGGAACTGTTCCAGGGGGTGTTTACTCTTGACTGGGAGAATTATCTGCCATTTGGGTCACAGTTTCCTATAACTAAAGCAAGATGTGTGAGATCACAGCTTCATAATGAACCAAGTGTGCAGGCTGTCACAAAAAAGGCGGTTGTCAAGAAGCTGCAGCAGCATTATCATCGTCCGGAAGGTGTCCCTCTGCCGGAAAATGGCGCTGAGTTTCGAATCGAAGTGGTTATTTTAAAAAATAAGGTCAGTATACTGATTGACACAACAGGAGACAGTCTTTTCAAGCGCGGTTACCGTGTTGACAAGGGTGGTGCATCACTTAAGGAAAACATGGCAGCTGCTATAATTGAATTAAGTAATTGGTATCCTGATAAACCTTTTATTGATCCTACCTGCGGTTCAGCAACTTTCTGCATTGAAGCGGCTATGATTGGCCTGAAAATAGCTCCAGGTCTTAAGCGCAGCTTTGCTTTTGAAGAATGGCCTTGGTTTGACCGGGAATTAACAGCAGCGCTTCGGCATGAGGCTGAGGCGCAGATAGACAGGACGGTTGAACTCGATATTTCTGGTTTTGATATTGATCAGCGAATGATTGAGATTGCCCGAAAAAATGTCGCGGCTGCTGGGCTCGAAGATGTCATCAAACTGAAACAAATGCGTCTTCAAGACCTGAAAACTGATAAAATCAACGGTGTTATCATCTCAAATCCCCCTTATGGCGAGCGACTGCTGGATGACAAAGCTGTTAATATTTTGTATAATGAGATGGGTCAAACCTTTGCTCCGCTGAAGACATGGAGCAAATTTATTCTGACAAGCGATGAGCAGTTCGAAGAAAAATATGGTGGTCAGGCTGATAAGAAACGTAAACTTTACAATGGCACACTGAAAGTTGATTTATACCAGTTTTTTGGGGAACGAGTTAAACGCGCTCGGATTTAGAAAGGCAGGAAAAAGGTGACAGAGGATAAAAAGAAACCGCAGGAACAGGAAGAATCGAAGCTGGATTTTGAAAAGGCTCAGAACATGACTGTCGGGGAAGCTGTGCGCAAAGATTCAGAAATTAAAGCCGGAGTAACTGAAGACGATGGTGTTTTAGACAAATACATCAAACAGCACCCTGAAGAAGTGGCCTCTCAAAAATTTGATACAATCGCTGCCAGATACGAAAATTTGGATACAGAAGCGCTTGATGATTTTATTAAACAGCAGCGTGAGGAGTTGGAGCAGTCCAGTTTGCTTCACGAAGAGACTGCTGCACCAGAAAGTACAGATTATTCTGCTATTTCTGAAAAAGCTGGATTTGATTCTGTGACAGAGGATACAATTATTGCTGAAGAACCTCTGCTCAGTTCGGAAGCTGAAACGGACTCTGTTTCCGATACAGAGCAGCTTCCGTCTTCACCTGCTAAAGAAAATCCGCCGCTTTATAAAAACAGAAAAGTTTTATTGAGTTCTTTGCTTATTTTGATTCTTGCTGTTTTTGGGGTTGCTTTTGGCATGAACTATTTAAACCGCCAGAATGCTCAGACAAAAACGTCCTCTTCTTCAGACAGCAAGAAATCAGCTTCGTCTTCTTCAAGTTCAAAAGACAGTGCTGAGCAGGCTGCTAAAGATTTTGACAGTTTATATCAGTCTTTTTTTGCGGACGAAAAGCAAACCCTGCCTAAAAACAGTGAGTTCGCGAATCTTTCTAAGCTGGAAACAGCCCTCAAGCAATTAGCTGATACGGATTACTATGAAGATGCTAAAAGTAAATATGATAAGCTAAGCCGCCAGATAAAGGCGATTCAGGCGGTGAATGACAAGTTTACTTCGGATGCTATTGCTGACGGGAAGCAGGTAGAGTCTGCTGCTGTTAAAGCCGCTGCGAATTTTGATGATTTATCCAGTGAAACCTTAAATACCGGTAATGCCAGCTTGGATACGTTGCTGCAAAAGGTAATCGCTGCAGGGCGTGAGCAGTTAGCTGCCGGGAGCAATGCACAGGGACAATCTGCTGCTGGTGACAGTCCGTCTGGTGAAGCCAATTCGGCGACAGATCATTCTGGGATTTCGGGCTATGACAGTTCGACACTTGACCGCGGGCGCTCACGTGTTCCTTACAGTGCAGAAGCTGTAGCAGATAGCAGCAATGAGGCTTGGTCCTTTAATCCTGGGGTGCTTGAAAAAATTGTTGCAACTTCACAGGAACGCGGCTATATCTCAGGTAATGACTATATTCTTGAACCGGTTAATATTATTAACGGCAATGGCTATTACAATATGTATAAGCCAGATGGAACTTATCTTTTTTCCATTAACTGCAAGACAGGTTACTTCGTGGGCAATGCTTCAGGCTACTCGGATGCCCTAGATTTTTAGAAATATGCTAGGCGATGAATACTTGACTATACCTCGAGTTTCTTTGCTTTACTAAAAAACCGTTTGACTTAAGCATGTTTAAGTCAAACGGTTTTTCATTAATCTAAATTTAGTTATAACACACCTTTGTGCTTCTTATAAAGTTAATAATTTTAGGACAGTGCTGACAATTGAGTCAATTCGTCATTAAGATTGGGCAATCGCATTTAGACAAGGCGACGCTCAAATGGGTCATCTGAAATGCCTGCTTCCAAAATTAATTTTGCCCACTCTTTAGCTGAAAAAAGACTATGATCTCTATAATTGCCGCAAGATTCGATGGTGGTTCCCGGTACATCCTCCCATGCTATTGTTTGTGCTATTTCTTCTAAGCTGGCTTTAATGACCTTAGCAATATCTGTACTGGAATGTCTCCCCCACATGATAAGATGAAAGCCTGTTCTGCAGCCAAAAGGCGAACAGTCAATCATTCCATCTATTCTTTGACGGATAAGTTTAGCCAAGAGATGCTCAATAGTGTGTAAACCGGCCGTTGGTATGGCATTTTCATTGGGCTGAACAAAGCGGATATCAAAATTGCTGATCACATCACCTTTAGGCCCAGTTTCCTCAGAAATATGGCGGACATATGGAGCTTTGACGGCCGTATGGTCAAGCTCAAAACTTTCAACAACAACATCTTCTTTCATTTCATCCCCTCCATTAAGATACAAAGGCCGTTAAAAAATCCGTATGAAAATGGCGGTAAGTCCGAAATCTGTGATTTCGCAGACGCACCCCTGTCAAGATGACTAGAAGGGTGCGGTCGGCTGTGAAGACGGCAAAGCCTTCAGTCAGCTACGGCTAGGGTCGTTTAACAAGATGCTAGGCATCACGATGACAGGCATACTCACAGAGCAGTCTCACTCGTACGTCAGCTTGCGCTTCCTACAATTGCGTCTCTTTTTCACTAGGATTTTAGGCCGTGTTCAGTTCCATTAAGATACAAAGGCCGTTAAGAACGCAAAGAGAAAATAGGCGTCCGACCGCTGAGTCACTAAAGACTCAAGGAAGGGCGGTCTTTTTCTCACAGCGTTTAGGCCGTGTTCAATTCCATCAGGATCTAAGGCAGGCTGCCAAAAAATTGCAGGGTGCAATCATTCTTCGAAAGGGATTTCAAAATGATTCTTTAATTTTGTTAAACCATTTGATTAACCTTTTATTGTCATAATTTTTCAGCAGTTCCTGCTATTTAAATCATGCTAAATTTCAAGTTGAAGTTAGCCACTGAATACAATTTCTCTAGGTGTCTTGTAGTTTAATATTCGTTTGGGATAATTGTTTATCCACCATTCAATCTGAGTGGCCAGTTTTCTGGTCGCTCTTGTTTTTCCCTTGGGTAGGAAACGTCGAATAAGACGGTTGTGATTCTCATTAGAGCCTCTTTCCCAAGAGCAATAAGGGTGAGCATAGTAGATCTTCTCTTCACTAAAAATCTCGCTTAGTCTAGCAAATTCTGCCCCATTATCAGCTGTGATTGACGTGATCTGATATTCCTGTAAAATGCTCGACAAGGCTTCGTTAACGGCTTGTGCTGTCTTACTGGGCAAGTAACGAATGATTTCATACCTGGTTTTTCGATCTGTTAATGTCAGAAAGCAAGGCGCTTTAGCCCGTGTCTGAACAACCGTATCAATCTCATAATGCCCAGCCTCCAGTCGTTGAGTGATCGCTTCAGGCCGCTCCTCAATCGACTTTCCAACAGGCATGAAATTAGGACTGGCTGTTTTCTTAGGGGATTTGCCTTTTCTTGGATACAGCCTATCTGCCTTAGTCAGCCCCAGGTACCCCTTGTCCATCCAGTAGTATATGGTGGATTGTGGGACGTTGACTTTACGTTTTGAAATCATCTCAGGTGACCACTTCAGCTTGATGTAGTGGACAATGGTTTCCTTGACTTTCTTCGTGAGACTAACAGCTTTACGGCTATTTTTTCGATTAATCTCATACACTTCCTGAGCTCTATCCGCCCTATAAAGCTTCTCAAACTTCCCCTTACGCACCTGTTGGAGGACCAGTCCACGTTTCATCTCGTTGTTTATCGTTTGAGGAGCTTTGCCTAAGAGACCTGCAATCTCACGATTAGATTTCCCTTCTTGCTTCCAGCGTTCAATCAAGCGGCGATCAGCTATTGTCAAGTGCTTGCCTGTTGGTGTATAATGGTCTTGCATCTCTATGTCCTTTACTTGTGTTTTCGTCAACTACAAGTGTAACATAGAGGTGTTTTTTTGCATCTAAGTGGCTAACTTCATTTTAGAACTTTCAGCTATTTAAATCATAGCATAAAGTGAAGAAGCTTTTCAAATTTAATTGTCGAAAATCTTATTTTATGATAAACTAAAAGATAGCTTTCTGATAAGAAAACTAAAAAAATAGATAGAGGTATAAACATGTTAAATCTTATTTTAGCACTTGTTTGTGCCCTCATTGGTTTAATTGCTGGTTATGCGCTGATTTCTGTCAGATTGAAGTCTGCGAAAGAAGCTGCTGAACTAACTCTTTTGAATGCAGAACAGGATGCTGTAAATATGCGCAGTCAGGCTGAAGTAGAAGCTGACCATATTCGTCAAACAGCAGAGCGTGAAAGTAAGGCTCACAAAAAAGAATTACTTTTAGAAGCAAAGGAAGAGGCTAGAAAATATCGAGAAGAAATTGAAAAAGAATTTAAGTCTGAAAGACAAGAGCTCAAGCAAATGGAGACACGCCTGACAGAGCGTGCTTCCTCTCTTGACCGTAAAGATGAAAATTTATCCGGTAAAGAAAGACTGCTGGATAGTAGAGAACAAAGTCTAACCGATAAATCTAGGAATATTGATGAGCGCGAAGAACAAGTTGCTGCCCTGGAAGTGAAAAAAAACGAGGAACTTGAAAAAGTTGCCGAGCTTGACCAAGAAGAAGCTCGTACAATAATTCTGGCAGAAACAGAAAAGAAATTATCACATGATATTGCTAGTCGAATTAAGGAAGCGGAGCGAGAAATTAAGGATCGCACTGATAAAACGGCCAAGAATATTTTGGCTCAAGCCATGCAGCGTATGGCAGGCGATTATGTGACAGAACAGACGATTACCAGTGTACATTTGCCTGATGATAATATGAAGGGCCGAATCATCGGCCGTGAGGGCCGTAATATCAGGACACTTGAGAGTTTGACTGGTATCGATGTCATCATTGATGATACTCCTGAAGTGGTTGTGCTGTCAGGTTTTGATCCTATTCGTCGCGAAATTGCACGGATGACTCTTGAAGCGCTTATTCAGGACGGTCGGATTCACCCAGCTCGTATTGAAGAATTAGTCGAAAAAAACCGTCTGGAAATGGATAATCGGATTCGTGAGTATGGTGAAGCGGCAGCTTATGAAATTGGAGCTCCTAACCTCCATCCTGACCTAATTAAGATTATGGGACGGCTGCAATTTCGTACGTCATATGGGCAGAATGTTCTGCGGCATTCTGTTGAAGTAGGGAAATTAGCTGGTATTTTAGCTGGTGAACTGGGTGAAAATGTTGATCTTGCCCGTCGGGCTGGTTTTTTGCACGATATGGGGAAAGCCCTTGATCGTGAGGTTGAAGGCAGCCATGTTGAGATTGGAACAGAATTTGCCCGTAAATATAAGGAACATCCAGTTGTTATTAACACTATAGCCAGCCACCATGGGGATGTGGAAGCGAAGAGTGTAATTGCTGTTCTTGTTGCTGCTGCGGATGCTCTCAGTTCTGCCCGTCCCGGTGCCCGCAATGAATCTATGGAAAACTATATTAAGCGGCTACGGGATTTGGAAGAGATTGCAACAAGTTTTGACGGTGTGCAAAATAGCTACGCTTTGCAAGCCGGCCGTGAAATCCGAATTATGGTTCAGCCTGAAAAAATCTCAGATGATCAGGTAGTACTTTTATCACATAAAGTCCGCAAGAAAATTGAAAATAATTTGGACTATCCTGGAAATATCAAAGTCACTGTTATCCGTGAAATGCGGGCAATTGATTATGCTAAATAAAGGAAAAATTTGGACTGTCTCTGTGAGCTGTGCTTACAAAGGTCAGTCCATTATTTTTTGTGAAAGGCCTGCTGTTATATAAATAAAGCGCATGTTTTTTCATCAGGCTGAGAAATGAATGATTTTTTGACGAAAGATATTCATTGAAGAGAGGAGTAACTATAGGATTTCTAATCTCAGCCAAACAGTCTGGCAAATTTTCTTGAAAAAAACTCTTAATTTTGATACACTAAGTAAAAGTAATTCTAAGGAGCGTGACATGGCTGAACGTGGCTTGTTAATTGTCTTTTCCGGCCCTTCCGGTGTTGGCAAAGGGACGGTAAGGCAAGAGATTTTTTCAACACCGGATCATAAGTTTGAATACTCTGTTTCCATGACGACACGTCCGCAGCGCTCTGGAGAAGTAGAGGGTGTTGATTATTTCTTTCGTACACGTGAAGAGTTTGAAGAACTGATTAAGAGTGGTCAGATGCTGGAATATGCAGAGTATGTTGGGAATTACTACGGCACTCCCCTGACTTATGTCAATGAGACCTTGGACAGAGGTGTGGATGTTTTTCTGGAAATTGAAGTACAGGGAGCTCTTCAGGTTAAGAAAAAGGTACCTGACGGTGTTTTTATTTTTCTGACTCCGCCTGATCTTGGACAGCTGCAGGAGCGTCTCATCAACCGAGGGACAGACAGCAAAGAAAGTATTGCCAAGCGTATTGAGAGAGCTAAAGAAGAAATTGCGCTGATGCGTGAGTACGACTATGCAGTAGTTAATGACGAAGTGAGTTTGGCTGCAGAACGTGTTAAACGTATTATTGAGACGGAACATTTCCGTGTTGAACGTGTCATTGGGCATTATATGAATATGATTCAGGAAACCAGACTAAGCAGATAATTTAGAAAAGAGAAAAACCTTATGATGTTAAAACCTTCTATCGATACTTTATTGGACAGAATACCGTCAAAATATTCCTTATGTATTTTGCAGGCCAAGCGTGCGCATGAGCTTGAATTTGGGGCTAAACCGACACAAGAGTTTCAATCTGTAAAATCTACTCTTCGTGCTTTGGAAGAAATTGATTCTGGCAATGTTGCAATCCATCCTGACCCAGATGCTAAGAGAGCTGCAGTTTTGGCTAAAGCCGAAGCGGACAGGCTTGCTCAGGAAGAGGAGGAGCGCAAAATCAAAGAGCAAATTGCTAAAGAAAAAGAAGAAGAAGGGGAAAAGATCTAAGATTATTATAATCTTAGATTTTTATTTGATAATGATAAATAATAAGCTTCAACAAGCAAAACGATAAGCCCTTATCTTAGTTTTGGTTCGAACTGAACACACCCTAAAAGCTCGGAAAAAAGATGCCCCTCCCTCGTGTTTTGCAACACATCGGATGGTCCCTATTTTTCAGTCGCTTTCTTCACGGGCTTTGTATCTTGATGGAACTGAACCCGCCCTAAGAGCTGTGCAAAAAAGACAGTCTGTCCTAGAGCCTTGTGGCTCTTCGTCCAGCCTCCTATTTTTGCTTTGCTCTTTTCACGGGCTTTGTATCTTGATGGAATTGAACACGCCCTAAAATCCTAGTGAAAAAGATGCCTGTCATCGTGATGCTTAGCATCTTGTTAAACGACCCTAGCCGTAGCTGACTGAAGGCTTTGCCGTCTTCACAGCCGACCGCACCCTTCTAGTCATCTTGGCAGAGGGGCGTCTGCGAAATCACAGATTTCCGGACTTACCGTCTTTTCATACGGATTTTTAAACGGGCTTTGTATCTTGTTTGAACTGAACCCGCCCTAAGAGCTGTGCAAAAAAGACAGTCTGTCCTAGAGCCTTGTGGCTCTTCGTCCAGCCTCCTATTTTTGCTTTGCTCTTTTCACGGGCTTTGTATCTTGATGTAGGAGGTAGGATGGTTAGATTAGCACAGGTTATTGTTGATGTTCCTTTGATGCAGACAGATAAGCCTTTTTCGTATGCTGTTCCTCAGGACTTAGAAGACGGACTTGCTTTGGGTTCGCGTGTCCATGTGCCATTTGGGCGCGGGGATAGACTTGTACAGGGGTTTGTTGTTGGTTTTGATGAAGCATCTAAAGATTTAAAAGTAAAAAGTATTGCTGATATTTTAGACTTTGAGCCTGTTTTAAATAGTGAGCAGCTCATGCTTGCAGACCAAATGCGTAAGAAAGTCTTTTCTTATAAGATTTCAATTCTAAAAGCAATGGTTCCCAGTCTGTTGAATTCACAGTATGATAAGCGTCTTATTCCCGCATCAAGTTTAGATGTTCAGGATCAAAAAGAGATTTTTGGCAGTGCAGAGGACTTGCTTTTTTCTCAGTTGGATCGGGAAAGACAGAAAGCGGTCAGCCGCTTAGTTCAGGCAGGGAAAATAAAAGTAGATTATCTGGCTAAAGATAGAAAAACGGTAAAAACTGAAAAACATTATCATGTCAACCAAGAAACATTGGCTGCCTACCCTATTTCAAAGCGAGCTAAAAAGCGTCAGGAGTTGAAAGACTACCTGCTGGCCAGTCCGGAAGATGGAAAATTAACGGATTTACATCGGCATTTTTCAAGAGAGATCAGCAAATTTTTTATAAACGAGGGGCTAATCAGCATTTTTGAAGTTGAACAAAGCCGTTCAGCCGCTTATTTTACAGATATTCAGCCGCAAGATTTTCTCAGCCTGAATTCAGAACAAAGCAAGATTGTGTTTGAGGTATGCGGGCAAGTTGGACAGGATTCCAAGCCTTTTTTGCTTGAAGGAATTACAGGATCGGGGAAAACAGAGGTTTATTTGCATATTATTGATTATATTTTAAAAATAGGGAAGACAGCTATTATTTTAGTTCCGGAAATTTCCTTAACGCCGCAGATGACCAATCGTTTTATTTCCCGTTTTGGAGAATTGGTTGCTATTATGCATTCAGGTTTGTCAGACGGAGAAAGATTTGATGAATGGCGAAAGATTAAGTCAGGCCAAGCTAAGGTTGTTGTCGGTGCCCGCTCGGCTGTTTTTGCTCCGCTTAAAAATATCGGTGCGATTATTATTGACGAGGAACATGAAGCAAGCTACAAGCAGGAAAGCAATCCGCGCTACCATGCCCGTGATGTTGCCCTGCTGAGAGCTAAAAATCATCAGGCTGTTCTTCTTTTAGGGTCAGCAACACCCAGCATTGAAAGCAGAGCCAGAGCCAGTAAGCAGGTTTACCATTTTTTGCGGCTGACAAAGCGGGCTAATCCTAAAGCTAAGATTCCTAACGTACAAATTGTAGATTTTCGTGATTATGTCGGTCAGCAGAAAGTCAGCAATTTTACCCCTTTTCTTTTGGATAAAATACGGGATCGTTTAAGTAAAAAAGAACAAACTGTGTTAATGCTTAATCGCCGCGGCTACTCCAGTTTTGTTATGTGCCGTGACTGCGGTTTTGTTGATGAATGTCCCAATTGTGACATTTCTTTGACCCTGCATATGGATACTAAAACAATGAACTGCCATTACTGCGGTTTTACAAAGTCTATTCCCCAGACCTGTCCTAACTGTGGCAGTCAGAGCATCCGTTATTACGGCACAGGAACTCAGAAAGCTTATAACGAACTGGCCGAAGTTTTACCTGAAGCGCGTATTTTGCGGATGGATGTTGATACAACGCGTAAAAAAGGTGCTCATGAGAAAATTTTGCAGGAGTTTGGACGGCAGAAGGCAGATATTTTGCTGGGAACTCAGATGATTGCCAAAGGTCTTGATTTTCCTAATGTCACTTTGGTAGGTGTTTTAAACGCGGATACATCACTTAATTTACCTGATTTTAGAGCTTCAGAACGGACATTTCAGCTTTTGACTCAGGTAGCCGGCCGTGCCGGCCGTGCTGACAAAGAGGGAGAGGTTCTGATCCAGACCTACAATCCCGGTCATTATGCCATTCAGATGGCCCAGAAGCAAGACTATGAGGCTTTTTACCGTTATGAAATGTCTATCCGGCATCAATTGGGCTATCCTCCATATTATTATACAGTTGGTTTGACACTTTCCCACAAAGACGAAGAAACTGTGATTAGAAAAGCTTATGATGTTTTACAGCTTTTAAATGACCATTTGAGCAAACAGGTTAAAATTTTGGGGCCTACTCCTAAGCCAATTGCTAGAACCCATAGTTTGTATCACTATCAAATTCTAATTAAATACCGATTTGAAGATCGGATGGAAAGTGTTTTGAATCAGATTCTTGACCTTACTCAGGACCGCCATAATAAAGATTTACGTCTGGTTATTGATCATGAACCGCAAAATTTTATGTAGCAGCGGCTTTCTGAGAATTTCAGCCCACTATGATATAATGAAAGAAAGATTAAGGTGAGGTGTTTATTGAGATGGTAAAGATTATTTTCATGGGAACTCCTGATTTTTCAGCTACTATTTTGCAAGGGCTGTTAGATTCTGGAACGTATGATGTGTTGGCTGTTGTTACCCAACCTGACCGTGCAGTAGGGCGTCAGAAAACAGTTCAGTCATCAGCAGTTAAGCAGCTAGCTTTAACACACCGCCTCCCAATCTTTCAGCCAGAAAAGCTGACGGGTTCGAAAGAACTGTCTGAACTGATGGAGCTGGGTGCTGATGGTATTGTAACAGCTGCTTTTGGGCAGTTTCTTCCAAGTCAGCTGCTTGCTGCAGTTGATTTTGCTGTCAATGTGCATGCTTCCTTGCTTCCTAAGTACCGCGGCGGGGCGCCGATTCATTATGCCTTGATTAATGGGGAGAAAGAAACCGGTGTGACGATTATGGAAATGGTAAAGGAAATGGATGCAGGGGATATGATTGCCAGTGCTTCACTTCCTATTTCTGATGAAGATAATGTTGGCACACTCTTTGAAAAACTAGCTTTCTTGGGGCGTGACTTGCTTTTAGAAACCTTACCGGCTTATCTCAGCGGCAGCATTAAACCCCAGCCTCAGGACAGCAGTAAAGCCACTTTTTCCCCTAACATCAGTCCGGAAGCAGAGCGCATTGACTGGCAGCGGCCGGCTAGAGATGTGTTTAATCAGGTTCGCGGGATGTATCCTTGGCCTGTTGCCCATACTTTTTTTGCCGGAAAGCGCATCAAACTGCATGAGGTGTCTTTAGCAGCCGGCCAAGGGCAGCCGGGACAGATTATTGAAAAAAACCGGAAAAATCTGGTCATCGCAGCCGGTCAAGGAGCTGTTTCACTTAAGACAGTTCAGCCGGCCGGAAAACCCAAAATGGCTATTGTTGATTTTTTAAATGGGATCGGGCGAACAGCTGAGGTAGGTGACTTTTTTGAATGAGAATCACTGGCAGGAATCTGTCCGCGGCACAGCACTTTTGATTTTAGAGAAAATTTTTAAAGAACAGGCTTACACTAATATCACGTTGAATCACTATCTAGAAAGGTCTTCTTTAACAAAACGGGATAAAAATTTGGTCACTGAGATAGTCTACGGTACAGTAGCGCGTAAGATTACCTTAGAGTGGTACTTATCTCATGTTATTCAAGACCGTACAGAACTGGATGAATGGCTTTATTACCTTTTGATGCTCAGCCTGTATCAGCTGCTCTATCTGGATCATGTTCCCAGTCACGCTGTTGTTAATGAAGCTGTGATAATTGCTAAAAAGCGAAATCGGCAAAGAGGAGCTGAAAAATTAGTTAATGCTGTGCTGCGCAGGTTAGCAGGAGGCAGTCTCCCCGAAATCAGCAGTATTAAGCGGAAAAATAAATATTATTCAGTGAATTATTCGCTGCCTGTTTGGCTGGTTAGAAAATTAATTGAACAATATGGCGAAAAACGCGCCTTGGCTATAATGGAAAGCCTTTTTGTCCGCAGCAAGGCCAGTATTCGTGTGGTAAATCAGCAGAAAAAGTCGGAAATTATGGCTGCAACAGGTGCACTGGAGTCACAAATCTCTCCTGTGGGGCTGGTTAAGCCGGTGGGGCATTTTGCAGAGACAGAATATTTTTCTAGCGGCGATATTACTATTCAGGATGAGTCCAGCCAACTCGTTGCGCCTATGCTGAATATTCAGGGTGACGAGGACATTTTAGATGCCTGCAGTGCTCCTGGCGGGAAAGCTGTCCACATGGCCTCTTATCTGACAAGCGGCCATATCAGGGCACTGGATTTATATGATCATAAACTAAAACTTATTGATGAAAATGCTAGACGCCTGCATGTAGCTGATAAAATAACCACACAAAAAATGGACGCCAGAAAAGTTCATGATTATTTTGCAGCAGATAGCTTTGATAAAATCTTAGTTGATGCTCCCTGTTCGGGAATGGGTTTGATCCGGCGCAAGCCTGATATCAAATATAATAAGGCCCTACAGAATGTTGCAGCCTTGCAAAAAATTCAACTGCAAATAATGGAAAGCGTTTGTCAAACGATACGAAAAGGTGGTATAATAACCTATAGCACTTGTACGATTTTTGCAGAAGAAAATTTCCAGGTGATAAGAAAGTTTTTGGAAGAACATTCTGATTTTGAACAAGTACAATTAAGTCATAAGCAAAAAAATATTGTCAAAGATGGCTGTATTCTGATTACACCAGAACAATATCATACAGACGGCTTTTTTATCGGCCAAGTCAAACGTATCTTGTAATATCTAGGAGGAGACTGACAGCGTCAGAAAAAAACTATGGAAATTTCACTTTTAACAGATATTGGGCAGAGACGCTCAAACAATCAAGATTTCATCAATAAGTTTGATAATAAAGAGGGGATTTCTCTTATTGTCCTGGCTGATGGAATGGGGGGACACCGTGCTGGCAATATTGCCAGCGAAATGACTGTTACAGATCTCGGCCGCGAGTGGGTCGGCACTGAATTAACAGACCCTCAGCAAATACGTGAATGGCTGCTGACTGCACTTGAAAACGAAAATCAGAAAATTTTTAGCCTTGGTCAGACAGAAGATTATAAGGGGATGGGAACAACAGTAGAGGCTTTAGCTTTGACAGGCCGCCATGTCATCTATGCCCATGTCGGAGACTCACGGATTGGACATGTGCGTCAGGGGAATTACCGCCTGCTGACAAGCGATCATTCATTGGTCAATGAGCTGGTCAAAGCAGGTCAGCTGACTGAGGAAGAAGCAGCTTCTCATCCGCAAAAAAATATTATTACTCAGTCTATCGGTCAAGCGAATCCTGTTGAACCAGAAATAGGAGAGCTGACGCTGGAGGAAGATGACTATTTAGTTATCAACAGCGATGGTTTGACAAATATGGTTACGAATGAGGAGATTGTTGCCACCCTAAATAAAGAGATTTCTCTCGATGATCAAAACAAAGAGCTGGTTGAGCTTGCCAATAATAGAGGAGGTTTGGATAATATTACCATTGCTTTAGTTCACGTCGAAAGTGAGGGAGAATAATGATTCAGATTGGCAAATTATTCGCTGGTCGTTATCGTATTTTGAAATCCATTGGACGGGGCGGAATGGCAGATGTTTATTTGGCTAATGACCTCATTTTAGATAATGAAGAAGTTGCTATCAAAGTATTGAGGACGAACTATCAGACAGATCAGGTCGCTATAACGCGTTTTCAAAGAGAAGCACGAGCCATGGCCGAATTGAACCACCCTAATATTGTTGCTATTCGTGATATTGGAGAAGAAGACGGCCAGCAATTTTTAGTAATGGAATATGTTGATGGATCGGATCTAAAAAAATATATTCAAGAGCACGCTCCTTTATCAAATAATGAAGTTGTCAGAATCATGGAAGAAGTACTGTCTGCTATGACACTGGCGCATCAGCAGGGTATTGTTCACCGGGATCTCAAGCCGCAGAATATTTTACTGACAAAAGACGGTACTGTAAAGGTTACTGACTTTGGTATAGCGGTTGCTTTTGCGGAAACAAGCTTGACACAGACAAACTCAATGCTCGGAAGTGTCCATTACCTATCTCCCGAGCAGGCTCGCGGTTCTAAAGCAACTGTTCAAAGTGATATCTATGCTATGGGAATTATGCTGTTTGAAATGCTGACCGGCTATATTCCTTATGATGGTGACAGTGCGGTCACTATCGCGCTGCAGCATTTTCAAAAACCGCTGCCGTCCATCATTGAACTCAATAAAAATGTTCCTCAGGCTCTCGAAAATGTAGTGATAAAGGCAACAGCTAAAAAACTAAGCGACCGCTATTCATCCACATTTGAGATGAGCCGGGACTTGATGACAGCGCTCAGCTATAATCGCAGCCGTGAGCCGAAATTAGTTTTCAGTGATCATGAAAATACGAAAACGTTGCCTAAAGTTATCCCGGCTCCTGCCGCTTCTGCAGCAGAAGAAAATGCTGAGGAAAACAAAACAGTTCAGCAAGCGAGTACAGCTGCTGATGCTAAAGCTAAAAAGAAGAAGGCTAAAAAACAAAAGCGTCTCTTTAGTACAATTGCAAAAATTGCTTTTGCTGTTTTTATTGTTGCTCTTGCCTGGCTGGCTTTTGTTATTTTGCGCAATCCCTCAACAGTGACTGTCCCTGATGTTACAGGAACAACATTGTCAGCTGCTGAGAAAAGAATTGAGGATTCCGGCCTTAGAGTAGGAGATGTCCGTAAAGTAGACAGTGCTGAAGTAGACAAGGGAAGGGTTGTACGGACCGATCCTGCTGCCGGCTCTTCAAAAAAAGAGGGGACACGTGTGGATATTTATGTGTCAACCGGCAATTCAGCCTTCACTATGGAAGATTATGTTGGACAGAATTATGAAAAGGTTGTGTCAGACTTGAAAGATACTTATGGGGTATCGGCTTCACAGATTGAAATTAAAGAAGTTGCTGCAAGCGATTATGACTATTATGATGATGATATTATTGTCAGCCAAACACCGGCTGCCGGAGAAACATTTAATCCTGCCGGCGATGATAAGATTGTCTTTGAAGTGACCAGCAGCAATACCGTAACGATGCCTGATTTGACGGATTACACTTACGGTGATGCGCTGGAATTGCTGACCAGTCTCGGTATCTCATCATCTCGCATCAAGACTTATATTAATGGGGATACAGAAGTTACCTCTCCATCAACCAGCGCTGTCATTTCCAGCCAAAGTCCGGAAGCGGGCTATGAAGTTGTGCTCTCAGGAAACGGTGAAATCATTCTCTACCTCTACTCAAGTCAAGGCGGCGGCAATTATTCAGACAGGTCGTCCTCGCCTTTGGATGACAGTTCCTCTTCCAGTGACAGTTCCTCTGACGAAGAACCCGATCAGAGTTCAGATACATCTTCGGAAGATTCTGACAGCTCGTCATCTGGTTCAGAAGGCTAGCAGCTGCTACAAAATTTCGCTTATCAATTAAGCGAAATTTTTTTATTTAATAAGAAAGAGTGAAAATTTAGCGTTAATTTGGTAAAATGACAGAAGTAGAACTGAACATGGCCTAAGAACTGTGCAAAAAAGGAATAGGTATCCGGTGCCGAGTTAATATTGGCCGGCCGTAGACGTCTGAGCGGGACAGAGCGTTTTTTGAAGAAGTGTTCGTCGTTCCGCCCCCGCAAAGCTTCTTAGTAGGTAGTTTAAAGCTTAAAAAGCGAATAAAATACCATTAGGCTAGCACATATCAAAAAATTTAGCAGGTAATACAATATTTGTATCCCTTTCTAGCCGTCCTGATAGAGGTGCGCCGACGAAATCACAGATTTCTGGCTTACCGTCAGCCGTAGCTGACTGAAGGCTTTGTCGTCTTGACAGCCGACCGCGCCCTTCTAGTCATCCTGGCAGAGGTGCGCCGACGAAATCATAGATTTCTGGCTTACCGTCATTTTTCTTTTGCGTTCTTCACGGCCTTTGTATCTTATTACGAGGAGAGAGAATGAGAAAGTTTCAGTTTTTTCTGCTTGTCGAATGTGTTTTGCTGGCAATGGGTCTGATAACTATTCTGGCGGACGATTGGTCGAGTTTTATTTTAATTTTAGCTATTGTTTTAATGGCCCTGCGTTTTTATAATCAGGACAGCCGTAATAATTTTCTGCTGACTGCCAGCCTTTTATTGCTGTTTTTAATCTTCATGTTGAACCCATATATTATTCTGGCAATTGTTTTTGGAATTGTTTATGTGGTCATCAATCATTTCTCGCAAGTGAAGAAAAAAAACCGTTATGCCTTAATACAGTTTCAAAAAGAAGCCTTGGCTGTTAAACCCAGCCGAAATCAATGGATTGGGGCTGCCGATCATGCCGATTCGGATTCCTATGCTTTTGATGATCTTAATATTATCCGTGTCAGCGGAAGCGATCTGATTGATCTGACAAATGTCATTGTGACAGGAAAGGACAATGTCATTGTAATCCGTAAAGTGTTTGGACCAACTAAAATCCTGGTTCCAATCGATGTTGCAGTCAGGCTAGATGTCAGCTCCATTTACGGCAGTGTACGTTTTTTTGATTTTGCAGAATATGATTTGCGCAATGAGACCATTAAACTGTGGCAGCCTGAAGAACAAAACAGCTTAAAGACGGTTAAGATAATTGTTTCCAGTCTTGCTGGTGATATAGAGGTGGTAAGACAATGAAAAAATACTATTATTTTCTCGTTTTACTGTATTCCAGTGTTATTATCATCTCTATTATATTTGTTTTGCTCCGCAGCCTGAATTTGCGACTAAGTGATGTTTTAACAGATATCTGGATTATTCAACAGTTTATCTTTTCAGTTATTTTTCTGATTTTGTCGGTTACTATTCTTCTTCTGCTGCTGTGGATTATTTTAGATGAAAACAGCAAAAGGGGGATTAATCAAAATCTGCGTTATATCTTAAATAATCAAACTGTTAAAGTGGACGAAAGTACTGAGATCAACGCTAATTTACTGCGTTTATCTGATAAAATGGAGCATTTAACGACAAGTCTGCAAAATACTGAAAACGCCCGTATTTTGAACAGTCAGGAAATCATTAAGCAGGAAAGGAAACGCATTGCCCGTGATTTACATGATACTGTCAGTCAGGAGCTTTTTGCCTCTTCGATGATTTTGTCAGGACTGTCCCAAACGGCTGAAGATTTAAAACCTGATCAGCTACATGTTCAGCTAAAGGCTGTTGAAGAAATGCTGCAGAATGCTCAAAATGATTTGCGGATTTTGTTGTTGCACTTACGTCCTACAGAATTAGAAAACAAAACCCTTTCGGAAGGTCTGGATATGATTCTAAAAGAACTGACCGATAAAAGCAATATTGAAGTGGTTTACCGTAAAAACTTTAAAGAATTGCCTAAAACCATGGAAGAGCATATTTTTAGAATCGTTCAGGAATTTATCAGCAACACCCTAAAACATGCACATGCTAGCCGCTTGGAGCTTTATCTCTTTCAAACTGAAGCTGAACTTCAGCTTAAAATGGTAGATAACGGGATTGGTTTTGATACCGACGAAGTTAGGGATTTGAGCTACGGATTAAAAAACATAGAGGACCGAGTTGATGATTTGGCTGGAACAATCAAGGTGCTTAGTGAAAAAGAACAAGGTGTCTCAATGGATATTCGCCTGCCTCTTATAAAATAAACCTCCATGAAAAGAACTGACAACGGTGTTTGATATCACTGCATATCTTATCGCCCTTTGTATTTTGTGTAAAGGAGTTAATATGGAAACAATCAAGGTCATTTTAATAGATGATCATGAGATGGTACGATTAGGACTAAAAAGTTTTTTAAATTTACAAGCTGATGTAGAAGTTATCGGTGAGGCTTCTAATGGCCGTGATGGTATTGCTATGGCCTTAGATCTTAAACCGGACGTTGTAGTCATGGATTTGGTTATGCCGGAAATGGATGGTGTCACCGCAACTCTTACTTTATTAAAGGAATGGAAGGAAGCCAAAATTCTAGTTTTAACTTCTTATCTGGACAATGAAAAGATTTACCCAGTTATTGAAGCCGGTGCTAAGGGTTATATGCTGAAAACATCCAGCGCTGCCGAGATTTTAAATGCCATTAAAAAGGTTGCGCATAACCAATTAGCTATCGAAACAGAAGTTGATAAAAAAATCAAGGCTCATGATAAAAATCCTGATTTGCATGAAGATTTGACTGCCAGAGAACATGATATTTTAAAATTATTAGCTAAGGGTTATGATAATCAGACCATTGCGGATGAACTTTTCATTTCTCTGAAAACAGTTAAAACACATGTCTCTAATATTTTAGCTAAATTAGAGGTAGATGATCGCACCCAGGCCGTTGTTTACGCTTTCAAGCATCATTTAGTCCCCCAAGATGATGAATAAGTGTTATAATAAAATAAATTTTTACTTATAGAGGTGAGTTATGGATATAAATGTCAAGGATAAAGCGAAAAAAATCAAAATTGTCTTCTTCGATATTGATGATACACTGCGTGTAAAAGATACGGGCTATATGCCAGATTCAATAAAAACAGTTTTTAAAAGTTTAAAGAAACAGGGAATTTTAACAGGTATTTCTTCTGGCAGAGCTATTTATGGAGTAGTCCCTGAAATTCGTGAGCTTCAGCCTGACTATTTTGTAACTATTAACGGTGCCTATGTAAGTGATAAAAACGGCCACGAAATCCTCAATACCCCTATCGCTCCTAAAATTGCTGAGAAATACGTATCATGGGCCAGAAAAGTCGGTATTGATTACGGATTTGCTGGTAAAGACAAACCTGCTGTATCGGCTCGGACTAAACTGGTAGATGATGCTTTAGGGCCTGTTTACGGGATTTGTGATGTAGAAGCAGATTTTCACTTAAAAAATGAAGTGTATCATATGTGGACCTTTGAAGATGTCGGTGACAGTCTTCAGCCCCCACAAGAATTGGCTAAAGATATTCGCTTTGTCCGTTGGCATCCTAACTCATCGGATGTCATACAGAATGGGATATCTAAGGCTTCTGGTGTTGCCCATGTTCTGGAAAAAGAAAATCTGCTGCCGGAAAATCTCCTTTATTTTGGCGACGGGCCGAATGATATGGAGATGTTTGCTTATGCCGGTCTGAAAGTAGCTATGGGCAACAGTGTTCCGGAAATCAAGGAACGGGCCGATTTTGTAACCGGTACGGTAGAAGAAGATGGTATTTTGCATGCATTGGAGGAGTTGGATTTGGTTGAGAAGCAAACACTATTCCCTCAGCTGGCATTAGCAGCTTATGCAGGCCCTGAGGCAGTAATAAAGACAAACTTGGGTAATTTGACGGTTAAATTATTTCCTGATCAGGCCCCAAAGACAGTTGCCAATTTTTTGGGGCTGGCTAAGGAAGGCTATTATGATAACGTGATTTTTCACCGTATTATTCCAGATTTCATGATTCAGGGAGGGGATCCAACAGGCACCGGAAGGGGCGGCCAGTCTATTTACGGGGAACCT
This sequence comes from Streptococcus chenjunshii, assembly GCF_003086355.1. Taxonomy (NCBI): domain Bacteria; kingdom Bacillati; phylum Bacillota; class Bacilli; order Lactobacillales; family Streptococcaceae; genus Streptococcus; species Streptococcus chenjunshii. The sequence goes on along the minus strand of NZ_CP031733.1, from coordinate 1,904,015 downwards.
TTTGCGGATGAATTTTCAGAAGAACTTTATAACTTACGCGGAGCTTTGTCTATGGCAAACGCCGGTCCTAATACAAACGGAAGTCAGTTTTTTATTGTCCAAAACCATAACTTCCCGTACAGTGTTCAGGAGCTTTCTCAAGGAGGATGGCCGGATGCTGTTGCAGAAGTTTATGCAGCTAAAGGAGGAACTCCTCACCTTGATCGGCGTCATACCGTCTTTGGCCAGCTGGCAGACGATGAATCCTATCGTGTTCTTGATACAATTGCAGCCGTTGCAACAGATGCTTCGGATAAACCGCTGACAGATGTAATTATTGAAACCATTGAGGTTAAAGATTAATGAGAATCGGGGAAAAACTAAAAGGAACAATTACTAATATTAAACCATACGGTGCTTTTGTCAGCCTTGATAACGGTTTAGCTGGGCTTATTCATATATCAGAAATCAAAACAGGTTATATTGATAACATTTATCATATGCTGACTGTCGGCCAAGAAGTACTGGTCCAAGTTGTTGATTATGATGAGTACAGCCATAAAGCGAGCCTCTCTCTTCGGACTTTAGAGGAAGAGCGGCATCATTTTCCGCACCGGCACCGTTTTTCCAACAGCCGTTATAAGATTGGCTTTAAACCTTTAGAAAAAGCACTGCCGATTTGGATTGAAGAAGCCAAGTATTATTTGAGGCAGGACAATCAGTAAAATAAAAAACGCTGTTTTTGAACCAGCTGGTTCAAAAACAGCGTTTTTTTGCAGTTAATCTTAAACGTCAAAGTCATAAAGAGCAGTTGACAGATAGCGCTCCCCATTATCTGGTAAAAGAGCCAATACTTTTTTACCTTTACCTAATTTTTTCGCAGTTTCAATCGCAGCATAAATCGCAGCTCCAGCTGAAATTCCTACCAGAAAACCTTCCTGCCCGCCGATAATTCGGCCAGTTGCAATGGCATCATCAGAGGTTACGCGGATAATCCCATCATAAGCTTCTATATCCAAAGTTTCAGGGATAAAACCAGCTGAAATTCCTTGAATTTTATGAGGACCTGGTTTTCCGCCTGAAAGGACAGCAGATTCATCAGCTTCAACAGCCAAAATTTGTATTTTGGGATTCACTTTTTTGAGAGCATGGGAAACTCCTGATACGGTACCGCCGGTTCCAACACCGGAAATAAAGGCATCAAGCCCCCTATCACCAAATGCTTCAAGAATTTCTTGTCCGGTTGTTTTTTCGTGAATTCTTGGATTAGCTGGATTATTAAACTGCATCGGAATCCAGCCATCTTTTGCTTGGGCTAGTTCTTTAGCTTTTTGGATAGCTCCTTTCATCCCTTCTGTTCCTGGCGTCAGAATCAGTTCAGCACCGTAAGCCTGAATGATTTTTCGACGTTCAATGCTCATGGTCTCAGGCATAACAATAATAACCTTGTAACCTTTGGCACTGCCGACCCAAGCCAATCCGATTCCGGTGTTGCCGCTGGTCGGTTCAATAATAGTATCACCCGGTTTGAGAAGCCCTCGTTCTTCTGCATCTTCAATCATAGCTAAAGCAATCCGATCTTTTACTGAAGACCCGGGATTGAAGGCTTCCAATTTTACATAAACATCAGCAGCATCTTCAGGAACCGTTCTGTTTAATTTGATGATAGGTGTATTTCCAACTAACTCAGTAATAGAATTATAAATTTTTGTCATTAGTTTACCTCAAAATTATTGTAGTGTTAACAGTATAATCGGATTAAGAACATTTGTAAAATATTTATTTCTTATCACTTCGATAGGAAAAACGTATCACCTGACGACATCAGAGCCGCTTATTTTGCTAGAAAGGCAGTTCTACAAGCTTGCTGCCGATCTCTTTGTAAGATAGCCGCTTATGATAAAAGTCAGTTAAATGCTGCAAAAAATCATCGAGTTTTTTGGGCTCAATATAAACATGTGTTTTGACATTATCAAGAAATTCTGTTTCAGCTTCCTGTAGCTTTTCCAGCTGCAAAAAATTGTTCCAAGTCTGATACTGAGAATAAGTCAGTTGGATTTCAAGACCCAGCAGCTCCTTAACTTCCACTAATCCGACAGCCGTCAATGCTTTGGATACTGTACCGGAATAAGCTCGAATCAATCCGCCAGTGCCTAGTTTAACACCGCCAAAATAGCGCGTAACAACAGCAACAAGATTTGTTAATCCTTGCTTTTCTAAAACCGACAGCATTGGAATACCCGCTGTTCCGCTTGGCTCACCGTCATCGCTGGAGCGTTTAGTATCAGAGTTATCACCGATAATCATAGCCGAGCAGGAATGATTCGCCTTGTAATGCTCTTTTTTGATTTGTGCAATATAATCTTTAGCTTCTGTTTCATTACTGACACGTTTAAGGAAACAGATAAAACGAGATTTTTTAATTTCTTCTTCAAAACACCCATTCGTTCTGATTGTTTTATAAGTCATAAGAAAATTTTACAAAATTTTCTGCTATTTATCAAAGTTTTACGAATAATGAGATATATGGATTGTTTAGATGATTACTTCGGCCGTTTATTTACTGAGATACAGCTGCCAGCTGAAATAAGAAAACAAGCTCAAACCTGTCCTGCAGCAATAAAAAAAGGCAATTCTTGGTTTTGTGTCCGCTGCTCGTCCTTGATTTCTCGGGAGAATGCTCTGCCAAACGGAGAGTATTACTGTAGAAATTGTTTGGTATTCGGCAGGATTTCTACCAAAGCTTCCTTATATTTTTTTCGGCAGCAAAAATTTCCTGCTGTTCGTTCGTTAATTTGGACAGGAAAGCTGACCACCTATCAAAAAAGAGTATCAGATGCTTTGGTGTCAAATCTTGAAAAAGGAGACCATTTGCTGGTTCATGCAGTTACGGGAGCTGGGAAAACGGAGATGATTTATAAAATGGTCGCCAGTGTTATTGATCAGGGAAAAGCTGTCTGTATAGCCAGTCCCAGAGTAGATGTTTGCATAGAACTTTATAAACGCCTGACTTCTGCTTTTTCCTGTCCTATTACTCTCCTGCATGGAAACTCCGATCCTTATAAACGTGCCCCTTTGCTTATTGCGACAACGCACCAATTGTTAAAATTTTATCGGGCTTTTGATTTGCTGATTATAGATGAAGTGGATGCTTTCCCATTTACAGATAATAATATGCTTTATCATGGAACAGAAAAAAGTCTGAAAAAAGATGGCATTAAGATTTTTTTAACAGCCACCTCCACTGAGAGGTTAGACAGACAAGTGAAAAAAGGACAGCTAAAAAAGCTGCATCTTGCTCGGCGCTTTCATGGAAAACCGTTAGTTATCCCTAAAACACAGTGGCTGGGAAATCTTTTAACAGAGATGGACAGAGGCCGGCTTCCCAGAAAATTGCTCACGATGATAGAAAAACAAAGAAAAACCGGCTTCCCTCTCCTTTTATTTTTTCCAAATATAGAGAAAGGTGAGAGGCTGGCTGTCATTTTACAGCGCTATTTCACCGCTGACTCGATTGCCTGCGTCTCCAGTCAGTCAGAAAATCGGCTGGAATTAATAGAGCAGTTTCGCAAAGGCAATCTTCAGATATTGGTGTCAACAACTATTTTAGAACGTGGGGTAACATTTCCTAATCTTGATGTTTTTATCTTACTGGCTCATCATCATTTATACACTAAAAGCAGCTTAATTCAGATGGCCGGCCGTGTCGGCCGATCGTCGGACAGACCGACCGGAGAATTAATTTTCTTTCATAATGGCTTAACAAAATCAATAAAAAAAGCTATTTCAGAAATTAAGGAAATGAATCAAAAAGGAGGCTTCTAGTGTTTTGTTTACTATGCCAAAATCCAATAGAGAATAAACTGACTTTTTTGTCAATAGTGCTATTAAAGAATAATAGTCAGATAATCTGCAGCCGCTGCCGCCGGTCTTTTGAAATCATCAGTTCTGAACACTGTCCTTCTTGTTTCAAAAATCATTGTTCGCAGAAGTGCAAAGACTGTCTGTATTGGGAAGAAAAGGGGATTACCGTATGTCACGAAGCTCTTTTTACTTATAACCAAGCTATGAAGGACTATTTTAACCGTTATAAATTTCAAGGAGATTATGTTTTAAGGAAGGTTTTCGCCGCGGCTATAAAAGCACATCTGCGTCCTTACCGAGCTTACAGTATCATACCAGTTCCTTTAAGCAAAGAGAGATATGAAAAGAGGAAGTTTAATCAGGTTAAAGCTCTTTTGGAAGCTGCCGATATTTCCTATATAGATCTTCTGATCCGAGAAGGATCAGAGCAGCAGTCCAGCAAATCAAAACAAGAAAGGCTTCAGGTAAATTTAGGCTTCAAACTCAAAAAATATGACCAATATCCAGATAAAGTTTTACTTGTAGATGATATCTATACAACTGGCGCAACTTTACAAAGTATTAAAGCCCTCTTTTATGAAAATGGAATTAAAAATGTAAAAACCTTTTCTCTAGCCCGATAAAAACTTGCAAATTTTCATGAAAGCGGTATAATTAGATTAAAGAAAGCGCTTAAGCGCGAGAAAGAGGTATCTTATGATTAAATATAGTATTCGTGGTGAAAACATCGAAGTAACAGATGCTATCCGTAGCTATGTGGAATCAAAACTTGGAAAAATTGAAAAATATTTCCATGTTGACCAAGAACTAGACGCGCGTGTGAATCTTAAAGTTTATCGAGGAAAAATGTCAAAAGTAGAAGTTACTATTCCAATTGGTTCAATTACGCTTAGAGCAGAAGATGTATCACAAGATATGTATGGCTCAATTGATTTAGTTGTTGATAAAATAGAGCGTCAAATCCGTAAAAATAAAACAAAAATTGCTAAAAAACATCGTGAAAAAGTACCCGCCGGCCACGTCTTCACAAGTGAATTTGAGGCAGAACCGGCCGAAGAAACCGCTACAGCTAAAGTTGTTCGTACAAAAAATGTCAGCCTTAAACCGATGGATATTGAGGAAGCATTATTGCAAATGGATTTATTAGGCCATGATTTCTTTATATATACTGATGCCGAAGATGGACAGACCAATGTTCTCTACCGCCGCGAAGATGGCGGACTAGGTCTTATTGAGGCAAAGTAAAGATTAAAGGCTGAAGACAGAAAAAACTCCATAATCCCTGCAGTGATTTCACTCACTATAGATATTATAGAGTCGAAAACGGGCTAAGAGATAATTCAGCCCGTTTTTTTCTTTTTCACAAAAAAACCGTTTTTTAAGGGTTGACATCAGGGGCAGAGAGATGCTATACTAATGAAGCTGTCAGAGGGGAAGGGTTTCTGTAGGCCCAATCTTTCTTTAAGAGGCTTTTGATATGTGATGAGCGTGAAAAAAAGTCCAAAAGGTTCTTGACAGCCGAGTCGGGATTTGCTAGAATAAAGGAGTTGGTCTCGCAGGAGGACATGGCCTTTGAAAACTGAATAAAAACCAAGACGTGCGGGTTAAGGAATTAACCTGTCAAAAAAAAGAATCTGTCAGCGGACAGAAAAGACGAGCAAGAACAAGCTCATATTAGTGATGAGAGTTTGATCCTGGCTCAGGACGAACGCTGGCGGCGTGCCTAATACATGCAAGTGGAACGCTTCTTTCTTACCGAGTGCTTGCACTCACAAGGAAGAGGAGTCGCGAACGGGTGAGTAACGCGTAGGTAACCTGTCTTTAAGAGGGGGATAACTATTGGAAACGATAGCTAATACCGCATATTTTTCTCAGACGCCTGTTTGAGGGAAGAAAGGGGCAAGAGCTCCGCTTAGAGGTGGACCTGCGTTGTATTAGCTAGTTGGTAGGGTAAAGGCCTACCAAGGCGACGATACATAGCCGGCCTGAGAGGGTGAACGGCCACACTGGGACTGAGACACGGCCCAGACTCCTACGGGAGGCAGCAGTAGGGAATCTTCGGCAATGGGGGAACCCTGACCGAGCAACGCCGCGTGAGTGAAGAAGGAATTCGTTTCGTAAAGCTCTGTTGTAAGTGAAGAACGTGCTTGAGAGTGGAAAGTTCAGGCAGTGACGGTAACTTACGAGGAAGGGACGGCTAACTACGTGCCAGCAGCCGCGGTAATACGTAGGTCCCGAGCGTTGTCCGGAATTATTGGGCGTAAAGGGAGCGCAGGCGGTTTTGTAAGTCAGAAGTCAAAGGCATTGGCTTAACCAATGTATGCTATTGAAACTGCAGGACTTGAGTGCAGAAGGGGAGAGTGGAATTCCATGTGTAGCGGTGAAATGCGTAGATATATGGAGGAACACCGGCGGCGAAAGCGGCTCTCTGGTCTGTTACTGACGCTGAGGCTCGAAAGCGTGGGGAGCAAACAGGATTAGATACCCTGGTAGTCCACGCCGTAAACGCTGAGTGCTAGGTGTTAGGCCCTATCCGGGGCTTAGTGCCGGAGCCAACGCAATAAGCACTCCGCCTGGGGAGTACGACCGCAAGGTTGAAACTCAAAGGAATTGACGGGGGCCCGCACAAGCGGTGGAGCATGTGGTTTAATTCGAAGCAACGCGAAGAACCTTACCAGGTCTTGACATCCCTCTGCTAGGTCTAGAGATAGACTTTTCCTTCGGGACAGAGGAGACAGGTGGTGCATGGTTGTCGTCAGCTCGTGTCGTGAGATGTTGGGTTAAGTCCCGCAACGAGCGCAACCCTTATGGTTAGTTGCCATCATTCAGTTGGGCCCTCTAGCCAGACTGCCGGTAATAAACCGGAGGAAGGTGGGGATGACGTCAAATCATCATGCCCCTTATGACCTGGGCTACACACGTGCTACAATGGCTGGTACAACGAGTTGCGAGTCGGTGACGGCAAGCTAATCTCTGAAAGCCAGTCTCAGTTCGGATTGGAGGCTGCAACTCGCCTCCATGAAGTCGGAATCGCTAGTAATCGCGGATCAGCACGCCGCGGTGAATACGTTCCCGGGCCTTGTACACACCGCCCGTCACACCACGAGAGTTTGTAACACCCGAAGTCGGTGAGGTAACCTAATGGAGCCAGCCGCCGAAGGTGGGATAGATGATTGGGGTGAAGTCGTAACAAGGTAGCCGTATCGGAAGGTGCGGCTGGATCACCTCCTTTCTAAGGAAAAGAAGTCGCAAGACTTTAGAACGGATACGTCAGAGGTTTTTATTCAGTTTTGAGAGGTCATGTGGGGCCTTAGCTCAGCTGGGAGAGCGCCTGCTTTGCACGCAGGAGGTCAGCGGTTCGATCCCGCTAGGCTCCATTATCTAGGGGAACCTAGATAAAGAGATAGGACGTATGCCGCCTCATGCGCAAGTCGCAGGGGGGATGGTTCTATGCTTTAGTCCATTGAAAATTGAATACCTCAACCACATTTATGATGGCAGGTCAGAGAGAGGTCTGTGCCTGCCATGATAGAACATAAAAAGAAACCGAAACGCTGAAAGAAGACCGAAGAGAGAAAATAAGGTTAAGTTAGTAAGGGCGCACGGTGGATGCCTAGGCACTAGGAGCCGAAGAAGGACGTGACAAACAACGAAATGCTTTGGGGAGCTGTAAGTAAGCGAGGATCCAGAGATGTCCGAATGGGGGAACCCACCAGCTAGAGGCTGGTATCCCACACGATAGCGTGTGAGGAAGGAAGACGCGGTGAACTGAAACATCTCAGTAGCTGCAGGAAGAGAAAGCAATAGCGATTGCCTGAGTAGCGGCGAGCGAAAGGGCAGGAGGGCAAACCGGAGTGTTTACACTTCGGGGTTGAAGGACTGCCGTCAGGTTACATAGAGCTATAGAAGAATTATCTGGGAAGATAAGCCAGAGAGAGTAAGAGCCTCGTATTTGAAATAGTTATATATAACCGGCAGTATCCTGAGTACGTCGGGACACGAGGAATCCCGACGGAATCTGGGAGGCCCATCTCCCAACCCTAAATACTCCCTAGTGACCGATAGTGAACCAGTACCGTGAGGGAAAGGTGAAAAGAACCCCGGAAGGGGAGTGAAATAGCCCCTGAAACCGTGTGCTTACAAGAAGTTCGAGCCCGTTAATGGGTGAGAGCGTGCCTTTTGTAGAATGAACCGGCGAGTTATGTTTAGATGCGAGGTTAAGCTGAAGAGGCGGAGCCGCAGGGAAACCGAGTCTGAAGAGGGCGGATGAGTATCTAGATGTAGACCCGAAACCAAGTGACCTACCCATGAGCAGGGTGAAGGTGCGGTAAAGCGCACTGGAGGCCCGCACCAGGGCACGTTGAAAAGTGCTTGGATGACTTGTGGGTAGCGGAGAAATTCCAAACGAACTTGGAGATAGCTGGTTCTCTCCGAAATAGCTTTAGGGCTAGCGTCGGTGTGAAGGAGTCATGGAGGTAGAGCACTGTTTGGGTAAGGGGTCCTTCCCGGATTACCAAACTCAGATAAACTCCGAATGCCATAGACTTCCGCCCGGCAGTCAGACTGCGAGTGCTAAGATCCGTAGTCGAAAGGGAAACAGCCCAGACCACCAGCTAAGGTCCCCAAATAACTATTAAGTGGAAAAGGATGTGGGGGTGCAGAGACAACTAGGATGTTAGCTTAGAAGCAGCTATTCATTCAAAGAGTGCGTAATAGCTCACTAGTCGAGTGCCCCTGCGCCGAAAATGTACCGGGGCTGAAATAGTTTACCGAAGCTGTGGATACCGCAAGGTATGGTAGGAGAGCGTTCTATGTTCGGCGAAGGTGTACCGTGAGGAGCACTGGAGGGCATAGAAGTGAGAATGCCGGTATGAGTAGCGCAAGACAGGTGAGAATCCTGTCCACCGCAAGACTAAGGTTTCCAGGGGAAGGTTCGTCCGCCCTGGGTTAGTCGGGTCCTAAGGAGAGACCGAAAGGTGTATCCGATGGTCAACAGGTTGATATTCCTGTACTGGTATCAGGAGAGAAGGAGGGACGCAGGAGGCTAGCTCAACCGGACGAATGGAAGAGTCCGGCCAAGCAGTGAGGTGAGTGAAGAGTCAAATGCTTATCACTAATGACACTGAGCTGTTAAGGGGAGCGAAGTTAATAGTAGCGAAGTGAGTGATGTCCCACTGCCAAGAAAAGCTTCTATCGTAGAGAGATACCACCCGTACCGCAAACCGACACAGGTAGTCGAGGCGAGTAGCCTCAGGTGAGCGAGCGAACTCTCGTTAAGGAACTCGGCAAAATGACCCCGTAACTTCGGGAGAAGGGGTGCTGACTAAGGTCAGCCGCAGTGAAGAGGCCCAAGCAACTGTTTATCAAAAACACAGCTCTCTGCGAAATCGCAAGATGATGTATAGGGGGTGACGCCTGCCCGGTGCTGGAAGGTTAAGAGGAGCGCTTAGCGGAAGCGAAGGTGTGAATTGAAGCCCCAGTAAACGGCGGCCGTAACTATAACGGTCCTAAGGTAGCGAAATTCCTTGTCGGGTAAGTTCCGACCCGCACGAAAGGCGTAATGATTTGGGCGCTGTCTCAACGAGAGACTCGGTGAAATTTTAGTACCTGTGAAGATGCAGGTTACCCGCGACAGGACGGAAAGACCCCATGGAGCTTTACTGCAGTTTGATATTGAGTATCTGTAAGACATGTACAGGATAGGTAGGAGCCAAAGAAGGAGGGACGCCAGTTTCTCTGGAGGCGTTGTTGGGATACTACCCTTGTGTTACGGCTGCTCTAACCCGGTAGGTTATCCCTTACGGAGACAGTGTCTGACGGGCAGTTTGACTGGGGCGGTCGCCTCCTAAAAGGTAACGGAGGCGCCCAAAGGTTCCCTCAGATTGGATGGAAATCAATCATAGCGTGTAAAGGCAGAAGGGAGCTTGACTGCGAGACATACAGGTCGAGCAGGGACGAAAGTCGGGCTTAGTGATCCGGTGGCACCGTATGGAAGGGCCATCGCTCAACGGATAAAAGCTACCCTGGGGATAACAGGCTTATCTCCCCCAAGAGTTCACATCGACGGGGAGGTTTGGCACCTCGATGTCGGCTCGTCGCATCCTGGGGCTGAAGTCGGTCCCAAGGGTTGGGCTGTTCGCCCATTAAAGCGGCACGCGAGCTGGGTTCAGAACGTCGTGAGACAGTTCGGTCCCTATCCGTCGCGGGCGTAGGAAATTTGCGAGGGGCTGCTCCTAGTACGAGAGGACCGGAGTGGACTTACCGCTGGTGTACCAGTTGTTTTGCCAAGGGCACAGCTGGGTAGCTAAGTAGGGGAAGGATAAACGCTGAAAGCATCTAAGTGTGAAGCCTGCCTCAAGATGAGATTTCCCATAACAGTAGGTTATTAAGAGCCCTGAGAGAAGAACAGGTAGATAGGTTAGGAGTGTAAGTAGTGTGAGCTATTAAGCGGACTAATACTAATTGCTCGAGGACTTAACCAAGGCGTAAGGAGAGGGAGAGGTATTCAATTTTGAGTAGACTAGAGGTTTATTCATCGAGTTAAGTGACGCTAGCCTAGGGGATACACCTGTACCCATGCCGACCACAGCAGTTAAGCCCTAGAACGCCGGAAGTAGTTGGGGGATGCCCCCTGCGAGATAAGGAAGTCGCTTAGCAAGGGGGAGTTTAGCTCAGCTGGGAGAGCATCTGCCTTACAAGCAGAGGGTCAGCGGTTCGATCCCGTTAACTCCCATAAAAAGTAACTAAGGGCGTTAAGAAAGGCGCATGCTTTTAGCCTGAGTACTATTTATTTGATTGTACAAGAGTTACCTGGTCCCGTGGTGTAGCGGTTATCACGTCGCCCTGTCACGGCGAAGATCGCGGGTTCAATTCCCGTCGGGACCGTTAGGCAGTAGAGGACTCGTTAGCTCAGTTGGTAGAGCATCTGACTTTTAATCAGAGGGTCACTGGTTCGAGCCCAGTACGGGTCATGAGGGGAGAAGAGGCGGGTGTGGCGGAATTGGCAGACGCACCAGATTTAGGATCTGGCGCTTAAGGAAGCGTGGGGGTTCAAGTCCCTTCACCCGCATAGAGGAAAGGCCGGCTTAGCTCAGTTGGTAGAGCATCTGATTTGTAATCAGAGGGTCGCGTGTTCAAGTCATGTAGCCGGCATAGCGAACGTAGTTCAGTGGTAGAACATCACCTTGCCAAGGTGGGGGTCGCGGGTTCGAATCCCGTCGTTCGCTTTTAGCGCCGGGGTGGCGTTTTACAGTATCAAGTATCAGTTTTTTATACATAAACTAGGAAGAACAATTTTTGTTCTTTTTTTGTTTATGTCTAAAAAATCATAACCGCTTGTCAGCGATTATGATTTTTTAGAGATATAGTGAGAAAAGATGCAGTAAATTAGGAACAGTTATTGCTCCATTGACCGTGTTCAGAGCAATTAAAAAACTGCCACAACAGTTTTTCTGATATAAGTGTAAAAATAGCCGAAATATCTTCTGCACTGCTTTTACTTTAATTTAATTCATGCGGAAGGAGGATGGTTTCTATTCCGTGATCGTCTACAATATTAACTGTTTCGGGATAAAAAGGATCATAGGGTGTGTTATAGTCAAAAATGATGAACAGTTCTCTTTTGCTGTCCTGATAAGCAAAGGAAAGTTTTCCTTGATGCTTAATTAACTGGAAGGTCAAGAGTGTGTCTAAAGGAACAACATTTTTTAAATAATGGTCTAGAAGCTCCCAGAAAATGTCAATGATTTCATGAGGCAGACTTGTTGCAACACCAAAGCTTGCATATCTTTCTTTTGTATTATTAAATGCCATCTTTCTTCCTTTCAATGCTATAAAACACCCCTAAAGAGGAGTGTCAGACAACTTATTAACGATTCTTCAGTTCAAGATAACGTTTGTACCAAATGTTGATATAAGATTGCGAAAAGGGCCCCTTGCCATCGTTAATCCAGGCAACTAATATTTTAACATTCTCTTTTAAGATAAAATCAATATCTGAAGGGTAGTTCATTTTTTGTTTATGTGATTCATATTCATCAACATCTAAGAGTTTTTTCTCGCCGTTAGCGAAAACTTTAACATCTAGGTCATAATCGATATATTTCAGCGCTTCTTCATCCAGAATATAAGGACTTGCTAAATTACAGTAGTAGGAGACCCCGTTATCCCTTATCATTGCAATAATATTAAACCAAAACTTTTTGTGAAAATAGACGATTGCGGGTTCACGTGTGACCCATCGTCTGCCATCATTCTCTGTGACGAGTGTGTGATCATTGACCCCTATAACAGCATTTTCGGTGGTCTTTAGTACCATAGTGTCGCGCCAGCTTCGGTGCAAACTGCCATCATGTTTATAACTTTGAATTGTAATAAAGTCGCCTTCCTTAGGTAATTTCATGCCCTACCAACTTTCTACAATTAAACTTATCCTATATAGGATATCATAATTCTATAAAAAAATCACTTTTAAAAAACAACGCTTATTGATAGTTGCGTAAAGCCCTATCTATAGCATCAAATGAAAAGCCTTTGCGGGCTAAATATTGGATTAAACGCTGTTTTAAGGCGTAACCTTCATATTTTTTGCTGTATCTTCGATAGGCTTTCTCAAGTTCTTTATCAAGGAGCTGCTCTTGAATTTCGTCACTTGTTTCGATACTTAATGCTGCAAAAGTCTTTTTGGCTTCTTCATAGCTGAATCCTTTTACTGTTAACGATTGAATAATTTTATTTCGCAGCCCAGTTTCGGGCAGTTTATTCTGATATTTTTTAAACAGTTTTTGGCTGACTCTGTCAGCAACAGGGCTGAAATCGGTTTTAGCCAACTCCTGATCTGCAACAGCTTCAGCAACCCCTTTTTGTCGTAGCTTCTGCTTAAGTAGATACGGTCCTTTATCACCTGCAGTCAGATTTTGCTGGATCAGAGTTTCGGCATATTTTTGATCATCAATCCATCGGTTGTCTTTGAGGTCAGCAATGATTCGTCCTATTATTTGGTCTTGAAAGTCATGTTTTTTCAGGTAATTGTTGACTTCTGTTTCACTTCTCTGTTTAAAGGAAAGGTAGTGAAGCGCCGAATTTTTGCCGAATGAGAATTGGGCAAATTCTTTAATTTCGGTTAAGAGCTGTTGATTGAGCTGCATACCCTTGCTAAGCAAAAAGCGGACAATCGTATCTTGGGTTATATAAAGCTGATCCTTGCCATCAATTTCAAGCAGATAGTGCTGTTTTTTCTTTTCTATTTTTGTGATTTTCATGTTTTTTATTATAACAAAAATGGTAAAATAATGGAGAAATGAATATAATTTCCGCTATGTTAGAAAGTTGAAAAATGAATTTATCAGTAAAGCAGAAAATTCCGTTAAAAATCAAGCGTTTAGGTATTAACGGTGAAGGAATTGGTTTTTATAAAAAAACGTTAATTTTCGTGCCGGGTGCTTTGCAAGGCGAAGATGTTTTTTGTCAAATTACCAGCGTAAAAAAAAATTTTGCTGAGGCGAAACTTTTAAAGATTAATAAAAAATCAAAATTTAGAGTCAAACCCGCCTGTTCGGTATACGATCTCTGCGGAGGCTGCCAGCTAATGCATCTTCGCTATGATAAGCAGTTGGTTTATAAAGAAGATATTATCAGGCAGGCATTAAAAAAATTCAAACCTAAGGGCTACGAGCACTATGAGATTCGGCCGACAATAGGTATGACTGATCCTAAGCACTATCGGGCAAAACTGCAGTTTCAGGTCCGCTCTTTTTCCGGCAGTGTTATGTCCGGTCTGTATGCTGCCGGCAGTCATCGTCTCATCGCCGTAGAGGACTGCTTTGTTCAGGATAAATTAACACAGCAAGTGATGAATACTGTAAGCAGATTACTGGAAAAATACCGTCTTCCTATATACAATGAGAGACGATCTGCCGGTGTCCGCACGGTAATGATTCGCAAAGCTCAGGCCACCGGCCAATTACAGCTTATTTTTATTGTCAGTAAAACACTTGACCTCACCGAAGTCATTAACGATTTAGTTGACCAATATCCAGAGATAAAGACAATTGCTCTAAATATCAATACACGTAAAACCAGTGAGATCTACGGAGAAAAAACGATTGTTCTTTGGGGAGAGGATACTATCGAGGAAGAAGTTTTAGACTATCGTTTTGAACTGTCACCGCGCGCTTTTTATCAGCTCAATCCTCAGCAGACCCAGATTTTGTATCAGGAAGCTGTTAAGGCTTTGGAAATCACTGGCGAAGAAGATGTGCTGGATGCATACTGTGGTGTAGGAACTATTGGCTTGGCTTTTGCCCGAAAAGTCAAATCAATACGGGGGATGGATATTATTCCTGAGGCCATTGCTGATGCAAAACGCAATGCAGAACGACTGGGGCTGACTAATACACACTATGAAGTCGGCAAAGCTGAAGATATTATCCCTAAATGGTATAAAAACGGCTATCGAGCGACAGCTCTGATTGTTGATCCGCCAAGAACCGGGCTTGATTCGAAACTGTTAGCAACCATTTTACGTTTTCCTCCTCCTAAAATGGTCTATGTCTCTTGCAATACGTCGACTCTGGCTCGTGATTTGACAAAGCTGACCGCTGTTTATCAAGTTAAGTATATTCAGTCCATAGATATGTTTCCGCACACTTCAAGGACAGAGGCCGTCGTCAAATTGGAAAAGAAGCAAAATAAGAAACAGGATACTTAATCCTTAATAATAATCAAACAATTCGAACAAAATTTTCTCAGTTCCTGGGGCTGGAGTTTGTTGTTATTTAACCTTAGAAAAATAAAATACCCTCTGAGCTGGATTTTTTATCCAATTTGGAGGGTATTTTAACCTTTCTTTTCAAAAAGAACCGGTTTGTTATCTTTTAATTAATTGGACTGGCACAGAGAACATTTTTCCCAAGTCATTGCTGCCCTGCAAAAGCTGCAGAATTTTTTCTACACTGATTTCTGCCAGCTTGGGAATATCCTGACGGATTGATGAGATTTTAGGGGCAGTGAGGGAGACCATCGGTGAATCATCAAAACCGACAATTTTATAATGGCGTTTATTTAATCCCGTCTGTATGATAACATTTTGGATTTCGATGGCCAGCAAGTCATTGATCGCAAATATCCCATCTATTTCTGGATGGCTGGTTAAAAAACGTGCAGCCTGATCATAAGCAGCAGGATTATCTCTGTCAAGACTGATGTGGTTGAGCTGCTCTTGGAAGTCCAGCTGATGATCTGCTAAAGCCTGAATAAAGCCCTGCAGCCTTTTTTGGCCTGTTTGGGTCAGAAGAGAATGGGTGAGGATAAGCGGCTGCCTGCAGCCTGAATCAAATAAAAAGTTAGCTGCCTGAACTGCACCATCTTTATGATCAGAAGAAATGAAGACAGTATCGGACAGGCTTTCGGGTTCTCTGTCAATGCAAATATAAGGGGGAGTTTTGCCTTCGTGTGAAGGAAATGAAAATATTTCGGCGCCGGAAATGATAATCATACCATCTACACCTTTATTTTCCAGCATAGCCAGATAAGACTTTTCCTTTTGGCTGTTGCGGGCAGTATTGCAAATAATAGCAGAGTAGCCCTTCTCAAAGAGAAGACCTTCGATATTTTCAATCAGTTTGGCAAAAAAATAATTGGTAATATCAGGAACGATGATACCAATAGCATAAGAACGTTTCATCCGCAAGCCTTTAGCATTGTAATTCGTATGATAGCCTGTTTCTTCAATGACCTGCAAAACTTTTCGGCGGGTCTCTTCAGAGAATCGGCCGTTATTGTTAATAACGCGCGAAACTGTAGCAACAGAGACACCGCTGAGTTGAGCGATGTCCTTAATAGAGTGTTTTTTCATTATTTCTTCTTTCAGCTGGAAAAATGGTATAAAAAGTATTGACTTATGAGAAATCAGTGTTATAATGAAGAAAAGAGTAATCGATTACCCTTTTGTTATATTATAGCTTAGTTCTTATTTTTTTTCAAGGTTGAGTAATCGATTACTCACGTTTTACTCAGTTGGTATTTCAAGGAGGTGTTTATGACTCAATTACTGTGTCCATCGATGATGTGCGCTGATTTTGCTTGTCTGGAAGATGAGGTTGAAAGACTGGATCAAGCAGGTTTTGATATCTTCCATATGGACTTTATGGATGGTTCTTTTGTCCCTAATTTTGGAATGGGGCTGCAGGATTTTGAACTGGTCAGGAAAACGACAGCCAAGCCGGTTGATGTCCATTTAATGATTCAAAATCCGGGGCGGTATGTTGATAAATTCGCGGCTTTAGGAGCTGATATTATCTATATCCATCCTGAGGCAGATCAGCAGGTAACCAGAACATTGGCCCGTATCAAAGAAAAAGGGAAAAAAGCAGGTGTAGCCATTAATCCTGGGACATCTGCTGAAAGTATCAAACCTTTTTTGTCTTTGGTAGACTACGTTTTGATTATGACGGTTAATCCTGGTTTTGCAGGGCAGAACTATTTAGATTTTGTTGAGGATAAAATTCTTGATTTTGTTAATCTGAAGCCTCATTTCGACTATGAAATCATGGTTGACGGTGCAATTTCACCAGAGCATATTAAACGTTTAAGCCGTCTTGGAGTTAAAGGTTTTATCTTAGGGACGTCTTCTGTTTTCGGGAAAGACCGGACTTATCAGGAAATTGAAAAAGAATTGCGAGGATAATAAAATGAGATTAGCGATTGGGAGTGACCATGTCGGTTTGGAATTAAAACCAATTATTATTGACTATCTTCAGGAGTTAGGGCATGAAGTCGTGGATTTTGGTCCTTATTCGGGAGAACGGGCTGATTATCCAAGTTACGGAAAGAAAGTTGCGGAAGAAGTAGCAGCCGGCAAATTTGACTTAGGAGTTTTGATTTGCGGTACAGGGGTAGGGATATCGATTGCTGCCAATAAAGTCAAAGGAATCCGTGCAGTCGTTTGCAGTGAGCCCTACTCTGCTAAACTGTCCAGACAGCATAATAATACCAATATTCTGGCCTTTGGCGCCAGAGTTATCGGACCGGAGCTGGCAAAAATGATTGTCAAAGAATGGCTGGAAGCTGAATTTGAAGGCGGCCGTCATGCTAAACGGGTTGATATGATTAAAGCTATGGAGACAGGAGAAAACAGCTAGACTTATTTGCTTTTGTGAAATAGCTATCATGACAGTGATTCTCTATAAAATGTCAATAGGAATCTGGGACAGTTCTGTTCCAGATTCGTTTGTTTTACAGGGAGACATTTTTGTGGTTGGACATTCTTATCAAGGCCTTTCTTAATTTTTCTACCGTAAACAGTTCAACGACGCTCCCCACAGCAGCTATCTCAGGCAACTGTGCGAGAGAGCGATGATGCCAGCCGAATCTAGAAATGGAAGAGCGGGAGAAAGTATACAGTCGGGGGCGTGTTCCGCTCTTTTTGCTTTCTAAAAACAGCAAGGGGCGGTCATTAAGCTTTTAGAATTTTGATAAATTTAATTAATTTATTTTATAAATAAAAAGATTTCAAAAAAAAAGATAAATATTTTTTGTTTTCTACTTCACAAACTTTCTAAAAAACTATATAATAAAGTCAAAAAAGGGCTTACATTTTTAATCAAGCTAGCATATATTTAGGAAAGGATCTCTTATGTCACATTTATTTGAAGAACTCACTTTACCTGTGTCAGGTGTGACGCTGAAAAACCGTATCGCTATGTCTCCGATGACAACCGAATCCGCATATTTTGACGGTAGTGTTCCGCAGGAACTGCTGGATTATTATGAGCATCGTTCCGGAGATGCGGCAATGATTGTTGTTGAGAGCTGTTTTATCGAAGATAAAGGGCGCGGCTTTTCCGGGGCTCTGGGAATTGACAGCGATGATAAAGTCGAGAGTCTCTCTTATTTAGCTAAGACGATCAAGGCTAAAGGTTCTTTGGCTGTTGCTCAGATTTATCATGCTGGACGTATGGCTTTTCCGGATATGAACGGCGGTGCTATCCCAATAGCTCCCAGTCCTGTAGCTGCTCTGCGTCCAAATGCTCCAGTTCCAACAGAGATGACTCATCAGCAAGTTTTAGACATGATTCAGCTCTTTGCTAATGCAGCTCGACGTGCTATTAAAGCTGGTTTTGATGGGATCGAGCTTCATGGTGCCAATACTTATCTTTTGCAGCAGTTTTTCTCTCCTCATTCTAATCGGCGTACAGATGCTTGGGGCGGCTCGCGCAGTAAAAGGGCTCATTTTGCCATTGAGGTGATTAAGGCAGTAAAAGCTGTCATTAAAGAAGAAGGGGCTGCGAATTTTATTTTAGGTTACCGCTTTTCTCCTGAGGAATTGGAAGAGCCGGGTATTCGTTTTGATGATACCATGTATTTTTTGAATACAATTGCAGAATACGGTTTAGATTATGTTCACTTTTCTATGGGAGCTTATACTCGCGGTTCCATTGTAGATACGACAGATCCTACCTTGTTGATTGAAAAATATCTTGAGCAGCGTTCAGAAGCTTTAGCAGCTATTCCAGTTATGGGAGTTGGGGCGATTGTTCAGCGTAAGGATGCCGACCAAGCGCTTGAACTTGGCTATGACTTAGTTGCCGTTGGAAAGGCCTTTTTAGTAGAGCCCGATTGGGTTGAAAAGGTGCGCCATAATGAACCTGTACAAGACTTTGCCGATATCCATCAGCGTCAGGAATTGGTGATTCCGATTCCACTCTGGAAGTTTATGGATGAAACGTTCTTTTTGGTTAAAGATGCTGAGGAGGAAAAACGAAAAGCAGAGCGTTTGCAAGAGCTGTTAAAGGCAAAACTGCACTTTAAAGCAGGGGATTATGAGGTTACAGCCAGGGGACATAATAACGATCTGCCGATGGTTGTCAGTTTTTCTGATGACCGGATTACTCAGATCACTATTGACAATTCAGGAGAGTCAGAAGGTCTCTCCGATACCGTTATTGACACATTGCCTGAACAAATCATCTCAGCTCAGACGCTGAATGTTGATGCTGTCAGCGGTGCTTCGGCTACCTCCCAAGGAGTTATAGATGGAGTAGCAGAAGCTGTAGAATTAGCTGGCGGTCAAGAAAGTGTTGAGGTTTTAAAAGCACGTCCTAAACCGGTTAGAGAACGTTCAACAGAAGTTGTTGATGAGACGTTTGATGTTGTTGTTGTTGGCGGCGGAGCTGCTGGGATTGCAGCTGCACTTCGGGCCGAACAAGAGGGGCTTTCCGTTGTTATGCTTGAAAAGCTTAGCTTTATCGGTGGTGCCATTTCTGTTTCAGGCGGCAATCAGGTTGTCATGGGCTCTAAATTACAAAAGCAGGCAGGGGTAAGTGACGATTCTGCTTTGCTTATGGTAGCTGATTTTCTTAAAAACGGTA
The DNA here is from genome assembly GCF_003086355.1 of Streptococcus chenjunshii. Lineage (NCBI taxonomy): Bacteria > Bacillati > Bacillota > Bacilli > Lactobacillales > Streptococcaceae > Streptococcus > Streptococcus chenjunshii. The sequence goes on along the minus strand of NZ_CP031733.1, from coordinate 1,884,804 downwards.
ATAATAAAAACGTTGTTGAACTGCTGGCTCTGCTGGCTGACAATGTCGGACAGACAACTGACTGGGTGCATGATTATGTAGGTGTACGGTATGATATGACTGAAGGTCTTCATATTCTTGCAGAGTACAGCCGTGATCGGGAATTGGCTTATGAAGATGGAGGCCATGGGTTTGCAGCAGCTGTTCGGCAAAAAATGGCAGAGAGCTCTGTCAAACTTTATCTTAATACCAAAGCTACTAAGCTGATTTCAGATGGCAAAGGCGGTGTCAGCGGTCTGACAGCGATCGAAGAGAGCGGCAAAACCCATCAAATTACTGCAAAAGCAGTTATTTTAACAACCGGCGGTTACGGGCATAATAAGAACCTTCTCAGTGAAGAGTTGAGGGATGTGCTTTTCTACGGAACCAACGGTTCAATGGGTGAAGGTCTGCTGATGGCGCAGGCACACGGCATTGAAGCTGCAACGCGGATGATGGAATATGGGAAAATTTATCCCAATGGTATTGAAGTATCAACTGGCGTTGCTAAATCAACTATCGGCGGCAATATTGCTGTTTTGCGTGAAAATGCTTTGCTGGTTAATACCAATGGTCAGCGTGTCGTCAATGAACGTGCCAGCAACCATGACATTCTGGATGTACTGATGGAGCAGGATCCTAAGATGCTTTATATTTTGATGGATCAGGAACATTTTGATATTTTTAAAGAAGAAGTGGCAGAAGGCGGTATTTCGCAGATTGATATCAAGCAGTGGCTGGATAATAATGGCAGCCAAACCCCTTATTTCTTCCATGCTGACACATTAGAGGAATTGGCTAAGCTGGCTGGTATGGATAAAAACAGCCTTGTTAATACTGTCAGCCGTTACAACCAGTTTGTAGCAGACGGCAGAGATCAGGACTTTGACCGCCAGCATCAATTTTTACAGAAACCGGTCGGACAGGGTCCATACTATCTAGTAGAACAAAAGCCGCGTTTTGCTACAACCATGGGCGGTTTAGTTGTCAATACTAATTTACAGGTTGTTAACAGTCAAGGCAGCCTGATTGAAGGTCTTTATGCTGCCGGAGAAGTTGTCGGCGGTGTTATGGGGACGGATTCGCCATCCGGAGCCAATAATGCTTGGGCACTGACTTCAGGGAAACTGGCAGCTGAGAGTGTTTACAGAAGTACCAATGATTAATTTTGGTAAATTAAAGGAGGCTGGGATGCTTTATCCCAGCCTCTCAATATATAACTTAACCAGCTGTCAAAGGCCGTATTCATTTGTTATGCAGTGTTTTGGGGTTTCATAAATCTGGCTGTTAGAAAAAACACCAAAACCATTTGTTTATGGATTCTCAGCCTGTTTTGAGGATTTTGAGCTCGCAGCTTTCTTTAGACAAAAGTCCCTGAAGGCAGCAACTGTCGGAGAAATGAATCCTTTTCTGCGTGTTGCCAAAAAAATACGTCGTGGCTGGAAGCGGCTGGCGATCTGCAGTTTTTTAACAGGGTAGGCAGAAATAGATGGGATATTGGGAATGACGGCAATGCCGTAATTCTGGGCTACAAAGCCTAGGATAGTGTGATCTTCTTCAACTTCAACAACTGGATCAACGGTTAGTCCGAAGTCGGCAAATAATTGGTCTAAGTAGTGGCGAAGGCCGCTGTTTTGATTATAGTAGACCAGTTTTTCCTGAATAATTTCTTCAAGCTTTATGTTTTTTTGCTGAGCTAATGAATGCTGCTTAGGGACAATCACAACCAATTCCTCTTCTGTAAAAGCCTCAAAGCTTAAGTCCGGATAACCATCGATTGAAGACACCAGAGCAATATCGATATCTCCTCTATTTAGTTCTTCAAGCAATTCACGGCTGTTGTTTTGACTGAAATGAAAAGTAACCTGAGGATAATGCTGAGAAAATTCTTTAGTTAATTTTGGGGCAGTCAGCGACCCCATCGTGTAAATGAAGCCAAAGTCCACCTTGCCTTTGAAAGGATCAATTGCATTTTTTAAATAATCATTGCCTAGGTGCAGCTGATTGAGCGCATCTTGGACATAAGAATAGTAAAGCCTGCCGTACTTTGTCAGCCGGATATTGCGCCCCTTCTTTTCAAACAGAGGAACTCCCAGTTCTTTTTCCAATTCATGGATGCTGTAGCTGAGACTGGGCTGAGAGGTATTCAGGAGTGTTGCTGATTTTGTCATATGCTCTGTTTGAGCCAGATTAACAAAATATTCAAGCTGCTGTATATTCATAAAAAATAACTTTCTAAAAATAGCAGAAAAAGCTGCTGAAATATAGTACTGATTAGTATAGTTTAATAAATATATTTTATCATATTCATTTGAAAAATTCATTGGATTTATAAATCGGAATTTGCTATAATTATTAGTGAAATAAATCACGAGACTATTATTGTAAGGAGGAAAGTGTTTTCAAAACAAAAAGTTATATTCCCTTAATAGCCAGTCTGTATGTGAACTATTTTTTTCAAGGGATCGCTTCTATTATTATTTCACAGAATTTGCATCTCTTTCAGGACAGATGGGCTGCGAGTGTCAGCCAAGTCAGTTTGGTTGTCAGTGCAATCGGTTTGGGACGGCTTATTTCTTTAAATTTCTCAGGCTGGTTTTCGGACCGTTTCGGCAGGAAATATACAGTATTGCTTGGCGTGCTGGCTAACCTCTTCTTTTTTGCCGGCCTGGTTTATACCAAGCACTATCTGCAGGCCTTCTTTGTGGCTTTGCTTGCTGGTGTTGGCAATGCTTTTTTGGATACATCAACTTATCCTGTTGTTAATGAAGCTTTTCCGAAAGAACACGACAGCAGTGCTCTCAGTGTGATGAATAAGGCTTTTATTTCACTGGGACAGTTTATTCTTCCTTTTGTTGTTCGCTGGAGTCTTAATTATGATATTTATTTCGGCTGGTCTTTTTGGTTTTGTGCTTTGGGTCTGTTTCTTAATTTTTGTCTGCTGCTGCGCTTTTCTTATCCGGACAGTCAGGCTATTTTGAAAACGATTATTACCGCACACAAAATACCCAAGGCTAAGATTCAGATTGAAGGTTTGGCCTTGCTGATTTTTTCTTTTGTTTCAGTATCGCTCTTTAATATTTTTGTGCTGTGGATTCCGACTTTTGCTCAGGAAGTGCTTAATATTTCAGAAGCGGACAGTTTATTATTTGTCAGTGTTTACAGCATTTCTTCTCTGTTTTCTGTTTTTGCAACATCCTTTATTGTGAAACAGAAGGCCAACATTCCCAATTTAATCTTATGGTGTTTGTTTATCACAGGAGGAGCAATGATCTATATGCTGCTTTTCCCTTCTTTCCTGTCCTTAGTAACGGCAAGTTTAGCAGTAGGGATTTTCGCTGCGGGCGGTATCTGGCAGCTAGGTCTGGCTGTTTTGCTGGAATTTTTTCCGGGCAGTAAAGGCTTAGTTACAAGTTTTTATTCTTTTGCAACGGCTGTTTCAGTTATGATAACGCCTTACCTTACAGGATTGATGGCTGAAAAGTCAACCTATCTTACTTTTGCTTATAATATTTTCTTAGCCTTTATCGGTTTCCTGGCTGTTTCGGTGGTCAAGGTTCGTTATACTAAGATTTTAAAAAAATAAGGGTCTTTCATCATTCTGCCTGAAGAATGGTGACTATAAAAAAATAAAGAGGTGAAAATTATGGCAGAACGTCTAAACGGTCATACACTCCTTGTCAGTCTTATTGCGACTCCGATTCGCCACAGTCTTTCCCCTACAATGTGGAATGAAGCATTTGCCAAAAATGGAATGGATTATGCTTATCTTGCTTTTGAAGTCGGCAATGAACAGTTAGAAGATGCCGTAAAAGGGATTCGTGCCCTTGATATTAAAGGATCAAATGTTTCAATGCCTAATAAGCAGAAAATCATTCCTTTATTAGATGAATTATCCCCAGCTGCAGAAATGGCCGGTGCAGTTAATACGGTAGTAAACCAAAACGGTCATTTGGTTGGACATGTGACTGATGGCACAGGCTGCATGCGCGCTCTTCGCGAGGAAGGTGTTGAAATTAAGGACCGTATTGTAACACTTACAGGTGCTGGTGGTGCCGGCACAGCGATTGCTATTCAAGCCGCACTTGACGGTGCTAAGGAAATTCGTATTTTCAACGCTGACGATGAGCATTATGCAACAGCTCGTGAGAATGCGCGCAAGATTAATGAAAAAACAACTACCTTAGCGACTGTTACACCGCTTGCTGATCAAGAGGCTTTTAAGAAATCTCTGTCTGAAAGTTCAGTTTACATCGATGCAACAAGTGTCGGTATGAAACCGCTCCAAGATGAAAGTCTGATCACCGATCCGGACTTGATTCGTCCTGATCTTGTTATTTTTGATGTTGTCTACAGTCCGGCTGAGACTAAACTCCTTCGTTTTGCCCGCGAACATGGGGCAAAACAGGCTTACAACGGGTTAGGTATGATGCTTTACCAAGGGGCGGAGGCCTTTAACTTAATTACTGGCGAAGAGATGCCGATTGCTCATGTTAAACAGGCTTTAGGACTGGATTAATCGTTTTATAAAAAAGAAAGTAGGAACTTTACAATATGGAGAAAAAATATTTTCCAACCGCCTTATCTCTTTATATTAATTATATTATTCATGGGATTGGGGTTATCATTATCTCACAAAATTCGGATGCTTTAGCTCTGCAATGGCATACGGATACTGCCGGTGTCATGACAGTTGTTTCAATGCTTGGAATCGGGCGGCTGATTGCCATTGTTTTTTCTGGCTATCTGTCAGATTTATTCGGGCGTAAACCCTTTGTCTTCTTGGGAATAGCCAGCTATGTTCTGTACTTCCTTGGTTTGATTTATGCACCGAATATTACTGTGGCTATGATACTGACGGTCATTGCCGGAATTGCTAACTCCTTCTTGGATTCTGGAACGTATCCTGCGCTTATGGAATCTTTTCCGAAACATGCAGGTACAGCAACTGTTTTGATCAAAGCAGCGGTACAAATCGGTCAGTGGATTTTGCCTTGGATTCTCATTTTGGCATCAACACTGGGAATGTATCAACTGTCATTCTATATTGCTGCTATTGTTTTGATTTTAAATGCTTTCTGGATTTGGAAGGTTCCTTTCCCGGATGAAGATGCTAAGGCCGCTGAGGCAGCAGGTGAAGAGAAGCCAGAAGAAACAACAACAGTCTTTAAAGCTAAACCGAACATGTTTATTGAAGGTGCAGCCTTTGTCGTTTACGGTTTCATTTCACAGGCTACCTTCTACACGATTTCTCAGTTCATCTCTGCTTATGCTAAAGCAGCTGCTGGTATGTCCAACAATGCAGCTTCACTTTTACTTTCTTATTATTCAACAGGTACTCTAATCTGTGTAGCCTTTACCGCTTTGGTTGGGTTAAAGATTCGCCCTGTTAACTTGGTTCTGCCTTATACCTTTATGTCTATGATTGCGATAGGTGCAATGACGATGTTCCCATCAGCTACAGTTCTTGTGGTTGGTTCTGTGCTGGTCGGTTTCTTTGCTGCCGGCGGTGTTATGCAGCTGGGCTTAACTGTTATGGGAGAAATGTTCCCTGCAGGTAAAGGAACGATTACGTCTATCTTCTATACCTTTGGATCAATTGCCTCCTTTGCCGTACCATTTATCGGCGGACGGATTTCTATCCAAAATGTTATGTGGATGGATACTATTTTTGCTGTGATTGGTTTCGTGATTGCTGTCATTGTCTTTATTCGCTACTATCAAACTATTGATACAAAAGCTTCGAAATAAAAGAGAGAGGATGGGAACTAACTTCCCATTCCTTTTTCACAGTTAAAACGTTTAAAGCCCTCATTGGGTTTTATCAAAGAGAGAGGGAATTTATGTCTACTGTTACTGTTGAAAATGTTGTTTTTGGCCAAGGAAGACCAAAAATTATTGTACCGATTGTTGCTGTTACAGAAACAGCTATTTTAGCGGCTGCTGAGGAAGCGCGTGATCTGGACTGTGATGTGGTTGAATGGCGGATTGATTGGTATGATGCTGTCACTCAGCCGGGAGCGGTATCCGCTCTGTCTAAAAAGGTTAAGCAGGTTTTAGCAAAACCTCTTCTTGTCACCTTTCGGACAAAAAAAGAAGGCGGGGAATTAGAACTGCCGGAAGCGGATTATTTTTCGATTTATCATGATCTTTTAGAAAACGGTGCAGCTGATTTATTGGATCTTGAGTTATTTACGGATGCGGATAAGGCTGCTGAAACAGTGTCGCTTGCCCATGACAAGGGGGTTAAAATAGTGATGTGCAACCATGACTTCTTTGCTACGCCGAGTCAAGCAGAAATTGTGTCGCGGCTAAAAGCTATGGACCGTAAGGGGGCAGACATCTGCAAAATTGCAGTTATGCCGCAGACAAATGCTGATGTTCTGACCTTATTGGCTGCAACTGCAGAAGCTAAGCAAACGATCACTAAACCGCTTATTACCATGTCTATGGGAGCTTTGGGCATGGTCAGCCGGGTTTCTGGTGAAGTCTTTGGCTCTGCTGCGACCTTTGGGGCTGCCAAACAGGCCTCAGCTCCCGGTCAAGTACCGGTTGGAGAGCTGCGCCGTATCTTGAATACGCTGCAACTGGCAGAATGATTTTGGAAAGTTAGAAAATAGAGTACACCTCGAAAATATTTTTTTTGGGGGGTCATTTTCTAACTTTTTTATTAATAGTTGAAAAACTGGTGTCATTTCTGAAAGCAAAGCCTTTTTGTATCTTTCAGATTGTACATAACATAATAGAAAAAGTATTTTTTGTAAAAGAATGGTATAATAGTAGTAATTATTTTGAAAACGGTAACAGTTATTCTAAATATTGAAACGAATGGGTTTAAACGTTGCGGGTGTGAGAGTGGGGTAGAAATCGGCAAATTGTCATAACTGACGATTTCGACTTTGTTGTCCCACCTCCGAACAGTTGATCAGGGAGGCCGCTATCCCTTGCGCAATAAGGGATAAGAACTTCCAATCAACCACTGCGCCAAACGCATCTGTTTAAAAAAGTAAAACAAGGTGGAACTTTTGTACCAGCCTCAGCCCGAACTTGAAAATTGGAGAATGAGGGAACCTATAATGCGAGGTTCTGTCACAAGGCTAAGCTGGACTGAAGGCAGACAAAAATTCTAGCTTCCCAAATTATTGCTTGTACGATAAACAAGATGCAGTAGCCTAGCGCCATTTTAAGTTGCTTTTTCAAAGTTTTAAAATATCTGCTAGGCTTTTTGAGGGGGCGAGATGCCGAACGTTATGGTCTGGGGTTTTGTCCCGCTCCCTAGCCGTCTGAATGCTTTGTCGTCTTAGCAGCCGACCGCAGCATTCTAGCCGTCTTGACAGGGGTGCGTCTGCGAAATCACAGATTTCGGACTTACCGCCAGCCGTAGCCGTCTGAATGCTTTGTCGTCTTAGCAGCCGACCGCAGCATTCTAGCCGTCTTGACAGGGGTGCGTCTGCGAAATCACAGATTTCGGACTTACCGCCTTTTCATACGGATTTTTTCACGGGCTTTGTATCTTATTGGAGGAGGGGAATATGGATTTAAAACCGTTTCCGGGTTATGAGGATCATCTTTATAGTAATATAGCAGCGGTTACTGATGAAATAAAAAAACGTAAGGAAGCTCAGGGAAAGGCTATGATGGCTTATGAGCTGCCTGAAGGAATGAGCATGGAGGATCGCTTCATTCCAGGTCCTGAAGAGGGACAGAAACTGCAAATTCGTATATTTAAGTCAGCTGGTTTAGCTGAGCGGGCACCCATGATTTTAGATATTCATGGCGGGGGATTTGTTGCTGGGAATATTTCTTTTGACAATGCCCGCTGCATTGCTCTTGCAGAGCGGGTACCAGCTATCGTGGTATCTGTGGAATACCGCTTAGCTGGCGGTACTGAAGGGGTCAGTTTTCCTGCTCCGCTCTACGATTGTCATGCTGCTTATATGTACTTGCATGAGCATGCTGATGACTTAGGCGGTGATGCTGACAAAATCGGTCTGCATGGTTCCAGTGCGGGCGGCAATTTAGCTGAAGGGCTGGCTCTGTATTTACGAGATCGCAGCGAACCTCAGCCCGCTTTAACTGTTATGAACTGCCCAACTGTTGATACTGCTATAGAGGAGTCTATGTCTTTTCAGCAGCTCATCGAACTGAAAATGGGGCCTGATCAAAAAGCTTTAGGGGCTGAAGCTGCATATTTAGGAGGCTATAATGGTACCGTTCCGTCTTACTATGCTTTTCCTAAATTTTGTCATGATTTGGGAGGGCTAGGACCAACTATGATTATAATGGGAGAGTATGATACTTTGCGTGATTCAGCACTTGAATACGGTCAGCGTTTGCTGAGGGCAGCTGTTCCATGTGAATTGTTTGTAGCTCCGAGGGTCGGGCATACCTTTACAGCAGCTCCCCATCCTTATACTGATTTTGTCCATGAGATGATGGCCTGGTCCTTTAAGCGTGAGTTTGGCCTTTTAGATAATTTGATCAAAAAATAAAATCGGAGGATTTATCAATGAGTCCAGCAATTTTAGCCTTAATTATGCTTGCGATTATTATCGCCAGCATTGTTACGAACAAAATTCCGATGAATTTTGTCATGTTTGTGGTGCCGGTTATCTTTTGTTTTTTGCTGGGCTATGATTTGGCTGAAACCAGCAATTTAATCTTAAACCAGATTAATACGGTAATGTCACAGACAGGTTATATGCTTTTGTTTGGTTTGATTTATTTTGTGATGCTGACAGAGACCGGAATGTTTGATATGATGGTTAATGCGCTTATTCGGCGCATCGGAAATCGTCTCAACGTTGTTGGTATCATGATTTTAACCAGCGCTATTGGTGGGATTGCCTATCTAACAGCCAATATGTCTACTACTTATCTGATATGTTTTCCTATTGTTATTCCGTTATTCAAAAAATTTAATCTAAGGCGTGATTATGCTTTTATCCTTTGTCAGACGGCAGTTGCTGCCATGTGCTGGCTGCCTTGGGGAATCGGGTTGATTATGTCAGCGACAATGGCCAATACCAATGCTGAGAGTCTGGCAGCAGCTTCTATACCGTGGGGTTTGTGCTTTATTCCGGCTATCATTTTACAATGGGGTTATTTTGCTTATCAGCATAAAAAAGAGCACAAGACTTTAGGTTTACCCGAAGGGAGTCAAGGTGAAGCAGAAACAGCTGAAGCTGTTTCAGAGGATAAGCCAAATGCGAGGCCGCAGCTCTTTTGGTTTAATCTTTTGATTTTTTTGGCTGTCATTATCAGTCTGGCTTACTTCAAGTTTCCGTCTTATTTAGTCTTTATTGCGGCTGCTATTGTGACGTCGCTGATTAACTATCCTAAAGATTTCAACGATATTTGGAATAAGGCTGGCGGAACTTTCTTTAATGTTTTTATTATGCTGATTGCTATTTGTTTTTATTTAGCTGTCTTTAATGCAGCCCCAGAGGATGGCAGCAGGCTGTCGATGGTCGCTTCTTTAGCCGAACTCCTTGAGAGTGTTTTTCCGGAGTTTTTGATGCGTTACATGCACCTCATCTTTTTAGTTTTGGCAGTACCGCTCATTTATTTTATTCCCTATCAGCTTTATAATGCGCTTTATCCCCTATTTATCTCGGTTGGAGCCTCTTTTGGCCTGACACCGATTATGGTTATAGCGCCCTTTGTCTGCAACTTGGCTTTAGCAACTAGTGTGACGCCGATGAATTCTTCAACCTATGTTGGGACAACTCTTTGTGAAGTTGAGACAGATACTTATACAAAATATGCTGCTCCTATTATGTTTGTAACCAATTTAGTGGTTATCGCAACAGCTTTGATTTTTGGCGTTTTGCGTGTCTGACTGAGCACTTGGCAGTAGAAAAAACACATGAATTTAAGGTAAACGGTTCTTAGATTCATGTGCTTTTTATTTCATTCCTTTAACCCTTTTAGTGTCAATGGTTTCCTGTGTTCTCTTATAATTTTATGTGGTTTCGTTTTGGTTATTAAAAAAATATCAGAGCAGGCTATATTTTAAAGCAGTCCTTTTTAAAGACTTCTGTCAGAGTGATACAGCATTGCTCATTTGTTGTAAAATCCCATTTTCTTTTTAGAATTAAATTGCGCTAAAACTTAAATTTTGCTAAAATTGAGGAGAAATAATATTTAAGGGGTATAATCATGTCAAAAATTCTTGTTTTCGGCCATCAAAATCCAGATTCTGACGCTATTGGTTCAGCTATTGCTTTTGCTTATCTCGCAAAAGAAGCTTACGGTATGGATACAGAAGCAGCTGCTTTAGGTGCACCTAATGAAGAAACAGCTTTTGTGCTGGATTATTTTGGTGTGCCGGCACCGCAGGTGATTACTTCTGTCAAAGATGCAGGAGCAGAACAGGTTATCTTAACCGATCACAATGAATTTCAGCAATCAGCTGCTGATATCAGAGAAGTGGAAGTCGTGGGAGTAGTGGACCACCATCGTGTCGCTAATTTTGAAACGGCTAACCCTCTTTTTATGCGCTTAGAGCCTGTGGGTTCAGCTTCTTCAATTGTTTACCGCATGTTTAAGGAAACTCAAGTGGAAGTTCCTAAGGCGATGGCTGGTTTGCTTCTGTCAGGATTGATTTCGGATACCCTGCTGTTAAAATCACCGACAACGCATGCTACCGATTCTCAGGTAGCTGAGGAGCTTGCTGAACTGGCAGGTGTTAACTTGGAAGAGTACGGTTTGGCTATGCTCAAAGCCGGGACAGATTTATCCAGCAAATCAGCAGCAGAATTAATAGCTATTGATGCAAAGAGCTTCCCATTAAACGGCAATCAGGTCAGAATTGCCCAAGTGAATACAGTTGATATTGCGGAAGTACTTGAGCGCCAAGAAGAGATTGAGCAGGCTATTCAGGCGAGCAATGCAGCTAATGGATACTCAGATTTTGTGTTAATGATTACGGATATTGTCAATTCTAACTCGGAAATTTTGGCGCTTGGTGCCAATATGGATAAGGTAGAAGCTGCTTTTGATTTTAAATTGGAAAATAATCATGCATTTCTGGCGGGAGCAGTTTCCCGGAAGAAACAAGTTGTACCGCAGCTGACAGCCAGTTTTGGCGGATAAAAGCCATCGGGCTGTTTAGAAAATTATCGTATAGGGAGGCTGGTATGATACCAGCCTCCCTGTTTTAAACCTTATTGCAATCTAGTTCTGGCCAGTTTTATAATTGCTGTTTCTATACTATTAACAAACATAACGTCTTTCTTTTTAAAAACACGAACAATTTTCAGAAGATAGTTGAAAATAAAAGATGAGATTGGTATTATAAACCTATGATTAAAATTTTTCATCCTGACCGATTAACCAGTCAGCCTTTTTTTCAAGAACTGATTAATTTTTTATATCCTGATAAGACAGTTACTTTGCGACAGATTAAACAGGCCTTTCCTTCAATTGTTAAAATTGACCGTTTTATTGAGGATTATGTTCAGGCTGGCTATCTGTTTCGTAATAACCGACGTTACAGTTTGACCTTGCCCTTGGTGACAGAGGAGAGCATAGTAGGTTTAGATGATATGGTTTTTGTGGATACAGAAAGTCCACTCTATCGGTCTTTGCTGGCAAGGACCTTTACAACTGTCTTGACCAATCAAACTAATCAAGCGCTTTTGCTGGAGCGGACAAGCTTAGACCGATCGGAGGCAACCTTAGCTAACTATTTTTACGGTTTACGCCAGTCTCGGCCTCTGCCGGATTCTTTGCAGCCTCTGTATCATCTTCTTGGAGATGTGAATCAAGAGTATGCCTTAAAATATATGACAACCTTTCTTTTAAAATTTGGCCGGCGCTCCGAGGTTTCTCAGAAAAGACCGGATATTTTTGTTCAGGCTCTGGAACTGCTGGGTTATATCGCTAAGAACGGTAGCGGCAGATACGAGCTGTTATTGGAATTTTTTGAGGAAGAGCTGACCTTTAGAACAAAAATTAATCCTTGATAGGATAAAACAGATCCGGCTGTACTGTGTGGTTAAGAAGTCTGTTTTTTGAAACTGCTGCACCGCAGTACTGCTGGATCAGCTATATCTGTTTAATTGGCCGTCTGAGAAATTCAGACTGATTTACGGTTATTCTCTGCCAGTCTGTTAAAAATATGGTAAACTCTTAGAAAAGGCTATAAATGATTTGAATACGGCTTAAAATCCTAGTGAAAAAGGCCAGACCATATTGTGCTGCCTTTGATGAGAAGCCGTAGCTGTCTGAAGGCTTTGTCGTCTTGACAGCCGACCGCACCCTTCTAGTCATCTTGGCAGAGGTGCGTCATCGAAATCGAAGATTTCGGACTTACCGTCATTTTCATACGGATTTTTTCATGGTATTTATATCTTAATTAAGGAGAGGTAGGATGGCAGCTGAACGTTTATTGTTTTCCTGCGCTGGTATCAAAGAGGGCGGGGAGTTCCCAATCGTTTATACGGGTAGAGGGGAAAATAAATCGCCGGAATTTTACTTACAAAATTTGGATTCACGAGCTAAGACCCTTGCATTGACTTTAGAAGATTTAAGCCATCCTTTAAAGAAGGATTTTACGCATTGGCTGATTTGGAATATTCCGGCAAGAGCTTCTATTCCTTCTGGTATTCCTAAAGGAAAGACAGTGGCAGAATTGGGGGGTGCCAGACAGGGATTGGCCTATGGCTGGCATTGCTATGCCGGTCCTAAACCGCCCTTTGGCCAAACGCACCGCTATCGCTTTAGGCTTTATAGCCTGGATCGCAAACTGGATTTGGGCCCTTATACGAGGAAATCTGTTTTTTTAAAAGCTGCTGCTCCCTATATTCTGCAAAAAGGGGAGCTGACTGCCAGCTTTGGCAGCAAAAAAGAACCAGAGAAGCAATGGGTTCCTAGTTTTTCAAACTAAATGCATCAAGAAACTTAAAAGAAAAAAGATGGGCAGGCAGCATGATTGTTTCGCAATCAGGACTGCCTGTGCCCATCCTTTTTTTGATTTGCTGATATATACAGCAAATCAAAAGATAATTATGAGAGCTGTTACAATTGCAGTAAGAGCATATTTGTAGTTAAACCAGCTGCTGTTCCCATTAAGAGAACTTTGTTTCCCTGACGAATACGCTTCTTTTCTAAAGCTTGACAGAAAGCAAAGGGAACAGAAGCAGAGACCATATTGCCGTATTCAGAGATTAAATCAATAAACTGATCAGGTTTAATCCCCAATTTTTCCATAACTAATGGCATAGCTCTGCTGGCTTGGTGGGGGATAACCAAGTCTAAGTCTGTTGTTGTCATGTCATTTTTAGCTAGAAAATTATAGAACATTTGCGGGAGTTTTTTGACACTGAGACTTAAAATTTGTTTGCCCTTCATATCGAACATGAATTCTTCCTTAGTGGCTTCGGAGTATTGTTTAGGGTGAACAGCAGATAAGCCAGCACGAATTTCTGTAGCATGGGCTCCTTCAGACCACGTTTTCTGTATACTGTCAATAATGCCGCTCTGCTCGTCATGACTTTGGCTGAAAATCATAGCCGCAGCGCCGTCACTGAAAAGTTCAAAGCTTTCTTTTTGCTTTGGATTGAGGGCGAGAGAACCGACTTCGCTGGAAATAATCAGTACATTATGATAACGTCCAGCTTCAAGCGGGTAAGATATGAGATCCAATGCCGTGATAAAACTGGTACAGGTCGTGTTAATATCGAGCGCTGGAATGTCTGTACCTTTAGCAAGCTGTTCATGGATCAAAGCAGCAGTACAGGGAATGGGCTGAATACCAACAGCACTGGCAGATACGATACAGTCAATCTCGTCAATTGTCATTTTTGCCTTAGCCAGAGCTCTTCCAGCTGCCTGTACAGCAAGATGTAATTGGTTTTCATCTTGACTGACTCGGTAACGGGTCTGTTTGCCAAAATGAATAGCCTTCTTTGGCAAAGCGGTTCCATATCCTTGTAACTGTAGTTTCCTCATAAAAATCTCCTTTTAAGTAAGATACAAAGCCCGTTAAAAAATCCGTATGAAAATAGGGGATGGCAAGTGATGCCTAATCATCACGATGACAGCCATCTTTTTCACTAGGATTTTAGGGCGTGTTCAATTATAACAAGATACAAAGCCCGTTAAGAACGCAAAGAGAAAATAGACGTCCGACCGCTGAGTCACTAAAGACTCAAGGGAGGGCGGTCTTTTTCTCACAGCGTTTAGGGCGTGTTCAATTTCACCAAGATACAAAGGCCGTTAAAAAATAGGGGCAGACTAGTGGTGTTTGTATCACGCAAATGTCTACGGCTGACGGTAAGTCCGAAATCTTTGATTTCACCGGCTGTTTGCCATGAAAGCAAAGTTTCTTTCTAAGCTTTTTTCTCAAAGTGTTTTTTTGGAACATTTGAGAAAGAAGTCTGAAATACGGATTAGCTCTTGGCCATCAGCCGGCACACACGCCTTAATTTACGATCCGCAGGCGGTTGATAAGCAATAAAGCGCAGACGGACACCGCGAATGTCTAGACTTGCAAAGAGGCGGTTGAATTCTTTTTGCAGTTCATGCTTAGATGTTTGATTCAAATCTTTGACAGCAATGGAGACTTCCTGTTCAGAAAGCTGAAAAACCTGATATTCTCTGATATTCTCTGTAAAAAGAAAGCAGCGTCTGATAAAGTCTGGGTAGATCAGTACTTCTTTTTGCCTGCTGTTTTTAAAATAGAAAATATCATCAGCCCGGCCTTCAATTTTTTCGATAACTTGCAGAGGGGATCCGCAAGGGCATTCTTCATTGCTGTCAACTAAAATATCGTTCAGTTGATAAGAAACAAAGGGCTGCGACTGCCGCTTGAAATCAGTGATAATGGGATAAAAACGTTTATCATCTATATAGGCTTTTTCAAACTTAATACCGTCTTCATTGAGATGCAGCCGGCCGTAATCGCAGCTGTAACCTAAAAAACCTTCTGTTGCTTGGTAGATTTGATAAATGATTTTTTTGTCAAAAGCAGCAGCTATATAATCATGGTCCTCTTTCTCCAAAATTTCAGCTACTGAAATGATTTTTTCTGGATTAATGTCCAAGTCTCGCTGTGCCTGATAAGCGGCCAGTTGATTTAAGACTGACGCCGGTGCAATTAAAATTGTCGGCTGAAGCTGGTCAAGCTGTTTCAGATGATTCTCGAGGGGGACAGTCATGTCAAAATAATGCAGTTTGATAAAAGGAGACTGAACCGTCTCATATAGGTTATTATTAGCTCTTAAGAAAAAGGCAATTTTGTGTCCCAGCAGGCGTTTTTTGGGCAGGAGCTTAGCCAGAATGGTTCCGGCCCAGACAGCTTGTTCCTTGGGGCTGGTCAGAAAAATTCCGCGGTGACCGGAGGTTCCGGAGGAGAGACCGACAGAGATTCCCTGATAGTCAGGTGAAAAATCCCGCAGACGCTCACTTTTAATAGCTAAATCAAAAGCTGTGTCTTTTTTAATACCGACAGTATTAAGCTCATCAAAATGAGTCATCATGAAATCCTTGTCCATATGGAAACTATCTATATCAGGATGTTTCTGAAAATAGGGTGATTTCGCCTGAAAGTAAGCTAACTGTTTTGCCACAGCTTTTTTTTGATAAGCTTCAAGAGCTTGGCGGGAAGGCCAGTGCTGCAGCCAGCGTGTCTTAATAAAAGACTTTAGAAAATGATATTTTTTCATACCAGCAGGCTCCTTATACGTGCTTCCTGATCATGACTCACCACAACCTTAATACCGGCTGCCATGATTTTTTCCAATATGTGAGCACTTTTTTGGTAGGCTTTGAAATCGTTTTGAATCATCCGGGGGAGCAGGCGCATTCGGTTAGTTAAAGACAGCAGAGGGATGCCCCAGGTGACATCCGCTGCGATAAAAAAATGCTTCTCAGGCAGAAAAAGACAGCACTGCCCGTCTACATGCCCCGATAAAGCACTTAGAAGCATGCTGTTATCGCCAAATAAATTATAAACTGGCAGAAAAGGGAAATCTGTATGGGTTTCATGCGGCTGAACAATCTGCAGACGGCTGATAAAATCATCGGGCAAAAATTCCTGAAAAATTAAGGAGCGCTTTCGGGCGTGCTGATATTCTGCGAAACAGTCCTGTGTGATAATAAAGCGGGCCTGGGGGAACTGTCGGGTATCGCCGATATGATCAGGATGTAAATGGGAAAGAATAATATAATTGATGTCTTCCGGAGGAATGCCCTTGCTTTTTAATTGTCTGGAAATAGTCTGTTCCGGCCTTAAAACGATTGGATTTGGCGCTCGGTAAAGCAGGTACTTAAGTTTATTGGACATAATAGAATAACCATAGCCAGTGTCATATAAAATATAACCTTGGGTTCGATGTTTTATCAAAAAGACTCCAGCCGGGAAGTTCCATGTTTCTTTAGGAATGCCTTTAAATAAGAAACGGGCCTGATTGCTGCAGAAGCCGCAGGCAAAATAGTCAAGAGATTGGATGGTGTTTGACATAATTTTGGACTCCTTCAAGCAAACTGAGCTGAGGGCTGTAGCCGAGTTCGCGCCTGATTTTATCGATGGACAGGGTTTGGCTGTAAGCCAATAAATAGTATGTATAGCGGGTAAGGGGCGGTTCTTTGGGACTGCGGCATAAACGGTAGCTAAATTCGAGAAGCGTAACCAAAACGCCCAAAAATTTAGCGTTGTAAGGACGGAACTGAGCTGTTTTTCCCGCTTCCTTAAAAAAGAGCTCAAGCAATGTTTTAAACGGCATAGGCTCGCCGTTTGTGACATTGTATATCTGCCCCAGAGCCGCCTCTTTTTCAAGACAAAGTCTGACAGCATAAGCAGCATTTTCAACACAAGTCATATCGATCAGCTGCTTTCCTTGATGCAAAAGGGGGATACCTAAACTGTCATTAACACGTAAGAGCCGCGGAACAATACTGCTGTCGCCAATGCCAAACAGCCCTCTGGGACGTAAGATGACACTTGGTACACCTTTAGCCTTTAAAACCAGCTGTTCAGCCAAAAGTTTACTCTTTATGTAATAGTTCAGCTTATTTTGCTGCGGAGCTTGTTCTTCAGTCAGGTTCAGCTGGTCATGCGGTCTAGCATAAATACTGGGCGAAGAGATATGGACTAAACGCTGGCAGCGGTATTTTTGACAAAGCTCTAAAATATGCTGTGTCCCTAAAACATTGGTGTCGTAAAAATCTTGCCAGCGTCCCCAGAGATCAGACAAAGCTCCCGCGTGAACAACTCCTGAACAGTCTTTGATAGCTTTTTCAAGATCAGAAGAGCTCCTTAAGTCTCCTCGAACAAAAGTGAGTGAGGGGTAATCTTCTTCCAGTTTTTTACCAACGGCCTCCTTGCGGCCAAAAGCAACAATCTGATAATTATGCGCGACTAATTCACGGACAATGTACTGTCCTAAAAAACCAGTTGCTCCTGTTACTAAAACTTTCATATTTCTCCTAATAAACGGTTGATTTCTTTTTCTACAGTATCAGCAGGGGTATAAGTCTGCGCCGCATGACAGAGTTCTTTTAAAGCTGGCCAGTCAGCTGTTTCTAGTAAAGCGGTGAACTCCTGATCGATTGTTTCAAGTGAAGCAGACCTTTTAAGACGGCGGCCGGCACCAAACCAAGCCAAGCGAGCGGCATAATCCGGCTGATCGTAATCATAAGGGATAGCCAAAGCAGGCTTACAGTGTCTAATGCAGGCATAGGTAATGCCTGCACCGGCATGATGAATAACAGCATCAACCTGAGGTAAAATCATTTCATAATCCAGATAAGGGCTGATAAGGATATTATCAGCTAACTTTTTTTCAGCTGCGGCTGATTCTTCCTGCCCCAGCGAGACAAGGAATTGAATCTGCGGATGTCTGGAGGCCAAATCGGCCGTGATAGCCAGCATCTCTTTTTTCCCCCATAAAAGGTGCGTGCCGTTGGTAACCAAAATCCGCTTAGCAAAAGGCTGATTCCAAGTCTTTTCTGCCGGATAAGACGGTCTCTTTAAATAAGCAGGACCGGCCCATTTCAGCTGCGGCGGAAAGTCATCACGAAATTCAAATTCTTTCATACCAACAGCTACAATGGATTCCGGGGAGTAAAGATTTTCCAGCCCTTGTTTATTATAGATTTTAAAGCGGTAGGATGCCAAACGGCGGTGATAAAGAAGAGCTGCCGCCCGTTTAAACAAATGAATGAACTGCCGTCCGGAACAGTCCCTCAATGTTCCCCATAGATTGTTTTTGGGACTTAAGCCGCCCAGATAGCTTGGCGTACCGCTAGAGCTTTCAATAGCAAATGGTGTAGGGATAACCGTTATCCATTTAAAAGACATTTTTTGATAAAGCAGAGCGATTGGGGCTGCCGTAAAATCGGCAATAACCATATCCGGCTGATAGTCAGAAAAAGCATCTTCCAGCTCTGCTGACAGCTCGTCAAGGATAGCTAGATACTGAGAAAACTGTTTTAACATGCCCAAAACGGAAATCTTTTTCTCAGTGTTGGCAATACGTTCAAAGACATAAGGGTCTTCTGTATGGATAACCTGACAGGAGAAGCCGCTGGCCGTAACCATCTCCTTCTTGGCCAAGCCTGTATAGACACGAATACTATAATCGGCGTTTTTCAGGAACGGCTGAAGCAGTCCCAGAAGCGGATAGAGATGGCCGCTGAAAGGAGGAGCAACGGCCGCTATTTTAATATGTTTTAATCCGGTCATAGATGATCCTCCTAACATCAGGATTGCTGAGATAGTCAAAATGATTATCAGCAGTCCAAGTCTGCACAGGATGGCGGTCCAAAAAACGGGAATAATAATCTCTATATCCTTTAATAACATGCAAATCAAGCAGAGAAGAAGACAGCTGACTGTGAGCAACCGGCCCTAAAGCAAATACTTTCAAGGGGTGAATCAATCGTTCTTGCTGCAGGAGAATAGATAAAAGATTTATTCCTTGGCTTTGAGCAATAATAACGCAGTCTCGATATTGTAAGAGAGGCTTTAGCAACCGGCAGATATCAGCCTGAAAACTTTTGTCTCTGACAGCATGCCAGTAATAATTAATATTGGAGCAGCTTGCCTGAAGTAAAGAGACATTATCACTCTTCTCATAAGTAAATTGCTGGTGATAAGGGAAATTGCTGAACACAGGGTGATAGCCTGCTCGGCTTAATTCCTGCAGCAGCTCTTTTTGGACAGTGCTTAAGGCAGCTGTGTTAAGCTGGCTGCTTCCGCTTAGAATGAGCAGTAGTTTGTCTTGATTTAAGAGACTTCCTTGCTGTTCATCCAGCTGCTGAAGCCTTTTTTTATAATGATTGAAATGAAACATAGCGAATTTTTCCATCAGCGACTCGGATCTTTCTTTGCCGCCAAACAATCACAGGTCCTGTTATCAACGTGTACAAGTAGATAAAAGGTAAAAGCAGATCATTTAGACATTCAAAACCAAGCGCTGAGAGGCTTTCCTCTTTTTTTAGGATATGCCGGCGAAACAAACGCTGGGCAAAGGCTTTCGCTGTGAGAAGTCCTAATCCCCACAGCAAACCGTGCCAGCCCCATAAGAGGCTACTGCTGAGTAAAAGGAGCGGCAAGACAGCAGGGAGAAAAGCGATGAGTAAAAACGAGAAAGAGAAATTCTGTTTGATAAAGACATTAGCAAATAGAAGCCATCTTTTTAATAAAAGCAGATACTGCCAGCCTGACTGGACGGTCGTTCGGACTTGGCAGAACAGGCTGGACTGAATGATTCTGATATGCTCGGTCCGGCAGACTGTCGCCAAAGCTAAGTCATCGCACAGCCAGTCCTGAATCTGTTCAAAGAGGCGATGGTTTTTAAAGGTTGCGGTTTTAGCAAAATAAAACATGCCATTTAGGGATCTGCTGTCTTTGACTGCTGCCATCGAAAAGTAAGTAAAGAAGGACTGACTGTTAACAAAAGCGGCAAGAAGAGCAGACCAAAAATTTTCTTTATCATCGTTATAAGGAATACCAGTCACCAGCCACTCATCAGGCAGAGCAGCATACAGTTTGATTTGCGGCAGAACCGTTTTATCAATAATACTGTCGTCATCTAAAACAACCGTATAAACTGTATCAACAAGCTTCAGGCCTTTCTGCAGTTTAAAAACTTTGGGATTAAGATTATCCGAAACATTTTCGCAGAGTATCAGGCGGATTCGGCTGGGATTGGTTTGCTTGTCTATAATGGTTTGGCATATATCCTGAGCCAAACTGTCATTCTGGTCAACCAGCCAAATAAACTGCATATCCTGAGTATGGTCAAGATTAGCCTGCAGACAGTCAGAAAGGCGCTTATCACCTGACAAGATTGGCTGCAGTACGGTATAGTCACTGTCTTTAAAGGCGGAATCAGAGCCCAAAGGCAGCTGATTAAAATATTTTTGCGCCAAAAAGATACGCAGGCCAAATAAGAACACCATAAGTAAAGTACTGATGAGATAAAACATTTTAGCTCCTAATTCGGTTCAAAATTGCAGCTGTCAGAAAAAGGCTGACACGGATGGGCAAAATTTTAAATAAGCAGTTAAGAATCCGGCTTCCTAAGCCAAAAACAGCCAGAGGACGTTTGTGACGGCAGACGGATAAAATTTTTTGAGCCGCTGATTTTGGGGACAGCTGTCCGCCTTTTTCAGCCTGATCAGAGCTTAAAAAAGCTGTCGCCACAGGCCCTAGGCATACTGTCTGAACAATAACGCCGCTTTTTCTCAGCTCCTGACTCAAACTTAAAGAGTAGGAGAGCATGGCTGCTTTACTGGCGCTGTACATAGCCATGTAGGGATGAGGAAGTCGTGCAGCCAGTGAACAGACAGTGATAACCCGACCTTGCTGTCCTGCTGCCAGCCATTTCCGGCAAAAAAATTTTGTCAGAGAAAGCGGACTTAAGAAATTAAGCTGTAGCATTTGTTCATCATTAGCGGCAGAAACGTTTAAAGCATCTGCAATCTCCCCCCTGCCGGCACAGTTGATCAGCAGATCAATATTAAAATCGGTTAAAGCGGATAATTCTGCGGGATCAGATAAATCAGCTATGATGATTTGGCAGTCGATTTGGTAAGTTTGAATCAAATCTTTTTGCAGCCGCTGCAGTGCTGGCTGCCTTCTGGCCGTTAAAATGAGATTGACCTGTTTTTCAGCAAGCAAGTAAGCCATCTCACGCCCAATCCCCGAACTGGCTCCGGTTAGCAGTGCCCGCATAACTGTATACTCCTGTTTTTTCCCATTATAACATATAAAAACAGAAAATTTATTGAAAAATAGTCAGGCAAAACTTATTCCGGCAAACAATTTTTTGAAATACTAAAGCTGGATACAAAAAGCAGCAAATCTTTTTTTCAAGACTTACTGCTTAATACGCCGCTGTGATAGATGCTGGATATTCAGTTTTAGAGAGAGGGCAGCACTTGTAAAAATCAACTTATTCCCAAAGCCTTGTTTCGTCTTTAGGTGCGGCATATTGCCGATGTTTTCGGATTCCCAGAAATAAAAAGATCATTCCGGAAATCATAAACCCGATTCCAACAATCACTGTAAACCAAAACGGAACACCTCTTTGTTCTGCATAGTTTAGTGTTTGAAGCAACAAAGTTATTCCCAAAAGGAAATGCGTTATGCCGATAATAAAGAAATGTGTATATCGCTTATTCATCTGTCTTCTGACCCCCTTACTGTCAGTATACAGGCTCAGCGGACCATCAGCCGTATTTTTCCGCAGATAGACTCTCCCGCCATACTCGGAGACAACTGAAATGCCGCTCTGCTTCAGAAATGAAAGATAGTCCTTCTTTTTGCTGCCAATATAATCCGGCAAGTCTATTTTGTATTGGAATTTCGCCGGAGAAGCCACCTCAAACTCATAGCTACCATTATGACATTCCACGAGCATCAGCCCCTTTTCCCCCTGTTCGTTCAGCCACTCTTCCTCTTTTTGAATGTCCAAAAAAGCCTTCTTAACAGTTGTTTTCATAGCATGCCTCCTTAAAATAAGATACAAAGGCCGTTAAGAAATCCGTATGAAAATGGCGGTAAGCCAGAAATCTCTGATTTCGTTGGCGCACCCCTGCCAAGATGACTAGAAGGGTGCGGTCGTCTGTTAAGACGGCAAAGCCTTCAGTCAGCTACGGCTAGGGTCGTTTAACAAGATGCTTGCATCACGCTGGCAGGCATACTCACAGAGCAGCCGCACTCGTACGTCAGCTTGCGCTTCCTACGATTGCGTCTCTTTTTCACTAGGATTTTAGGCCGTGTTCAGTTCCGCTAAGATATAAAGGCCCTTAAAAGAGCAAAGCAAAAATAGGAAAATTAATGAAGAGTTCTTAGACTCTAAGCAATTTTATGCTCACAGAGCAGTCACATCCCACCTGTAAGCCGCTTAAATTTTCTGCGATTATGTCTTTTTTGCACAGCTCTTAGACCGTGTTCTGTTTTATCTTTTCGGCATTGTGCAGCAATTCCTCCAAACGCAGCAGTTCCTTTTCAAAAAACTGCTTTCCTGTGTCTGTAATGATATACTCAATCTTTCTGTCTTGTGGACGCTCATCCAGTGCTCTGATCCATCCCTTTTTCTGCAGAGTATCCAAAGCTCCATAGAGAGAACCGGCTCCGAGTCTGACACGGTTATTTGTCATCTGTGCGATATCCTTCATTAAAGCATAGCCGTGTGCGGGAGAATGGAGCCGCAGCAGAATATAAAAGACAGACTCCGTGAGAGCGCCGCTGTTTGCTGTTCGGCCCATGACTGCTCCCTTCTTTGTTACGTTTTTCGATATATCTTTACTTGTAATATATCACAATCTGTAATAGATGTCAATAATCAAATAGAAAAAATCACGGAATAGTGATTTTGGTCAGTTTTGCCCCACACAAGCACTTGTCGCAAGCTTCTAGGAGCTGGTTTTTCTGTCACTTTTCGAAAAGAATTATTTAATTGCTGAACCGTTACACTGTGAATCAGAATTTGTGAATTACAGGACTGAAAAATCTGGCTGCTTTTCTCCGACATTATCGCCTGCTGTATCTATCTGTTTTTAAAGGTCATATCCAGCCAATCTAAAACAATGTGGTTCATGAGCCGCAGGTTATTTACCTGACAATGGGCGTCTGCACCGCTGAGACTGTCAAATTCCTTCAGAGCAGCCGGAATGTCTCTTGCAGACAGATTTTGGGCCAGAACTTTAGCCTGCCTGATCAGTTCAGCATCTTCCCCCTTTCCGGCAAGGAATAGAGAGGGAACAGAGATTTTATCTATATTTACCGTATAGGCCTGTTTTAGCACTTCCTTAACAGCCTGACTGAAGTTTTCTGTCCCAAACTGCCAGGCATATTTTTTAAGCTGAACGGCTGTCACTGCACTGACACTGGACAGCAAGCTGCCTGCAAACTGCAAAACCGGATTGGGAAGTGCCGAAAGCCGGCCAAAAGAGTGCTGAAACACAGCTTTGATATCATAAATCGGAGTCGAAGCAATCCAAGCCTTAATCCTCTTATCTTTTTCTACAGCCTGTGCGGTGAAATAGCCTCCGCCGCTTAGCCCTGCTAAAGCAATAGCACCAGAAGGTGCATCGTACCAGTCTAAAACAGCCGAGACAGCCTGACCAGCATCAACTGTAAAAGTGAGGTTTCTTGCCGGATTGATTCCCTGGCCGGGTAAATCGACCATGAGCACATTATAATCTGCCTGAAAAGCTTTCTGCCCTAAAAAGTAAAACAAGTCTGCTCTGCCAGTATCACCGCCGCCAATTACCAGCAGTGTCGGCTGCTTCTCCCTTCGGCTTTTTAAATAGTAGCCCGGCAGATGAGTATTCTGGTAGGGGATAGTGATTTCCTGCAGAGGCAAATTGGCTAAATGGCTCCCTTTTGAGAAATATTCTTCCATTCGGTCATAATTGCTCTGATAATCGGGAAGTCTTGGATCTGAGAACTGTAAAGCTGCTTTTAAAGCATAACAAGCTCCGAAATATTGCTGGGAAGCCGTGCGGCAATACCCTTTTTCAAGAGAACGACGAGCTTGTTCAGCCAGATAATGAGCATGCTGCTTAAACCCCGATTCCCAGTCCTGTGGCTGCCCATTCCTTATCTTTTGGGCGATAAGAAGGATTTCTCCCGGGCTCATGCCTATGAGCTGACTGATACCTAAGCTCCAATTCAGCATAAAATCCATATCCTTATTGCGAAAGTGAATTGGTGTTTGCTGCCTTTTGAGAAGTTCACTGCCTGCTTTCATTATTGCCTCCTTCAAATGTTTCGATAATGTTCATAACAGCATGGTCCAGCTGTTTATATAAGTCAGCTATAGTTAAAAATTCCTGAGCATAATTGCGGTCATCCTGATGCCAAAGAGCAGCCTGCTCAAATAAACCGCGCATCTCTTTTAAAATCTGCATACGATGAGATATATAAGCAACAGTACCGTAAAGATGAGGAGTGATCTGCCGTTCACGGCTGTTTTGAGACCGCCGATAGCTAATCAGTTCTTTTTCTGCCAAAGAACGCAGAGCAATGCTGGCACTGGCCTTCGATAGCTTTAACTCTTTTAAAATGCGGCTGAAGGTCACCGAGTTCTTTTTTTCAGTAACCAGAAAAGCAAGAATAAGCGCCTGATTTTTGGCAAAGCTCAGCCCTGTGAAGATTTTACTGATTTCCTGTATTTTTTTAGATTTTTCTTTATCCATAAGTCCTCTTTTATTAACATAAATTAGTTTAGTTCATCTAGAACTAAACTAATTATAACACTCTCCTTTTGGATTTCAAGAAAAATCCTTCCTTAATCTCAGATAAGGAAGGATTCTGTTTTGCAGCTGAATTAACGGCTGTTTAAGCTGCTGTTTTTAACATCAAATAAAGAAAATAGGGGGCACCAATAACTGAGACGACAAGGCCTGTCGGGATGCCTGTCCCGACCAGCAGCACACGGCCGATTGTATCGGCAGAAAGCAAAATAAGGATACCGACAAAGACTGAAGCGGGCAGGACAAGATGGTGGTTGCTTCCAAAAATTCGGCGGGTAATATGTCCTGCGACTAAACCGACAAAGGTGATATTACCTACTAAAATAACGCTGAAAGCTGCTAATGCAGTAGAAAGCATCAATATGTATAAGCGTTCTTTTTGCAGCTGAAGCCCGAGTGCCAGAGCAGTCTGTTCATTAAGGTTCATGATATTAAGTGCCTGACTGCGGCTGTAGGTCAGCACCCACAGCAAAATCAGAACAGGAGCAAAAAGCCCCAGCATTGTCCAGTTCCCCCCCCGTAACTTTACCGCTCAGCCACTCAACGATATAAGACATTTTATAATCATCAAGCCTTGAGATAATAGTAACCATAACACCAGACAGCATGCTGGAAACGCCGACACCAGTGACAATTAAACGAACAGGACTGATACCGTGGTTTTTCTTACGTGAAATGAGGTAGACAGCCATGATAGTCGTCCAGCCTCCCAGCATAGCAAAAATCGGCGTCATACCTACAGCAGCAGGATCGCTGAAGTCGGTCAGACCGACTGCAAAAGCAACAGCCAGACCGGCTCCAGTATTAATACCAAGGATACCGGAGTCCGCCAAAGGATTTTTAGTCAATGTTTGCAGCAGAACACCAGCAAGAGACAGTGAGGCACCGCCCAAGATGCAGGCAATAATGCGGGGCAAACGAATTTTTGTAATAATCAGAAGCATAAGATGGCTTTTGCTGCCTCCAAAAACAGCCAGGCTGTCCCCGAGGGATGAGTTTGCATAACCGACGGAGAGCGACAGAATAAAAATAAAGATAAAGAGAAGCAGCAAGGAGGCAAACCGCAGTTTAATCTGTTTATGGGAAATCATAGGTTGCTCCCCCTTCTAATCAGCCATAAAAAGCAAGGCAGACCGATAATAGAGATGATTGCGCTGATCGGTGTTTCAGCCGGCGGGTTGAGATTGCGGCAGATGATATCAACCCACAGCATAAAAGTCGCACCGGCAAAAGCTGTTAAAGGCAGCAGTATTCGGTAGCTCTTAGGGGCGAACATACGAATAAAATGCGGAATAATCAGGCCGATGAAAGAGACTGAACCAACTAAAGCGACGGCTCCGGCTGACATCAGCAGAACAATTCCAAGCAGAGCAACTGTGACTGCAAAAGTGCGCTGGCCCAATGATTTAGCCACTGTCTCATTGAGACTGAGAATCGTTAGCTGATGGGCTAGCAGCTGGGCTAAAATGAAACCGGAAATGATAAATGGGGCAATAATAGCCAGCATTTTCCAGTTAATTTGTACTAATCCGCCTGCCTGCCAGCCGATAACAGCCGTTGACAGATTAAAATAGATCGTTACTGCTTGGCCGATAGCTGAAAATAGGGTTGACACCATAGCTCCGGCTAAAATGAGCCGCAGCTGATTGTAGCCCTTCCCTTTCTGATAAGACAGGCCGAAGACCAGAAAGGCTGCTGCAAAAGCTCCGAACAAACAAATGACTAACAGGCGCATATAATGCATATTATCAAAGACAGCATAACCGATAATGAGAGCCAGCCCGCTGCCGGCATTGATCCCTAATAAACCCGGATCAGCAATTGGGTTGCGCGTGACCCCCTGCATAATGGCTCCAGCCTGAGCCATAGCAGCGCCGACTAAAATAGCGGCAAAAGTACGCGGGAGCCGCAAATCGATAATAACATCCTGTTCTCTGGAATCCGTTAAAGGATGCCTGAAAACCTCAATTAACTGCGCGTGACTGTATTTAAGCGCACCGAAACGTAAGGCAGCATACCAGCCGAGTATAAAAAGCAGCAGCAGAATGCCAGCAGCCAGCCAAGGTGTTTTTAGCCGGCCGGCTTGCTTGAGAAACTTTTTGTCATTACTCATATCATTAAGCTTCTTCTAGGAATTAGCATCCTTAATCGCTTTGACAAATGCATCAATCTGCAGGTCAAGTGACATTGGGTCGGAAAAGTAAAAGAGATTGTAGTCGATTTCAAGAGCCTGTCCATTCTTTACGGCCGGCAGACTTTGCCAAATATCACTTTCTTTGAGCGAGGCGGCAGCTTCTTTAGTGTCAGAATTGACATTGATAAGAGCATAATCGCCGATATAATCAGGCAAGGCCTCTTGTGAGACACCAAACCAGCCGTCTTTAAAGACATCATCGACCACTTTATCCGGTGCAGCATAACCGAGTGAATCATAAATTAATTCACCGCCTCGGCCGAAGTTATTACCGTAGAGATAGATGTTCTTATCATAGAAATCCATAACAGTAAAGGTTGTATCCGGATCAAGATAGTCTCCTAATTCCTTTTTAGCCTGATCGGTCTTTTCTTCCCACTCATCCAGCCAAGCCTGTGCCTGCTTTTCTCTGCCAAAGATTTGTCCAAGGTCAGTCAGCATCTGCAGATAATCACTTTTTCCATAAGTAATTTCAATAACTGGCGCAATTTCTTTGAGCGTCTCCAGATTATCATCACCGGCAAATACAAGGATTAAATCCGGTTCTTCAGCGGCGATAGCTTCGCTGTCAGAAGTTGTCAGCTGCACTGCGTCCTTCAGTTGGTCGCCAAAAGCCGCGCTGTTTTTTTCAAGATCAAGAGAATAGCTGGAAACATCAATCCCCAGTTCTAAAAGATAACCGGTGTATGAGTAAGCAAAGTTGACCACCTTCTCCGGATTTTCAGGAATATCACCATAATAAGTGATGCCTTCAATTTCAGGCATAGAAGAAAGAGCAGCAGAATCATCAGATTTCCTGCCGCAGGCAACAAGAAAACAAACCGCTAAAAAAGCAGTTATATAAAGCAACATTTTTTTCATTTCAACACTCCAAAAACAAGATACAAAGCCCGTTAAAAGAGCAAAGCAAAAATAGGAAAATTGACAAAGAGTCGCTAAGACTCTAGAAAATTTTCTCTTTTTTGCACAGCTCTCAGGGCGTGTTCAATTCAACAAGATACAAAGGCCGTTTAAAAATCCGTATGAAAATAGGGTCTGACAAGTGATGCTTGCATCACGCTGGCAGGCATACTCACAGAGCAGCCACACTCGTACGTCAGCTTGCGCTTCCTACGATTGCGTCTCTTTTTCACTAGGATTTTGGCCTTATTTTATCGGTTAATAAGGTAAATGGACTTTAGCGCAAGCCTTGAGGCAAATGGACAGACTGGCTTCCTGTCTTGGGGCTGTCTGAACGTTAAAGGGCATACGGCCCTAAACACCTCATTCCTTATTAAAATAATCTATGTAAGCTGATAAGTCAGCAATATCGGACATTTATGGATAGGATCTTCAGTGATTGTGGCATCTATTTGGAAAATGTCTTGCAGAATTTCAGGTGTCATAATATCTGCAACCTGCCCGCGGTATTTAATTTTTCCTTTCTTCATAGCGATAAGCTGATCGGAAAAACGGGCCGAAAGATTTAAATCATGAAGAACCATAATAATGGTCTTTTGAGAGTCTGAATTGAGCATTTTCAGCAATTCCAGAACCTCAAGCTGATGGTTCATATCTAAGTAAGTGGTCGGTTCGTCAAGAAAGATTGTGTCGGTATCCTGCGCCAAAGCCATAGCAATCCAAACACGCTGTCTTTGGCCGCCGGAGAGCGAATCGACATCCATGTTGGCAAACTGAGTAACTTTAGTCACTTCCATAGCCCAGTGGATCTTACTGCGATCTTCATCACTTAGACTTCCCAAGTACTTTTGATGGGGAAACCGTCCGTAAGAGACTAATTCATAGACTGAAATACCTTCGGCAGCATCTAAGACCTGAGGGAGCAGGGCAATTTTTTGAGCGACTGCTTTAGTCGGCAAATGAGCAATTGCCTGACCGTCAATGTAAATCTGCCCCTTTTTCAGAGCCTGAATACGGGTAAGAGCTTTAAGCAGTGTGGACTTACCGCAGCCATTGGCTCCGATGATAGTCGTAATCTGTTTGTCAGCCAGATTTAAGGATAAATCGTTAATAACGGTCTGCTGGTCGTAGGCAACAGAGATATTCTCAGCACGAATGTCTGACATATATGACCTCCTTTCTAATGTAACAGGCAGAACAGTTTTTGACAGTCAAACTATTGTGCCCGGCAGGCCCGCCGCCTGAATGAAAAACACTTTCAGACAGAGCAGCAGGGGCGGCCTGCTTTTATTTTACAAGAGAGTACTTAGTCTAATCTTGTAAAATTATCATTTATTATAGCATAGAAAAAAGGCTTAAAAAAGCCTTTTCAGAGATATTTTAGAACTTTCAGCCTTATTTAGAACGGTTAAAATGAAGGAGCCGGGAGATTCTGCTTGATATCTTTTGCGGCTCAGCAATAGCCTTTGGCGGTTTCTAGATCTCCGGCATAGGGAGCTCGTTTTCCTTCAACAATTTGGTAGGCATCAGCGCCTTTTCCTGCAATTATAACCGCATCTTTGTCGGTCTGTGTCAAGCTGAGACCGGTTTTAATGGCCTGCTTGCGGTCAACGATAATTTGAACAGGCCTGCTGATATGTCGGGCAATTTCTTCGGAAATGGCTTGCGGGTCTTCAAAATTAGGATCATCAGCAGTTAAAATAACCTGTAAATCTGGATGGGCATTAATG
The DNA here is from genome assembly GCF_003086355.1 of Streptococcus chenjunshii. Classification (NCBI taxonomy): domain Bacteria; kingdom Bacillati; phylum Bacillota; class Bacilli; order Lactobacillales; family Streptococcaceae; genus Streptococcus; species Streptococcus chenjunshii. Next base: position 1,855,245 of record NZ_CP031733.1, on the reverse strand, counting down.
ACATGGGCAAAGTCCTTTCGCCTGCTTTCTCCTTTATTGCCCGGAGCTCCAATTAAAAGAATAATTTGACCGCTGTGATAAGTTTCAACCACTCCGACTAATTTTTCCAGACTGTCGCCATTGTGGGCATAATCGATAAAGACATTGGCGCCATTGGCCTGTCTCAGCACCTCCATCCGTCCGGGGACAGTCGTTTCAGCAATCCCTTTTTGAATATCAAAAGGAGAAATTCCAAGTCTGAAACAGGCTAGCCCGGCGGCCAGCGCATTTTCCTGATTGAAGGCACCGATGAGCTGAATGCTATAATTCCCTGCCAGCTGGCCAGTGACTTCAAAAGAAAAAGCCTGAGAATGATGGATCTGATTATCTGACTGAGAGCCGTAAAAGGCATGCGGTTTACGGCCGGTCTGTTCCGCCAAAAGTGAGAAATGATCCATATCACTGTTAATAACGACAGATTTGCTCTTGTCTATCAGCTGGCGTTTGTGATAGAAATAATCTTCAAAAGTCGGGTGTTCAATCGGCCCGATATGATCCGGGCTGATATTGAGAAAAACTCCGACATCAAATTGAAGGCCATAAACTCGGCTGGTCAGATAAGCTTGGCTGGAAACCTCCATAATCAAATGACTCCTGCCGTTTGCTGCGGCTTCTGCCATCATAGCAAATAAATCCAGACTTTCCGGGGTGGTTAATTGTGATTTAAAAAAGGTTTGACCGTCCAGGGTTGTGTTCATGGTAGAGAGCAGAGCCGGTTTATGATTTTGCTTGAGAATATGGTAAGCAAAGTAAGCAGCAGTAGTTTTTCCTTTTGTGCCGGTGATGGCAAGGAGCTTCAGTTTATCCTGCGGGTTATCATAAAATTCCATGGCAATAAGACTCATTGCCTTTTTGATATCTGTTACAAGGACTGCAGGAATACCGACATTATAATCCTGTTCGGCTACGTAAAACTGCAAACCGGCAGCAACCGCGTTTTCCAGATAGTGCTTCTTAAAAGCTGCTCCTTTGACGAAAAAAAGTGTCTGGGCATCGGCAGACCGGCTGTCATAACTGATTTTTGAAAAGGAAAATGGCTTTTTCCAAGTGAAATAGTAGTTCTGATCTGCTATAATTTCCCGAAAATTGCAGTCTTTTTTTAAAATCTCTAATGTCTTTTCAATAGTAATCATACTCCTATTTTAGACTGAATGGTCCCGTTTTACAAGTAGCGGGCAAAAGTTTATAATAATTAATAGTCTTTGATAATAATTTGAGAAGGAAAAGCTATGTCTGAAAACGAAAAAAAAATGTCCCAGCAGGCTCAGATGGTCCGCGGGACGGCTTGGCTGACGGCCTCTAACTTCATCAGCCGCCTGCTCGGGGCTCTTTATATCATCCCTTGGTATGCCTGGATGGGCACACATGCCGAAGAAGCCAATGCCTTATTTGGAATGGGCTATAATATTTATGCCCTTTTCCTGCTGATTTCAACGGCAGGTATTCCTGTCGCCATTGCAAAACAAGTTTCTAAATATAATACTTTGGGCCAAGTGGAAACCAGCTACCAGCTTCTGCGCAGGATTTTGCTCTATATGCTCGGTTTTGGTCTGATTTTTGCGCTGAGTATGTATATCGGCTCTCCCTTGCTGGCTGCTTGGAGCGGAGGCGGTACAGACCTGGTTCGTGTGATGAAAAGTCTGTCCTGGGCTGTCCTGATTTTCCCGGCTATGAGTGTTTTGCGCGGTTTTTTTCAGGGGTTCAACAATTTAAAGCCCTATGCCATGAGCCAAATTGCGGAGCAGGTCATCCGCGTTATTTGGATGCTGCTGACAGCCTTCATTATTATGAAAATCGGTTCCGGCGACTATGTTGCTGCCGTTGTACAGTCTACCTTTGCGGCTTTTATTGGGATGCTTGCCAGCTTTGGGGTTCTTTTTGCTTTCCTATGGAAAGAAGGAATGTTCCGGGCTATTTTTACTAGGCAGCCTCAGCATGCTGATATCAACACCAACGCTCTCATTATTGAAACCTTTAAAGAAGCGATTCCTTTTATTATCACCGGTTCGGCGATTCAGATTTTTCAGCTGGTTGATCAGTGGACTTTCGTCAATACTATGGAGAGTTTCACCGATTACAGCAACCGAGAGCTCCATATCCTCTATGCCTATTTTTCTTCAAATCCTAATAAGATTACAATGATTTTGATTTCTATTGCCACAGCCATCGGCGGAGCCGGCATTCCTTTGCTGACTGAAAACTTTGTTAATCAGGATCAAAAAGCGGCCGCCCGTTTAGTTGTCAATAATATCCAGATGCTGCTTTTGGTACTTGTTCCTGCTCTGGTTGGGGCAATCGCTTTAGCAGAGCCGCTTTATACTGTATTTTACGGTGCTCCCAGTCAGACGGCCCTGTGGCTTTTTGTCGCTGCTTTAGCTCAGGTGATCTTCCTAGCCTTATACAGCATGCTGGCTCCGATGCTGCAGGCTCTGTTTGAAAACCGCAAAGCGATTTATTATTTCATCTACGGCCTGCTCCTTAAATGTGTCCTGCAGATTCCCGGGATTTGGCTTTTTCAGGCTTACGGCCCTCTGCTGACCACGGCTGTCGGTTTAAGCCTGCCGATTTTTCTAATGTACCGGCAGATTCACAAAGTAACCCATTTCAGCCATCAGGCCATTCTTAGAAAGACACTGCTGATTGCCATAATGACAGTTATTATGGAAATTGCTGTTATTCTTTCGATTCTGCTTTTTAAACCTTTCTTAGAACCAACTACCCGTCTGGGAGGCATTCTCTATTTGGCTTTGATTGGTGCTGTCGGGATAGCTGTTTACGGTTATCTGTCTCTGGCTACCCGCACTGTGGATCCTTTATTAGGCAGCCGTGCAGAAAGCCTGCGTCAGCGGCTGCACATTAAAGCAAGACGGTGAGCCCCTTAAATCTAAAAAGCCGTATTCTAAAAACAGTAAAAAGAACCCTCACTTGAGCTGCTAAAGCCCCAAGGGAGGGTTATCTTTTTACAAAGAACTCAGAAGCGTGCTCAGTTAATCAAGAGTCCGTTAAAAGAGCAAAGCAAGAGACGGGAAGTTCTGACATCTGTGATATCGCTGACACTCCCCTGCTAAGACGGCAAAGCTTTCAGTCGTCTACGACCGGAAGTAGGTTAAGAATAGCAGGAACAGAATCTTTTTCATGTTTATCAGCTTTGCTATAAGAAAAAGCTATAGCTCCCTATTAGGAAATAAAATAGCCAAAAGCCTATTTACAGCAGGAATAAGTGATAGAATAGTAAGAAGATACAGAAAAGAGAAGGGAAAGATAATGACAAAACAATTAGGCTTGGGCACAATCTTGGCTCATGCAGGCATTAAATCAGATAAAGCAACAGGAGCGTTGGCTGCGCCGCTTCATTTTTCAACCACCTATCAGCATCCGGAATTTGGGCAGTCGACAGGCTTTGACTATACCCGTACAAAGAATCCTACCCGAGCAGCCTTGGAAAAAACTTTAGCGGCTATTGAATATGCTGATTTTGCCTTGGCAACCAGCTCTGGTATGAGTGCTGTTGTTTTGGTTTTTGAAACTTTTCCGATCGGCAGCAAGGTTGTTGCAGCCAGGGATCTTTATGGCGGTTCTTTCCGCTGGTTTGATGAGCAGGAGAGGAACGGCCGCTTTTTCTTTACATATGCTCAAACAGAAGAAGACCTGCTGGCTGCTATCACAGATGATACAGATATTGTTTATTTAGAAACGCCGACTAACCCTTTAATGATTGAGTTTGATATTGAAAAGATAGCCCGGCTGGCTCATGAAAAGGGAGCCAAAGTGCTTGTCGACAATACTTTCTACAGCCCGGTCTATCAAAATCCTCTTTTATTAGGGGCAGATGTTGTTATCCATTCGGCAACTAAATATTTATCAGGACACAATGATGTTTTGGCAGGTGCTGTTATGACCAATGATCAGGACCTTTATGATAAGCTTTTTTATAATCACAATACAACCGGCCCAACCCTTTCTCCTTTTGATTCTTATCTGCTGATGCGCGGTTTGAAGACACTGAAACTGAGGATGGAAAAAGCGACAGAAAACGCTCAAAAAATAGCAGCTTTTCTGAAACATTCTCCAGCTGTCAAAGAAGTTTACTATACAGGCAAGGGCGGCATGGTTTCTTTTAAGGTCTGTCATCCGACTAAAATTCCAGCTGTCATCAATCATCTGGAGCTGATCACTTTTGCTGAAAGTTTAGGCGGTGTAGAAAGCCTGATTACTTATCCTGCAACACAGACACATAAAGACATTCCTGCAGCAGATCGAGAATCTTACGGTCTGACCGATGATTTGCTGAGGCTTTCGATCGGTATTGAAGATGCAGCTGATCTCATCGAAGATTTGCAGTCAGCATTGGAGGTTTAATAAATGCAAAGATATGACTTTACGACCAGACCCGATCGTCTCGGCCAGTCTTCCGTCAAATGGCAGCAGAGTGAAAATCAGCCTGACCTGCTGCAGATGTGGGTGGCAGATATGGATTTTTTACCGCTTCCGGCTGTCAAAAAGGCTCTCTCTGAGTACGCCGACCAGCATGTTTTTGGCTACACTTACCCAAGCGACAGCTTGTATCAGTCTATACTTGACTGGGAAAAAAAGGAACACGGTTATTCAGCGGAAAAAGAACATGTGGTTCTCATTGAAGGGGTCGTTCCGGCTATCTCAACAGCTATTCAGGCCTATACTCAAGAAGGAGAAGCTGTTTTGATTAATACGCCGGTTTATCCGCCCTTTGCCCGTTCGGTAAAGTTAAACCAGCGGCAGCTGATTACCAATTCTTTAGTCATCAGAGACGGCCGCTTTACCATTGATTTTGAACAGCTGGAAGCTGATATTATCAAGCATAAAGTAAAGCTCTATATTCTCTGCAGTCCCCACAACCCTGGAGGCAGAGTCTGGAGTAAGGAAGAGCTGACTGCGCTGCTTGAGATTTGTGAGAAGCATCAGGTGATTCTTGTTTCCGATGAAATTCATCAGGACTTGGCTCTTTTTGGCCATAAGCACTGTTCCATCAATACCATTGACCAGCGTTTTAAGGATTTTACCCTAGTGCTGGCTTCTGCGACAAAAACCTTTAATATAGCAGGAACCAAGACCAGCTATGCCATTATTGAAAATGAAGAACTGCGCAGGGCTTTTAAGAAAAGACAGCTGGGCAATAATCAGCATGAACTCCCGGCAGTCGGTTTACTGGCTACAGAGGCTGCATTTACCTACGGAAAGCCTTGGCTGGAGGAGCTCAAAGCAGTCTTGGAAGAAAACATCACTTACGTCATAGCTGTTTTAACAGAAAACACCAAGATTAAGGTGATGAAACCAGAAGGAACTTACTTGATATGGCTGGACTTCAGTGCCTATGGCCTGCAGCAGCCGGAGATTAACCAAAAACTGCAAGATGAAGGGCGTCTGGTCTTAAACGACGGCTTCAGCTTCGGTCCTGAGGGTAAAACCTATGCCAGACTTAATGTAGCAGCGCCTCTGACGACTGTCAAAGAAGCCTGCCGCAGAATTGGCCGGGTTTTTGGAAATTGAGGGCTTCGGGCTCAGCCTGTCTTAGCCGCTTTTCATCCACATGTTAAAATAGTATCCTAAAGATAGAAAAGACCAGCATCATAACAGTTATGACGCCGGTCTTTGTTTTTGATGAAGAAGTCTGCACTGCAGCTAATCTCGAACTTATGTTTTATAAATCAGGCTTTTAAAAGGCTGGTTCAGCCACTCTAACAGATAGAAGAAAGGAACGATTCTCTTTGTTTTTTCACATTAAAGCAAACCATGTTACAATAATAAAAAAGTAAAAAGGAGCCAGCGATGAAAAGCTTATGGAAACGAGGTCTCCTGATTTTAGGAGGAGTGATACTAATGACAGCTGCAGCCTGCACCAAAGAACAGTACGAACTGGAACAAGAATTCCAGCCTCTCTTTGATTTTCTGGCACAGGAGAAGAAGGATTTTTCGAAAGTGAGTGTTTATAAGAGCTCAATCTATATTACGAATAATGAAACAGAGGCTGAAAAAGAGTATAGTGTGTCTTTTGAAAAATTACCCAACAATACCTCTGGGATTTACAGCATCACTGAAAATGACCAAAAGACAGACTACCCGGTTTCTCTGGATGACAATGGGGAGCTGACATATCCTGATGCGGTACCGGAAGCGTTTGATACTGCTGTTTTTAATCTAACATTTGAAAAAGGCTTTTTCCAGAGCCTGCCGATTTCAGATTACTTAGCTGAGCACCCGGAGACCTATTTGAAGGATATTACTTATGATTTAGATGATAAAAGTAGTTATTTTTCACCAATTAAAAAGAAGTACAATTTGTCTGATAATGCTACTTTATTTTTAAGAGCTAAGCAATTATACGGTAATAACAAAAATTTAATCTATAATATAAGAATTATTATGGAAGATAAAAAACAGACATTTGATTTTATTAATACCGTTAGCTTTCAAAATTAAAGGAGACAGAGATGGTAGTGAAGCTAGACAATGCAGAGAAATTAGAACGACGAGTGGATATTTCAGCTGAACTTTCTGACTATGTCTATACATATGAACAAAATTATACTAAATTTTTAAAACGTGAAGAAAGTAAAAATATAGAAGTAAATGTAACTAACATAAATAAGAAAGCGATAAATACTATAGAAAACAGAATGCCTTCCGACACCACCATCACGGACGCCATGTACGATGAGGAGACAGGGGTGGCAGCGCTGGCGGTAGAGGACAGTCAGACGGGCGAGACCTATATTGCCTATGCCGGCACCAATATGAAGGCGGACGGCATGACCGATGTGACCTCCGATATGGCTATCGGAACCAATGATGCCCTTTATCTGGAAGAATTGGAAAAGAAAGCTGCCGCCTTTTATGAAAAAGTGGAGCGGCAGGGAGCCAATATCACAGTTTCTGCCGGCCATTCCTACGGCGATTTTCTCTCCAGCCGTGTGGCTGCACTCAAGCAGATTCCTTATCAATATCAGTCCTAATTCTCATAACTTTCACATTAAAGCAAATCATGTTACAATAATAAAAAAGCAAAAAAGGAGCCAGCGATGAAAAGCTTATGGAAACGAGGTCTCCTGATTTTAGGAGGAGTGATACTAATGACAGCTGCAGCCTGCACCAAAGAACCTATCCCTGATAACCGCACTAAAGAACAGTACGAACTGGAACAGGAATTCCAGCCTCTTTTTGATTTTCTGGCACAGGAGAAGAAGGATTTTTCGGAAGTAAATAAATATGAGACGGCTATTATTGAAACAGATCGTAAGACAGGTAGAGATAAAAAATATAGCGTTGATTTTGATAAATTACCTAGTAGCCAGGAAGGGACATATACAATCACTGAAAATGGGAGGAAGACAGAGTATCCTGTATCTATTAATGACAGTGGTGAATTATCCTACTCTGCTTCCGTGCCAGCAGAATATAATGAAGACCTTTTTAATCTTCATTTGAAAAAAGATTTTTTTGAAAAACTCCCTATTTCAGATTATACAGCTGAACATCCGGAAACTTATTTGAAAGATATAAGTTATGAGGTAGACAGCAGTATTCCTTTTTTGAAGCAATTGATGAAAAAGTACAATATAAGTCAGGATGCGAATCTGTCTCTTTATTTAGAAAATTATTATACACAAGAAATGGTATATTCCATTAGAATCATGATAGTTGATGATAACAAAATTCTTGACTTAATTTATAATATAACGTTCAAGGAGTGAAATTAATGACTGAATTAAATAATGCCGAAAAATTAGAACGACGTGTTGATATTTCAGCCGAAATTTCTGACTATGTTTATAAGTATGAGCAAAACTATACAGAAATTATGTCCAAACAACCAAAACTTAGTGAAGGTGAGTTAAATACTAAAGCATTAGAAAACGTTGCTCCTCCTTCCGATACCACCATCACGGACGCCATGTACGATGAGGAGACAGGGGTGGCAGCGCTGGCGGTAGAGGACAGTCAGACGGGCGAGACCTATATTGCCTATGCCGGCACCAATATGAAGGCGGACGGCATGACCGATGTGACCTCCGATATGGCTATCGGAACCAATGATGCCCTTTATTTGGAAGAATTGGAAAAGAAAGCTGCCGCCTTTTATGAAAAAGTGGAGCGGCAGGGAGCCAATATCACAGTTTCTGCCGGCCATTCCTACGGCGATTTTCTCTCCAGCCGTGTGGCTGCCCTCAAGCAGATTCCTTACAAGTTCGGTTTTCAAGGGGCTCCTCAGGCCGTCAGTCTTCTCACTCTGCAGGAAACCGCGCTGCAGCAAGCTCTGACCACTAACAACGGCTATGCGCCTCCGGAACTCTTCACTGCAGCAGAAGCCTCCCGCACAGCAGCCGACCGGGCTAAAAAGCTGGTTGCGGATTATCAGGGCTATGCGATCACCTTTTCCACCACCCGGGATATCCTGACCAATGCCCTCTGGGATCAGCCCAAAGGGGAAATTTCCTTTGACGGTCACATCGATTTGTTTAACCGCAATGGGGATAAGGCCGCCAGCGGACTCATGACCGCTTTGGAGATCGCTATGGGAACCCAAAGCGACCCTTTGTATTTGGGGCGGGTTCAGGCGGTGGATGTTCCTGTCTTCCACAGCATGCGGGACTACCGTCAGAGTGCTGAGGCCATGGCCTACAGCAGACAGATTGTGCTGGAAGAAGCTTACGGTGTTGATTTTGGCCGCGACGGCAGTTTAGAATTCGCCGTAACCCCGGACTACCTGACCAGTCAGCCTCTGCTGCCGTCTTTTGCTTCTTCCGGCGGGACGATTAAACTGGATACAGCGGCATTAGAAGGGCTGATAGGCAATCTTGGAACCGTCCAGAGTCAGCTCCAAGACCTGATTGACCTGACAGCTCGGGCATCTGCCGAAAATCTGACCGTTATGGAGAATATGAGCGGCCGGCAGCAGAATTTGAAAACCGTTATCGTCGAGCACCTGCACAATATCAGTCTGGTCAAGGCCATCGAAGATATTGACAAGGCTTGTGAAGACTTAGAAGAGCTGTTTGATGAGCTGCCCACCCTTTCCAACTACAAAAGCTCTGCCTTTTCCGGGCAGTTTGATACCTGGACCAAAGACTGGTTTAAGGGAGAGAAAGGCTGGAACCCCAAGACGACCGCCAGTGAGCTGGAGACGATGGCGACCGCTGCCAGCAGCTTAAAAAGCATGATTGACGGTGAGATTCTCTCTCAGGTTTCCCAGATTACGAGCAGCAGTTTGAATGATTGGCTTACGGAAGCACTTGACGGCGGACTGCTTGAAAACACCAGCACCAGCGCCTTAGCTAAAAAAGGCGAAAATCTGGTTAACCAGTTCGAAGGGGCCATTGAAGCGTCGCTTCAGGGTTTAGGCAGCCGCAGTCAGTTTGCGGACGGTCTGCCTCAGGCTGTCCATGAACTGCTGGGGGTTATCGCTCAGAATCTGACCAGCCTTTTGCAGGCAGTCGCTTATACCTCAAGTGTGGCGCAGACCATCAAAACGACGATGGAGACTGCAGATATCGGTCTGGCCAATGCTATCAGCACTTTTGATACCAGCCAGATTCCGGATGTGGCGGTCAGTGTATCCGAGAGTTATGAGGGTTATCTGGAGAGCAGCGGGGTTTTTGATGACCGGGCGGTGCTATCGGCCTTTGACGATCAGGTGGATGTGCGGTCCAGCGATTTGGCCGAGGACATGTCCGGACAGTTTTCGACCTACCTGCGCGGTGCAGAAGACTCTCTGACCGAAGTCAATGTTAAGATGACTGGTCTTTCTTACAGTTTGGACGATTTACTGAAGGAGGCGAAGAAAACCGTTAGCTACAAGGACAAACTGGATTTAAAACCCGATGGTCAAACACCGCCTAAAAAGACTTTTGGGCCCCTTGGGAAAGCCATATCGGTTTTGGAAACGATGAAGACAGTCAACACCAGTCTGACAGCGATTGACAGCCAGATGACGACCGCTCTGACAACGATTAATACGGTATCAGGTATGCTGGGCGGCTTTACACCAGTCTTTCGCACTGGGATGGAGGATGCTTTTTACGGAGCGGCCGGTTTAGAGGCCATCGTCCGCAGCCAGAAGGCAGTGGGTCAGATATTAGCAGCGGTAAAGGCTCGTTTTGAAGAGCTGGGACAGGAGCTGGCAACAATCAATGAAGGGGAAGCCGTTAGAGCACTGGGCAGCAAAATGCAGGACAGCACTCAGCTGATGGGACACGCGGCTACCCTTATTGAAGATTGTTTTGGCGATTAGGCCAGCAAAACAGTCAGCTGCTGAATCAAGCTGATTTTGAATGCCGAAGCGCACGAATAACAGATAGTAAAACTCCCCAAGACAAAAAAGTCTTGGGGAGTTCAGCTTAGTTAACCGATATCAGCGGTTTCGATAGTGACTTGATTGCCATCGGTTGGGTCTTCAGTAAAAATTTTGAAATCCTGCCGGGACGATGGACTGAAGCGGGCGACAGTATAGGTCTGTCCATTGGGAAAGATAAATTCGACACTGTTAATATCGGTAACAACCTGCAAACTAATGTTTTGCTGCTCTTTGAGCTGGCTGTCTGCCAGATAGCCGTTGCCATTGCCCAATAGTCCGTTATGATAATAATCTGCTGCTCCCTGACCGTTTATCCCATTATTTAATTCAGCAGCGTACTGTTTCACATTGTACATACCGTTGGCAGGGTCGTAATTAAAGTGAACATAGTCTGCTCCCTGCCAAATATCGATATAAATACGTCCTGAATAATTTCCTTTTGTATTGGTAAAATCCAGCTTATAGTATTGAACAGCCGACTGATTGGGAATATCATAAAGCCCGTAAACGTCACCGTTTGTGTCCTGTCGGTCTACCCATGGTTTTTTATCTTCTGACTGCGGATTATTTTTAGTCACATTGCTATAAGTTCCAGTGTGGCTGAGAACCGTATCAGGTAAAACTAAGCTTTGAGCTATAGTCAGGTCGTTCTGCAGTGTGATTTGGCGGGCACTGGAGTAGGAACCGAGCCGCTGAGCGTATGGACTGCTGGCTTCCTGATCTGAATGGACCCCATTAGTAAAATAGTTCCAATTGCCGACCCAGCCGAGTGTGAGTATGGACGTATTGCTGCTGTCAATGCTGTCGCTTCCTGAAAAATTAGCCCCATAATAGTCAGAGCCTTGGTCGAGACGTCTGGCATCTGTTTCAGGCACAAAAAGGCCGTTAGCATCAAGATGCCCAACAATATAGTAAGTTCCCGTTGTTTCCCCCTTAGAAGCATCTTTGGCTCCGAAGAAGAGGACCTGCCTGCTTTGTCCGTTAGGCATGGTCAGTGTCTTGAGAACCGGACATTCAACGGGCGCATTATCCTGCCAAGAATGTCCCTGAAAGAAAGTGGCACTGACAACCTTAGATTCCCCCTGTTTATCAGCTTTTTCCCATTTAAGGCCGTCATTGGACTGATAAACCCCAATATCAGAGCCTTCGGCGATATACATCAGCATTTTGTTATTCCAGTAAAAAACATTAGGATCACGAAAATCAGGGTGTCTGCCGCCTACCGTTTCGCTGTCATTGATATCTGCCACCGCTTTGCCTTCATTTAAAACATGACTGAAGGTTCTTCCGTTATCAGAAGAATAAGCGGCATAAATGTTTTGCTGCTGGTCGCTCTTTCGGATACCCGTAAAATAAGCGACCTTAGCTTCGATAGGAGCTCCCTTGACGGAACCATCATTGCGGATAACTGTTCCAGTCCAGGCAGACAGCCAGCCATCTTTTGAGTCTCCGCCTGATGACGGAAGAGCGCTGTTTTGTTCCGAATAATGGACAAAATCAGCTGTAGTTGTATGGTACCAGTCTTGCCCCTGCGGCCCAAAAGGCTGAGTTGCCCCGTCAGCCGAGTGCAAGAAATAAATATCATAGTACTGCCCTTCATCATTCCAGACAATCGTCTGCAGGTCGTTGGACCAGCCATGAGCTGTTGTTAAATGAGCTTTCTGAACATGCTCATCTGAAGTCAGGGTCTCAGCCGCAGTACTGCGCTGCAAAAACCCAAAAGCCGCCGCTCCCGCTAAAAAAGCAGTCCCTCCCCAAAAAGCCCAATTCCTAAATGATTTTTTCATCTTCTCCTCCTTAAAGTAAGATACAAAGGCCGTGTCAAAATCCGTATGAAAAGACGGTAAGCCAGAAATCTCTGATTTCGTCTGCGCACCCCTGCCAGGACGACTAGAAAGGTGCGGTCGGCTGTTAAGACGACAAAGCTTTCAGACGTCTACGGCTGACGGTAAGCCAGAAATCTCCGATTTCGTCTGCGCCCCTCTGACAAGATGACCAGAAAGGGGGCACAAAGTTTTATTTTTTAAGTCTTTTGCTCTGTTATGCAAGCCGCAGCAGCTTAGTAGTATCCAGCTGTTTTTTTAGCATTAAACCGTAATCTCCATACCATCTGAATAACGTAACATTATGATTACAAATCTTTTCTTTTTTCGCTGTCTCGTGAGCAGACAGAAAAATATCAAAAAATCTTCTTTTTAAGCCTGATTTTATTGTAAAAAAAAATCGGGAAAAAGCAAATACAGGCTGAAGAACTGTTACCTAAAAATAACCTTAAAGTAACAGAAAACGCTTTCAAAATCTTGAAGTCATCATCCTGTAATTTGTTTTTGATTTTTCAGCATGTTAGAATGCTAAGCAAAATATTGATAAATGGAAAAGGAGATTTCTAATGAAAGTTCGGAAATTAATGCGCAAATCCAAAAAAAGATGGGTTGTCATGACTGTTGCTGCAGCAAGTTTGACCTTTGCTGCTCAAGGCAGAGATGTTCAGGCTGATACAGCCAGCGGCAATGAAACAGAGGTGATTGCACAGACAGAAACGACCTCACCTGCTCCTGCGGAGGCAGCAGATCCTCAAAACTCAGAGACTGACGCAGCCCCTGCCGATACAGATATCTTAGAAGCAGCTGTTCCGGCTGAAGCGGCTGCTGAGAATACAGAAGCAGCAGCTGAGGTATCCGAACAGATACCAGCAGCTGAGCAGACCGAGGAGGCTGAGGCAGCTCCTGCAGAGGAAGTGCTGGCAGAAGCGGCTGTGAATCAAGACGAGGCTGCGGATAATGCAGTCAATCCTGATACTGGTTTAACGGACACAGCGGCTCATATTGCTGAAGAAGCGCAGTTAGATATATCCAGTTTGACAGATGCTCAAAAGGCAGCGCTGAATCGGATACAACTGACAAGTGATGCAGAAACCGGCACACAGATGACTTATAAGCAATTTGAAGAAATTGCTAATATTCTGGTTGCTCAGGATCCGCGCTATGCGATTCCGTATTTTAACGCAGAAGTTATTGAAAATATGGAGGCAGCGACAACTCGTGACGCTCAAACTGGTGAGATAGCAGATTTGGATGTTTGGGACTCATGGCCTGTACAAGATGTCCGAACCGGTGAAGTTGTCAATTGGAACGGCTACCAGCTGGTTATTGCTATGATGGGAATCCCTAATACTAACGATAATCATATCTATCTTCTTTACAATAAGTACGCTGATAATGATTTTTCAAATTGGAAAAATGCCGGTTCAATTTTTGGTTATAATCAGGATGCTGTCACTCAGCAATGGTCAGGCTCAGCGACTGTAAATGACGACGGAACCATTCAGCTTTACTATACACAGGTAGATACCAGCGATAATAACAGTAATAATCAAAAATTAGCGACAGCTACCTTGGTTTTATCTTTTGACGATGAGAATGTCTATCTTGATGCTGTAGAAAATGATAAAGTTTTAACTCCCGAGGGAGGAGATGGCTACTATTACCAAAGCTACGAACAGTGGCGTTCAACCTTTACCGGTGCAGATAATATTGCTATGCGGGATCCGCATGTCATTGAGGATGAAAACGGTGACCGCTATCTGGTCTTCGAAGCCAGCACCGGGACTCAAAACTACCAAGGTGAAGATCAGATTTACAACTGGACGAACTACGGAGGAGATGCTGCCTATAATGTCCAAAGTCTCTTCCGCTTATTGGAAGATCCGGATATGTATACCCGTGCCAGCATATCCAATGCTGCCATCGGAATTTTGAAATTAACAGATGATGTCAAAAATCCAGAAATTGCAGAATACTATACACCGCTTCTGACATCGCCTATGGTCAGTGATGAAATTGAACGGCCGAATGTTGTTAAGCTGGGGGATAAGTATTATCTGTTTGCCGCTTCTCGGCTTAATCACGGCTGTAATAATGATGCTTGGAACCTTGCCAACAATGTTGTCGGTGACAATGTTGTGATGCTGGGCTATGTTTCTGACAGTCTGACTGAAGGCTATGTTCCGCTTAACGATGTCGGCATTGTTCTGACGGCTTCTGTTCCTGCTGACTGGCGGACAGCTACCTACTCTTACTATGCTGTTCCTGTCGAGGGTTCTGATGATACCTTGCTGATCACCTCTTATATGACCAATCGCAATGAAGTGGCAGGGAAAGGCAATAATTCAACTTGGGCGCCTAGTTTCCTTATCCAAATTTTACCGGATAATACTACACGTGTTCTGGCCCAAATGACAGAACAGGGAGACTGGATTTGGGATGAAAGCAGTGAGACCCAAAGAACAGTGGGAACACTGGATACTGCCTACCTGCCGGGGGAAAATGATGGTTATATTGATTGGAATGTGGTCGGCGGTTACGGCCTGATACCGCATACGCCAGCTCTGCCGGAAGACAGTAAGACCAATCAGGACAGCGAAGAAGACAATCAGGATAATGAGGATCCTCAGACTCATCCGGGGAATGATAATCAGGAGCAAAATCCTGACAGCAGCGACCAATCCAAACCGATTTCCATAACTGTCCGTTATGATGTCAATATTAATGCTAATATTTCGGGAACAGTCACTTTAACGGAACAGAATCTTAAGGACTTGCTGGATATGGTAACTGCTCAGCTTAAACAGCCTGAAAAAACGAAAAGCAGCCATAAAACGTTTGTAACGGAAAATAAGGCTAAAAAGTCCCGAGGTAGTCAAAAAGCTTTGGAGAATAAATACAAAGGAAAGCAAAAACACAAAAATCCACAGTCAGGGGGGTCTAAAGGTCTCTTAGCTGCTTCTCTGGGTTTTCTTTCAACTCTGGCTGCTTTCTTCACTTTCAAGAAATTTTAAGTATGAACAGCTGTTTTAAGTCAGGCAGCTGTGAATCCTTAAGCTAAGGAACGTGAATCCTCATTGACATAAGAGAGCAGAACAGCAATCGGTAAATGGCCATAAAATGACATTTTCGATTTTGCCGTCCCGCCTCCGTACAGTTAATTAGAGATGGCTGTCCCTTGTGCAGCAAGGGATAAGAATTTCCAATCAGCCATTGTGCCAAACTCTTCTGTTTAAGAAGTAAAATGAGGCAGGGGCTTTTGTCCCTGCCTCGTTTTGTGAGAAGTCATTTATAAATATAAAATACATTTAAGAGAAGTAACTTATTTGTCTTACTTACAGTCTTTTTTTGTAAATTTTGGTATAATCAATAGAGATACAGTATAAAGAAGCGAACACGGCCTAAAATCCTAGTGAAAAAGATGAAGTCCGTCTCGGCGCGGTGACAGTCCAGAATAGCTCTAGCAGTAGCTGACTGAAAGCTTTGCTGTCTTGACAGCCTGCTGCACCTTTCTAGTCGTCCTGGCAGAGGGGCGCAGACGAAATCAGAGATTTCTGGCTTGCCGTCAGCCGTAGCCGTCTGAAGGCTTTGTCGCCTTCATAGCCGACTGCACCCTTCTAGTCGTCCTGGCAGAGGTGCGCTGACGAAATCAGAGATTTCTGGCTTACCGTCTTTTCATACGGATTTTTTAACGGCCTTTGTTATCTTATTGGAATTGAACACGGCCTAAGCTCTGTGCAAAAAAGAGAAAATCTCCTAGAAACTGACGTTTCTTCGTCCATTTTCCTATTTTTGCTGTGAGCTTTATACGGCCTTTGTATCTTATTTAAAGGAGTTTATTATGGGAAAATTTCAAGTTATTTCACATCCGCTTATTCAGCATAAGCTGTCTATTTTGCGTCAGACGGAAACATCGACTAAGGAGTTTCGGGAACTGGTTAACGAAATTGCTATGCTCATGGGATATGAGGTGTCGCGTGATCTGCCTTTGGAGGATGTAGAAATTGAGACTCCTATTACCAAAACCAAGCAGAAACAGCTGGCTGGGAAGAAGTTGGCTATTGTTCCTATCTTGAGAGCTGGTATCGGAATGGTAGACGGTCTGCTCAGTCTGGTTCCAGCGGCGAAGGTCGGTCATATCGGCATGTACCGCGATGAAGAAACGCTGCAGCCGGTTGAATATCTGGTTAAGCTGCCGGAAGATATTGATCAGCGTCAGATTTTTTTAGTAGATCCTATGCTGGCGACTGGAGGTTCAGCTGTTTTAGCTGTGGATACCTTGAAGAAGCGCGGAGCAGCCAATATTAAGTTTGTTTGTCTGGTATCAGCCCCCGAAGGAGTTAAGGTGCTGCAGGAGGCACATCCTGATCTTGATATCTATACTGCGGCGCTTGATGAAAAGCTGAATTCAAATGGCTATATTGTTCCAGGTCTGGGAGATGCAGGCGATCGCTTGTTTGGAACAAAATAAAGTTTTTTCTGAAAACAATTTTATTATTTGACCTTTCTTGACCAAATGATTATAATAGTATCAAAGTTAAAAGAAATGGAGAAAATATATGATTCCTGTAGTTATTGAACAAACAAGCCGCGGCGAACGTTCTTATGATATCTACTCTCGTCTTTTAAAAGACCGTATCATTATGTT
Source organism: Streptococcus chenjunshii (assembly GCF_003086355.1). Classification (NCBI taxonomy): domain Bacteria; kingdom Bacillati; phylum Bacillota; class Bacilli; order Lactobacillales; family Streptococcaceae; genus Streptococcus; species Streptococcus chenjunshii. The sequence continues at coordinate 1,838,408 of NZ_CP031733.1, read as the reverse complement.
AACGGGTCCGGTTGAAGACAATATGGCTAACTCAATCATTGCTCAGTTGCTTTTTCTGGATGCTCAAGACAATACCAAGGATATCTACCTTTATGTCAACACTCCTGGCGGTTCTGTCACAGCCGGTCTGGCTATCGTGGATACCATGAATTTTATTAAATCCGATGTACAGACCATTGTAATGGGGATGGCAGCTTCCATGGGAACAATTATCGCCTCAAGCGGGGCAAAAGGCAAGCGGTTTATGCTCCCTAATGCTGAATACCTCATCCACCAGCCAATGGGAGGAACCGGAAGCGGCACACAGCAGTCAGATATGGCTATTGTTGCGGAGCAGCTCTTAAAAACCCGTAATAAATTAGAACAGATTTTATCAGAAAATTCCGGTAAGCCGATTGAACAGATTCACAAAGATGCTGAACGCGATTACTGGATGGATGCGAAAGAAACGTTAGACTATGGCTTTATTGATGAAATTATGGAAAATAATGAATTGAAATAAAGTCTTAGCCGCTGTGCTTAGTATCATAACAGCTTGGAGCAGGTGCTTCAAGCTGTTTTTTAAAATACAAAGGCGGTTAAGAACGCAATGGGAAAATAGGAAAACTGACGAAGAGTCACCTAAGACTCTAGGAAGTTTTATACTCATAGAGCAGCCACACTCGTAAGTCACTGACGCTTCCAACGATTGTATCTCTTTTTCCTGCAGCGTTTAGGGCGTGTTCAGTTCTAACATGATGCCTTGTCACTCAGTGATAAACAAAGATAAAGGGGCAAAGAGCTGCAGACGGCACTTGGCAGCATACAGACAAGATAAGTTAAATATCAGCAGTATTGCCTTTAAAGAAGATTGGACAGATTTTTAATGGAAAAGTTTTTATGGTATAATTTTCTTATGCTAAGGATTAATGAAGAGTTCCTAGCTGTTGAGGATGCTATGGAGACAGTTCTGCAGGCTTTCTTAGAATTGGAAATTGTGGAGAAATACCGGGAGACAAAAACAGCTTTTCTAAATGACAGAGAACTGCAGCAGGATATCCAGCATTTTCAGGAGCTTCAGGAAAACTATGAGACAATGGCTCCTTATAAGAATGCACGGGCAGAAAACCTCAAACTGCGCCGGAGGCTTCTGGCGCAAAAACGCAAAATAGATATGAATGACCGTCTTATCCGTTACCGCCAGGCTGAAGTTGAGGTGCAGAAAGTATTGGCTGAACTTTCACAGAAAATTTCTGCAGCGGTTTCGCCTGATATTTTTGTTGATACTGGGCTGCCCTTAGCTCCGCATAAACGTCCGCATGAAAAGGGGAGAGGCCGCAATATCCGAGAAAGAGGAGAAGAACATGCTAAAAAAGGAAGATAGGCAAGGTATTGCTGTTTATCTCTATTATAACCGCGATGCCCGCAAACTGAACCGAATCGGTGATATCATTTATCATTCGCGCCGGATGCGCTATTTGCTTATTTATGTTGATAAGACTGTTTTAGCAGATAAACTGGCCGAACTCTCCCGTCTTAAATTTGTTAAAGAGGTGAAGGTTTCGCATCTGGATGATATTAATTGTGATTTTGTCGGCAGTCTTTTCAGAGAAGAAAAAAATTAGTCTAAAAGTCTTGACAATTTTCAGATAATTCAGTATTCTTATTAACGTATCACTAACTAAGAAATTTAAGGAGAAAAATATGAAGAAGAAATTTGCTTTAACTGCAGCAGCTTTCTTGAGTACGATTGTTCTGGCAGCCTGTGGATCGGCACCGTCCAGTAATTCATCAGCCGCAGGCAATGACATCGGCGATACGATAAAAATCGGCTTGAATCTTGAATTAACCGGCGATGTTTCAGCCTATGCCAATGCTGAAAAGAACGGCGCAGAGCTTGCGGTTGAGGAAATCAACAAAGCCGGAGGCGTTAACGGCAAAAAGCTTGAACTTGTCTCTAAAGATAATAAATCAGACAATTCAGAGGCAGCTACTGTAGCAACTAATTTAGCAACTGAAAGCAAGGTTAATGCTATTGTCGGTCCAGCAACTTCATCAGCTGTTGCTTCTGCCAGTCCTAATGCCCAGTCAGCGGCGGTTCCTTTGATCACACCGTCAGGAACTCAGGATGATTTAACAGTGAATAAGGATGGAGAAGCTTATGAATACATTTTCCGTACCACCTTTATTGACAGTTACCAAGGGCAGGTGCTTGCTAAATATGCGACAGAAAATCTGAAAGCGGACAAAGTAGTTCTTTACTATGATAATTCCAGCGATTATGCTAAAGGAATCGCTGAAGAATTTAAGAAAGAATATAAGGGTGATATTGTTACTGAAGCAACCTTCCAATCTAAAGACACCGATTTCCAATCGGCTTTGACGAAGTTCAAAAATAAAGAATACGATGCGATTATCATGCCGGGTTATTACCAAGAGACCGGTACAATTATCAAACAGGCTCGGGAAATGGGCATTGATGCACCAATAGTCGGTCCTGATGGCTTTGCTGATGATCAGCTCATCAATCTGGCCGGTGCTGAAAATACTAATAATGTTTATTATATTTCTGGTTTCTCGGCATCAAGTTCTGACAAGGCGGCTGAGTTTGTGCAGGCCTATGAAGCTAAGTTCGGTCAGGCACCGTCAATGTTTGCGGCTTTGACTTATGATTCAATCTACATGATTGCTGAAAGTGCCGAAGATGCTGAAAATTCTAAAGATATTGCAGCTAACCTTGCGAAATTGGAAGATTTCGAAGGGGTTACCGGAACAATGACAATTGATAAAAGCCATAATCCGGTTAAATCAGTTTCTATTATCGGTTTGACCAATGGCGAGGAATCTTCATCAGAAGTTGTCGAAGCTGACTAAGTTTTAAAAAGGAAATATGGGGAAGCTTTGCCTCCCCATATATTATTATGTTAGAAAGTTTGGTGAAATTATGCTCCAGCAGCTTGTAAACGGTCTGATTTTAGGGAGTGTTTACGCTCTTTTGGCCCTAGGATACACTATGGTCTATGGGATCATCAAGTTGATCAACTTTGCCCACGGTGATATTTATATGATGGGTGCTTTTATCGGCTATTACTTGATTAGTTACTATCATTTAAATTTTTTTGTTGCTCTTGTGTTAACGATAGTGGTTACCGCAGCCTTAGGAGTTCTTATTGAATTTCTGGCTTACCGGCCCTTGCGCAATTCAACACGGATTGCTGCATTGATTACAGCCATCGGTGTTTCCTTTTTTCTGGAATACTCTATGGTATATCTGGTTGGAGCGCAGGCTCGTCCCTTCCCGCAGGCGATTAAGACAGTTAAATATTCATTAGGGCCTGTAAGTATCAGCAATGTCCAAATCATTATTCTGCTTGTTTCGGTAATTTTGATGCTGGCTTTGCAGTTTATTGTTCAGAAAACCAAGATGGGTAAAGCTATGAGGGCCGTGTCGGTTGACAGTGATGCGGCGCGGCTGATGGGTATCAATGTCAACAGCACCATCAGTTTCACTTTTGCACTGGGCTCAGCGATGGCAGGAGCAGCCGGTGTTTTAATCGGTCTTTACTATAATTCCATTAATCCGCTGATGGGAATGACTCCTGGTATTAAGGCCTTTGTAGCCGCTGTTTTGGGCGGAATCGGAATTATCCCTGGAGCAGCAATGGGTGGCTTTATTATCGGTCTTCTGGAAACATTCTCTATTTCTATCGGTTTATCCAGCTACCGTGATGCAGTCGTTTATGCGATTTTAATCTTTATTCTTTTGATCCGTCCGGCGGGTATTCTTGGCAAATATGTGAAAGAGAAGGTGTAAGGCAATGAAAAAAAATCTAAAATCTATTTTAGCCTGGATTGCTGTAATTGCACTTATCTACACTATTCTTGCAGTGCTTATCAGTTCTGGCTTTTTAGGCGTTTACTATATCCAGATTCTCATGGGAATCGGTATTTCGATGATCATGGCGATGGGAACCAATCTGGTTCTTGGCTTTTCCGGCCAGTTTTCTTTAGGGCAGGCAGGTTTTATGGCTATTGGTGCCTATGCAACAGCGATTATGACTGACTTTAACCCAACTTATGGCGGTTATTATCTCTCCATGATTGTCGGCGCGCTTCTTGCCGGAGTTATCGCTGTTATTGTCGGTTTTCCGACCCTGCGGTTAAAAGGAGATTATCTGGCGATTGCTACGCTTGGAGTATCAGAGATTATCCGAATTGCCATTGTTAATGGCGGCGATTTAACTAACGGAGCAGCAGGCTTAACCGGCATTCTGCCCTACTCACAGTGGTCTACGGTCTTTATCTTTGTTGTTCTTATACTCATCTTCTTTATGAACTACCTGCGCAGTTCCTTTGGCCGTCAAGTTATTTCGGTTCGGGAAGATGAAATTGCAGCGGAAGCTATGGGGGTTAACACCACTAAGGTTAAGGTGATGACCTTTGCCATTGCAGCTATGACAGCAAGTATTGCTGGTTCTCTTTATGTAGGCTATATCGGGACAATCGCCCCTAAAGACTTTACGATTATGAGATCGATCGATTATCTTATCATTGCTGTTCTGGGCGGGCTCGGCTCTATGACGGGCACGATTGTGGCCGCTGTTGTCTTGGGGATTCTGAACATGTATTTGCAAAACTTTTCCGACCTGCGGATGATTATCTACTCATTAACTCTGATTTTGGTTATGGTTTTCCGGCCCGGCGGCTTATTGGGAACCAAAGAATTCAGTTTTGCAAGATTATTCAAAAAAAAGTCTAAGGAGGGCAGTCGTTAATGGCACTTCTTGAAATAAAAAATGTGACAAAGAATTTTGGCGGTCTGACTGCGGTTGGCGATGTGACTATGGAGTTAAATGAAGGAGAGCTTGTTGGGCTCATCGGCCCCAATGGTGCTGGAAAGACGACACTCTTTAATCTTTTGACCGGTGTTTATGAACCAAGTGAAGGTACTGTAAGTCTTGATGGTACGATTTTGAACGGAAAACTCCCTTATAAAATTGCTTCTTTAGGCTTGTCGCGCACCTTCCAGAATATTCGCCTGTTTAAGGAAATGACTGTTCTGGACAATGTACTGATAGGCATGGCTAATAACAGTTCCCTGCCTATTTTCTCCAGTCTTCTGCGTCTGCCTAAATTTTATAAAAGCGAGCAGGACCTGCAGAAAGAAGCACTGAATTTGCTATCTATTTTTGGTTTGGAAGATAAAGCCGAAAGTTTAGCGAAAAACCTGCCTTACGGTCAGCAGCGCCGCTTAGAGATTGTCCGGGCTTTGGCAACTAAACCTAAAATTCTTTTTCTGGATGAACCAGCAGCTGGTATGAATCCGCAGGAAACAGCAGAGCTGACAGAGCTTATCCGGCAGATTAAAGATCGTTTTAACATTACAATTATGCTGATTGAACATGATATGAGTTTGGTTATGGATGTGACCGAACGGATTTATGTTTTAGAATACGGCAGACTGATTGCTCAAGGGACACCGGATGAAATTAAAAATGACCAGCGTGTTATTGAGGCCTATCTGGGAGGTGAAATCTAATGACAATGTTAACAGTTGACAATCTCTCGGTTCATTATGGGGTTATTCAGGCCGTTAAGGATGTCTCTTTTACGGTTAACGAAGGCGAGGTTGTCTCCTTAATCGGTGCTAACGGTGCAGGGAAAACATCGATTTTGAGAACTATCTCGGGATTGGTCCGTCCCAGCGGCGGAAGCATTACTTTTAGAGGCGAAGCCATTCAGAAAGCTGCGACGCGGAAAATTGTTGCCAGCGGTCTTTCTCAGGTTCCTGAAGGACGCCATGTCTTTTCGGGCCTGACTGTTTTGGAGAATCTGGAAATGGGTGCTTTTTTAAGCAACAGCCGTGAGGAGAATCAAAACAATTTACAGAGGGTGTTTGACCGTTTTCCGCGTCTGGAGGAGCGAAAAAATCAGGATGCAGCAACACTTTCGGGAGGTGAACAGCAGATGCTGGCTATGGGGCGTGCGCTGATGAGCAAACCCAAGCTCCTTCTGCTTGATGAGCCTTCGATGGGGCTGGCACCGATTTTTATTCAGGAAATTTTTGATATTATTCAGGATATTCAAAAACAGGGAACAACTGTTCTTTTGATTGAGCAAAATGCACATAAAGCTCTTTCGATTG